>DATJGE010000113.1:0-2005 GCA_035495295.1 Nitrospira sp. | reverse complement strand
TCGCCGCTGTCGTCACGCTTGTCGCTACCTACCGCCGGTTTCAATTCTCGACGCCGTCGTATCTCCTGATGACGGCCTTCCTCAGCCTCCACGCGGTCGGTGCACACTATACCTACGCGGAAGTCCCGTTCGGCTTTTGGTCGCAGGAGGTGTTCGGGCTCTCGCGTAATCCGTTCGATCGGTTGGTCCACTTCGCCTATGGGTTGCTGCTTGTCTATCCCTTGCGCGAGATCTTGATCCGGCTGGCCGGCGTGCGGGGCCTTTGGTCGTACTATCTTCCCGTCAGCGGCATGCTCGCTCAAAGCGGGTTCTTCGAAATTGTGGAGGCGGTCGTCGCCCAGATCGTGAGCCCGGAGTTAGGCGCTGCCTATCTCGGGACGCAAGGAGACGAATGGGATGCCCAGAAGGACATGATCGCGGCCTTAACGGGTGCCTGCTTGTGCATGGCACTGGTAATGATTTCAGCGCGCGCCGGATGGAATAGCGATTTCAGATCAAAGGTATGAGAGGGGCCAGCCCATGAACGGTGCCGGCCCCGATGCGGTCAGGTTACTTTTTCGCGATCTCGAGCAGTTCCACTTCGAATACTAACGTCGCACCAGGCTTGATCGTTGGCGGTGAGCCGCGATCGCCATAGGCAATGGCCGACGGGCACACCAGTTTGCTCTTCCCGCCGACCTTCATGAGCTGCAAGCCTTCCGTCCAACACTTAATGACCTGGTTGAGCGGGAAGGTGGCCGGCTCGCCACGTTTGACGGAACTGTCAAACACGGTGCCGTCGATGAGGGTGCCGTGGTAATGCACCTTGACGGTATCGGTGGCTTTCGGCTGCTCGCCCTTGCCTTCCTTAATGCTGGTCACGATGGCGCCGGATTCGGTTTTCTTCGCTCCAGGCTCGGCCGCCGCCTTCGTGAGGAATGCCGTCCCGGCCTTCTTCTCAACGTCAGCCTGTGCTGCCGCCCGCGTTTGCTGAACCTGATTGACCTTGGGCCCATAGGTCTGAAGGTCTACCTTCGGGGTCTTCTTGAGGACGCCGTCGGTCATGCCTGCCCTCACGAAATCCAGCTCGGACTCAGTGAGCGCAAACGGCGTGAGGGATTGGCTGATAATCAAGCCAAGGGCATACATGGTTTTCTGATCGTCGGTAGAGGGATCGGCCGCGCCGGCGGTACCCGCCGACGTACCGCTCAGCACGACGATCATCATGAAGATTATCGCGATGCGCATGCAAACATCCTTTCTGCTTAAGAGAGATCGAAAGGGCGACTCCGTACCCTATTCGTACAGTAAGCCATCGGAGCTGGCGGGCTCAAGACAATTATTCGCTGGTTGCGCGTTTGCCCGTGCAACGGTACACTGCGCTCCCAGCCTCAGTCCACACGTCGACTCCTGAATGGTTCTGACCTTCGTCATTCTCTATCTGCTGATCTCTGTCGGCGTCGGTCTCCTTGCGGCGACACGCGTGCACAGCGCCAAGGATTTCGCGGTGGCCGGACGGAGTCTTCCGGTTCCCATTGTCATGGCGACGGTGTTTGCGACATGGTTCGGTGCCGAAGCGGTGATGGGGATTTCGGCGACCTTTGCCAAAGAAGGCCTGCGTGGCGTGGTCGCCGATCCGTTCGGATCGAGTCTTTGTCTCGTCCTTGCCGGACTGTTCTTCGCGCCGCGATTCTACCGACTCAATCTTTGGACCGTGGGCGACTATTACCGGCTCCGCTACGACCGCCGTGTGGAAGTGTTGTGCACACTGTGCATTGTCGCATCGTATCTGGGATGGGTCGCGGCACAGTTCAAAGTGCTCGGGCTGGTCTTGAACGTCGTCACCCAGGGGGCGGTGAGTCAATCAGTCGGGATGATGATCGGAGCCGTGATCGTCCTGACCTATACGACGTTCGGCGGCATGTTTTCCGTGGCGATCCTCGATTTCGTCCAGCTCTCGGTCATCGTCGGCGGACTCCTGTATATCGCCAGCGTGTTGAGCGATGCGACGGGCGGCGTCGGCGCA
>DATJGE010000112.1:0-7070 GCA_035495295.1 Nitrospira sp. | reverse complement strand
ACTATGGCCGTTGTCTTCACCCGGATTTTTTTGATTGTGCTGCCAGGACGGATCGGCGGGAACCGTCCGATCCCAAAACGTTTTCGTATCCGCTCTGATGCCGGGCTCATCTTCGATGATCATGATCGACGCCGTCGTGTGCTTGACAAAGACCGTCACGATGCCGGCGGCCGCCCTCGTACCGGCCAAGGCGTCCTGCACCAGCTTCGTCACATTTTCGATGTGCGTCCCACCCCGCATATCGACCTTGAGGGGCACCGTCTTGACCGCCATGCTCATCGCTCCATTCGATGGAGGAACCGCCGCTCTCTCGTTGTCAGACGCCTCCCACGGGCCTCGGCAATGATGGCGTCGAACCGGCCCGAGGCCGCCACATGCTTCAAGGTCTTCATGACGCGTGCGCTGAGAATCCCTTCCCGCTCGAGCTTCTCCAGATAGGCGAAGGCTTCCGCGATCGTTTCCTTGTTTCGCACATAATAGTCGCGGCCTCGCCGCTGGTTGCTGTAGGCTTCGAACTGCTCACAGGCGACGAGGACCTCTGCCAATTCCTTTACCCATGGCCGGGCGCGGGCAAGTTTTTCGGGATAATAGTAGTAGAGCATCACCGCCTGCATCCAGGATTCCCAGCGCACGCCCATGCGCGCGATCGACGATCGCACCGCGCGTAATCGCCTCGCCAGGCGACGCGCATAGCCCAGCCGCATTTCAATCTGTTCCTTGGCCCACGGCGTGATGGGAATGCCGTCGGAGGCGAGCGCCTGCCGGTATCGAGCGATGAAGGCCTCCGTTTCTCGTCCATAGGTCGTTTCCGGATGGATGGCCCGCCATTCCCGCGGCCTCGTCGGAATGCCGTGGGCCTTCGCCCAGGACCAGATTTTCCCGAATAGAGGACGATCCAGACCGGCCCGTCCGAGGTCATGCAGCAGACAAGCAATTTGGTATTGCCTGACACGATCCGACTCATGACCGAGCGCAGACGCCACCGCCGCGCACATGCGTGCCGTCCTGACCGCGTGGGCACGATCATAGCCGCGAATGAGCCGCCCACGTCGAAGCGGATGAGAAACGTCGTAGAGACGCATCAACTGCGAAACGAGAGCACGGGAGACAAGGAGCGGGGCATGTGGAGGAGTGACATCATGCATCGTCGGTTCTTCGACTCGTTTGCCGCGCGAAGGATATCTTTCGAAGAAATAGGGTGTCAAGGCAAGAACGGCGAGAATGCTCGATCCAACCATCGCTCTTTGCTATGCTCCGATGATACAGTCTCAATACCGATGAGCCTCCTGCGGATCATGTCGACGTCTTCCTTTCCCATCGGCCGGCTGTTGATTGGAGCGCTGCTGCTTGCGGAGACGACCGCCGGCCCTATATTCGCCTCGTCGCTCGATCAGCTCGCGGACCTGGCCGGCAAGGCCATCGTCACTGTCACGCTCACCGGCCGCGACAATTTCAACAGCGAATACCGCTATGATCTCACGGTCCGCAACCAGTCCAGCGACCCGTACATCGCTGACTCCCTGATCGTCGTGCTCGAGAAAATCACGAACCTCGCCGGCGAAGACCGAGAACCCTTGAAAAGCGAACCGCTCATTCATCGGTTTGAGGTGATCGGACAGGACGGAGAAACCGAGGACGGGAAGCCATTTTTCCGCGTGCCCCTCGGCACCAATCCCGACCTCGCCCCGTTGACTGACAGCCCGCCGTTTTCCGTCCGCATTCGGAATAAGGATTATGTTTCGATCTTTACGCCCGCCTTTCGCGTTTATGGGAAAAAGCGTCTTCCTGCTGAGGCCAAGGCCGCCAACAAGCAGCCGCAAGTTGGCAGTCCCCCTCAAGACCGGACGGATCGGCTCATTCAATTGCTGTTGAAAAAGGGCGTCATTACGGAAGAGGAACGGAAGACCATCCAGCCATGAGCGATCCGTCGTGCAGCGCCTGCTTGGGCACCTGGCCGGGCTCGGACCACTTTATCGCGGATCTGGGATTGTCGATGGCCTATCTCCACGATGATCAATTCTTTCCCGGTTGGACCGTGGTCGTCTTCAAGCGCCACGCCACGGAACTGTTCCATCTGGCGCCGACCGAGCGCATCCAGATGATGGAAGAAGTCAGCCGGTTCGCCAAAGTGCTGGCCGAGACGTTTGACGCCAAAAAAATGAACTACGGTTTGCTGGGCAACCAGATGCCGCACATTCATTGGCACCTCATCCCGCGGCTTTCCAGCGATCCCGCACCGCTCGAGCCCGTCTGGCGCGTTCCCCACGACCGCATCACGCTGTCCACAGAGGACGTCCTATCCACCATCGCGCGAATGAAGAATCAATTGAGACGAATGGTATAATGTCGGCCACTCGGTTAACGGAGGGTCACAAGCCCGATGCTCCGTCGATTACTGGTGGTGGCTGGCCTCAGCCTGTTCGGCATTCCCCCATCCTTGGCTCAAGCGCCCGAAGATCCGGCCACCCCGCAAGCACCTCTCGAAAGTCCCCCTCCACCGCCTGAAGCCGTCGGTGATGAGCATCCGTCCTCTCTTCCCCCATCACTCGTGCAGACCGATGCGGCGATGGCGCTCGGTGAAGCACGCGGCGCTGTCCGCGTCGCTCCCGACGATGCGGCCAACCGACTCGCGCTGGCCCGTGCGTTGTACCGCATGGGAGACTTGGATGCCGCCATGGACGAATGCCGCGTGGCCATCAAAGTGAAGCCGGACGATGCCAAGGCGCATGTGCAGCTGGGCAACATCCTCATCGCCAAGCAGGACTGGCGCGCCGCGAGGTCCGTGCTGCAGGAAGCGGTCAGGCTCGATCCCGGCCTCACCGATGCCCACTATAGTTTGGGGAGTGTCCACTACTCGTTGGGCCACTTACAGGCGGCTGTGCAATCGTATCGACAGGCGCTGATGCTACAACCCTATTTTCCCGATGCACACTACCGCCTCGCGTTATTGCTGAAGCTGTCAAAGCACGAACAGGAAGCCGCTCAACTCATGCAAGAGGCGGCATTGGGCGGCGTGCAGCAGGCGCAGTTTTTTCTGGGCAACGCCTATAAGAACGGCCAAGGCGTCGAAAAGGATTTGGGCAAAGCGGTGTTCTGGTGGACCAAAGCGGCTGAATACGGGTATCAGCCGTCCGCCGACCTCCTCAGCAAGCTCAGGCGTCAAGCGCTGTCGACGGATCAACCGGACCGCAAGCGCAAGGATGCCCAGGACGCCTTTCTCGCGTATCGCCGTCAACTCTGGGAGGAGTTTCGCGAGTACAGCCCGGCCGACGACGGAGAAACCATCGGCACCAGACTGCTGAAGGACCGTCGCAGCGACGTCGCCGTGCCTACGCTGCTGAAGGAAGGCTACGCCTTAAGCGAGGTGGCACAGGTCGAATTAGCACGGTTGTATGAAACGGGGTGGGACAACGTTCTGCCGCCGCACGATAAGACAATCCTCGACTGTTTTGAGCTCACGGCAGCGGACGGCTTTGTTCCCGCCAAACGCATATTGGCCCGCATATACGGCAGGGGAATTGGCCTGCCACAGGATCTTCCCAAGGCGAAGGCGTTGCTCAAGGGACTTCCTAAACAGGAAGCGAACGCCCTCTTAGCCGAGTTCGTCACAGGGGAGCGACGATGATTCCACTCTCCTGGCCAAGACTCTGGCGACTGTTCATCACGGTGCCCCTCTTACAGGCCCTGACAATCGGGCTCCTGGCCTTGGTGCTCGCCAAGGGACTGTGGACCTTCGCGCCCGTCACCTTCACCGCTCTCGACTGGACTCTATATGACACCTGGCTGCGGGTTCGAGCTCCTATCGCGACCAGCGACGCGTTGAGCATTGTTGTCCGTGATCCCGATAGCGAGGAGCGTTTCGGAGCGATGCTCGACCGGGCCGTCCTGGCCCAATTCATCACGGCGGTCCATGAGGCTGGGGCGTCGGCCATCGGGATCGACCATCGCCTCGACCATGCCAGCCCTTCGTCGCTCGGCGGAGCGGCCAGCGATGCTCTGCTCATCGAAGCGTTGCACGCGGCGGTCGTGCTCGTGCATGACCCGGAGATCGTCCTTGAAACTGGCGGAGCCCTGACGGGACACGTCCTGGTTTCCACTCAGCCTGATCGGGTGACACGACGGATTCCCCTGTTGTCCGCAGTCGATGGAAAGCCGGTGCCGGCATTCGGCGCCGTTCTCTACGATCTCTATCGGCAACAGCCGCTTGTTGCTGAACGACCGCTCCTCTCGGATCGGATCTCAACCGTGACGCTCAATCCGGTGGGAGATGGGTCCCTTTCGGCGCTGCCAACGGTCACATTGTCCTCGGTCTGGGAGGCAATGCAGCATCATGACCGCCGGCAGCTCGAAGACCGGTTCAAGGGTAAGATCGTCGTCCTCCTTCCAAACCAAATCAGTCACGGTCCGTGGCTCCTTCCGACAGGACAGTCCGTGGCCGGCATTGTGACGCATCTGCATCTGCTGAATAGCTTACTCACGGATAATCAGATCGCCGTCACAGGCCGATGGGCTGCGTTCGGACTCACGCTGCTGCTGGCGTCTACCATCGGCTGGGGACTATTGCGTTTCCCAGGATCGAGGGGCCTTGTCTTTGCCGGAAGCGTCCTTGTGCTCTATGTGGTGGGGACGAGTCTCATGTTGTGGGGCATCCATGTAGTCCTTCCCTTGTCCTTGCCGTTAACAGCCGCCGGCTTCGTCGTCATTGCGGCAGTCGCCTGGACTCACCTCACGGCCGGCCCCAGGATGGTGCTGCTCGAACAGGATATGTTGCGCATGCAGCAAGACGCCGCTGCGATCCGCGAGACGCTGACGCTGCGCGAAAGCCGCGCCGAATCGCTCGAAGAAGATTTGGAGGCCGCGAAGGCGGCGGTGACACAATCGGCAGCTCAGCAAGAACAGCTCGCCAGGGACACAGTCTTGCTGCAGTCGGAAATTGGCGAGATCAGAGCCCAGGAACAGGCTGCGAGGCGCCAACTCGAGCAAGTGGAAGGTCAGCTGACCGACCTTCGTGCCGCCAGTTCGGACTCCCGCACACTCGCAGACGCCGAATTGGAACGGCTCAAGGACGAATGCCGTGCGTTAGGGATCGTCACACAACATCCGGTCCTAATCAGAATGTTTCGCGACCTGAAAAAGGGAGCGGGTTCGCCGTTGACCGTGCTCCTCCTGGGCGAACCCGGAACCGGAAAAGAGTTGTTCGCCCACGCCGTCCACCGTCTCAGCCCCCGGACCGGACGTGCCTTCGTTGCGGTCAATATGGCGGCGATTTCCCCCGAGTTGTTTGAGAGCGAGTTGTTCGGCCACATCAAGGGAAGTTTTACCGGAGCAACGGCCGACCGGAGGGGATACTTCGAACTCGCCAACCACGGAACCATTTTTCTGGATGAAATCGGTGATCTGCGCCTGGATCACCAAAGTAAACTGCTTCGGGTGCTGCAGGAAAAGTCTTTTTACCGGGTGGGTGCCACGGCGCCGACGACCGTCGATGTCCGGATCGTCGCTGCCACCAACCGGGATCTCCAGCGCGGCGTGTCCGAAGGCTGGTTTCGTGAAGATTTATATTTCAGATTGCAAGGGTTCGTGTTTCGGCTCCCGCCGTTGCGTGAGCGGGCCGGCGACATCGCGGTGATCGCCGAATCGGCCCTCGCCGATATCGCCCAGCGGATGGGCAAGCCGCGTCCTCAGTTGTCGACCGACGCCCTGCGCCTGCTGGGGACCTACCGATGGCCGGGAAACGTCCGAGAGCTCCGCAATGTATTGGAGCGAGCCGTCGCCCTGACGGACGGAACCATTCTTTCCCGTCATGCCTTCTCACTCGGTGACACATTCGGTGGCGATGACAGCGAACGGTCTGCGGCCTCGTTTCCGGATGCCGCCGGGGACACGGCCGTATTGGAGTGTCTGAGGCAACACGCCTTTGACATGCAGGCCACGGCAAACATCTTGGGATGGGACCGCAGCACCGTCACACAGCGCCTGAAGGGCCTGTGTTTCCAAGCGCTGATCGAGCATCACGGAGACCAGGCCAAGGCGGCTGCGGTGATCGCCGGAAATCCTTCTCACGTGCGAACCGTCGAGCTGAAACTCAGCGACTACTACAACCACCTGTTGAGCGTGATCGAACCGTTCGCATCCGCCGACGAGGCCATGGCGGAATGCAGACGCCGCTTCAAGAACCTCCCCGATCGTCATTTTGCCTCGGTCGAGCGTCTGGTAAAGCAGAAGTTCCTGGGAAAACCGTCGGGCTGGTCGACTCCTACTGCAATGACTGAAACATAATCACCGCATCCTGATATGTCCCGTCATTCTTCCGCACCGCCCCGGGAAGCACGGCCAGCTCTTTGAATCCAAGCCGCTCCCAGAGGCGGCGCGCCCACACATTCTCCGAAAATACCAGGTTGAAGATCACGCTGCGGTAGCCCAGTTGCCGCGCATACTCTAACATCGTTGCGCCTAGGAGCCAGCCAAGCCCCTTCTGGCGCCATTCAGGTGCGACGATGAAGCCGGCGTTTGCCACCTGCCTCGCCCTTCCAGGCCAGTTTGGCTTTAGATAGAAGGCGCCGGCCATCGAAGAGGCCCCGTCACGATCAGGCGCATAGGCGGCAATCGTCGTCTTGCCGCGAAACCAATAGTCCAGGAAGTCGTCGTCATCAGGAAATCGGGCGTGGGGATAAGATGTCCCCTCTTCGACAATGATCCGGTAGAGCGCTCGAAGCGGTTCGATATCGCGGTCACCCGCCAGCACCAACTGCATCGGCGAGCCATCTTTGAGCTTGGTATAAATTGGGAAGATGAGACTCATGGGTTGCCGCCTTGAGCCGGGTATGCATTTACTCGTCACAACCTGCCCGGCAGATTCACCGGCAGTGAGCACATGAATGACGATCGTGTCACTTCCTTACCCACACTTCCGTGCGCTTGCCGGCAGCGTTGCCGCCGACCGACGCGGTGAAGTCATTCTCAACCGTGATCGTCTTCCCGTCGGGCGAAAGAGTGGCCTTCGATGTGCCAAACTCCTTACCGTTCATCTTGACGACCGTAAATGTATGATGGTCGTCTAAGCGCTTAAT
>DATJGE010000111.1:0-4200 GCA_035495295.1 Nitrospira sp. | reverse complement strand
TCGCCGCTGTCGTCACGCTTGTCGCTACCTACCGCCGGTTTCAATTCTCGACGCCGTCGTATCTCCTGATGACGGCCTTCCTCAGCCTCCACGCGGTCGGTGCACACTATACCTACGCGGAAGTCCCGTTCGGCTTTTGGTTGCAGGAGGTGTTCGGGCTCTCGCGTAATCCGTTCGATCGGTTGGTCCACTTCGCCTACGGGTTGCTGCTTGTCTATCCCTTGCGCGAGATCTTGATCCGGCTGGCCGGCGTGCGGGGCCTGTGGTCGTACTATCTTCCCGTCAGCGGCATGCTCGCTCAAAGCGGGTTCTTCGAAATTGTGGAGGCCGTCGTCGCCCAGATCGTGAGCCCGGAGTTGGGCGCTGCCTATCTCGGGACGCAAGGAGACGAATGGGATGCCCAGAAGGACATGATCGCAGCCTTCACGGGTGCCTGCTTGTGCATGGCACTCGTCATGATTTCAGCGCGCGCCGGACAGAACGGCGATTTCAGGTCAAAGGTATGGAGGGGCCGGCGCCCATGAACAGGGCCGGCCCCGAGGCGGCCAGGTTACTTTTTTGCGATCTCGAGCAGCTCCACTTCGAACACTAACGTCGCACCAGGCTTGATCGTCGGCGGTGAGCCGCGATCGCCATAGGCAATAGCCGACGGGCACACCAGTTTGCTCTTCCCGCCGACCTTCATGAGCTGCAGGCCTTCCGTCCAACACTTGATGACCTGATTGAGCGGGAAGGTGGCCGGCTCGCCACGTTTGACGGAACTGTCAAACACGGTGCCGTCGATGAGGGTACCGTGGTAATGCACCTTGACGGTATCGGTGGACTTTGGCTGCTCGCCCTTGCCTTCTTTAATGTTGGTCACGATGGCGCCGGATTCGGTTTTCTTCGCGCCAGGCTCGGCCGCCGCCTTGGTGAGGAATGCCGTCCCGGCCTTCTTCTCAACGTCAGCCTGTGCTGCCGCCCGCGTTTGCTGAACCTGGTTGACCTTGGGCCCATAGGTCTGGAGGTCTACCTTCGGGGTCTTCTTGAGGACGCCGTCGGTCATGCCGGCTCTCACGAAATCCAGCTCGGACTCAGTGAGCGCAAACGGCGTGAGGGATTGGCTGATGATTAAGCCAAGGGCATACATGGTTTTCTGATCGTCGGTGGAGGGATCGGCCGCGCCGGCGGTTCCCGCCGACGTACCGCTCAGCACGACGATCATCATGAAGATTATCGCGATGCGCATGCAAACATCCTTTCTGCTTAAGAGAGATCGAAAGGGCGACTCCGTGCCCCATTCGTACAGTAAGCCATCGGAGCTGGCGGGCTCAAGACAATTATTCGCTGGTTGCGCGTTTGCCCGTGCAACGGTACACTGCGCTCCCAGCCTCGGTCCACACGTCGACTCCTGAATGGTTCTGACCTTCGTCATTCTCTATCTGCTGATCTCCGTCGGCGTCGGCCTCCTTGCGGCGACACGCGTGCACAGCGCCAAGGATTTCGCGGTGGCCGGACGGAGTCTTCCGGTTCCCATTGTCATGGCGACGGTGTTCGCGACATGGTTCGGCGCCGAAGCGGTGATGGGGATTTCGGCGACCTTTGCCAAAGAAGGCCTGCGCGGCGTGGTCGCCGATCCGTTCGGATCGAGTCTTTGTCTCGTCCTTGCCGGACTGTTCTTCGCGCCGCGATTCTACCGACTCAATCTTTGGACGGTGGGCGACTATTACCGGCTTCGCTACGACCGCCGTGTGGAAGTGTTGTGCACCCTGTGCATTGTCGCATCGTATCTGGGATGGGTCGCGGCACAGTTCAAAGTCCTCGGGCTGGTCTTGAACGTCGTCACCCAGGGGGCGGTGAGTCAATCAGTCGGGATGGTGATCGGGGCAGTGATTGTCCTGACCTATACGACGTTCGGCGGCATGTTTTCCGTGGCGATCCTCGATTTCGTCCAGCTCTCGGTCATCGTCGGCGGACTCCTATATATCGCCAGTGTGTTGAGCGATGCGACGGGCGGCGTCGGCGCAGTGATCAGCCATGCGAGAGACGCGGGAAGGCTCGAGTTCTTCCCTCCTCCGTCGCTGAAGGCCTGGATTCCTTTTGTCGGCGCCGGGGTGACCATGATGCTGGGGTCCATTCCACAGCAAGACGTCTTTCAGCGCATCACCAGCGCCAAGGACGAACAAACGGCCGTGCGCGGTTCACTCTTGGGCGCTGCGCTGTATTTCGTCTTTTGTTTCGTGCCGATGTTCATCGCGTATTCGGCCCTGATGATCGATCCTGTGAAATTCGGATCATTGCTCGAAAGTGACGCTCAGCTGGTCTTGCCGACCTTGATCGTCGAGCATACTCCGTTGCTCGCGCAGGTGATGTTTTTCGGCGCGGTGCTCTCGGCCGTGATGAGTTGTTCCAGCGCGACCTTGCTCGCGCCATCAGTCCTCCTCAGCGAAAACGTCATCCGTGGCGTAATCCCGCACATGGACGAAAAGGGACTGCTGACCACGATGCGGATTGTGCTGGTTGGCTTTGCCGCCGTCGTCCTGATGATTGCGCTGACCTCCGAGTCCAGCATTTACCGGTTGGTAGTCAATACCTACAAGGTGACGCTCGTGGCGGCGTTTGTCCCGTTGTGTGCCGGTCTCTTTTGGAAACGGGCCACGATACAGGGCGCGCTGTGTGCGATTGCCGCGGGGTTGGCGGCCTGGCTTGGAACAGAATTCCTCAGCGTCGAGCAGGCCGTCGTGCCTCCACAGCTGGCCGGCCTCGCGGCGGCGGTTCTCGGCATGATCATCGGTTCGTACCTGTCAGCGCCCAGTGCCACACCACGGTCGTAATTCCTCGGCGTGATCGCTTTCTCGCGTGCGCTGTCGTATGCTGAAGAAAATGCCGCCGCTTCATCGCTTCCTGCGTTCCCCGTGGGTTTTCCGATCCCTGTGGCTGCTCGCTGCGAGTTTCTTGCTGATCACGGCGGGACTTTTGACCTACGGAGCCTACCTGGCCACCTTTCTCGAACTTCCACGGAGCGAAGATCATCCGCCTCTGCGGCTGTACACGGCTCCCTTCCAATTGAAAACGGGTCTTTCGCTGAAGACGGCACGCCTGCCAGAGCGGTTGCAGCGATTGGGCTATCGGCCGGTGAGTGACACGGTCGCGTCGGCGGGTGATTATCTCCTCACCCCTGAGGCCCTCACGATCTTTCTACACGCGCAGCCTGAAGTCTTTGTGAAGGCCAATGTCGTCACGCTGGACCTGCAGGAAGGCCTCGTGACGCAAGTGCTCTCGGAGCCGGACCGCACGCCGGTTTTTCCGGTCTTTCTCGAGCCTGAACTGATCAGCGGCTTGCGTGGCGCCTCGCGCCAGGTCAGGGAATGGATTCCACTAACTCGAATACCTGACCGGTTGGTGGAGACTATCCTGGCGGTGGAGGACCGGCGGTTTTTTTCGCACGTTGGTATCGATCCCGTGGCGGTGGGGCGGGCGGTGTGGCGGAATTTGACGAAAGGCGGGGTAGTCCAGGGCGGCAGCACGATCACCCAACAGTTAGCAAAAAATCTCTTCTATTCACCGGCTCGGACATTCATCCGGAAAGTGAAGGAAGCGCTGGCCGCGATCGTGTTGGAGTCGAAATACAAGAAGCGCGAGATCCTAGAGTCGTACCTCAATGAAATTTACCTCGGCCAAGCGGGGTTTGTCTCGATTTACGGGGTGGGGGAGGCGGCTCATCGATACTTCGGCAAGAGCTTGGACGAATTGACCACGGGCGAGATCGCCATGATCGCGGGACTTATCAAAGGTCCAAACACCTTCGCGCCCACGAAACACCGCGAGCTGGCCCAACAGCGTCGTGATGTCGTGCTCCGTGTGTTACGCGACCAAGGCAAGGTCACTGAGGAGGAGTGGAAGAGCGCGGTGAACGAACCGGTTCGGGTGGTTCCGCCGGACGATGCGTTGGCCGAGGCGCCGTATTTCGTCGATACCGTCCTTCGGCAAGTCGAGGAAGCCGTTGGGACGCCGTTACCGGAGGGCCTGCGCATTGACAGCACGCTCGATTCGCTCCTGCAGCAGTCGGCTACGGAAGGCTTGGAACAGGGACTGGCCAGGCTCGAGCGGGCCTATCCGGCATTAAAAGGATCGGAGCAGCCGCTCCAAGGCGCGGTCGTGGCGTTGGATCCGTCGACAGGGGCGATTGTGGCGCTGGTCGGAGGACGGGATTATCGCGTC
>DATJGE010000110.1:0-2455 GCA_035495295.1 Nitrospira sp. | reverse complement strand
TTCTCCACTGGCGCACAATCTCTCTCCGTGGTACCGTAGCGCCATGAACCGCTCTTTGACGGGGTGGTTTCGCCACCTCTCGATCGGCCAGAAGCTTCTCATTTCGTTCGGACTTATCCTCGGCCTCCTCGCCTTAAGCCTGACGGCACTTCTCTTCTATCTCGCCAGAATCAACAGTTATGTCGACCGACACAAACGCATTACGGTACCGGCGATCGTCACGGCCGCTAACATGCGGCGCGAGGCGTATGACATCAAATTGGCGCTGCACTCATCGACGGAACGCATTTCGTCGGAGCCGAGTGAACTGAGATCCCGCGTCGAACGGCATACGTCGGAGCTCAGCCGGACGCTCAGTCTCTACAAAGGGACGCATGCGGCCCGAACCCATCCGGTCCTCTACGGCATGCTAACCGACCATGATCGTCTCGACCTGGCCGAGCAAGAAGATCGGGCGACCGAAGACATCGGCGAGACCCTTCGTACATTGGCGACCCAACTAGACCAGCTGGAGACGGCGGAAGCCGACCGTCTCACGAACCGCGTGACCCAAGGCCTCGATCAGCTCATGGATGCGCACACACAGATCGATATCGAGATGAAGCACGAGGGCGACCGGCTCGTCGGCCGCGCCCGGCTGACCGCCCTATCGCTCGCACTGTTGTTGGGAGTGGTCATCGCAGTCACGTATGCGCTCGCTGCCAGACACATCGCTCGCCCCCTGAGAGCGTTGGCCGCCACCGCCGACCGCGTGGCCCATCACGATCTGTCAGCGCAGTTCCCGGCTTGGCCCAGTCGCGATGAGGTCGGCACGCTTGCAGGCTCGCTGACGACGATGCTCGAGAGCTTGCGCGAGCACAGTACCTCGCTGTTCCGCAAGACGAAGGAACTGGAAGCGTTTACCTATTCGATCGCCCACGACCTCAAGGGCCCGCTTCGAGAGATCGAGGGATTTTCCTCGCTGCTCGAAAAGCAATTTTCAGAAACCGGCGATCACGAGGTGAGACATCACATCGGCGTCATCCGGCAGTCCGCGTTGCGCCTCACCCACATGATCGACGCGCTTCTGAAATACTCGCGGCTGGAACAGCAAGCCCTGCCAAAACAGTGGTTCAACCTGCGAGAAATGATTACCAGCCTCCTCAACGACCGGATGAGTTCGACGCAAGCGGCGCCGGCCATTCACGTTGAGTTGACGTTCGACGATCTCTACGGCGAGCCGGTCAGCATCCGACAAGCCGTCGCCAATCTGCTCGACAACGCCGTCAAGTTTTCCCGGAACCGGCCGAAACCGGACATCCGGATCGATGGGATGCGGAACAACGGGGAGTGCATCGTGCGGATTACCGATAACGGCATCGGATTCGACGTGGCTCAGACGGACAAGATCTTCGGGCTGTTCGAACGATTGCACGGTCCGCACGAATATGAAGGCACCGGCGTCGGCTTGGCGATCGTGAGACTCGTAATGGACAAGCACGGAGGCCGAGTCACGGTCGAGTCGGCACCCGAGCGCGGCAGTACCTTTTCGCTGGTCTTCCCTCAAGGAGCCTCGGGATGCGGGCCCTGATCATCGACGACGAACATTATGTGCGACTCGTGCTCGAGCACACCCTGCGGGAGGAAGGCTGCGATGTCGTGGTCGCCTCGGATGGCAAAGCCGGTATTGCGGCGCTTCAAAGCGAGACGTTCGACTGCGTCATTACGGATCTGCGTATGCCAGGCATTGATGGATTGAACGTGCTCGCGTGGGTGGCGGATCACCAGCCTGAAGTCGAGGTGGTGATGCTGACCGGGCATGGCGACGTGAAGGTGGCGGTCGAGGCGATGAAACAAGGCGCCTGGGACTTCCTGATCAAGGATACGCCCTTTGACGGCACGGCCGTGAGCGCGGCTCTGGCAAAACTCCGGACGGTCCGCGCCTTGCGACAGGAAAACCTTGCCGCACGGCGGGGCGGCTACACCCGCGATGTCATCATCGAGGGATCCAGTCCGACCTGGAAGACACTGAACACTCAGATTGGCAAAGCCGCAGGCTCGAAAGCCCCTGTGCTCATCCAGGGGGAGACCGGTTCGGGCAAGGAAGTCGTGGCACGTCTCGTTCACGAATTGAGCGGCAGAGCCCAAGGGCCGTTTCTCGCCATCAACTGTGGCGCCATGAACCGCGAACTGCTGGAAAGCGAGTTGTTCGGTCATGACAAAGGCGCATTCACTGGTGCCGTTGGAGCAAAGACCGGGCTCGTCACGGCGGCGGGCGGCGGCACGCTCTTTCTCGATGAGCTGGCCGAAATGCCGGCTCCCATGCAGGTCAGTCTGCTGCGGTTCCTGGATCGGGGTGAGTATCGACCGGTTGGAAGTACGCGCACGTTTCACGCGGACGTTCGCATCGTCGGAGCCACCAATCAAGATCTTTCGACGCTCGTCACGCAAGGCCGCTTTCGCGAAGACCTCTTCT
>DATJGE010000109.1:0-5113 GCA_035495295.1 Nitrospira sp. | reverse complement strand
TTCCAGCGTCTCCTTGCCCAGGAAGAAAAGCGGACAGGCGAACTGGACAACGAGGTCAAACGGACCAAGCGGGAGTTGGCGGAATACGAAACACGCAACCGCGAACTTAGCGCTCAGGTGCAAGCCGTGCGCGAGCAACTGGCGCGCGCGCAGGAAGAGAGTGAGGCGATCAAAGAAGCGGCGCTCCTCGAACGCAAAGCGAAGGCGGACATGAAGCGCTCGGCGCCTCCCATCCCAAAAACTCCTACGCCGGAATCCACGCCGAACATGAGCGGCCTATTGGGAACAACCCCGGGGTCTCAGGCTGACGCATCGCCCTCTCCGGCTGATCTACAAATGGATGCCAAGGTTGGACCGAATATCCATGTGGTGAAGCCGGGTGAAACTCTCTATCGCATCAGCCGCCGTTACGGCGTGAAAGTCGACACTCTGCGCAAGTGGAACAAGCTTCCGGACGACATCATCGAAGTTGGACAAAAATTGATCGTTAGCCAGGAGCCATAGGCGAAACCGTGCCTTCTCCGACCTATTCACTCAGTCTCGAGCAATTCCGCCGGCATGCCCGGGAGGGGAATCTCATCCCCCTCTACCGCGAAATTCTGGCGGACTACGACACGCCGGTCTCGGCTTTCGCCAAAATTGATCACGGCCCGACCGCGTATCTGCTGGAAAGCATCGAGGGAGGAGAGAAGTGGGCCCGGTATTCTTTTCTGGGCAGCGGCTCTCCTGTTGTGATCTATGAAGACCGCGGGGACATCGTTCTGCTGCGGGGGAAGCGGAAGAAGCGCATTGCAAGCCGCGGTAAACCGCTCGAACGGCTCCAGGAAATCATGGCCGCCTATCGACCCGTCGTCGTTCCTGACCTTCCACGCTTTGTCGGAGGCGCCGTCGGTTATCTCAGCTATGACATCGTCAGAACGTTCGAAGAATTGCCGGGCCGCCAGAAGGACCACATCAACCTCCCGGATTTTGCCTTTCTTCTCACCGATACGTTGGTGATCTTCGACAACGTCTCCCAGAAGATCAAAGTCGTCGCCAATGCTCACGTGACGTCCACCCGGGACCACGATGTGAAGCGGGCGTACCGTGCGGCCACGGACCGAATTGAACGGATGATCGCGCGCCTCAAGCGCCCCGTTCGCAGATCGCGGCCTCACCGGAGACGCCGGCCGATCACCTTCACGTCAAACATGAGCAAGGCCGACTTCGAAAAGATGGTGGTGCGCACGAAGGAGTACATCCGGGCCGGCGATGTCGTCCAAACTGTGCTCTCCCAGCGATGGGAAACAAATGTCCAGGCACCGCCATTGCAGTTGTACAGGGCGCTTCGCGTCGTGAATCCGTCTCCCTATATGTATTATCTACGCGTGGCTGGCGTAGAGCTGGTCGGCTCATCGCCTGAAACGCTGGTACGCTGCGAGGACGGCATGATCACGGTTCGACCGATCGCGGGCACGCGCCGTCGTGGACAGAGCGCCGAAGAGGACATGCAACTGGAACGCCGCCTCCTGGCGGACGAGAAGGAGCGAGCCGAGCACGTCATGTTGGTGGACCTCGGCCGCAACGACGTGGGACGCGTCGCCCATTCCGGCTCGGTTGCCGTCGACTCGTTGATGCACGTCGAACGCTACTCGCATGTGATGCACATCGTCTCGAACGTGACCGGACACCTCGATCCGAGCAAAACCTCCTACGACGTCTTGCGCGCCTGCTTTCCTGCCGGAACCGTCTCGGGAGCACCGAAAATCCGAGCCATGGAGATTATCGATGAATTGGAGCCGACCCGGCGGGGCCCCTACGCCGGCGCCGTCGGCTATTTCAGTTTTTCCGGTAACATGGACATGTGCATCAACATCCGCACGGTAGTGATCAAAAAACACCAGGCGTTTATTCAGGCCGGCGCCGGCATCGTGGCGGATTCGAATCCCGAGTATGAATACGAAGAAACCTGCAATAAGGCTCGCGCCATGATGAAGGCGCTAGAGCTGGCAGAACAGGGATTGGAATAACGGCAGGAACCGCCATGCTGTTGATGATCGATAATTATGATTCATTCACCTACAACCTCGTCCAGTACTTCGGAGAGCTGGGTGAAGATGTTCGTGTCTACCGGAATAACAAGATTTCCGTGCAGCAGATCGAGGCGTTGAAGCCCAACCGCATCGTCGTCTCGCCGGGACCTTGCACCCCCAATGAAGCTGGTGTCTCCGTCGAGGTGATCAAGCATTTCGCTGGACGCTTGCCGGTACTCGGCGTGTGTCTCGGCCACCAGTCGTTGGCGGTGGCATTTGGAGGCCACGTCGTGAGAGCCGAGCGCCTTATGCACGGCAAGACGTCCCGCATCCAGCACGATGGACGGACGATTTTCCGGGAGCTGCCGAATCCCTTCGACGCGACTCGCTATCATTCGCTCATTGTCGAGCGCGCAAGTCTCCCATCCTGCTTCGAGGTATCCGCCGAAACAGCCGAAGGCGAGATCATGGGCATGCGCCATACCTCCCTCGGCGTGGAAGGCGTGCAGTTCCATCCGGAATCGATCCTGACCTTGGCAGGAAAGGATCTTCTCCGCAATTTCCTCAAGATGTAACCCGCCCATGGCTACGATCAGAGACGCCATTGCCAAATTAGCCGACCGTCTCACGCTGACGGAAAAGGAAGCGGAAGAGGTCATGCGCGAAATCATGGAGGGTGCGGCAACGCCGGCCCAAATCGCCGCGTACCTGATGGGACTACGCCTGAAGGGGGAGACTGTGGAGGAGGTAGCGGGATCGGTTCGCGCGATGCGCGATCACGCCGTTCGGATCACTGTCGGCGCGTCACTGATCGTGGATACCTGCGGCACAGGAGGCGACGGCCGTCATACGTTCAATATTTCGACGACGACCGCCTTCGTCGTGGCCGGCGCTGGATTGACCGTTGCAAAACACGGCAACCGGTCGGTCTCATCCAAATCGGGGAGCGCCGACGTGTTGTCGGAATTAGGCGTGAACATCGGCTTGTCGCCCGACCACGTTTCGGACTGCGTCAACGAAGTGGGCATCGGATTTCTGTTTGCGCCGCTTTATCACGGTGCCATGAAGCACTGTACAGGGCCACGCCAGGACATGGGTGTCCGCACAATGCTCAATCTCTTGGGGCCGCTGACGAACCCTGCGGGAGCGACTGTGCAGGTCTTGGGCGTCTACGAGCCGCGCCTGACGGAGCTGCTGGGCAAGGTGCTCATGCACCTGGGCTCGCAGCACTGCTTCGTGGTCCATGGCATGGACGGGCTGGACGAGATCACCCTCACGGACCGTACGATCGTCTCGGAAGCGAAGGGCGGGGTCTTGTCCAACTACGTCCTGACGCCTCAAGAATTCGGCCTCGAACACGTCTCCCCCAAGGAGCTGGCCGGGGGTTCACCGGCGGAGAACGCCAGGATCACCCGTGAAATCCTGCAAGGACGAAAAGGACCCAAGCGCGACGTGGTCTGCCTCAACGCGGCGCCGGCCCTCGTCGCCGGACGGAAGGCCAAGACGCTTCAAGAAGGCTTTCACCTTGCCGGCCAGGTCATCGACTCCGGAGCCGCAGCTGAAAAACTGGCTGGACTCGTCGCCTATACGAACAAGGCCTCTCACGCATGATCCTGTCGAGGATACTCGAACACAAGAAAGCCGAGCGACGCCACAAGCAGAGCCGTGGCTATCTCTCCGAACTCAAGACCCAGATCAGAGACAGTTCCGGTCCTCTCGGCTTCGCCGTCGCCCTCGACGCGACCAGAAGCGCCACGAGCCCTGCGCTGATCGCCGAGGTCAAGAAAGCCTCTCCGAGCCTGGGCCTCCTCCGCCCGGAATTCAACGAGCGATTCGACGCGGTCGGTATGGCAAGGGCTTATCAGGAAGCGGGAGCGGCGGCGGTGTCGGTCCTGACCGACCAGGATTTTTTCCAGGGAAGTTTGGACCATCTGCGCGACATCAAGCGATCGGTTCCTCTGCCGGCCCTCAACAAGGAATTCATGGTCGACGAGCTGCAATTCTACGAAGCGCGCGCGTACGGCGCCGACGCCGTGCTACTGATTGTCGCCGCGCTGGGCCGGACTCAGCTCCTCGATTTTTATGCGCTAGCCCGCGAGCTGGAATTGGACGTGCTGATTGAAACCCATCATGAACGTGAGCTGGACACGGTCTTGGAATGGATTCCCGATGCCAGGCTCATCGGCATCAATAATAGGGACCTCACGACCTTCACGACCGATCTCACGATCACCAAACGTCTGGCGCCTCGCATTCCTGTCGGTAAGCTGATCGTCAGCGAAAGCGGCATTCATACCCGCAGCCACGTCGAACAACTTTTGGACATCGGGATTCATGCGATGCTCATCGGCGAGTCGCTCATCAAGGCTGAGAATTCCCGAGCCAAAATTCGGGAATTGCGCGGGATTCCCTCCACCACCCAGGCCTAGCGCGATGCGCCGAGAGATCAAAGTGAAGGTGTGCGGCATCACCAATGCCGAGGATGCGCTCGCCGCGGTCGAAGCGGGCGCGGATGCATTGGGCTTCATCTTCTACGAGAAAAGTCCTCGCTACGTGGTACCGGCCGTCGCCGCGAACATCATCGCTGAGCTGCCCCCTTTGCTCACACCGGTCGGCGTGTTCGTGAACGAGGGCCTGGCGACCGTCCGATCCATCATGGAGACCTGCCGCCTCGCCATGGCGCAATTACATGGAGACGAAAATGTCTCGTACTGCCGTGAGTTGGCCAGGCCGGCCATGAAAGCACTCCGGCTCAAGGACCGCGGCAGCCTGCTCGCATTGGCCGAGTATCAAGGACGGGGCGGTGTCCGAGGGTTCGTGCTCGACACGTTTTCGGAGCTGGCCTACGGGGGGACGGGTCAGATTACCGATTGGGGTCTCGCTGCGGATGTCGCCAAAAGCACGCCTATCCTACTCGCAGGCGGTCTCACTCCCGAGAATGTGACCGAGGCGATTCGGATCGTCCGGCCCTACGGCGTCGACGTGAGCAGCGGAGTGGAATCGGCTCCCGGCAAGAAAGACCCTGCAAAAATGCGCGCGTTTGTCGACGCCGTCAGGGTTGTCTCTTCTTCGTGAGCCTGTTTATACTGCCAGCACCATGA
>DATJGE010000108.1:0-79496 GCA_035495295.1 Nitrospira sp. | reverse complement strand
ATCCATTGGGCCTGGACACCGGGAAGGACCGCCCCGGGATCGTGGCCTTCCTTATCACGGCCTTCCTTGTTGGTGTTCTCTTCTGCACGCACCTTTTCCAGATTTTCATCGAGCACGTACATGTAGCCCGGATAAAAATCGAGCCATTGATTGAGGGTGATCTCGACGTTGATCGCGGACACGTTGTACTGCTTGACCGGCGAGGTGGCTGGACACTTGCCGCCGCCCGTCATGGCGACCGGTTCGACGCGGGGGTCTGAGACGAGCAGCATGTCCTGCCCTCCGGCGCCATACTGGTGCATCATCGCGGACGTGTTGTACATGCCGGTATTGACGCCCTGCACCTGGGGATCATGGCTCATGTGCTCCATGATGCGCTGATGCTGCTGTTCAACCATCGCGGCGCGCTCACCCTTGCCGGACATCGTGTCTTCGATGATCGTCTGCCCCTTGAGCTGCTCTGCCCAGGCGGGAAGCTGGTGGTTCGCCGCATGGGGCGACGCATTCTCGGCGGAGGCAAGCGGGGCCCAAAGCAGGGCCGCAGCTGCCAACACGCCGAGCGTGCAGGTGGGTCGACTGACCCCTGTGAAATGGGAATGGGAAAACATGGACTAGCCTCCTTGCTTATAAATAAATGAGTGGACGACTACAGAGTGCGGACAATGCGTAAAGGGCTTGTAAAGAACCTCCGACAGATAAGGACCAATAAGGTAATCCGGCCGCAAGGGAATCGGAAAGATACGCAACTTTTTTACATGTGTCAATCCCCTTGATCCTGTTCACGTTCTCCGCCGGAGCCCTCCGTTCAGGGCCGAAGCGCTGAGTCTTTCGCCCCGGGTCGCAGGGCTTGTTCTCCTCTCGTTGCCGATTAGGTTTATGCGATAATCCTTCCATGGTCCTCAAGCGGTGGCTTGTCGGCTATCCTATCAAAACGGCGCACGCCGAACACGAGCGGCTGTCCAAACGGCTCGCGCTGGCCATATTTTCATCCAATTCAATTTCCTCGGTAGCGTACGCGACGGAAGAAATCCTTCTGGTCTTGATTCTCGCTGGGACCGCGGCACTGGCGTGGTCTATCCCCGTCAGCCTTGCCATTTTGTTTCTGGTCATTGTGCTCACGATTTCGTATCGCCAAATCATCTATGAATATCCTGAGGGCGGGGGAGCCTATATCGTCGCGCGCTCGAATCTCGGCGAAATGCCGGCTTTAATCGCGGCCGCGGCACTTATGATTGACTACGTCCTTACCGTGGCGGTCAGCGTCGCGGCGGGCGTGGCCGCTATCACCTCCGCAGTCCCAGAACTGTTTGGCCACCGGACCGTGATGGGACTGTTGTTCACGATATTCATCGTGGTGATGAATCTCCGTGGTGCCAGGGAATCCGGCAAATTTTTCGCACTCCCGACCTATCTTGCCATCGGCGCCTTAGGCCTCATGGTGCTCGTGGGAACATTTCGATCCCTGACTGGGTCCACTCTCGTACTTCCGCCCGTCAGCGCACCTGGCTTGGGAAGCGGGACTGAAGCCCTGACGCTGTTTTTGATCCTTCGCTCTTTTGCGGCGGGTTGCGCCGCCGTGACCGGAATGGAGGTGATCTCGAACGGAGTCAAGGCCTTTAGGCATCCGGAATCACATAATGCCGCCACCACCATGATATGGATGTCGATCATTTTGGGATCACTGTTCATGGGCATCAGTTGGATGGCCTATCAATATGGGATCATCGCAAAAGAGGATGAAACCGTCGTCTCGCAGCTGGCCCGCCTGATGTTTGGAACCGGCTTTATCTACTATGCGATACAGGTCGGGACCATGACGCTGTTAGTCCTCGCGGCTAACAGCGCCTTCGCTGGGTTTCCTCATTTATCGTCAATCCTTGCCCGTGATGGGTACATGCCTCACCAAATGGCGACCTTCGGCGACCGTCTCGTCTTCTCCAACGGCATCATCATCCTTGGATTCTTCGCCTGTCTGTTGTTGGTAATCTTCCAAGGCGACACGCACGCGCTGATTCCGCTCTACGCCATCGGCGTCTTCGTCTCATTCACCTTGTCCCAGGCAGGAATGGTGCGGCGTTGGTTGGTCAAGAAAGGGCTTCACTGGCGAAAAAAACTGATCGTCAACGGAATCGGTGCCGTGACGACGGGAATCGCCACGGCCATCATCGCGGTGACGAAGTTCATGCAAGGGGCCTGGATTGTCTTTCTGCTCGTCGCGACGCTCATCATGATGTTTCGGGCCATCCGCTCACATTACAAAGCGGTCGCCGAGCAGGTCCAACTCTCCCGTGACGCCCGTCCTCCTCGCCCGCGCCGCAACCTCGTTCTCATTCCCATCGGTGCCGTGAATAAGGCGGTGGTCCGCGCCGTCGATTACGCGAGAAGCCGAGGAGGCGAGGTCCGAGCGGTGCTCATTGACGTCGACAAGGAAGAAACAGCGCTCGTGGAAATCAAATGGGCCCAGTGGGGATGCGGAGTGCCATTGATCGTGCTGCCGTCTCCCTACCGGTCGATTCTCGGCGCCCTCCTTGACTATGTTGAGGAAAACCTTGAAAAAGACCCTGAATGCTGGATTACCGTCGTTCTGCCGGAGATTTTGCCGGCTCGATGGTGGCAGAATATTTTACATAACCAGCGGGCGTTGCTCCTTAAAGGCGCCCTCCTTTTCAAGGATCGTGTTGTACTGACCGACGTCCCCTTTCACCTGACGAGGTGATCATGAACCATCGCACGTATCCTATGCGGCGTCTGCAGGCCCTGATGATTTGTGCGGCGGTCTGTTTTGCCGTATGCCCGGCTGGCGCGTTCACGATCACCGAGCCGGCGCCCGGCGCCAAGCTGGCGGCGGGACAAACGGTGACCGCTCACGTGGATCTCGGCAACGACATCGGCATCGTGAAGGTTCGCTACTATTGGTACCGCGAGCACGACGAAACCCTCGTCCAGCAGGAAGAAAACGAGTCAGCGCCTTCCAAGTCAGGCGCGAAAATTTCCGTCGACAAATTTCTTCAAAAAGACAGCGTGGTCGGCGGCTCGGTCGTCTCGTTACCTGTGCTCGTCTCGACGGGAGACATGGATCCCGCGTTCGGCGGGCCCCTGCAGGTGCCGCCCGACGCCATCGGGCCAATGCGACTACTCGCCGTCGCCGATATTTCACGCGGCCGACTCGGCACGAGAACGGTCTTCGACGAGATTCTCGTCAATACCGAACCGAAGGCCGAGCTTCAGGCCATCGACTTTGAAACCGACAAACCGTTGCTGCTAGGACGCGAGGGCCAATCCGCGACCTATGGCCAAGTGGACGTCCTGGGGAAGATTTTCGAGCTCCCTGTGGTCGGTGAGTTTGCGGACGGCGTCACCAGGCCTCTCACTGCGCCATCCAGCGGCACGACCTATCAGTCTTCAAACGACAAGGTCATACAGGTGCTGCCCGACGGCATGCTGAAGATCGTCGGGAACGGCAAGACAGTGCTAACGGTAAAGAATCGAGGCAAAGAAGCGTTGCTCGATGTGCACGTGGCGGTCGGAGACGAGCCGAACGAGCCGCCGGTGGCGGTGGCCGGAGCCGATCGGACCGTGAAATCGGGCACGAAGGTCGAATTAAATGGGCTCGGGAGCCGAGACCCGGAAGGGGAAGCGCTCTTTTATACCTGGAGCCAGGTGCGCGGCGCCAAGGTGCCGCTGCTCGATCTCAACATGCCCAAAGCTTCCTTTCTTGCTCCGTTCGTTGCTGAGCCCAAACTATTCCGCTTCAGGCTGAGGGTCACGGACAAAAAAGGAGCCGACAGCATGCCGGCGTTTGTAAATGTGACGGTTGAACCTTGAGTCCGGACTGCGCATCTGCTGCCACATCCGATACGTTCGCCCGGCGTGATCGTTCTCGCTCGGTCTCCTCGACGTAATACTGTGACTACGCCTCCCTCGACCTCACTCGCGAGCGATCATGGTGGGCTGCGGTCTCGCCTGTTTCACGACGATGCGCATGGATAATCCGGAGTCTGCCTAGTCTTTCGCACGAAACTCTTTTTCGAAGCCGGGAAGGATAGCTTTAAAGAATGCGTTTCGGATCAAGCCGATGACGATCTGAATGATCTCCGTGTGAGGCCGGCTCGTCTGTCCGGACACATTTGCCTTGGTGGCCACCTCCTGACGCGGGACATTCTCCAGGAACGTGGACAGATCCTCGATTGCGCCCTCCTTCACCTTGTCAAACGCCGGCTTTTCTTTATCCTGCTCAGGATCATAGACGTTCAGCTTCCTGATCAACGGCTTGACATATCCTTTGATGGACCCGTCATCGATCCTGAGTTCCGAGTAGCAGGAGAAAAATCCTTGCACGACGTCAAAATGGCCGTGGGCACGCAGCAGATTGTTCATCGACCGGATCTGCGTGTTGGCGATCTTGATCTTCAGATCCACATCCGGAGAGTCCTGCGGAGCACGCACGGTACCGGAGATCTGGGTTTCTCCCGTCCCCATGAACTTTCCATGGATGGTCAGGGATGCCGGCCCCTCCCGGAGGCGGCTGCTGTAGCGTTCCAGGCTCACATCAGCGTCGGCGAGGTAAATGCGGTACTGCGGCTTCGTGGCTTGATTGACGAATCCGAGCTCGCCGCCGGTGATGCTGACGCGATCCACGCGTACGAACGCGTCCTCATTCGCGTTGATCGACTGCGCGGTTTCGACCGTCGCCTTCGCCCGCTCCGCTTCGGCACGTTCCGTCTGTGCCGCATGCACGTAATCGACATGCAGACCGTCGATCGACAGGCGCTTGAGATTGACCACCTTTACCGACGGACCATACTCCAACGCGCCTTCCGCAGACATCGTACCGCCGCTCAACTGCACGTTGTAGCGAGCCGTCACGGGGACCAATGTCTCAAGCGCGACATCGCCCACCACCATCGCGGCTTTCACGGCCGCGTACGGCTCGGCCAGAAAGTCGGCGCGCCCCTCGAGGCGGATTTTTCCTGATTCGAACAGCACGGCGTCCAGCGAAAAGTCGGAAGGATACTGCTGATCGGCGGAGTGCACGTTCCGGATGTTGGAGGCATACACATTCATCCCACGTATGCGAAGCGGTTGTTCGGGCTTCGCTTCATCGAGATACATTACTTCCGCATCCGCGATCCTGACCTCGTTGATTTTGAACGGGTACACGCTTTCGATTGCATCCTGCCAGCCACGGTCTTTGACGGGCACCTCGCTTCCGGCCTCCTCTCGTGCGAGCGTTCTCGAGATGTGCAATGTCGGCCGTTCGATGTACTGATCGTTGACGACGCGGCCCGAGAGAAGCGCCCTCCAATGGACGCTCGCAGACCACCGGACCACCGTCGCGACGGGAGGATCAGGCGCCTCCGTACGCATCAGTCGAATGTCGCGCAAATCAACCGACGCGCCGATCGGATGAAAGTCGAGAGCCCCGATGCGCACCGTATAACCCTTGAGGCTGCGGTTCATTTTGCCTTCGATGTAGCCGCGTAAGGGTTCATCGATGAAGAGGGCCGTCGCGAGAAGCGACAGCAAGAGCAGAGCCACTCCGACCAGAAGCTTCGTCACGCGGTTGCCCATCGTCCCTCCGCTCACAGTGTAACGGCAGGCCGAAGGATGTCGGAGCTAGGGGAAGATGCAGGTTGGCTCGTCGTTTACGCTTGATCGAGATTCATCGGTCCATACGTGCGGCGGGCCTGCGCGAGTTCCACCACATGCCGACGCAATGAAGGACCGAACGAAGAGTCCAGCACCGCGTGCCGGTGGCGGGCGATCTGACGGTCTGCCTTCATAATGACCTCTTCAAGCTGCGTCACGAGTCGCGCACCGGCGTGTGTGATCCATTTGAGCCTGCGCGCGTGCGCAAGGTCAAGCAGCGAGTAGCGGACGGATTCGATCTCTTCGAAGCAGCGAAAGCGGGCCCGAACGAGCTGGTGGGCCGTGAGCCCTGCTTCCCGCCATTGAGCCCTCCCGTCTCTCGTCTCCGCCCAGGCGGACAGCCGTGCAAACAGCACCGCGCCCATCGTGAAGGTGAACGTCGCATGCAAAATGCCCCGAAGCGGCCGCAGGCTTCTTCTCCAGGGTGAATAAAAGATTTGCTCGTTGCGGTCACCTCGATAGAGGACGTGCTTTCGTAACAACAGATTTAAATGATGGTGGCTGTTTTCATGCACCAAGTCGTCGATGAGATCAAGGTTGTCGCGGTCGAAGCAGTTGATGAATGAGAGGCCGGGACGGTGGCGGTAACTGAAGCTGACGACGCCGTGCGCGGCGAGGGGAATCACTCGGGACGTGAGCAAGGCCAACAGCGCGTGCCCTTCGGGCCACGCGCGTCGGATCGCCTGCCAGGCCCGGTCGATGCGTGCAATTTGCTTGGCCTCGGTGACGGTGAGTGACTTGGGTTCGCGGTCGCTTCCGTAATGCAGAGTCGGGCCAATGGTCAGCCGTCCCGGCGAGCGGATCCGAAACGGTTCCCGAATCGACCAGTGCCATTGTATGGTGTTTCCGTGTCGAGTACAGATTCGATAGGTACCGTTCGCGCGCACCGTAATGTGATCGTTGGTCACGACAAACGTCGCAAGCCGCGGACGGCGTCCAACCGCTTTTCGCACGGAACCCGGTGCGATCAATGCCCTTCCCTCGAACCCGAGAGGAATGGTCGCGCCCTGTTCTGCCCGTTCAAAGGAGGGCTCGAAGCTCGCCTGTATCGCCCACGGACGATGCCGCCGCTTCATCCAGTGGAACGGTCCTTCGGGATCAAGGAAGATCGATTCTTGGGTGATTTCCAGGGCGAGTCTTCGGCAGAGCGACTGCAGCCGTCTCGTCAACCCGCGAAAGGGCGGCTGGCCGGGGGGAAACAGGTCGTCGAGGTAGCTGTTTTCAAAAAACTTCTGCTCGCACTCCATAAAGAGCTCATCGGCAAAACCTCTGCGGTCGCGCTCGCGACGGCTCTGAGCCAGTACATCTAAAAAGTACATGAAGTCGTTCAGCCCCTCGATCCATCCGACCACCTTCCAATTGGAATACGCAGAGAGATCCAGTCGATCACCGAGAAACCGAAAATACTCCAGGGGAAGCGCGAACTCATCCGCGAGTCGTGGAGAATGTTCGATTTCGCGGCAGAGCGCCGGGATCAAGCTTCGCATGGATCGGCGAAATTCGATCTGGAGACGGCTAATGACCGTCGCGTCGAGCAATGACATGGCGCCGTTGAATCGAGAAATCTGAATGGAGGGGCGACTCTACCGGAGCCGAAGCAGGTCCGCAAGGGCGAGCGTGCGACAAGGGCTTGCCGGGAAAGTATCCGTCCTCCTCGAGGCCAATCGCATGCCCATGGTTTATGAAGTGCCTCGTGTCAACGGCAGTTGGAGGAATGTGAAGGTTTCATCGTTCGATTCCATCGTTGAGAAATCGCGTGATCGTTCGATACAGATCCTCGGTCGCCTGTTCTTTGCTGAGCAACGCCGAGGCGCCGGCCTCGATCAACGCCGTATGCGTCTGGGATGAATAATGGACCGAGAGTCCGATCACCACCGTCGCGGGCGCCTCTTTCTTAATGCGTCTGGTGGCATCGATACCGTTCAGTCGCGGCAGATTGATGTCCATGACGACGACGTCGGGTTCTTTGCTGAGGGCGCGCTCCACCGCGTCCATTCCGTCCGCGGCTTCGGCCACGACCTCAAGGTCTGGATACGTTTCGAGAATGCTGCGGAGACCTTGACGGACCATGGCATGGTCATCCACGAGCAACACCCTCCAGCGGGAGGGTTGGGACGATCGCATGACGTGAGACAATGAAGGACCCGTACTCGACATATGCGGCTTGGGCTTCGGATCAGACGGAACCACCGCCAATCCTAATTCGACCGTGGTTCCCTTGCCCGGCATGGAATTGACCCGACACCATCCCGACATGGCTTCCATCCGTTCTTGAATGCTGAACAACCCAAAATGTTCGCCGGACGGCTGATAATGCACGGCGTGGATGTCAAATCCTTGACCGGGATCCTCGACCGTCAACAACCAGGTGTCCTGATCCTGTTTTTGGACGGACACCGTCGCCGTGGACACTCCCGCATGCTTGAGGACATTGGTGAGAAGCTCCCGGACGGCCTGAAACAGCATGTCGGACTGTTGCTCATCGAACGAAGGCGCCTCGGGCGTGAGCACACGGACGTCCACCTTGAGTCCCTGCTGCGACATCTGTTCGGCGAGCCAATGGAGGGCGGGAATGAGCCCGAGGTCTTGCAGCACCGAGGGACTTAACTGTGCCATCAAAGTCCGCGCATACTGGAGGCATTGTTGCAGGAGGCTGTCGATTTCAGCAAGCGACCCGCGTCCGTCGGCAAACTGGTGGGGCAGCCGCTGCAGAGCCTGACCCAACTTGATCCGGATCAACGCGAGAAGCTGCGCCAAGTAATCATGGAGATCGCCGGCCAACCGTCGGCGCTCGCGCCGCTCGGTCAAGTTCAATTGCGATGCCAAGGCCCGCAACCGCTCTTGTGAATTCACGAGAGCCGCGGTGCGCTCCCTCACGCGCTCCTCGAGTTCCGCATTCCAACGCTGGAGCGTGGTTTCGGCGCGTTTTCGCTCGGAAATGTCTCGGAATACCAGCACCACGCCAATCAAACGGTCTTCTTTATCACGGATGGGGGCCGCACTATCATCGATCGGCACCTCCGTTCCGTCCGGCCTGATCACGACCGTATGATTGGCCAGTCCGATTATCCGTCCTTGGCGAATCACGAGATCTACAGGGGTAGCGACTGGATCACGGGTCTCTTCATGGACAATCTTGAACACCTCGTTCAACGGGCGTCCGACGATATCTTTGACGCCCCGGCCCAAAATCCCCGCGGCCACTGCGTTCGCGAAGGTCACGATCCCTGAGCCGTCGGTAGCCACGACGGCGTCGCCGATGCTTTCCAGCGTGACACGCCACCGTGCTTCGCTTTCGTGTAAACTCCGTTCGATACGCTTTTGTTCCGAGATGTCGCGTCCGATTTTTGATGCGCCGATGACGTTTCCGGATGCATCGGTCATCGGCGATACGGTGATCGAAATGTCGAAGAGGCGTCCGTCTTTCTTACGCCGAACGGTTTCATAATGATCGATCCGCTCTCCCCGGCGAAGCTTTGCGAGGATGGCGGCTTCTTCCGAATGCCGGTCGGCAGGAATGATGCGGAGAATTGAGGACCCGACCATTTCCTCCGCTGTGTAACCAAAGATGCGCTCGGCGCCTCTGTTCCAGCTGGTGATCGTGCCGGTGAGATCTTTGCTCACAATCGCGTCGTCCGTCGAGGCGACGATCAAAGAGAGCAGCCCTTGGAGTTCCGCCAGCCTGCGCCGGGCCTGCTCCCGTTCGGTCACGTCCCGGACAATTTTTGAGACGCCGATCATCATGCCGTCGGCGTCCCGTACCGGCGAGACTGTCAACTCCACGTCGATAAGCCGGCCGTCTTTGCGTCGACGGACCGTGTGGTAACGCTCGATGAGCTCGCCCTTGCGCAGGCTGGAGAGGATCGAGGCTTCTTCCGGGTGAAGATGCGGAGGGATGATCAAGAAGATCGATTGGTTGAGGGCTTCTTCCGCAGTGTAGCCAAAAATGCGTTCTGCGGATTTGTTCCACGTCTGGATGATCCCGGACAAATCCCTAGTGATGATTGCATCTTGAGAGGATTCAATGACGGCTGCAAGATAGGCTGCGGTGGTCGTATGGCGGATGTGGTTAGGCATCGGTCATCTGGAAAAAATTTTTTAATTCTCGCTCCTAGTGTACGCGAAATCAAGATTCGCCCCTGTGCGATTGTGCCTACAGCTGGGGTGGGTTCCAAACGAAGTCCCGCGTGGAGGCCGGGAGCCGCCCCGGCCTCAGGGATGATTAGCGGACTGATCGAGCCGTGCGTTCTTCGGTCGGTTGAGGCACCTCGTAGAACTCGTAGATGACGACCTGCTGTTCACTGAAATCAGGCCAGTTATTTTTGTCGAAGCCGGGCGCGTCCTTCAGATCTTTTTTGTGAAGATCGAGCGCCAGACGCTTCTTCTCCTGATCAAGCTGCAAGGCCTGCCATGGCACGGCGAAGTACTTATCACCGATGCCGGCAAACCCGCCGAAATCCAGCACCGCGTACTCAATGTCCCCATCTTGCGGATCGATGACCAAGTCTTTGATGCTTCCAAGATTTTTCCCATCCACCCCTTCAACCTTCTTACCGATGACCTCGCTGGCCTTGAGGACGCCGCTGTGATCCCGGGCGTCGGTTGGGGCGCCGATCAAGAGAGCCAGCATACCCGTGAGCACTCCCACTGCCGCCTTGAAACCGATCGGTGAACGTGGACGCAAACCATTCATCATGTGTCCTCCTGGATGAGTGTTTGACTGAAGAACGGCCCAACGTCAGAGGAAGCAAGTGCGGGACCAACTCGAGCCGCTAAAACTCCATGTATCTCTGCGCCCGCAAATACGAGCGAGGACATTCTGTCCGGCCATCACGATCGAGAGGACAACCTGCACAAAGAAAACGGCCACGTTGCAGATCGGCGCGTGTTTTGCATTTTTGCAGCCCGACGCACGGAGTTGGACATGGACGGCACCTGGTCGGACGCATTCAAGCCTCGTGCAGCTTGGCAGCTGCTCAAAGAAGCCTTTGCCGATTGGAGCCGCGACCGTGCGCCCCGCCTCGGAGCGGCGTTGGCGTATTACACGGTCTTTTCGCTTGTCCCCTTCTTGGTGGTTGTGATCGCGCTCATTGGACTGGTGTTCGGCCAGCAAGCGGCCGAATCAGCAATCCTTGAGCAAATCGCCGATCTCGTCGGACAGCAGAGCGCGGCGGCGATCAAAGATATGATTCAGCGAGCGGACGAGCCGTCCACCGGGGCGGTGGCGACCATCATTGCCGTCGTCACGCTGCTCTTGGGCGCCTCCGGCGTCTTTGGACAACTCCAAGATGCGCTGAACACGGTCTGGGGAGTGGAACCGAAAGAAGGCCGGGGCTTGTGGGGGTTCATCAAGGACCGTTTTCTCTCGTTTGTCGCCGTCGTTGGTACCGGGTTCTTGCTTTTAGTGTCTCTGATTGTCAGCAGCGCGTTGGCGGCCCTCGGCAAATGGTTCAGTGGAGTGCTCCCCCTGCCCGAAGCCGTGCTTCATCTGCTGAATTTTGCCTTGTCCTTCGTCGTTGTCATGGGATTGTTCGCGCTGATCTTCAAAATACTTCCCGACGCTAAGGTGGCTTGGCGGGACGTCTGGGTCGGCGCAGCGCTGACGTCTGTGCTGTTTACCGTTGGGAAGTTCGCGTTGGGTCTCTATCTGGGAAAAAGCAATGTGGCATCAGGGTACGGCGCGGCGGGCTCTCTCGTTCTCGTGCTTGTATGGGTCTACTATTCGGCCCAGATCCTGTTATATGGAGCTGAGTTCACGCAGGTCTACGCAAACCGGCTTGGATCGCGCATTGTCCCAACCCCGGACGCCCGAGTGACGGACCCCCGAAAAGCGGATACCAGCCAGACCCGGCAACAGCTGGCTCGCACTCAAGAAGGACGCGCGGCATAGCACGAGCTGCGTCCGCCGGATCACGTCAAGCAACACTTGTCGTTCCCCTTGGAAACGCGTGATTCGAGGCATAGCGCTCACGAAGCGTTCAACAGCGTCCATCGGAGTAATCAGCGACGCGCTCACATCTTCCCACGTCCGCCTTGCTACTGCGGCCCTGCAAGGAATTTCCATAGGTGGGGCTACCGGCCGACCGGCGAAGGCGGCAGATTTCAGGGATGCACCTAGTGGCTTGCCGCCGGCCTCGGCTCTAGCCTGGAAAGAGGGAAAAAAGAACGTCATGCCTGTCGGCGCGATTTGTCGGCGCGTTTTTGGGGGCAGCCTGTCATGCCCGACCAAGGCAGATGGAGATTCTCTTTCATTAAGGAGGTTTTCATGATGCACTCTCATTGTATGAAGACCGTGATGGGCGGTCTATCGCTGGTTTTACTTTTGAGTGCCTGTTCCTCTGGCGCAAAATCCCGAAAGGCGGATGCGCAAGCACGCAGCAGCAGCGACGTTGTCGCCGATCGTGGCAGCGGGTACGACCGCGGGACTAGCTATGATCCCACAGATCGCATGACCGCACCACAAGCGGCATCCACGGAACGGCCGGTTCCCTATGACCGTTTGGGCACAGGAGACGGCCGCCAAACGTGGGACGTGACACCTGAAGACCGGATCGTACCTTGTGCCGACGCCGCGGGCGACATGACCGCATCAATGGAATGCGATCGCCTGAATCGCGAGCGGGCCGACCGCATGGGCTTGTCAGACCGTTCGCCGGAAATTGCTGCGGCCTGCAAGTCACAAACGGATGCCAAGGGCAACGTGGTATTCGAGGATCCTGCTTGTCCTAACCGTTACCGTCGAACGGTGAGCGATAGCGTCGCCGCCGCGTGTACTTCGCATCGCGATGCAAAGGGCAAACTGATCTACGATGATCCGGCCTGTCCGACGCGCCATCGTCGTCAAATGGGCAGCAGCTACGAGAACGTTCGCTGGACACAGGAAAGTGCGTTCTACGACCGGTATGCGGACAAAGCGGTGAAGCATGCCCGCGAAGCCGAAATCGCCGGCAATCAGGGGCATGTGCCGGAAATGCTTCGTCATGCAGAACTCTCGCTCGACCAGGCCAAGGAAGCTCAGCGGGCCGGACGACATCCCGACTTGGACGCCGGGATCAGCGCATTGCGAGATACGATTGTCTTGGGAGAAAGCAACCAGGTGCCTGGCGCGACGTCTTCCATCAGAGAAGCACGGGTTCGCCTGTCCCGGGCCGCGGGCATGAAAGTGCGCGACACCAGGCCTGCGAGTGAACTTGCGAGGCCGGTGAGCCAGCCAGGTACCCGCACCATAAAGGGCGAGCTTGCGCGAAGTGAGCGTGCCCCGGGGACGACGGGAGGAGAACAGTACGTCGTCCGCGACAAACAAAATCGGGAAATGCCGATTTCCCTCTCTCCGGAATTAAGCCGACAAGTGCAGGTCGGTGATGTGGTGGAGGCCCAGGTCGACCCGAATGGACAGGTGACGTCCATCTCGAAGGCCCAGTAGGCCATTGGCGCGGAGCCGCCGAGCGGCGGCTCCGCGCGTTCTTCGTTTCTACCTCGCGGGGCCGATATGGCTGCAAGTGGCTGTCGACCCTGACTGCCCACTCCGAACCGCTTCATGATGCTCCCCCTCGGCATGGAGTCGACAAAATCAACCGACCGCGATTGGAGAGGAGGAAGGCGTGGTCAGGAAATTCCGGCCTGCCGTTGAAGCCAACGCACATAGCGTATGATCTGCTCGACGTCGCTAGAGGATACCCCCTCGATCTTCGGCATGTTGCCGAATTCCCAATGGTGAGCCTTCACGCCGAACTCGGCGGCCCGCAAAAACGCCGCATCACCGTGGTGATTCGGTTCGTAGATCTTATGGACAAGCGGAGGCCCTTGCTGCGTGCCGGTCGCTTGCGGACCGTGGCAGGCCGCGCAATGGGCGTTGAATTTCGCCTCCCCGGCCTGCAGCTCCGCGGGAACCGAGGTGCCGCCCGCAGCGGTCTTCGGCTGTGAGGAGTCGCATGCGGCCGTCATGACGACCGCGAGCGCGAGCGCCATCAACCGCCACCGAAATATTGCCGTCATTGCCGGTCCCCTTGCCGTCGACCGGACGGCTCAAATTGCTCGCGTAGCATCTTCTGTGTGCGTTGAAGCATCATCCGACGGTACAGGCGTGCGCCGATCGGGGCGATGACAATCAGGCCTATCGTCAAATACATAAAGAACTCTTCTGGCGAGACGCTCATGCGTAAAACCCGGTGGAGAGAGAGTGCGTCTCAGCGTACTGCATACTTGGTAGGATCCTCAACCTCGGCCTTTAAGAAACCTTCCCGCCTAATCAAACAACTGTCGCAACGGCCACAGGCGAGATCGCCCACCGGATCGTAGCAGCTGTGCGTGAGATGCAACGGCGCACCAAGCCGGACGCCCGTTCGAATGATATCGGCCTTCGTCATGTCAAGCAACGGCGCGAGGACGCGCAATCCCACACCTTCGATGCCGGCTTTTGTCCCCTCCTGCGCGGCGGTCTCGAACGCGCGGATGAATTCGGGACGACAATCCGGATAGCCGGAAAAATCCAAGACATTTGCCCCGAAGTACACATGCGACGCGCCTTCGACTTCAGCATGAGCAGCGGCGAGAGACAAAAAAATGAGGTTCCGGCCGGGCACATAGGTGACAGGAATATCCCGCTTCCGTTCGGCATGTTGGCGGTCCTTGGGAACAGGTACTTCCGCCGTCAAGGCGGAGCCGCCGAGCGCCCGCAGATCGAGGGAAAGAACGGTGTGTTTTGCCGCGTGCATGGCGCGGGCCACTTGGCGGGCGCGCTCGACTTCGATGGCATGGCGCTGTCCGTAATCGATCGTCAACCACAATAACTCGCATCCCTCTGCCCGTGCCAGGGCGGCGGTCACGGTCGAATCCAAACCTCCGCTCGCGAGCAGCACCGCGCGGCTGGGAGTTCGAGGAGAAACCATCGATGTGGACCTTGTGTGGACCGTCGCAACAATGAGGAGAGAGCACCGGCGGTCCGACCAACGGTACGGCCGCCACGCGGAAGGGCAGATTGGCAGTTAGTCGCGCTCTTCTTCCTTTTCGATCTTTTCCAGAAGCTCTTCTCGCGCTTGACACTCGACGCAAAGCTTCGCAAAGGGCACCGCTTCCAGACGCCGCTCGCTGATCTCGACGCCGCACTCGGCACAGATCCCGTACGTGCCTTCGTTCAGTCGAGTCAGCGCCTCGTCGATGGCCTGCCGTCGCCGATTGCGCATTTCCATCAGCGAGATCCCCAACTCGCGGTCCAGATCCATGAGGGCCTGATCCCCCACGTCACGGGCGGACTCGAGCCGGCGCTGCTGATCTTCGGTCAAGGACTGGCCCAGGCTTCCCTCGATCTCTTTGAGGATTTCCTGGCGCTTGCGCATCAAGATCTGTTGTAGCGCTTCCCGGCGTCGCTCTCGTTCTTCGCGTTCTTTGGGGGATTCTTTCGGTTTCGCAGCAAGCGGCGACACCGCCATAGTGATCGGTTTCTCAATCAGCGCGGCTGCTGCTGGTCTCACTTTCGGCACGGGTTTGGCGGATGGTTTTGTCTTGTTCATGGGCTTCTTCTTCGGAGATGTTTTCGTCGCCATCGCGTTGTCCTCTCCATGGGTGAACGCCGGACGGCAAAAAAAGTTCGGCATCTATAACACGGCCGCTCGGAGTTTGACAAGGGGTTGTAGGACGAGAGCCCGCGGCCCCTACGGATAGACGATGGTGGAGTGAACGGGATACCCGGCAAGCTTTTGCCGACCGTGCAATCCTTTCAGCTCAACCAGGAAATCGAGTCCGACGATTTCCCCGCCGAGCTGCCTCACGAGCGAGACGGTCGCCGCCGCGGTGCCTCCCGTGGCGAGGAGATCATCGACGATCAGCACCCGTTCGCCCATCTGAATCGCATCTCGGTGAATCGCCAATGAGTTGGACCCGTACTCGAGACTGTATTTGACTTCAAACGAGTCGGCCGGCAGCTTTCCGGGCTTGCGGACAGGAACGAAACCCGCATTGAGGCGCTGCGCCAGGATGCCGCCGTAAATGAAGCCGCGCGATTCGATGCCCACCACCTTGGCCACGCGCTGGCCTCCATAATAGGCAACCAGGTCGTCGGCGATCGCGGCGAAGGCGTTGCGATCCTTGAGCAGCGTCGTAATGTCGTAGAAGAGAATGCCTGGCTTGGGAAAGTTGGGGACTTCGCGGATGAGCGATCGATACTCGGCAGCGGTCATTGGCTCAGAGCAAATCCGATTGCGTCAGCGTTTTGCGCTCGATCGTATGGCGAAGTCGGCTCAAGGCGGCCATTTCAATCTGCCGGACACGCTCGCGGGTCAAGCCCATCTCGCGTCCGATTTCCTCGAGCGTTCTTGCCTCGCTTCCATCGAGGCCAAACCGCGACACAATAACAGTTTGCTCTTTCTCAGGCAACTCTTTCACCCACGTCATCATTTCGGCCCGCCGCATCACACCTTCGGCCGTATCCGCCGGGGAGACGCACATCGGATCTTCGATGACGTCGCGCAGAAATGTGTCCGCCCGATCGTTGATCGGGCTGTCCAGCGAACAGGTGGTGCGGACCACCTGCTTGAGATCGAGCACCTCCTCTTCGGTCGTTTTCATTTTCTTCGCGACCTCTTCGGCGGACGGTTCGCGACCTAGTTCTTGGACAAGCGCTTCCACCTTGTTGAGATAACGATTCAGGCGCTCGACGACATGAACCGGTAGACGCACGAGTTTGCCCTGATTAATGATGGCCCGTTCGATGTATTGCCGGATCCACCAGGAGGCGTAGGTGCTGAACCGGAAGCCCCGCTTGTAGTTGAATTTCTCGACCGCCTTGATTAAGCCCAGGTTGCCCTCTTCCACGATGTCGGAGAAGGGAAACCCCCGGTGAATGTAGCGTTTGCCGATGCTGATCACGAGGCGCAGGTTCGATTCGATCATCTGCTGGCGGGCCTGCTCGTCGCCGGCCATCACCCGCTTGCCCAATTGCTGTTCCTGCTTGAAGGTCAAGAGCGTCGATCTGCGGATTTCGCGCAGATAGCTCTTGAGCGTATCCAGCCCCTCCGACCGGCTGCGTGACTTCTCGTCGTCCGCAGCGTGATCGAGATCGCCGGCATCCTCCTCATTCTGGCCGGAGAACTCTCTGCGCGCTTCGCTGTCGTCTGAGAACTGATGCTCTTTGCTCGCCATTCCGACCTCAGCGCAACCCGCGAGCGCTAATACCACACGGCAAAATCGCTCTGCCGGCCTGTCGCCCGCACCCATTCCACACGGACCTCGATCACCCGCGAGGCGGGTGGGCCGAGCTTGAGCTGTTCGATCAACGACATGATGTTCTCTTTCGAGCCTTCGGCTTCGAGTTCGACCCGCCCGTCCTCGCAGTTTCGGACACCGCCGACAAGCCGACGGTCGCACGCGGCGCGCATGGCAAAGGCCCGATACCCAACGCCCTGCACTCGGCCGGAAACAGAGATCCTAGCTCGAACGGCGGGCTGCTCGGCATCAGTCATCGTTCAGCCATTCGCTTGACGTAAGGGATACTCTCATACCTCGACAGAGGCGTCACGTGATTTGCAATTCTACGCGGGCGCCGGAGTCGATTGCACGTGTCTCGGCGTCGTGAGCGATGGATGGTCTGCCCTCTTCCGCCAAGTCCCTCGGAAACGCCTATGCTACAATCGCTCCCGCTTTCGCTCTGTTGCCGACGAAATTCTGAAATGCGCGGACCAAATGGCACTCACCGCCGCCGAAATGAAAGGTGTGCTTTGCGAAATCGCTCCCGTTCTGGCCCATGCTCGCATTCAGAAGATTCACCAACCAGGCGACCGCATTCTGCTCTTCGAGTTGCGTGTGCCCACTGAAACCCACCGGCTCCTCGTGTCGTGCGAACCGGAATCCGGCCGTCTTCATCTGACATCGCAGCCCTTACCCAATCCGCAAAGGCCGCCTTCCTTTTGTCAATTTTTACGTGCCCAGGTACAAGGAGGCCGTCTCAAAGAAGTTCGACAATTGGACGATGACCGCATCCTCACCATGACCGTCTTGACCAGACACGGGGTAAGGACGATCGTCTGCGCCCTGACGGGCCAGACGGCGAACCTCCTCCTGCTCGACGAACAGGGCCGCGTCCTCCGCGATCTCAACGGTCACCGCCCTCTTCTCGGACAGCCGTACCAGGCGCCGACGAAACGTGGATCCGGCGCGGTTCAAGAACGAGCGCCGCGGTTTGATGTGCACTCTGGGGGCGGGCGCTTTCCGGTCTCTTACGCAATCGAGGCCTACTATCACGACAAAGAACGAGCGCTGGTCATCGATCGTGCGAAGCGTGACAGGCTTCGCAGCCTGCGAAAATCGTTGGCGAAAGTGCTGAGGCGGATGGAGGCCTGGCGGGAGGACTTGGCCAACGCAGGCCGATACCGCGACTACGGCCGGTACGGCGAACTTCTCAAAGCGCACCTGACGTCCATTACGCCGGGCATGGAACAGATCACGCTTGTGGATTATTACGATCCGGTGCTGCCGGAAGTGACCCTGCCGCTTGATCGATCGAAGTCCGCCCTTCACAACATGAATGAATACTTCAAAAAACACCGTAAGTATGTGTCGGCGGATCGCGAGCTGCCCAACCGTATCGCCGATGCCGAACGGGAGGCCGGAGACCTACGGCGGGAAATTCGCTTAATTGAGGATGGACGTTGGAGTATGCAGGCGGATGCAGGTCGCACGACCATCAAGACCGCCTCTGCGCCTGAAAAAGCGACTCCGCGAGGGCCCTTCCGTCGATTTGTGTCTGCAGACGGCCTGCCGGTTTTCGTCGGACGGAACGCCGCAGAAAACGAGGCACTGACCTTTCACCTCGCAAAAAGCGACGACCTTTGGCTCCATGCCCGGGCTGTCCCCGGGTCCCATGTGGTGGTGCGCCTCGCCAGAGGCGCTGACCCGCCGGTCGAAACATTACGCGACGCAGCGACGCTAGCCCTGCTGTACAGCGATCTGAGGAAGAGCGGAAAAGGCGAAGTCATCTACACCAAGCGCAAGTGGGTCAAGAAAGCCAAGGGACAAGCGGCGGGGGCGGTCGTTGTGACCCGGGAAAAGACCATTGCTGTCATGCTCGACGCCAGGCGATTGGCGGCCCTCAAAGAGCGAAGCCACTCTTCGGAAACGGCTCAATAGGCGCCCAATGCGCCTCTGTCGGTACCAGTCGATGACATCAACTTCCGTATCAACTTCCGTGGCAACCCCGGGCTACGACCTGTACCCACCGGATGGCCGGCGACCCCCGGACGACTTTCACGAACTGACCTTTTATTAGGTGAAGCTCACGTCGTGCGCTATGCTGGTCACGTCGGAGTTCTTCGTAGGAGGAAGCGGCAAGATGCCTCAGTCAGCGGCGCCGCAAACAGCCCACACACGCACCGTTCTAGTCGTCGATGATGATCCCACTGTCGTGGCTCTTTGTCAGAAATTCCTTCAGCAGGCCGGATGCGCCGTGCTCTCGGCGTCTGGCAGCTCTGAAGCGTTGAAGATCTGCAAGGGACATGCAGGGCCGATCGATGTGCTGGTGACCGATCTCGTCTTGCCTCCGCCCGAATTTTCCTTTGCCTCCAGCGGGAACGAGTTTCCACACGTCCACGGGCATGAACTTGCGTTCCGCGCCCTCCAGATGCGGACGGATCTCCGCATCATCTTGATGTCCGCGAACATTGATAATGAATTGGCGGGATATGGCATCCGTAAAGGCGCACTGCCTTTCCTCACGAAGCCCTTCGACGCCTCGACGCTTGTGTCCACTGTCCAGACGGCATTGGAGGGCCCGGCGACCACGCCGGAATCGCTTGAGAAGGACCAGTCGTCGACGGTCAAGCCAACCGACGAGTGGTTTGATTGAAATAAAAAAGGGTGCCATGACGTCATGGCACCCTTTCGTGTTTGCGATAGTCGAATAGCTTACCAGCGATCGCGCTTTCCGGCACCCCGGCCCCCGCCGCCACCTCCGAATCCCCCGCGACCTCCGCCGCCTCCACTACGAGGCTCCTGCGGACGCGCTTCGTTCACTGTCAATGTCCGGCCGCCCATATCCGAGCCATTGAGCGCCGTAATCGCGGCTTGCGCCTCGGAATCCGAGGACATTTCCACGAATCCGAAACCGCGGGATTGCCCCGTGAACTTGTCCGTGATAATCCGCGCGGAAGCGACCGCCCCGTGCGCGCCAAACAAATCACTCAATTGCTGCTCGGTCGCCGAATAGGGCAACCCACCGACGTAAATCTTCGAACCCATGTGGGGTTCCTCCTTTAATGATGACATTGTCTTGAGCTCGAGGAACGGGGAAGGAGCGGGCCGAAGACGCGAGACACGCGGCGACTTGGGTCTGACTTCCGACGAGATTCCCGGACAAGGCAACATCGATGTTCCGGGCCCTACAGTTACACCACCTTCATCGCGAGGCCCGTACGACGAAGTGGTTCAACCCTATCATACAGGGTGGTGGATTACAATCCGAGGCAGTCCGTGGTCACTCCCCGACGCGTACCAGCGAGCCCTGCACCTTGCAATAAGCGAAGGTCTTGTAAAACAGCATGATTGCTCCTATCAGCAGCACGATGTTCAACCCCGCGGCCCATGCTAAATGACACAGCGGGGCCCTGGTGCCGGTCAGCACCTCCCGCATCCCTTCGAACACATGAGCAGCAGGATTGATCCATGCAACGGCTTGCAGCCACGTGGGTAGGACTTCAAGCGGATAAAACACGCAAGAAATTGGTTGGAACAGAAAGACCAGGCTCCAGGCTAGAATTTCCGCCTCCTGCCCAAACCGCATGATGAGAGACGTCGTCAAGACCCCGATGATCCACCCGCTGATCACCAGATTTAAGACGAACGGGAGCAGCCAGGCACCCATGACCAGGACATTGTATCCGTAGAACAGCCATGCGCAGCTGCCCATCACCAACGAGACGCAGGTCACTTTGAAAATGCTCATGGCAATCGTCGATGCAAGAAACTCGGCCGGCGTCAGGGGACTTGCGAAGAGGTTCATGAGATTTCTTGCCCATAGTTCCTCGAGAAATGAAATCGTGATGCCTTGCTGCGACCTGAACAACATGTCCCAAAGAATCAAGGCGCCGAGGAAGAACGTCACGAATCCAGGAATCTGGGGCTGATATTTCACCAGGTACATCGTGATGAACCCCCAGATGACGAGATCCAAAAACGGCCAATAAAAAATCTCCATGATCCTCGGCAAGCTTCGCCGATACAGGTACAGTTGGCGTGCCGCCAGGGCGCTCACACGGTGAAGCTTCACGCGCAGCCCCCTCCGTCGGCGCCCCGCTGGTGGCTGCATCCGCCGCAGTCATGATGGCCTGCCAGCAACTCAGCCTTCAAATGCCGCATGCCCTCGACCAAGTGGAGAGCCGCGCGACGGCCATCGGCGGCCCTTCGCAGGCCCAACCCAAACAAGACCAGCGGCATCATGAACAGCCCCGAGACGAAGGCCAAATCCGAGGCAATCATATCGTGTCTGATCCACCAGACCCCCCATGCGAGCAACAAAGGGCTGATGCCGACGGTGAGACTGTGTGCCATCACCCGTCCAGCGGCAACCCCACGTGCGAGCGCGATGCCCCCAACTACCACCCACAGCCAGCCCCAACATGCGCTGAGGACCAGGCCGCCGACCAGCGCGCCTGTAGTGAAATCAATTATCGCGGACGGCATGCTGTGCCTCGTCGTTCAGCGGGATTCCCGCGCGAGTTTCAAGAAGACCTCTTCGAGATCGGCCTGCCCGAAGCGTGCGACGATTTCCTTCGCCGTGCCTTCAGCCACGATTTTCCCCCGCTGCAGAAAGATGATGCGATCCGACATCTCTTCCATTTCGCGCATGTTATGCGACGTATAGAGGATACTGAGACCTGAGGAGCGCCGTTCTTCTTTTAACAGCGCGCGGATTTTATGGGCGATGTCCGGATCAAGGCTGGCAGTCGGCTCGTCTAAGAACAAAATTTTCGGCTCTGTCAGAATGGCCTTGGCGAGCGTCAACCTCGTCATTTGACCGGAGGAAAGTTTGCGCGTGACCTTCTGCCGGAAATCGCTCATCTCAAGCTTCTTCACGATCTCGTCCACCCGCCGCTTGATGTCCGAGAGCCCGTACAATCGCGCGACGACCCAGAGATTCTCCTCAACCGTCAGTGCAAGCGGCATCGAGATATACGTTGACGAGAAATTTACCTGCTGGAGGATCTCCTCACGGTGGACTGCAAGCTCCTTCCCGAAGACTTCGATCGATCCTGCCGTCGGTGTGATGAGACCGAGCAACATGTGAATCGTCGTCGTTTTTCCCGCCCCGTTAGGGCCCAGTAACCCGAGGATTTCTCCCGGCCGGATCGAAAACGAGACGCCATCGACGGCGGTAAAGTCCCCGAACTGTTTACGCAGGTGAGTGACTTGAAGCACGGGCGTGGTCATGGCCGTGGTACGTTCAAAATGACAGAAAGTTTTTGATTTTTTCGGAAAGATGGCAGGTCTCGCATTTACGATCCACGACCGCACCGCGGTGTTCGGTCTTGCCGTCATGGCACCGGAAGCAATCCTCCAACGCCCGCCTCCGAAGATACGATCCTTCTGGATACTCGGGATTCCAGGGCTTCGTATCCGTGGAGACATGTCCCCGCGGCACGACGATGGGATATCCTTTGATCGGCCGGTCGTGCACGACCCCCGCGTGGCAAGTGGTGCAGCCTTCTGCCTTCTGCCGGACGTCGAACGCCTCCATATGCTTTCGGTGGCTCATGATCAGACCTACCTCGTTTACAGGTGACGGAAGGTCCCTTGGCGCCACTTCCGACGTCCTGAGAACATGCCGATGGCAGCCGAGACAGACGTTGGAGTCCACCTTTGCTTTCAAGTCGTACGGCTCCGTCGGCGTGCCGAATAGATAAATTGCGACGTCTTTGCTGCCGGCCCAGGCTTTGTCGTGGATCCAGCCGGACAAGCCCGGCCGAACGTGGCACGCCACACAGGTGACCTCCCTATGAGTGGACTGCATCCAACTGTCGTGCGCTGGCCGGATTGTATGGCAGCTCGCGCAAAACGTTGGATGGTTTGTCAGGGGGACGGCGACTGCGCCAAGCGCCACGGCTCCAGCGGCCAGAACAAGGATAATGATGGCTCTAGACGTCGAGCTCATGCTCCGCGCGGACATGCCGAAGAGGAAAGTGCTTCATGATGAGCGCCGCCACAGCCGGGACGTCATTGAGATCAAACCGCGGGACCTGCAAATCGATTGGTTTGTCGGAGACGACCGCTAGTAAGCCTTCGGAGGAGATGGGGATCTCGCCTACCTGCTCGCGAATGATGACGATCTTCGGATACCCTTCGTGCTTCCACCCCTCCACAATGACCAGGTCATACGTGTCATCGAGGAAGCGAGCGCGAACGTCTTCCGGCTTGAGCTGATCCGACACGTCGGCAAACATGGCCATGCTCCCTTTCGAGAGGATCACGACACTGCTGGCGCCGGCCTGTTTATGGCGCCAACTGTCCTTGCCTTCGGTGTCGAGATCAAACCCGTGCCCCGCGTGCTTGACGGTGGCGATCTTGTAGCCGGCCCGGACCAATTCCGGAATCACCCGTTCAATGAACGTCGTCTTGCCGCTGTTCGATTTTCCCACGAAACAGACAATAGGAACTGGCATGAGCCTCCGTCAACCGTCAATCGTCATTCGATCGCGAATAGGGCTGCTACGTCCTTGACCAATGACGAACGACCATTGACCTCCTTTTCCTAGCAACAGGACAACCGATGAGGGCCGGTGTGACCAGGCCCGCTCTGAGTCGCCCAGGCTTCTCCGCTGAGCAATTGGACCGAAACGCGGTCACCCGGATTGAGGCGTTCGGCCTCCGTGGGCACGTCGATCAGGCAGTTCGCCTTCACCATTGACGTCAAAATCCCCGAACCTTGATCGCCGGTCGTTCGGACCTTGAAAACGCCGTCTTCCCATGTCAACACGCCGCGAAGAAAATGCCGGCGATCCGGACGTTTCGAGAATTCCTCCTGGAACAGCGCCTGGATTGCCGGACGGCCATAGCTGCGGTGTCCGCTCATCTTGAGCATGGCCGGCCGCACCAGTTGTTCGAACGTGACCATGGACGATACCGGATTGCCTGGCAGACCAAACGCCAGCTTGCCCTGGATCTTTCCGAACGCCAGCGGCTGTCCTGGCTTGATCGCAAGCTTCCAAAAATTCATCTCCGCGCCCAGGTCGCGAAAGACCGCCTTGGTGAAATCGTAATCGCCCATTGACACCCCGCCCGACAGGACCAAAATGTCGGCCGTGAGGCCATGAGATATTTTCTCCTTGAGTGCTGTGGGCGTATCCTTGGCGATCCCGAGTAGGAACGGAATGCCTCCGGCATCCTGGACGGCAGCGGCCAGGCCATAGCTGTTGGAGTTGATGATCTTTTCCTCGCTGAACCGCTCGTCCAAGTCCGCCAACTCGTCGCCGGTCGAAAGGATCGCCACGCGCGGACGCTGATAGGCAAAGACGAATGACTTGGCGAGAATGGCCAACATGCCGGCCTCTCCGGGTCTGATCGTCGTCCCTTTGGCGATGATCCGCTCACCTTTCTTCACGTCCTCGCCCTGGGGACGAATGTTCGCCCCCTTCTGCTCAGGCTTAAACACGCGGACGGAGTCCGGCGTATGCTCCGTGTCCTCCACCTTCAGGACGGTATCGGCGCCTTTTGGGATCGGCGCACCGGTCATGATGCGGATGGCCTGCCCGGGACCAACCGTTTTGGTTGGCATTTTCCCGGCCGGCACATCTTCGATGACCGTGAGTGTGACCGGTTTTTGAATCGCATGCTCGTGTTTGATGTCGTCCCACCGTACGGCGAAACCATCCATGGCGCTGTTATCCCACGGCGGATTGTCCCGTTCCACGATGATGTCTTCGCCGAGCACGCGTCCCAACGCATCGAGCAGGGGGATTTTCTCCAAGCCGAGGACAGCGGTGGCCTCCAAGACGGTCTTCTGGGCTTCTTCGAGAGGCGTCAGGCCTTTCATGGCATCCTTGGATTTCATGTTTACGTTAGCCTTGCTCTGCGCGGCCTTGCCGGCGGCTCCGCGTCGAACGCGCCGGAGCGAGCGAGTGAGACAGTGCGCCTTTTTAAACAGCCTCCACTCTCAAGACGATGGCGATCGTCACCTCATCTAATGACGCCTTGGAGCGACGTTCACAAGCGACCCGCTCTTCTTACAGAACGCTTCGACCTTGTTCGCAATATCATGGTAGGCCTCCGCCGTGGGCGTGTCGGAATAAAACATCGCGAACGGCTCGCCGGCATCTGACTGCGTGACCACGTCGGGATCGAGCGGAATCCGTCCCAAAAAGGGCACCCCCATGTCGTGGGCGGAGGCTTCACCGCCGCCCTTGCGGAAGACCTCGATCTGTTGATGGCAGTGGGGACATTCGAGGCCGCTCATATTCTCGACGATGCCGATGATCGGCACCTCGCTGTCCTTGCAAAAGGTGACCGATTTACGTGAGTCAAGAAGCGCCACTTCTTGAGGAGTCGTGATAATGACCGCGCCGCTCACTTGGCCGAGCAAATCAATGGTCGTCACTGATTCGTTTCCCGTGCCGGGGGGTAAGTCGATGAGCAGGAAGTTCAAATCCTGCCATTCAACCCCGCCCAACAGCTGGTTAATGAATTCGTACTTATAGGCATCGCGCCAGATGATGGGATCATCGGGATTCTGCAAGAGAAACGACATGGAGGCGATCTTCAGGTTATACGCCTGAAAGGGGATGATGCCACCCGACGTGCTGATCTTGAGCTTCTGTCCCTCGGCTCCGACCATCTTTGGAATGTTCGGCCCATGAATGTCCATGTCGCAGATGCCGACGTGCCAGCCCTTCAGCGCTAGGCTGACGGCAAGATTGGTGGTGCAGGTGCTCTTACCTACTCCGCCCTTGTTGCTCATGATCAGAACTTTGTACTCGATCCGTTCCATCCGCTTGGCCACCAACCAGCGGCTGTGCCCTTCCTTGTCCTTCTGACACGATTCGTTTTCGTCGCAGATCGCGCAGGCCCACATGTAGGTGCAGGCATCACTGCCGCCCGACGTCGGCGTAGAGATCACATTGAGTTCGCGAGGCATCGATCGACCCTTTCTAGATGTGGAACCAAAGACGTGTTCGGCTACCGCCGCCTGCCCGCTCCCGTCGGCACGCCAAGGTATTCGCCGTCGCTCGCACCGGACATGGAGGGCGCCATGATTTTGGGCCCGACCGGAGCCAGCGGGCCGGCGGCATCCGCTGCCGTCGTCGGCTTCTTATTGAAAAACCCTGCGCTGATGATGCCGACCTCATAAAAAATGTACATTGGCAGTGCCATCAGACATTGATTGAAGGGGTCCGGGGTGGGAGTCAAAATGGCAGCCACGATGAAGGCGCCCAGTAAGGCCCATTTCCGATAGCGCTTGAGGAACGGCGCGTCAACCCAGCCCAGCTTGGCCATCAAAGTAATGGCCAACGGCACTTCAAAGATCAACCCAAAGACCATCAAGAACCACAGTGCGAATCCGACGTATTGCGCGATCGAGAGCTGAGGAATGAAACCCGCGCTCACGCCGTACGACACGAGAAAGTTTAAGGCAAATGGCAGCACAAAGAAAAACGAAAAGCCGACGCCCGCATAGAATGCCAATGTGCTCAGGATCACGAACGGTCCGACGAATCGGCGCTCCTGCGCGTGCAGGCCGGGCACGACGAACTGCCACACCTCAAGCAGAATGTAGGGCGTAGCCAGCACGATCGCGAACAGGCCCGCCACTTTGACGTTCTGCCACAAGGCTTCCGCCGGCGCGAGAAAAACAAACGGCACGGTCGGGAGATCGGTGGGTACCCAGGAAAGCGAGCCGGGCACGAACATGTTTTGCAGAGGAATGCGGAGCCATTTGACGAGGGTGTCAGCGTAGAAAAAGGTGCCGACGAAGACCACTGCGGTTGCGATCACCGCTCGCGTAAGCCGGACCTGGAGCTCCACCAGATGCTCCATGACCGGCATTTTTTTATCTTCGAGCGGCTTAAAGACGGAATCTTGGAGCCACCGATTAAAATCGTTCAGCACTGCGCCCCCAGCAGAGGTGCAGCGCGCGATGAGACCGGCGCGCTGCAATTCTTCGATTACTTCGCCCTGATGAGTTTGGCCCTACTTCGGATTGACGGCCACGAACAGGTTGTTCCCTTGACGGCTGAGCAGCAGAACGGCCAGTTCCTCTTTTTTGATCTTGTTCGCCGCTTTTTGATATTCGTCCAGGCTTTTGACCGCTTCGTGATTGACTTCCTGAATCACGTCACCGCGTTGAATGCCGGCCGCCTCCGCCGGCCCGCCGGGCTCTACCGCGGACACGACCACTCCAGCCGTCTTGGCCGGAATGTTCAATTGGCTCATTGTGGCATTGTCCAAGGCCTGCACCCTGAGCGATGCCAGCACGTTGTCCGGCGGCTTGATCGTCTCTCCTTGTTCCTTCGGAGGTGCTGACTCCTTCTTTGCGAGCATTTCGTCGGAAGGCCGTTCGGCGACGCGCACCGAGAGCGTCTGCTCTTTGCCTTCGCGCAAAATCTTGATCTGCGCATCCTTGCCGACCACCGTGCGGGCCACCAGATTGCGCAATTGGCTGACGCTTTGCACTTCCTTGCCGTTGAAGGCGACGACGACGTCGCCGCGCTTGACGCCGGCGGCATGAGAAGGGCCGTTTTCATTAACATCGCTGATCAGCACGCCTTTGCGTTGTTCCGGCAGTTTGAAGGACTTGGCCAAAGCAGGAGTGATTTCTTGAATCGCCACTCCCATCCAGCCGCGCACAACCTTGCCGGTCTTCTGCAGGCTGTCGACGATGTCCAAGGCAATACTGCTTGGAATGGCGAACCCGATGCCTTCAGAACCGCCCGTTCTCGAGAAGATCGCCGTATTGATACCGATAAGATCGCCGTTCATATTGACGAGGGCTCCGCCGGAATTCCCGGGATTGATCGCGGCATCCGTCTGGATGAAATCTTCATAATCTGCAATCCCGACGTTCCCCCGTCCGAGCGCGCTGATGATGCCCAAGGTGACGGTCGAACTGAGGCCGAACGGGCTGCCGATTGCCAAGACCAGATCGCCGACCTGGAGCTTTTCATATTCTGCCCATTTCACGGAAGGAAGGTCCTTCGCCTCGATTTTGACGACGGCAAGATCGGTCTTAGGGTCAGCGCCGACCACTTTCGCAGCGAATTCCCGTCGATCGCTCAGGGTCACCGTAATCTGCGTCGCACCTTCCACGACGTGATTGTTGGTGACGATGTAGCCATTGGGATCGAGAATGACGCCCGAGCCGGCGCTCTGATCAGGACGTCCATGGGGACCCGGCGGCATCGGGGGAGGAGTCGGCAGCTCGCCGCCCGGCTCGTCCCCCGGCGGTCCTCCTGGAGGTCCGCCCGGAGGTCCGCCGAACGGACCGGGGGGCAGCGGTCGCCGACCCCTGCCGCCCTCACTTCCCCCTGTCACGGCGATGTTGACGACGGCGGGCGTGACTTTTTTCACAATCTCCGAGAATCCTTGAGCCATCGACGGCGGAACGCCGGCAGCGGTCGCCGACGGATCACCGGCGATCGGACTCAGGGTACAGGCAAGTGCGAACACACAGACACAAGTGGCGAAGCCGAGAGCACGACCGTTCTCACTCCACGTAGCCATGACCGTAATCCTCCGGGAGGGTTGTACAAGTTCTTTAATATATGGGGATGAACGACTCATTGTACACTATCCGTTCTGAGGCCTTCAAAGACTAATCCTCCGCATTGGGCAAGGCGAAAGCCGCCCAGAGGGCAAATAGAGGTTGGTGCGGATCGGCGATCGTGGCTAGTTAGAGGCAGGTTTCTCTGCCATGGCCTGCAGCTGTCCGATATATGAGTTTTGCAGCTTGAGCGCCAGCCGCTTCTCTGCCTGATCGAAGGACACCACCCGCAGGGTGTTCGGCGCACCTTCGTAGGTCGGCGGCCAAATCCTTCGCTGCGGATCCTGAGGGCGTAGGTACACCACTGGGTACCATTGGTTGATGTCGGGTGCCGTGGGCCGGTCCAATGTCGCCCAGCCGCGACCTTCCGCCTGCATGAGCGAGACGTTGTTCTTCAAGTCCAGCAGCGCGAATTCCAACAGCGACCAGTTGTCGCGGCGAAGACCGGGCTGCATATGGGTGGTCCATCCGACATAAATCGTCATGGGATACTCCTGTTCCGTGCTGGATAGCACGACCAGAGCCAAGTAGTCGAAGCCGCGTTGGCGTCCCAAGTCCGCGAACTGAGTCCAATCACCCTTCGGTTGCGGACGAATGTGATCTGCCGGCAGCACTTCTGTAATCGCGACGGGAAGCGCCAGACTGATGTCTGCTCTCAAGGTTTCGCCGAGACGGATAAACGCCTCGTCGGGAAGATTCGGCGCTGCATCAGCCTCTGCCGTATCAGACACGAGGACAAGTCCGGCCTTCAGCGGGCGTTGCTCGATCTGCGTCAGGGACTCATCGCCGGTTCGATGTTCCGACGACACATAATCGCCTAGCCGGCTCGGAGGAACCGCCAATGCGCATGAGCTAAGAAGCACAGCAGTGAACAGCCCGCTGATGACCTTCACCATTCCACGCATCGCCTACCTCCCGGTTGAGGACGGCCATCGTCTGACCCGCTCGTCATACGTTCGCTCCCCGTTGCCGACGCTGTCAAGTCCACGTTTCCCCTTGTATTTTACCCTCTCACTCAGCTACCGTACGGTTTTAGCGACGGACTCACAGCGCGCCTTGCTCCGGACTCGCGGGGTCCCATGTTCAGTTCGCATCATCACGGTTCGCCTGAACTGTCGATTGTGATTCCGGCCCATAACGAGGCCGGCCGCATCCTTCCCTACCTCGAAGCGATCACCGATTATTGTGAAACCGAACGCCGCTCTTATGAAGTGTTGGTCGTCGATGACGGGAGCACCGACGATACTTCATTAATCGTGAAAAGATTCGCAACAGTTCATTCTGCCGTTCAGATCTTGACACTGCCGGTCTGCAAGGGCAAAGGCGCCGCCGTGCGCCATGGGATGCAAGCGGCGGCTGGGTGCCTCCAGTTATTTGCCGATGCGGACGGTGCCACACCGATTCGGGAATTGGCCTGGCTCGAAAAAGCCCTTGCTGAGGGCGCTGACATCGCGATCGGATCAAGGGCAATGGCCGCGCGGCTTCCGGAATTCACCGTCCGTGCGCGCGTCTATCGAAGCGTCCTGGGCTCGTTGTTCAATGCCGCCGTTCAGCATAGCGGGATTCCGGGCATCTCCGATACCCAATGCGGCTTCAAACTGTTTCGTCGGGCCGTGGCGCAGGAACTATTCGGCTACGTCTCGATCAACGGATTTGGTTTCGATCTCGAATTGCTGTATCTGGCCCGGCAACGCGGCTATCGTATTGCAGAGGTTCCGGTGAACTGGTCGGACCAGCCTGGCTCGAAAGTCCGCGTGCTCCGAGACGGCCTGGCCATGCTGCGTGATTTGACGGTGATCAGGCGCAATCATGTTCGCGGACGTTACGCCCTGCCTTCGTTCTCGCCTGAATTGATGCAAGTCGGCGCAAGCCGTTTTAGAATGCCGGCATCGTAGCCCTCAGACGATACACCACCGCCTTGTCATCGCCGTAGACCCGGCTCCACGCGGCGTCGCGCGCCAGGCATTCGTCCAACGGCGATTGCCTTTTGACCAGCGCCCAATCGACCGCATATTTGCCGAGGACAGTGAGATCCGGTTCGGCTCCGGTCAATGCAACATAATCGCGAAGGAGGTCGCGTTCACGACGCTGCCAGGCGGGCATCCGGCCGTCGATGAAGATCTTGGCGTCCGGCAGCCACCAGAGCAGAAATCCACCATACGCATAGTCATTGTATAACCGCTCTCCGGCTTGATCAGAATGTCCGCGGATCCATTCGACCGCTTCAATCGGATAGGACGTCGTTCGAAAAAATTCCGCCGGCCTTGTGCCGGAGAGCATCACGCGTTCCACATGCTCGGACCCCAGCCACCACAACACACCTCCCGTGAGCACCGCAGCGGCTAATCCTGCTCGCTTGAGTGTTCCAGCGTCCACGAACCACCGCCGGCAAATCCGGTCATACGCGCCGGCCAGGACGTCGGCGCAAAACGGCAAACTAAAGAGAAGAAAGAACGGGATGTTGCGCATGTGCCGGAACGAGAATGCGAGAAACACGCCGCCAAGGGCCCATCGGACCGGCTCGACTTTTCGATACCACAACGCCATCCCGGCGCCCAGGACAGCCAAATACAACACATATCTGCGCCCGGCCACCCCCGTCATCGAGAGAGGCTGCCATTCCTGCAACGTCTCCAGCATGAACCGGTTGGACAACGATCCCACAATTTCTGCATGCAAACGCCAGCCGTAGGGATTCACCAGCGTGATACACGCGGACAGGACCGCAACAACCGCCAGCCGCTGTAAATCCTTCGCGGAGAGAAGCCGTTCATCCCAGCGGCCGCTGAACATGATCCGCCGGGCCGACAACCCTCTAACGATCATCGTTGTGGATAAGACAAGACCCAGAACCAGCAACCCGGCAACGAAGCCGCCGTGGAAATTGGCCCAGACCAGAAACAGCGGGGGAATCCACCAGCGTATGGATGGCCTGCCGTCTTGCCAGCGCTTCAACATCCAGGTCAGGACGGCGAGTCCTAACAATGTGACGAGTTGGGTTCTTGCGCCAAGATAGGGAAGGGCGACCCAGAGAGAAAAGGCACACGCCAGCCAACGGAAGGTTATGTCTTCCGACGCGAGGCCGGAGGCGAGCAGCCATGCACTGACCGTTATGGCCGCAAACAATAGAATCACGCCGAGTGCACCGAAGCCGCTGTAGATTGCCGCCATGAGCGCATCGGTAAGCCAGGCATGTTCCACCCACGGCCAGTCCGGCATGGTATGCGAATACGGGTCCGCTTGCGGAAGAGCCAGACCGTGATTGAGCAAATCCAGCCCGGTCCGCAGGTGCCAGCCGAAATCCGGTTCCGTCAGCGGCTGAAGGGCGAAGTTGGCGATAATGATCAGGAGTAGGAGAGCCAATGCGATGTTGCCCGTCATCTGCCTCCGTCAAGCACCCGAGGAGACCGAGCGCCGCCTCGCCATCAGGTTTTCCATGACGAGCCACTCAACATCCGTTCGGAGAAAAGAAGCGACAGCCTCGCGGGGCGTACACACGATTGGCTCATGGACGTTGAAGGACGTGTTCAACAACACGGGGACGCCCGTCCGGCGCGCGAACGATTCAAGCAGGCGACGATACCGCGGATTCGAGTCGGCATCGACGGTCTGCACTCTTGCGGTGCCGTCGACATGGACGACGGCGGGAATGACACCTTTCATTGAAGACCGAACCGGGGCGGTTTGCAGCATGAATGGAGAAGGCCCCGACAGCTCAAAATACTCGCCAGCCCGTTCCTCTAACACCGAAGGGGCAAAGGGCCGGAATGGCTCGCGCAATTTGACTTTCATATTGATCAAGGCCCGCATGTCTTCGCGACGCGGATCCGCCAGCAAACTCCGGTTGCCCAACGCACGCGGACCCCATTCCATCCGGCCGTGAAACCAAAACACCAATCGGCCGGCGGCCAGTTCACCTGCGACCTTCTCGCAAAGCGGTCCTTCGTCGAAGCGCTCGACGACCAACTCAGCTTCTTCGAGCGCGGCCCGGCAGTCCGCTTCGGAAAATTGCGGACCCCAGGATGCGGTCCGCATGACCGTGCGTGACGACAAGCCTCCCCTTCGTTCGGTCAACCATAAAGCTGCTCCGAGTGCGGCACCGGAATCGCCGGCCGCTGGAGGCACATAGAGCTCGTCGAAGCCGCCGTCTTGGAGCAGCCGCCTGTTGGCGACGCAGTTATAGGCGACGCCGCCGGCCAGGCACAGCCGCGATTCGTTTGTCAGCCGCTTGAGCTGCCGTGCAAGGTGGAGGAGCGTGTCCTCAAGCACCGCTTGGGCGCTGGCCGCCATGTCTTGATGACGCGGCAGAATCTGCTCATCCGGTCGTCTCGGAGGGCCGAAGAGCCGAACAAACTCGGCAGAAAATAGGCGCCGTCTCGCGAGATGGAAATCGAGGAGGCGCGTGTTCAGGCGAAACCCGCCCTGGGGCAACGTGGCCAGCACCTGCCGCCGCAGCTCCGGCGCAAAGTGCGGAGCGCCGTACGCCGCCAAGCCCATGACGATGTACTCATCCTGATCCGGCTTGAACCCCAGGTAGGATGTGATGGCCGCGTAGAACTGACCGAGCGAATGAGGAAGGAGAACACGCCTGAGGACCTGGATCTGATCACGACCTCCCGCGGCCAGCATGGTCGTGTGCGATTCCGATGCGCCGTCTACCACCATGATCGCCGCGCGCTCGAACGGCGACACGAGCAGGGCGCTCGCAGCATGGCAGAGATGATGATCAAGGAAGATGACGCTGGGGCACCGGGTGCCGTCCACGCGATGCGACAGATACCCGCGCAAAAACGCGAGCTCTTTCCACTCCTGGGTCAGACGCTGCATACTGCGCGCGCCTTTGACGGCGAACAGCCTCGGGGATTGCAGCATGGAGCCGATGGCCAACGCCGCGCGCCGGCCGAGTTGCCAGTATTTCCACGGGACGGCGACCGCGTCGAGGTCCTCGAGCCTGATGCCGGCGGTGTTCAGACAAAATCGAATGGCGTGAATGGGCAGGGCCGCGACATGCTTAATGCGGACAAACCGTTCTTCCTCCGCCGCGGCGATGATGCGGCCGCTGTCGACCAAGGCGGCCGACGCATCGCGCATGTTTGATAGGCCCAGGATGCGCATTGCGCGGTAGGATAAAGTAGGCGAACGGACGTGACAAGTTGCTTTCAGGCAATGATTCCGGTACCGTGAGCTACTTCATGCACACCCGCGGGTCTTCCAATCCGGGCATCCTCAACCGGAGTTCCCTCGGTGCGAACTTCTGGCGTTCCGCGCTGTTGGCGGCGCTGTTCCTGAGCTGTACCAAACAGGAGGCGCCGGACTTGGGGCCCCGGCTGCCGCAGACCGCTGCTGTCGAACTCTCGCCCTCGCTGCTTGCATCCAAAGCGGAATACACCGACAACTGCGGGCACCTCCAGATCATCGAGTTCGGCTCGACGCTGCAAGACAAAATCCTCGAGTCTCTCAACCGAACGTTTTCATCGGTGGTTCGACCTGCATCTGGCGTGAAGCCGGACGTAGTCATCCGCGTGAATCTCGTCCAATCGAACCTTACCCTTCGCATGGACGGCATCTACGACCGCGCCGAGACCGCGCTGCAGCTGGGGGCTCTAGTTTCAGTGGTTGATCAGAAAGGCACGACGTCCCCGGAACAGGAGGTGCAGGTCGCCCATCGAGGGCGGGTCCGGATCCAACCGCTTCAACGGAACTGCGATTACATGTTGGATGAGTATGTCGACGATGCGGCCCGCGAGTTTGCATTCAAAGTCTCCGACATCTCCCGGCGTCAGCTCGCCACGGCCGGGACGACGGCGGCTGCGGCGACAGCCGTCGCCGCGGCCCCCGCGGCCGTCCCCATGCCCAGCCGATCGGCCGCGGCTGGAACGAGTCTCTCCTTCAAAGCGACCGTACTGGACGATAACGGCAACTTGATCTTCGAAGGGGGCGAGCGGATTCGCGTGCGCGTGGATGTCGTGAACGCGGGGACGCAGGAACTTCAGAATGTCACGGCCAACCTGTCCGGCACTCCAGCCGTAGTCGCGCAGTTCCCTGCGACCACATTGTCGGCCGGCCGCCTGCAGCCAGGACAGTCACGATCGATCGAGTTTGTCGCGACCCTGCCCCAGAGCATGCAGCCACAAAACGCGGAGCTTCAAGTGACCGTCGCCGACCCGGGGACGGCCGCGCCCCCCGCACAGGGCCTTCCCATCTCGATCCAACCGACCGGTTCCAAAGCCGACGATGTCGATCTGGTCCCGGCCATGCCCGTGGGATTCAAGCGTCCCGATACGTATCTGGTCTCGATCGGCATTGGCTCGTACCGCGATCAGCAGCTGTCTCTGCGCAAGTATGCGGCGTCGGACGCAGAATTGCTAACAAGCTATTTTCAATCAATTGGCGGCTTGCCACCGTCGAATGTTCGGCTGCTGCAGGATTGGAAGGCCCTGCGACCGGATATCGACGAAGCGCTGATGGACTGGCTGCCGGGCCGCATGAACAAAGAAGCGGTGGTCATCGTGTATTTTGCCGGACTTGCCACGGTCGCGCCGAGCGGAGAGGTATACCTCGTGCCCTACGACGGGAATGTCACGACCTCATCTCGCTCGCTGCCGCTCAAGGATGTGGAGTCGGCGCTCAGCCGGTTGAAAGCCAAACAGACATTGTTTGTCTTCGACGGCATGGTGGCAAGATTGGGAGCTGGAGCGGACGCACGATCAAAGCCGGTGAGCCCTCAATGGAACCCATCGGGAAGCTCCACGGTACATCTCGTCGCCATCAATGGCGTCGGAAAGGTCGTCGAGGATGACGAACACCGGCATGGACTGTTCACGTACTACCTATTGCGGGCGCTCAGAGGAGAATCTGATGTCAACCGTGACGGGGAAGTGACGCTGGGTGAAGCGGTCTCCTATCTCAACCAAAAGGTGCTCTGGGCGTCCAGAACGCAGTACGGCCAGGACCAACGCCCCGCCGTCGTGCCGCCGCTGAAGGCGAACGATCCGATCAGCATGATCAGCCTCACGAAGTTGGCCTCGGTGCGAGCATCCGAGACTCACTGAACGGACAACGGGGCACAAAAAAAGGGTGGGAGACATCGTCCCCCACCCCTCAATAATCCGTGGCCCTTGAGTTATTCCTCGCCTTTGCAGAAGCTCCGTTCGTAGTTGATGATCGTCCAGGCTTCTTCTTCGGTGATCGCGGCCGGAATCAACGACACCATTCCGGTCCCGGCGCTGCCGTTCTTGATGACCCAGAACAACTCGCCGTCTTTCCGCTTCTTGTGGAACTTGCAGTTCGTAAAGTTCCGCGGACTCGGGTTGAGGATCGCGCCGGCAGGACCGTCGCCTTTGCCTTCTTTGCCATGGCAGTTGAAGCAGGTGCCCTTCCCTTCAAACAGGGCCTTGCCCTTGGCGACGTTCTCGGGAGTATTGGCGACCGGATTCTTCATCGCCTTGGCATCCGCAAGCTGGTCCGGCGGAACACGAGGCTTCAGCGGATCACGTTCTTCCGCTCCGACGAGCGTCGCCGAGAGCAACGTGACGGCTGCTGCGACTCCTAAAAACTTAGAAAAATACCCCATCAGACTTCCTCCTTGTTGTTAAACCACCGCACATCCGCAGGGCCGACACCAGCGCAGGGCCGACGCCCGCCGATTGATTGCATGAATGTAAATAAAGCGTCGCGACTATAGCAACGGCGTTTTCACCTTGTCAAGCAAACGAACGCAGAAGCCTCACTGTATGCGGCGTTTGCTCATCCGACGCCTTCCATGATCGCCGTCATCGTTCTTTCCATGTCGAGCTGCGTTGTATCAAACGGCATGCCACATCGAGCACCGGCTCAACTGCGCAATTTCGCCTAGTTAGAAAGAGGGCGATTGAGGGGGAGAACTCGCCGCCGATTACACGACCATACTGCCACAGGCGCAATGCCGCCTCGCCACACATGGAAACGATCGATGGGAATCCCACGAAGGAAGCAAGGAGAGTTACCGCTTCAGCAGAATGTCACGGGCAACTTTTCCGCTCGGTCCGAACGGCTTTTGTGCTTTGCCATTGAGCTCCGCCTTCACGCCGCCGGCATTGCCCAACGTCAACATGAACTGATCTTGGCCTTTCCATTTGGCTTTTTCGCCGGGTCGTAATAAGGCTTCTTGAGGGCTCCCACCGTCGACCTGAATGACGACCCAACTGAGCTCGGTCGCTTCGAGATCCAGAATCAAAGGATCTTCGGAATTCGTCGATGCCTCGAGCGAAAGCGGGCCAAGCGGCGCCTCGGCGCCGGCGCCTGGGACGGGGGACGACGCGGATTGTGATTGGATCGGTGCGGCGGCCGCAGCCGGGGTGGATCGGCCGGTGTTTACCTCTGTACGGGACATGGACGTCGGTCCGCCGGATGTATCGGGCGTCTTCGTCTTCATCCCGCCGGTGGCGGCTTCCGGCTCCGGGCGGACCGGCACCTCGAGCTTCGCGGACTCGGGCGGCGGGACGCGCTTGCCCGCCGTCGCGGGTGGCTCAGTCTGCGACGTCCGCCGAACCAACAACGACGATTGTTCTCGGCTCAACAAGATCACCAACGTCAGGATTGCGATGCCGATGGCAATGGCTACCGCCTTACGATTCGCCTGACGTTTGCGCTCCTCCTCAGCCTGCCTGACTTTGAGCCGCTCACGCTCGTCTTGCTTCTCATAAAAGGCCCCGGCGGACTGGATAAACCGATGAATGGCGTCCTCTTCGTCCAAGCCCAGCGAGCGGGCATACGACCGCACGAATCCGCGGGCGAACACCTGATCAGGCAGTTTGGCGAAGTTGCCCTCTTCGAGGGCCTTGACGAAGTCCGTTCGAATCCTCGTCTTCGAGGCCACCTCGTCGACCGTGAGGCCTTTGGTTTCCCTGACCTGCTTGAAAAAATCTCCGATGGAATCCATGCGTCTCTCTTTACGGCTTCAGCCGTGCCAGAATTTCTTTGGCTGCCGTGGCGTTCGGCCCCGTCTTCTCCAGGGTTGTCACCTTTGTGAGCGCCTCTTTTGCCCGGCGTTCGAATCCAAGCTTGTAATAGACCCGGCCTAGTTCCAGCTGTAACTTCTCAGGGGGCACGGTGGGTGGATTCACCGCCAACGCATCTTCCAAGGCTTCCATGGCGCCCCGGTAGTCGCCCTCGTGGGCCAAGGCCTTTCCTAGATGGTACCGGGCCAGATCCGGCGTGGAATACAACGGGTTGCTTAAGGCACGACGAAATTCGGCGATGGCTTCGGTCCAACGCTCTTGATACACCAACACTTGGCCCAAAAACGTATGTGCTTCAGAGTAATCGTCATCGATCTTAATCGCTTCACGAAACTCCGCTTCGGCCTGGACCAGCTTATCCTGGGATGCCAGAATGTGGCCGAGCCCGTAGTGCGCTTCCTTGTTTCCCGGGTCGAGCTTCACCGCCTTCTGAAAGGAGACATACGCTTTTTGCCGGTCGCGGTCCAGAGTCGCCATTCCCTCTTGATAATAGCCCTTCGATTTCTGCTTGGTTTCTTCAGAAGTGGCACAGCCCCCGAGCCCACACGCGAGCAGCATGCCGGCTATAACGGCTGCGACGCAGATGCGCACTTGTGCGTGTGATCGGGTCACGGAAGGTCCTCAAAATGAGTGAGCCGCTTGAACGCCCGAAACCGATCCTGGATCTCTTTGTAATCCAGGACTCGCAAACGGTCAAGACTAAAGGATTCTACGGTAAACGAGGCCATGACGCTGCCAAAAACAATCGCTTGCTTGAACGAGTCGATGGAACGGTTTCCGGTCGCCGCCAGATAGCCGAGAAAGCCGCCGGCGAAGGTGTCGCCGGCGCCGGTCGGATCGCGGACGTCCTCCAGAGGAAACGCTGGGGCTCCGAACACCTGGCTGCCGCTGAACATGAGCACCCCGTATTCTCCCCGCTTGATGATCAGGTGCTTCGGCCCGCGGGCCAAGACGGTTGCCGCCACCTTCACAAGATTGGAGTCTCCACCGAGCGCCCGCGCCTCTCCGTCGTTGATGATCAAAATGTCGACTTTTTCAAGCAGGCGCCAGAGGGCTTCGCGCTTGCCATTGATCCAGAAATTCATCGTGTCGCAGGCGACCAACGGAGGTCGCGGAAGCTTGTTGAGCACGTCGAGTTGAAGTTCCGGATCGATGTTCCCCAAAAACAGGACTTCCGGTGACCGATACGACTCGGGAATCTTCGGGCGGAAGGTTTCGAACACGTTGAGCTTCGTATCCAGCGTGTGCGCTTCGTTGAGTTGGTGGCTGTACTCGCCTTTCCAACGAAACGTCGCACCCGGGCGACGCTCGAGGCCGGTCAAGTCGATCTTCCGGCTCTTGAGAAACGCCAGATGCTGCGAGGGGAAATCCTCTCCCACGACGGCGATGAGATCGACCGTCGTGAAGTAACTCGCCGACGCCGAGAAATACGTCGCGGAGCCTCCCAACACCTCACTCGCTTCGCCGAACGGCGTCTTCACCGTATCCAGCGCCACGGAGCCGACCACCAGCAATTTTCCCATGCGTCACCGCTTTCCTTTCGAAGAGGGAAGTACCCGATGCGTCAACAGCGCCAATTTTCGGCGCGCCGCCGCAGGGATGGCGGCCGGAGCAGTGACGATTGCATGTTCGAGCGCCTGCTGACAGGGGCAGGCGACCGCCGAGGCGGCGGACTTGACCGCCGCGCGCAAGAGCCGCTTGGCCATAACGACGTTCTCACACAGCGTCGCGAGGATCGCTTCTACCGTAACCGGCTCTTCCGTTTCGTGCCAGCAATCGTAATCAGTCACGAGCGCGATCGTGGCATAGCAGAGTTCGGCTTCGCGGGCAAGTTTGGCCTCCGGGAGATTCGTCATCCCAATCACGCTCACGTTCCACTGACGATAAAGATGCGATTCCGCTTTGGTCGAGAACTGCGGACCCTCGATGCAGACATACGTGCCGCCCTGATGCACGGTCGCCCCGACCGATCGGCCGGCGGCCAGCAGCGACGCGCCAAGCGACGCGCAGACCGGCTCGCTGAAGCCCACGTGCGCCACGACGCCGCCTTCAAAGAACGTGGAGATCCGTCGTTTCGTCAGATCGATGAACTGATCCGGCAGCACGACATGACCGGGCTTCATCGATTCCTTCATGCTGCCCACTGCGCTCACCGAGATGACCCGGCGCACGCCGATCGCCTTCAAGGCATAAATATTGGCGCGGTAATTGATTTCGGAGGGACTGAAGCGGTGCCCATGGCCATGGCGAGACAGGAAGGCCACTCGAATGCCGTCAAGCTCGCCCAGCACGACCCGACTCGACGGCGATCCGAAAGGCGTCGACACCGCTACCCGCTTGACCTGCCCGAGCCCTTCAATGTCATACAGGCCGCTTCCGCCGATAATTCCGACGTCAGCACGCGCTGAACCCGTCTGCTTGGCCGTCACCTTGGCTTCTCCTTACTCTCAGTGCCGCCCTTCATTCCCTCAAGCGAGGAAAGAAACGGATTAATGAGCCGCATGGCGCGATGCATCGTCTCCTCAACCGGCTCATCTTCGCTAATCATGAGCCAAATCGTGCCCGGCTCCCGCCGGAACCATGTCATCTGCCGCTTGGCAAATCGTCGGGTATCGCGTTTGAACAGTCTGATCATGTCTTCCCGCCCGTATTCTCCCGCCACATACCCCGCCACGTGTCGATAGCCCAATCCCGTCATTGCGGGACTCTCGCGCCGGTATCCTGCCTCGAGGAGACGACGAGTCTCTTGGATCAGCCCGTTGGCCAACTGCCACTCAATGCGCTCCTCGATGCGCCGATTCAAGTGTTCTCGTTCACGATTCAGTCCGATGACCAATGCCGAAAACGGCCGCTCCATGAATCGATGCCTGGCTTGGAAGGAGGACAGCGGCAGCCCCGAAAGATGATGGACCTCCAACGCACGGATGATCTTCGATGTATCGCGGGGATGAAGCTTTGCCGCGGTCGCTGGGTCGGCTGCTATCAGGCGCTCATATAAATGATCGCGCCCTTGTGCACGGCCTTCCTCGCACAGCTGCGCGCGCACGACGGGATCGCTCGGAGGCGCTTCGCAGAGCCCCTGCAGCAGACTCCGGACATAGAGACCTGTCCCGCCCACTACCAGCGGCAGTCGGCGCCGCCGGTACAGTTGCGCGATGACCTGGCCCGCATGCTGACGGAAGAGACCGGCATTGTATGGCTCATCCGGATCGACGAGATCAATGAGATGGTGGGTGATGCCCTCCCGCGCGGCAACCGACGGCTTGTCCGTCCCCACATCCATCCCGCGATAGAGCTGGCGTGAATCGGCCGTGAGGATGTCCGTATCGAGTTGTTTGGCGATCGCGAGGCCGAGTCGGCTTTTTCCAACCGCAGTCGGCCCTACAATCACCACCAGCGGCTTACGATGGAGTTGGGCTTCCGAGAGTGAAGCCATCGTGTGCAAAGGACAGGTCGTCACGACCAACCGGTTCGACCGAACAGTTTGTCGAGTTCGTCAGAAGACAACCGGAAAGCCGTTCGCCTTCCATGCGGGCACGTCGTCATCAACCCTTCGTTGACCCAGTCGCGGACAAGCTGCTCGATCTCCGGCAGCGCCATCGAGCGCCCCGCTTGCACCGCGCTCTTGCACGCCAGTGTGGCAAGAACCGGCTGCGCCCGTGCGTCTAAGGACGAGGCCGTCGCCCATTCCGACAAGTCCTCGAGCAGGTCTCGAACGAGCGACGCACCATCCATCGGACCGAATCCGGCAGGCACGCCTCGCAGCAGCACCGCCGATGGACCGAACGCTTCGAGAACGAGTCCGAGTTGTTGCAAATCATCGGCGTATTTCTGGACGAGCGTCATCTGCCCGGCAGTCAGTTCAATCGACTCCGGAATCAGCAGCGGTTGGATGATCACAGCCCGTCGGGTCCACATGCGCCACAAGCGTTCGAAGACCACGCGCTCGTGGGCGGTATGCTGATCGATGACCTGTAATTCACGGCCAACCTGCGCAACGAGATAGGTTCCCAGTACCTGCCCCAATGGAACAATCGCCACCTCTTGCTGGCCATTCGTGTATCGGCTCGCCGATTCGCTCACGAAGAGCGGCTCGGCCGCCGGTGGCAGATGTGTGTAGGACCCTTCGCTTTGGACCGACGGACCTCTTCCCGAACCGCCGGTCGGAGGAGACTGAATCGACGGGGACGTCAGCGCTTCGCCGTCGGGCGCCACATCTGGCGCAGCCATGCCGAGAACGAGCTTTCGTTCAACGCCGCTAAAGGCATGACGCACCGTTTGCCGCACGAAGCGGTGGACCGCCTCCTGCTCGGCAAACCGGATCTCGCGTTTGGCCGGGTGCACATTCACATCGATGCGCTCCGGATCGATGTCCAAAAACAGGACATACGTCGGATGATGGCCTTTGGACAGCAACGAGCCGTACCCCTCGAGCACCGCATGGAAGACGGCCGCATTCCTGACCGGCCGACGATTGACGAACAGGTCCTGTGGTGTCCTGGACGCACGTGCATGCACCGGGTCCATGATCACGCCGCTCAACGTGCAGCCGGCCATCCGGCCGCGGATGTCCACCGTCCGATCCAGGAATGCTGCCTGATAGACCTGCAGCATGCGCTCACAATCCGACATGACCGGGGGATAGTTCAAAGTCTCATGGTCGTTGTGGGTGAGTTGGAAATGAACGGACGGCCAAGCGAGGGCCGCCTGCTGAACGATCGTACTGATGTGGGAGAATTCGGTCGGGACCGACTTCAAGAATTTTTTTCGCGCCGGCTGGTTATAGAAAAGATTCGCGACCTCGATCCTGGTCCCGCCTACCGGCGGAGCCTCGGTGATCGCTTGCGGAACGCCTCCCAGCAACACGAGCTGCGCGCCGACAGTATCCGTTTTCGTGGCGGTCGCCACGCGGACATGCGAGACGGCAGCGATGCTCGGAAGCGCTTCGCCGCGGAATCCCATCGTGCTGATGGAGGTCAGATCATCGTCCGAGCGGAGCTTGCTGGTGGCATGACGCTGGAAGGCCAGGAGCAGGTCAGCCCGCCGGATCCCTTCGCCGTCGTCGGTGACGCGGATGAGCGCCCGGCCGCCGTCCTTGATGTCGATCAGAATACGCCCGCTGCCGGCGTCGAGACTGTTTTCAACGAGTTCTTTGACGACCGCGGCTGGCCGCTCGATGACCTCACCGGCGGCGATGCGGCTCACCACCTGAGCCGGAAGTACCTGGATCGTGGCGGAACAAGGCGCAGCGGGCACCGACTTACGCTCCCAACGCGTAGCCGATCATCGGATCTCGGCTAGCTTGATCTTTGCGAGTTTGGCTTCGTCCGAGGTGGGAAACTCCTCGAGCACCCGCTTCAGGTTCTTCTTCGACTTGACCACATCGCCGGTTTCCGCCGCTGCGAGACCCAGTTTATAGAGCGCCGCGGGCACCTTTTCATTGCCGGGGAATTCGGTGGAGACATACTCGAATGCCTGCATGGCGCGTGCATAATCTTTCTGCTGATAGTACGACTCACCAAGCCAATAATGGGCATTCGGCGTCAACGACGTACCGGGAAAGTCCTTGACGAACCGCTGAAAACCGGACACCGCCAAGTCGTACTTGCCGTTCAAGTAATCGTTGTACGAAAGGTTAAACGCGGAGGTCGGCGTGATTGCAGGAACGTTGGGAATGAGGGGCTCGGCGCTTCCCGGCTTTTGGGACTTCGCCGTCTTGGCGGGATCTACGGGCATGGGATCTAGCTTCGGCGTCGATGACACGAGCGCCTCGTCCAGTTTCCCCACACGCGCCTCGAGCTTCTGAAGCCGGGCATTGAGATCGTCGAGCTTCGCCTTCGAGGGTTCTCCGTCCTTGACGCGCTCCAGCGAATCCAGCCGCCGCTGGAGGGCATCCAGCCGCTTTTGATCCTGGTCCTGGGATTTCGACACGGTCGCCAGATGGTCACGCAGCTCGACGAAGTCCGCATGCTTCGCGCACCCCGCGACGGACGCGATGGCCGCCGCGACGACGACTCCCAGAGAGAACTTCACCGGATGCGCGGTCACAGTTAGCGGAGGTCCTTCATCTGGTTCAACTTGTCGGAGGCCTTTCCGGCCTCCGGACTCTTAGGATACAACGTGACCACCTGCTTGAAGGCCGATGACGCCCGCTTCTTGTCCTTCAATGCGAGATAGGCAAAGCCCTTCTTTAAAATCGCGGCCGGCACTTTTTCACTTTGGGGATAATCCAACTCGACGCGGTCGTAGGAGTCAATCGCCTGCTTGTACTCCTTCTTACCGTAATGGGATTCGCCCAGCCAATACCGGGCGTTGGGCGCGAGATCGGAGTTCGGATATTGCGCCAGAAAGGCCGAGAACCCATCTCGGGACCCGTCCAGATTGCCCTCCTTAAAGTAGGCCAGAACCCGCTCGTATTCTGCCCTATCGGATCGTTCGACCGGGCGGACTACGGCGACTTGAACGGGCTCGGCGGGTTCATCACCGGTAGCTGCGGTACCTGCGGTCACCGCAGCCACGGCATTGGTCGTTTCCTCGGACCGGGGAACCGCAGCGGCTTCCTGTTGGGCGCCCGCAAGCGGCTCGGCCTGCGCCTCAGCGGGCGCGAGCATCCCAGCGCGTGGGGTAGACTTGGTGGTCGTTTGAGGTTGACGCGGGCCCGGCTTCGACGTCGTGCCGCGGGACTGTACGGACTGTACTTCGTGGGTCACGTGATCCATATTCTTCGCAAGCCCGTCGACGCGATGTTCCTGCTCCGTCATGCGTGCATCGAGCCGCGAGACATTCTTGTTCACCTCGCCGATCTGTTCATCGATGCGAGCGGCCAGCTTCTGCGCCACGCCGGAGACGCTCTTGTTCACCTCGTTCAAATGCCCCGACATGGTCTTCGTCGTTTCATTAATATGAGCAGTCGATGCCTTGGTGTCGACATCGATCTTCGCCGCGAGAGCCTTATTCGCCTGCTCCTCCTGCCCGATGCGCTCTCCCATCGTGGTCAATGAATCGCGGAATCCCTGCAATGCCTGGTTGAACTGCGTAAATTTCGCCGATAGCTGTTCCGTGCGGGCTTGGGAATCCGCCAAGCTCTTGCGCTGCTCATCCAGTTTCACGTCCATGCTCTTAACCAGCGCGGCGTTGGTTTTCTGCACCGCGTCGATGATCTCCTTGCGCAGCGTCTCCATCTGGTGATTGACGTCGTCGAGTCGCGTATTAACGTCCGTACGCAATTGGTCGCGGTCCGCCTTGTTCTTGACATCCTGCGCATTTAGGCTCTCACGGACCTGCGTATAGCGATTGGCGCTGTCGGCATCGAGCTTGGCCGACAGCTGTTCGAGCTTCTTGGTCTGTTGCTCAAGCACCTGCGAGCGCTGGCGCAGATCGTCCTGCGCCCGCTGAATTTCCTGGGCTTGATGCTGCGCCCGCTCCAGCTCGCCCCGGAGCTTGGGAAGCTCCTGGTTCTTCAGCTCTTCGAGCTCCTGGCGCTGTTGAGCCCCGCGTTGGGCCAATGCCTCGTTGGATTCCTTCATCCGGCGCTCGGCGCTCTTCAAGTCAGCCTGTTGGGCCACACAGCCATTCAACAGGCTAATGGACAGGAAACAGACCAGCGTTCCGATACTTCGCATATGCCACGCGTTATCCATGGTGCCACCCACGCTTGTTACTTGTTACTTGCCTGTCTTCACCACGAGGTGTCCGCGGCGGTTCTGCTGATAGCAGGATTCCGCATGCTCGAGGCAGGAGGGACGCTCTTTTCCATAGGAGACGACGGACAGCCGGTTGGCGCTGATGCCAAGTTCGACGAGGTAATTGCGGACGGCTTTTGCACGTTTTTCGCCCAGCACAAGGTTGTAGGCGGAGGTTCCTCGCTCGTCGCAGTGGCCTTCAACTTTTACCATCGAGCTGGCGTTGGACCTCATCCAATCGGCGTCCCGGTTCAAAGCCTGCCGCTGGTCATCAGAAATCGTCCAGCTGTCATAATTGAAAAATACGTCGCGAAGGCCGGCCGCGGCCGAAGCCGCCTGTTCCGCCCGCATCTCTTCCATCTGGCGAGCCGCCGTCTCCGATGTATCGGCCTTCGCTAACAATGAGCCGGCGCCCAGGCTCGTGCCGGCAGGGGCGCTGTTGCCGACGCGCTCTTCCGATGGGTCTTTATCCAAGCCGCGAAGGCCCGACCCTCCGCCCGACTGCATGCTCGTGTCCGGAAAATTGCCGACCCCGGTTCTCGAGCCTTCGGTAGCCTCCGTCTTCGCCGTCTTGGGTTGTTGTGAGGATTGGGTATCGCCGCCGGATTGCACTGACTTTTTCGAACAACCCGAAACGCCCATCAGGGCGACGCTGGCCACGAAGGCCATGGCGATTCTGAACGGTGTAGTGCCCATACCTATCTCTCCTCTCTCTAAATTGTTGTCAAAGCCTGCCCATAGCTAATACGACTAGGACGCCGGGGACCACGTTGGTGCACTGTTGTGAGTGCCCTCAAACGTCAGCCGTTCAAGATCCTTTCCGTCCGTATCAATCATATAAATGTGGCTTTTGCCGTCCGCCGTCGAGCTGAAGACCAGGTGGCGCCCGTCCGGAGACCAGGAAGGTGAGTCATCGATACCACCCCCTGTAGTCAATTGCATACGCTTTTGCCCATCCGGGCTAATGAGGCACAGCTTGTATTCTTTGCGGGGCGTCCGACAGACGTAGGCCACCCAATTCCCTCTCGGAGACCAGGCAGGAGCGGCGTTGTAATCACCTTCGAATGTCAAACGGCGCACGTTCGAGCCGTCGGAACTCATGAGAAAGACCTGGGGCCCGCCACCGCGGTCGGATACAAAAGCAAGTTCTCTACCAGTCGGCGACCAGCTGGGCGACAGTTCTCCCGCCGGATTGGTGGTCAGCCGCTGGACGGCTTTGGTTCTGGTGTCCAGACGGTAGAGTTCCGAATTGCCTTCATGGCTCGAGGCAAACGCGAGGAAATTACCGTCCGGCGACAGCGCGGGAGTAATGTTTAAGCCTCCATAGGAGACGAGCGTCCAACGCTTGCCGGTGGCAAGTTCGATCATATCGATGTCCTGCGTATTGCGGTCCCGATAGGCGGTAAAGACCAGAAACCGCCGGTCCGGAGACCAACGTGGCATCAAATTCAAGAACCCATCCGCAGTGAGTTGTCGGGCATCGTAGCCATCGTAATCCATCACGAACAGCTCACGTGCCGCTCCCTGCGCCGACACGTAGGCGATTTTCGTTCTGGCGATTCCCGGTTCTCCGGTGTAGCGGAACACCAACTCATCGGCGAAGCGGTGGGCCATTAAACGGACGACCGACGGCGATCCGGCATACCGCTTGCCGCCGACCACCTCGTCCGTCCCACTGTCATAGACGAAGCCCTCCATGTTGACGTCGTCTTCTTTCTCGCCTTTTTTCAACCCGGCCTTGCCCCACACCAGCACTGATACGCCGTTCTCGGCCGCCTGTTTGAAGATCGCTTTCGATCCGTTCCCGAGGCCGTTGCCGACGTCGCGCACCTTGATTCCGAGGCTCGGCAGGTCCATGAGATCGAAGACCAGGGAGCGCTTGACGTCCTTTTTCAGCACTTCCTCAAGACGTCCGCTCAACCAATCGGGTCCGCCATTATTCTCGATACTGACGACCCCCAGCGGAATTTTTTGAAAGTCCGGTCGTGTGGCCTCGAGAAAGACGTCTGCCGCCAGGACCGCTCCGGCGAACGTGCAGGTTCCACAGAGCACGAGACCGATAAATGTCCGTTGGTTCATCCCGCGCTCTCCCCGACTCTAAAGACCATTTCCACGTCCTGATACGCTTCGGTCATGTCGGCAGGAAACACGGGAAATTGCCGCGGCTTGAGGATCGCCCGCTTCCCTGCGTCGTCAAAGTACGGATTCCCCGACGACTGTTGCACCCCCACCTCCCTGACGGTCCCGTTCCGATAAAATCGAAACCGGATCACGGTGCTGTACGTCGTCCCCGTCACGTCGATAGGAGGCGGCTCCCACTGACTTTTGATGATCGCCTCGACGCGCCCCCAAAACGGATTGGTGCCGGATGCGCCGGAGGTTTTCAGCTGGGTTTGAGGAGCCTTTACCTGCGGGATCGCCGCTTCCTGTTGAGGAACGGGTCTCACCGGCGCTTCCTTTGCTTCCTTTGGAATCTCGAGTTTGGCGGCCGGAGTGAACTCCTTTACCTTTTTCAGTTCTTCCTCCAGTTCACGGTCGAGCTCCTCGCTGATGGAGGTCCGCTGAGGCGTCTGAGGCGTCTTCACCGCACGCTCAGGGACATCCGGAATACGCGGCAGGTCAGGGACCTGGAGTTTCACCGGCGCCTGGGCCTTCGGCTGGGCGATTGTTTTTGCTGGCGTGAGTTCTCCGAATTTCGGCGCATCAGGCGGGAGGTCGAGGTCTTTGAGAATGTCCTTCGCGACGCTGGGACGGGCAGGCACTGAAACCGGTGTTGCCGTCGGCGTCAGTGTCTTGAGGGGAGGCGCTGGAGCACGAACAGGAACCGGGATGGGCGCAGGCTTGACGTCCACTCGCTTGACCGGTTCCGCCGGCCGCGCCGGTGCAACTGTCTTCTCAGGCGTCAGCGACGTGACCAGATTTACCTCGACGGCCGCCAACGGTCGTTCGCCGTGCGGCGTAAGTCGAATGCCCAACACCACGAGCAGAACGGCGAGGTGCAGGACCAGAGACATCGACAGCGTCCTGCGGAGGCGGCGGAAAAACCGATCTTGTTCGTCTCTATCGAACCAGAACGCCGCGTACACCTGTGCGGGAGCGACCATCCCAAAACCCCTCTCAGATCGACGGTGTTAACTCTTGCGAGAGGGTGCGCGCGGAATCGGTGCCCCTCCGACCCGCTCCGGTCCCACCGGTTCCGTCACCATGCCAATCTTCTCGATTCCGGCCTTCTTCACTCCGTCCATCACTTGAACGACCACTCCATATGGCACCTCGCGGTCGGCGCGAAGATAGAGGGATACGTCGGCGTGCTCATGTTTCAGATTTTTTAGCTTTTGTTCAAGTTGGGCGACGCCGATGGGGTCTTTGTCCAAATACAGCCGCTGATCTCTCTCAATGGTCAACACCGTCCGCATCTCCGGCTTGATCGTATTCGTTGCGGACTTCGGCAGGTTGATATCCATGCCGCGGTACAGCATGGGAGCCGTGACCATGAAGATCACGAGCAGTACCAACACGACGTCGACCAGTGGAATGACGTTGATCTCCGCCATGAAACGGCGCTGACGCGCTTCAAACATCATCGTTGCGCTCCGACCGGCATGGGCTTCGCCTTCATCACCGGCACCGAAAGGGAGGTCAGCAACTCGATCGTGACGGTGTCCATACGAAACGCCGTTCTCCGTATCCGGCTCAGAAAATAATTGTACGCGATGACGGCGGGAATCGCGGTGAACAAACCGGCCGCCGTCGCAATCAGCGCTTCGGCGACGCCGGGCGCGACCGCTGCAATGCTCGCCGTCCCCTGGGCGCCGATCTCACGAAAGGCGTCGATGATGCCCATGACGGTACCCAGCAACCCGATAAACGGTGTGATGTTGCCGGTGGTCGCCAAAAATGGGAGATAGGATTCAAGCCTGGACAACTGGCTATGGGAAAGATGGGCGGCGGTGCGCTCGACGAGTTGGCGGTCGGCCGCGCCGGACCCGCCGTCCTGGCCGCGCAAACCGGTCACCCGGTCCATGACGCCTTCGAAGAGCACCGCGGCAGGACTGGCTTCCATCCGCCGCACTTGACGACACAGATCGTCCAAATCTTTCGCTTTCGCGAGCAGCGTCATAAACTGGTGATCCATACGGTCCGCAGTGGCAAATGCCCGCCACTTCAAAAAAATAATCGCCCATGAAACGACGGAAAAGACAAACAGCACCACCAAGACGATCTTCGAAACCGCGCCCAACGAGCCCAAGAGGCCTGTCATACCGATTTGGAACATTGATTCATACCCTTTCCTGCTCGCATGAGCACTCCACGCCTGCCTTGAAGTGTAACAAACCGCGGAGATACCGGCGGGCTCGACGGTGCCGCCTCGGCGCTGAGCCTTCTTACTGCGACGGTAGTGTGCAGAGACTGATCTGCGTTCTGGGCAGAGGATAGACTACTTCGGAAACCGCCTGCCGCAGGTCTCTTGTCATGGCCTGTCACAGCGAGACGAAAGAAATGGCGGGGCCGACGGGATTTGAACCACGCTCCGTCGCTGGCTCGGCCTTGAACCCTGCCTCGCCGGCTCCTACGGAAGGGGCCAGCCCCCTCGTATGCTCCCCACGAAGGGTGCATACCCCCTTCGAAACCCCCGGTCGCGGGTTCAATGCCCGCGGCGTGAATGCATGCACACAAGAAATGGCGGGGCCGACGGGATTTGAACCCGCGACCTCCAGATTGACAATCTGGCGTCCTAAACCAGGCTGAACGACGGCCCCTCGTGACTCTATCTATAGCGGATGATTCAATTGACAAGACTATATATAGCGGACGATCGCGTGTACAAGATATTTATCACTATGGCCACAGCCTAATCCCGCAAGGTGTCCGTGGTAGGCGGAACAGGGATCGAACCTGTGACCTCTGCCTTGTAAGGGCAGCGCTCTTCCAACTGAGCTATCCGCCCGATTTTCCTGGCAAGCTGGCGGATGCTATCAACTCCATCTGTCCTTGTCAACCGAATCTCGCACCGTTCTTGCAGATTTTGACGCTATCCTTCCCCGTTCTTGTTCCGACAATTTCGTCTTCGCACGCGCTTGTCTCGGAAAGTATCTCGCATGCACCTGCTTCAACCGCTCTCGTTCGACATGCGTATAGATTTGCGTCGTCGCGATGTCCGCATGCCCGAGCATTGTTTGGACAGATCGAAGATCCGCGCCACCGGCCAGCAAATGGGTCGCAAACGAATGCCGCAACATGTGCGGAGACACCGCCCTCGACAATCCGGCGCGCCGCGCCCGTGCGCGAAGCGATTTCCAAAACGCTTGCCTGGTAAGCGGCGCACCTCGACGTGAGAGGAATAGAACTCGAGAAGCGCCGTGCTTGAGGAATTGCGGTCGAATGACCTCGAGATAGTCGAGCAACAGGCGCTGAGCAGGTTCGCCCATCGGCACGATCCGCTGCTTCGATCCTTTGCCGGTCACTCGAACGTACCCGACCTCGAGATTCACCTGAGGGAGCTCCAAGCCAACGAGCTCCGATACGCGGAGACCCGTTGCGTACAAAAGTTCCAACATCACGTGGTCCCGTCGGTCCTCCGCTTTTACGTGGACGGGAACGCTGAGCAGCGTAGTCACTTCCTGGGGGGATAGCGTCTTCGGTAAGCGCGTCCCTCGCCAGGTCGGCGCGACGTCGAACGCCGGATGCTCATCGATGAGCCGCTCGTCATGGAGAAATCGCAGCCAGCCGCGCACCGCAGACAAACAGCGGGCCGACGAGACGGCGGAGAGCTTCAGCGCATGAAGCGATGCCAGGAAATTTCGGACCGTGCTCTGCGTCACATGCCGGACGTCTCCGACGTTCCGCTGGCGGAGGTACCGTTGGAACTTTCCGAGATCCCGGCGGTACGCATCGATGGTGTTGCGGGAAAGACCGCCTTCGAGGCGCACATGATTGAGATAGCGCTCGATCAGTGCATCGGTATCCATTTCGAGCGATGATAGCCAATCATTTGCGGGAACACAACGCAACGCGGGATTCATCAAACCTTGACACCCTCCGGGGATTCCGATACTAGTCTCCCTTGGCGATTTTCATGCGTACGAGCCATCAGCCTGTCCCTCCCGACGGATGCCTTCCGCCGTACGGCCCCCATCGAAGACTGAGGCCATACGGCGCTGCCTGTGCGGCGCTCGCATACATCCTCGTGATGTCCTTTTCTTCTGCGCCCTCGGCTGCAGCGGCGGGCGCCGACTCGACCAAACGCAGCGCGCCCGCGAACAATCCGGCGCTCACTCAAGCGAAGCGGTTGATCGATGCCGGGCAGGCGGAAGAAGCCATCACGATCTTGCGCCGGTTCCTTAGCACCAATCCCAAACCAGATTTGCTCGACGACACCTATCTTCTCTTCGGTGCGGCCTTGTATCGGGCGCAGCAATACGGTGAAGCACTGAAATATCTTCAGCAACTCCAGACCGAGTTTCCTGCCTCGGAAGTGGCCGACCGCGGCAAGCTCATGCTCGCGCGCACACACGCGGCAATGGGCAATCCCGACCTGGCACTCCCGATTTTGACCGGCTTGCGCACCTTGTCGCAGGACGACGTCACCAAGCGCGAAGCCATTCATCTGAGCGGTGAACTGTACTTCCAAAAGAAGGAACCGGCCCGCGCGATTTCAGCCTGGCTCGACGAGATCACATTGAGCTCGGACGAACAAGGCGACGAGATCCGCACGAACATCACGGAACTGATCAACGAGTCTTTCGACAAAAAAATGCTCGAACGGATCAAGGAGGCCTACCCGAAAAGCTTCCCCGGCGACCTCGCCTCGTTGCGGCTGATCGACCTCTATGTGGGACGCGGCGAGGAGCACCAAGCATCCCGGCAGATTCAACAGTTTCTCGTCAACTTTCCGTCGCATCCGCAGCGAGGCAGGCTTTCGGAGGTGCTGGACGCGCTCCAAACCAAACTGAAATCCAGCCAGTTCCTGATCGCCGCCGTCCTGCCGCTCTCCGGGAAAGTGGCCTCGTTCGCCAATGACGTGCTGAGCGGGGTTCAACTCGCAGTGGAATCGCTCACTGATCGAGCCGGAGGGCCCTCGATCGGCCTGATGGTCAAGGACCTGGATTCGGCCCAGGTCTCGTTCCTCGACGACTTCTCGAGTCTGCTGACCGGTGACCGGCCGGTCGCGGTCATCGGCCCGCTCCTGTCAAAACACCTTCCGGTCATGGCGGAGTTGGCGGAGCGTTCGCACACCCCGCTCATCACGCCGACGGCCATGTTGCCGAACGTGAGACGATTGGGCAGCTATACGTTCAGCACAGCGCTGACCTATCAACTGCAGGCGCGAAAAATCGCCGCCTACGCGACGGGCGACCTGGGATTTCGCCGCTTTTGCATCCTTCATCCGGACACGGTCTATGGGCGGGAGATGGCCCGTCTGTTCGCGACTGAAGCGCGGCAGCGGGACGGCGAAATTATTGCGATCGAGTCGTACAAGGAAGGAGACTCAGACGTCGGCGCGCAATTGAAACGCATGAAAGCCGAAGACCTCAAGAAATACGGCCTTGCCGTGCCGGTCGATGCGACCAAGGTCGGGGGCAAGCTGACCAAGCTCGACAAAAAGGTGCTGTATACGCCGGGCTTCGACGCCATCTTCATCCCCGGCCGCGCGGCGGACGTCGGCCTGATCGCCGCGCAGCTGAACTTTCACGACATGAGAGTTCCCTTCCTGGGGAGCAATGGCTGGAATGCGCCGGATTTCGCGCGCACCGCGGACCAATCGATCGACGGCGCCGTCTTTGTCGACGGATTTTTTGCCGAGAGCCGGAATCCGGCCGTCCAGGACTTCGTCGAGCGTTACAAAAAGCGCTTCCAGAGTACACCAACACTGTTTGCCATGCAGGGCTATGACGCGGCGAGATTTGTGATTGAGGCCGTCAAGAAAGGCGCCTCGTCCGGGGAAGCGATTCGCGACTTCCTCACCGCCCAGCAAGACTTGCCCGCCCTGGCCGGGCCCGCCTCATTCGCGCCGGACGGCACGCTCATTCGGCCGCTCTTCCTGATTCAAGTGAAGCGGGGCCGCTTCACCCAAGTCGATTGACGGCGATGAGCGAGCTTCCACCATTGCTGTACGCGATTTCGTACAAAGCGCTCCCGCTGCTGTTCGCCATCGTCTTGCACGAGTATGCCCACGGTTGGGTCGCGGACAAATGCGGCGATCCCACCGCGAAGAGGCAGGGACGTCTTACCCTGAATCCCCTGGCGCACATCGATCCGTTCGGCACGATCATCGTCCCGTTGTTGTGCTTGTTGCTGCCCGGAAGCTTTCTGCTGGGTTGGGCCAAGCCGGTCCCCATCGATCCCCGAAACATGAGGCAGCCGAGGCGCGACATGGCGCTCGTCGCAGCGGCGGGGCCCGGCATGAATTTCGTTCTGGCAGTCGGAAGCGCGGTGCTGCTGGCCATGCTGCTGTCGATGAACCCCTCGCTGCTGTCGGGCAATGCGCTCCCGGATGAGGAACGTTCGATCGGCGCCATGATCCTGCTGCCGCTGGCCGTCATGGCGTTCTACTCAGTGCTCGTCAACGTCTTTTTGGGAATCTTCAACCTTCTGCCCATTCCGCCGCTGGACGGCGGCCGTATCATGGTCAGCGTGCTGCCTGCAGCGCCGGCCCGGGCGCTCGCAAGGTTGGAGCCCTACGGGATGATGATTCTCGTAGCGCTCCTGGTCTTCGACCGCGAGCTGCGAATCATCCACACCTTTACCAGTACATTCGCGTCCGGGCTTTCGGGTACAATCCTCTCCACGGCGGTGGGAATCGGTGCGGGAACCTCCCCATGACAAGCCAATCAAAACCTCGCGTGCTGAGCGGCATGCAGCCGAGCGGCCTCCTGCATCTTGGGAACTACCTCGGCGCGCTTCAGAATTGGAAACAGCTCCAAGCTGAACACGATTGTTACTTCTTCGTCGCCGACTGGCACGCGCTGTCGACGAATTATGCCGACACGAGCCGCCTTCGTGAATACGTGCGTGAGCTGCTCATCGACTGGCTGGCGGCGGGCATCGATCCGGAGCGCTCGGTCGTGTTCGTCCAATCGCGCGTTCCTGAACACGCCGTCCTGCATCTGTTGTTTTCGATGATGATTCCGGTGTCCTGGCTCGAGCGTAACCCCACGTACAAGGAAAAGCAGGAGGAGATCAAAGAAAAGGATCTCAGCACCTACGGGTTTCTCGGCTATCCCGTCCTTCAAGCGGCCGATATTCTCCTGTACAAACCACAGTTCGTCCCGGTCGGCAAGGATCAGCTGCCCCACCTGGAGCTGACCCGTGAGATCGCCCGCCGGTTCAATGACCTCTATAAGCAGCGGGTGTTTCCAGAACCCAAAGAGCATCTCACGAAGTTTCCGAAAGTGCCCGGCACCGACGGCCGCAAGATGAGCAAGAGCTACGGAAACACCATCAATCTCTCCGATACCGAGCCAGTGGTTCGCCAGAAGCTGAAAACGATGGTGACCGATCCGGCACGGGTCAGGCGGATGGATCCTGGGAATCCGGAGGTCTGTCCGGTCTTTGATTTTCATAAAATGTTCTCGCCGCTTCCGATCATCGAGCAGATCAACCGCGAATGCCGCACCGCCGAAATCGGCTGCGTCGATTGTAAAAAACTAGTGGCGGACCGAGTGGTCGACCAACTCGCTCCGATGTGGGAGGCACGCGCCGCCCTCGTCACTCATCCGTCGCGGATAGAGGAGATCGTGCAGGACGGAAGCCGGAAGGCCGGCGCCGTGGCCAAAGCCACTTTGCATGAAGTCACCGACGCGATGAAGATCTAGCCGGGGGAATCAGGAAAACGTGAACCGGTGGGCCGTCATGGTGACGTTGGTAGGTCTTTTCCCCGCGCCGGCGCAAGCTGTCGATCCACCCTGCGACGCCTACCCTCCGCCCAAGCAGGCGCGTTGCGTGGAAATCTGGAAGGAGCTGTATAACGAAGACGGTCCGGTCATCGCGCAGTTCGGATTGGATCAATTGAAGCGCCGCGAGGAAGGCCGCATCACGGCGCAACAACACCTGGCGGAAAATATGGATTTCATCAAGCAGTCGACCGAAAAGCGCCTCGCCCGGTTGACCGAGCGCATGGCCAAGGAGTAACGGCCTACAAATCCTGCGGTTTCGACTGTTCCTGCACGAGCCCGGCCGAATCCAGTAAATCCCGTCCCACGATGATCGGCGCCTTGAAGTGAATCGCCAGCGCGATGCTGTCCGACGAACGGCTGTCGAAGACTTTGACGTTTCCGCCGAACGCCACGCTCAGCGCTCCATAATATGTTCCGCCTTTCAGCGTAATGACGGATTGCGTCACCTTGGCGCCAATCGTTTCCAGGATGGTATGCATGAGATCATGCGACAAAGGCCGGTGCAGCTGTTCCCCATTCAAAGCCCCTTGGATGGAGACCGCCACCGTCAGGTCCACGAAGATCGGAATCGTCTTGCCTTCCGCCTGGAGCAGCACGACCGGGCCATGATCGGAAATACGCACTTTCACTTCCGAGATCGTCACCTGTTCGGAAGGTGAAGGGCCAGGTTCCGCATGCACGACAGGGGAACCGCAGGCGAAGGACAGCAGGAACAACATCAGCCAACGAGCGCTTGTCCTCATACATACCTCCTGGTCCATTCACGCGCGGATGAATTGATTGCTCTCCTTTTCCCATCCGATTTCCGTCTCGGGTCCATGTCCCGTTACAACCAATGTAGAGTCTTCGAGCGTGTATAAGCGGTCGCGGATCGACCGTTCGATGGCGTCAAAATCACCGCCCCAGAGGTCCGTGCGTCCGATGCTCCCGCGAAACAGCGTATCGCCGGCCAAGACGAGCGCACCATCGGGGATATGAAAACTCATCGAGCCGGGGGTATGGCCAGGCGTGTGCAGAGCGATCGCTGTCACTTGCCCTATTCGAATCTTCTCGTCATCGCTGATCCAGTGATCCGGCGGCGGCACAGGCGCGTATGGGACGCCGAACGCCCGGCATTGCACTTCAAGCATGTCCCAAAGCTCGCGATCGTCCTGATGCAGGCACAGAACGGCGCCGGTGGTCTTCTTCATCTCACCGGACGCCAGGAAATGATCGAAATGTGCGTGGGTATGAAGGATTCGCGTCACGGTCAACCCCAGTTGCTGCACTTCCCGGAGAACGCGGTCTGCCGCACCGCCAGGGTCGACAACGATGGCCTGTTGGCTCACGGGATCGCCGATGATCGAGCAATTGCAGCCGAGGGGCGGCACGGAGAAGGTTTTACGGATCAGCCCTGCCATCGCGGGTCCATCCTAAAACATACGACACGCATGAAATATGCTACCGCCCAGTGTGCCGGCGTGCAACCGACCGTGCGGGACTCGTGGACCGCTGTTATGGTGTTCGAGCCGCCCACACAAGCTCGCTGTCAAATATTCCCCACTGTCGGCCGGATTTCCGTAGCCATACGGCGAACCCGGCACCGCTGCCATCCGGCCGATTATATTCGACGTAGATAAAGGCGTGATCTCGTGCGAACGTGTACGCCACGCGGGAAAAACTGAGCCGATCGATCACCGCCGGGGGCTCATCGAGAGACTCTTCCTGCGCAAGGCGTGGAGCGCCGTGCGACACGGGAATCGGCGCGAGGAAGGTTTCTTGCTGTTCGGTGCCCTGGCCCGAGAGGAAGCGATAGCGAACACCGAAAGCGAAATGCCCTTCGAGTTTCGACGGCGTCTGATTCTTGGAGAGAAAATCGCGGATCACGTCCATCGGAAGACGGCCGTTGAATATTTCATATTGTTGAAACGTCTCAACACGGATAGGTCCCTGCTGCTCGGGATGCAGTCGCGTCAATGTCGCACGCTCCAGCAACACCAGTTTGGTTTCGGGCGTGAGGAATTTTTCATCGACGATGACGTCATAGAGCGGATAGTCATCGGAGGGGACGAGCGGAGGGCTGTCTGACGGCGGCTCAGCCGAGAAGGCAGCGGGAAGGCCGGCTACGCACGCGCTAATGAGCGCCGCCAGAAGAGCCCATGCCCGAAGCGTGTGCCGCATCGTTGGAAGGATAGCCTGGCCCTCTCGGAAGGGTCAATGATGCCAGAGGACAAATTCGCCATAGACAAGCGGCCCCGAAGCATGGATAATCCGGCACCACATGTCGCCGCGTCCGCGCAGGGTCATCGCTTTTTGCTTCCTCGTGCCGAGCCTTCTCGTCCTCGCCGCGTGCAAACCGGACGATTCGCCGTTCAGAGCGGAAAACGACGCGCTGAAGAAGCAGCTCGCGAGGCAAGAATCCCTCGTCAGCTCGCTGCAGGACGGCAACAAGGTCATGCAGCAACAAATCGATCTGCTGAATCAGGAGACGCGCGACGCCAAGAAAGCGGCGGAGAGCGCCAAGGCCGAAGCCAAAGCGGCGGCCGAACAACTCGAGTCTCAACTCGTCCAGGCGCGGAAATTGACGGCGGACATCAAGAAAACCGCGCTCGAGCAGGCGGCACAGAACATCCATATCGAACAAAAAGGCGCCCAATTCGAAGATTTACCGAGGCCCTTGAGTACGGTCACCAAGACCGTCGAAGAAGCGCTCATGCGCAATGGATATCAAGTGAAGGTCAGCATCAAGGCCGATCAAAAAGCCGTCATCGTGACCGACCGCAAGGTCTCCAATCCGGTCTCGCTGGAAGTGGCGGGCTTTCGAAACCAATATGTCATCGCCGTCCAGGCTCAACCCACAAATGTTACCCGGCTCAGTGTGAAGGCTGAATTCGAAAAGTTGGCGCAAGGCGGACGGATCTTGAGCGTCAGCCCCGAAGAAACCGCAGAAATCGAACGCCGACTCATCGGTGAAGTCAGTAAAGCTCTCGCCGCGCCCACGAAGACCTAATGCCTCTCCGCATCGGCGTCGTCCTGATCGCTGTCCTGCTCATGGTCGCGAGCCGGACGGAAGCGGCAAACGGCCGAAAGCCGTCGCCGGAACTGGCCCGGCACCTTTCAGCCATCGCCGCGCTCGCGCAGCCATCACCCATCGTCACCGTTCCCGAAGGCGAATTCACGCTCGGCAGTAAGCGGATCGACGACGATCCGTACGGTCTCTGGACGCAATTCGATGACACGGAGCTGCCGCAGCAGCGAGTGTGGATCGACGAATTTGCGATCGACCGTGACGAAGTGAGCCTCGGGCAGTATCTCGCTCATCTTGCTCGAAAACACCTTCATCCGCCGGACGAGATGCAAAAATTACTCTGGCACGTGATTACCGTTCATTCGGTCTCCGATCAGACGTTGGCGCGTTGGCCGGCGCTCTATGTGACGTGGCATGAGGCGGTGCAATTTTGCACGTCGCAAGAGAAGCGGTTACCGACGGAAGCGGAATGGGAAAAAGCCGCGCGCGGGACGAATGGCCTCCTGTTTCCCTGGGGGGACAACGCCCCGGACAGCCAACGGGCGATGTTCGGCCAGCATCATATGCATGAAATTCCAATTCTGGCCGCAGTAGACTCGCACCCGGCCGGACGCAGCCCCTACGGGCTTCACCATATGGCCGGAAACGTCGCGGAGTGGGTGCAGGATTGGTTTGGATTGGACTACTACGCCTACATGCCCGGCAGGAATCCTCACGGACCGGCCGGCGGCCGCTATAAGAGCGTACGCGGCGGCTCATGGAAGAGCAAACTCATCATGCTTCGCACCGCCACGCGAAGCGGCTTCAGCCCCGAACAGCGGTCGCCGGCCATTGGCTTCCGCTGCGCTCAATCGCCCCGCCGCTGATCTTCGCGAACTGCCGGTTTGCTTGGCCAACGCCGCGCTCCGTGATAGGGTCGGGTCTGAGATTCACCGATGCGTTCACTCTCGACCCCCACAAGCCGCATGGTGTTGATCGGATTCATCGTTGCCATTGCCACGTTGGTCGGATGCTCCACCTTCATCGGAGATGGTCAGAGTCGACCTACGGTCGGACGGACGTGTTGCAAATCGGCAGAGGCGTCTTCGCGGCGGGCGGCCATTGTACAGACGGCCTCGAGGCTCGTTGGGGCGACCACCATTCAGACCAATGGCAAACGGATCGCATACGATTGCGCCGGCGTGACTCGTGCCATCTTCCTTGCCCATGGCATTGACCTCTATGACAGCGGTTCACCCGATCCGAACGCCAATGGTGTCAGGCTAATCCATCATCACATCAGCCGGAACGGGAGGTTTCATGAAGGACCCGTCGTCCGGCCGGGTGACTTGGTCTTCTTCGACAATACCTGGGACCACAACCGCGATGGGCTGGTTAATGACCCCCTGACTCATGTCGGCATCGTGGAACGGCAGGAAGGAGACGGCACGGTGGTGTTTATCAGCCGCGTTGCGGGGGCGATTGAGCGCTACCGCATGAACCTTGCGCTTCCCCATGTCCATCGCACGGCGGAGGGGCGCATCCTCAACGACTATATCCGCCGGAAGGATTTGGACGATCCTCCCCGTACCACCTACCTGACCGGCGAACTTTTTGCCGCCTTCGGCAGCCGGACGGGCCTGTAGCCGAGGCGCCTTGGCCAGTGCCGATGAAGCAATTTTGCGTGATCGCGCTATACTTGAAACGTCTCATCATTGGATGTCATGAATCGACCTTACCAAGGAGGAGGTATGGCTAAGACGGCAACCTACTGCAGCGATTGCTATAACAAGGTAGGGCGCGTCGAGGACGCGCAGGTAAAAGCGGCGGAGGCTTCGGGAGAAACACCCATGACCGGGCAAGGCACCTGCTGCAAGTGCAACAAGGCCACGGTCGTGGTGTTTTACGATAAGTAGCGTATAGCTCAAGGCTCCAGGCTCCAGGCGCGGTCAGGCGTGGCCGCTTTCTTCCGCCTCATCGAATTCATCGATGAGCTCTTCCAGGTCGTCGAGGTCATCAGCCTCGAGATCGTGGAATTCCACGCCGAATGTTCCCTTGTCCACCCACCGGACCCGCGCCTCCGGGATAGAGAGCGCCGACTCCGCCCCGGGAACCACCAGCCGAACGATAATCGTCTTGCCTGGCGATACGTCTAAGTCGCTCTCAAATCTTGCTCCACCGAGAGAAACATCGAGCGTATGCCCTTCGATCTCGTGAGAATTTCCCAATAAATAGCCATGTATGTGAAGCGGCACGCGGCGGTGTTTCCGTCGTTCCATCCGAAATTGTCCCCCATTCGGCGATGTGTCTGGAGAATACCCCGCAGGCGACGCCGAAATCATCTGTCTTGTCCAGGTAGCCGAATCACGCAACCCTGCTACACTTGAACTATGAGAGCGTCATCCGATTCCACCGCCCTCGTACGGATAGATCCTCGCCGCCGACTCGTGTGCTCTTTGCGCGAAAGCCTGGTGCTGCTTCACGGCGCCCTCATCATTACCGAGCAAGAAACGTATGAACGCCTCAGCGGGCCCGTGCCGTCGACAGAGGCACTGCTTGAACTCCTCCAAAGTAATCCGTGGTTCACATGGCTACATCCAGTCGCGGATCTGCTCGTCCGCATCGATGCGCTCCTCGAAGACGAGACCATCGACGTCACCAACGAGGACGTAGCCCATCTCATGCACGAAGTGGATGTCTTGCTGCATCCGTCTTTACAAGGTGAAGGTTTCGAGCGCGCCTACTATGAGGCCTTGGACCGGGCCCCCGACGTCGTGCTCGCCCACTTTCGGGTCAGAAAACTGTTGCCGAAAGCTGCTTAGGAGGCGCAGTCTTTGCTATCATAGGGTGACTTCGTTACGAGGTCTCCTATGGACGCCAGAAAGTTGGCAAGCATCCTCGCCGCTGTCTTGTTGGCGATCACCGGCCTCTCACGGGCCGCGGACGCAGGTCGGATCGAACCGCTCGATGGTGAGCCGAGCGTCAACCGTTTGTCGGACACTCGTGCAGGGCATAGCCCGCTCGGTACGCCACTCGCCATTCCTCAAGGCGATCCCCCTCCACATGGAACAGGACCCTTCGGTGCACCATTGCCGCCACAGCAGCTGACGCCCGCGCCGGTGCTACCGTTCAATCCTAACGGTCATCTAATGCCGGCGCCCTCTGCTCCTTTTCACCCGCCCAATCCCGCGCCCGCCGAGACGCGCGCTTACCCGGGCCACCCGCCCAACCCGGCGTACTCAGGTGGCGGACGAACCGGCCGTTGACGAAGGCGCGCTCGACGAGTTTGATTCAACCCGAGAGGTCACATTTTTCGTTCGACCTGGTAGAATGAGGATATGTCGCGATCCGGATCACCAACAGAAACGCGCGAGGCTCTGAAAGGCATGCTGATGGAGGTGCGCCGCGGCTTGCTCGGACTGCACAAGGCGCTCATCATCGCAGAACAACTCACCTATGAACGCATCAACGGCCGTGTCGGCTCAACTGGCCAACTTCTGCAGCTTGTCCTCAATGATCCCTGGTTTACCTGGCTGCACCCACTGTCGCAGCTGGTGATTCGCGCGGACGAATTGCTGGACGAAGGAGAAGAGCTGACGACGGTTGAAGTGGAGCACTTTCTGGCTGACGTACGCGCCTTGATCCGGCCCTCGGAAGAAGGCGACGGATTCGAACGCAGTTACTATGAGGCGCTGCAGCGGGAACCGGACGTCATCTTCGCCCACGTGGAAGTCAAGAAACTCGTCACGAAAGCCGCGGCTTGACCCTGTCGCATTCCACGAAACAGGCGGCCGGCCACCCGTCAGCCGGCCACCTGCAGTCTCGTCACCGACTCTTCCGCTTTACTGATTCGAAGCTGCCGCCTTATCTTTCCCCTTCTTGCCGGTCTTTTTCGCGTGCCCTTTCTTTTTGCCGTGGGATCCATTCCCCTTCGCCGGCTTATCGGCCTTCTTCTCTTCTCCCATCGCAGGCGCCTGTGTCGGCGCTTGGGACGGCGCCGACATTTCCTGGCTAGGAGCCGGCACTTGAGCAGGAGCCTGTTCCTGCGCCAATGCCGTCATATACATGGAAAACACTGTGACAGCGGTGAACGTCGCGATCGTCCTGGTCATCCTATCCCTCCTCGTAAATTTCCCAGTAGCAGGGGCCTATCCCCCGCGCTGGGCGAGACACTTTAGAGCAAATGAGATGCCAATGCTACCGTCATGACTGATTCTTGGTCCGGCAAGCAGTTGTCGATGTTTTGGATGAATACGTCCAGCGCCACGCGATAAATTTGTGCCAGTCATGAAGCAAGAAGATGACAGATCAGGCCACTTTTGACCCTGCCCCGTCGTGGCCGCTGGCGAATGCTCCTATTCCCCTCTGTGTGGCGGGTCGTCATAATACTTTTCCCTGAAAATGGGACAGAGGCCCTTCGCCTGAATAAGACTCGCGACTTCCGCAATCATTCCGCTATTGCCACAGAGGTATACTGCCAACCGTTTCACATCCAGTATCTGTTGTTGGATCAGAGCGGTCACTCTTCCAGACGGTCCCATCCACCCGGGCTGCGGCCTTGAGAGCGTGATGATATGGCAGCTTCCAGGCAGCTCTCGGCTGATACGCGCCAGTTCGTCCTCATAATACAGATCCTGCTGGCTTCGAAGGCCCCAAAACAGAGTCGTTCGACTTGGCGTAGAACGCTCCGCATTTGCGAACAACATTGATCGAAGTGGGGCAATACCGGTGCCAGTGGCAACAAACAACAAGTCCCGCCCCGAATCGTCCCGCAAGTAGAAATTTCCGGCCGGCCCTGCAAATTTCGTCTCATTCCCCTCCCGCAAGCCGAAGAGATAGGTAGATCCCGGTCCGTTTGGCACCAGGTTGAGCAACAATGAAATCGTACGGGAAGAGCTTGGCGGCGATGCGATGGAATACGGTCTCGTCACGATCCGTCCGGTTCGGACATCCGGTACGTCGAATGACACGAACTGCCCCGCCTTGAAGCGGATCTCAGGCGGCTCAATCAATTCGAAGTCAATTTGCCGCACATCGTGCGTCAACTGGTGGACACCCACAACTTTGGCACTGTAGCGGCAAATGGTCATGAATGGGCGCGCGGGTCCAGTTCGACGCGGTCATTGTATCAAGCGGTGATGGACTGCGACGACCTAGAATGTTACCAGCGGCGGAGGGATGCGAGCAGGGCGCCGGCCTCGTCAGGCGGCAGCGGTTTTGAAAAGTAATATCCCTGGCCATATTCGCAGCCCAGGGACCGCAGGATGGCCAGATGCTCGGCGGTCTCGACACCTTCGGCGATCACCTGTCTGCCCAGTTGATGGGCGAGGGCGATAATCGTTTTCACGATTGCAAGCGCGTCGTCTTCGGTGCCGAGTCGTCGGACAAACGACTGATCGATCTTCAAAAACCGAATCGCGAGCTGCTGAAGGTGGCTCAAGGAAGAGTACCCTGTGCCGAAATCGTCCAAACAGGTATCAACCTGTTGCGCCTTGATGCTGGCGAGCGCCTGGCCCACGGCTTCAGGATTCTTCATCATTTCCGACTCGGTGATCTCGATCTTGAGACTCGCCGCCTCGATAGCAGTCCGGTCGATGACTTGCTGAATCAGCTTCGTCAGATCGTCGTGAGCAAAGTGCTCAATCGAAAAATTGACGCTGACCGTCAGCGGCCGGACAGTGGGAAATTGGGTTTGCCACAGTCTGAGTTGGCGGCAGGCCTCGCCGAGACTCCATTCGCCGACGCTCTTCATCAGTCCGATCTCCATGGCAATGTTCAGGAAGGCGTCAGGCCTCATCAATCCGTACTCGGGATGCTGCCATCTCAGCAGTGCCTCGAAGCCCGCCACGCGTCCTTCGGTGAGGTCCACAATGGGCTGATAGGCCAGCTTGAATTCTTTACGCTCGAGTGCCTGGCGAAGATCGCCTTCGATCTTCAGGCGAGCCATGGCCTGCCGATGCATCGCCTTGTCGAAGATCACAAAACCGGCGCGGCCGGAGGCCTTCGCTTCCAGCATGGCGGCGGTCGCATCGCGCAGCAGGTATTCTCCGCTTTCGTATCCGGCGTGACTGCAGGCGATGCCGATATGCGGCGTGAGAAACACGTCTCCCTGTTCCAAAGGGAAGGCCGCCGAAAATTCTTGTTGCAGACGGTCGGCCACGCGCGTCGCATTCCCCACCGCTTTCAGATTGTCGATGAGCAGCGTGAACGTGTCCCCCTCCATTCTCGCCACGGTATCGGCGGAGCGAACACGACGCAGGATGCGCTGGCTCACTTCAATCAGCAACCGATCGGCGGGCGACGGTCCGAGGCCGCTATGCACCATTTTGAAGCCGTCGAGGTTCACATGCAAAAGCGCAAAGAGATGACCGGGCTGACGTCGGCTTTGCAAAAACACGCGTTCCAATCGGTCGAGAAATAGCGCTCGATTCGGCAGACCGGTCAGTGAATCATGGAAGGTCTCGAGAAACAACCGCTGCTCTGCTTGCCGCTTCTCTTCGATAAGCCGTTTGCGTTCCAGCGCCTGGGCCACGGCATGCCCAAGCCGGCCGAGCCGGTCCTTCAACAGATAGTCGGCAGCGCCGGCTTTCATGCATTCCACCGCCATGTCCTCGCCGATGCAGCCTGAGACGATAATAAACGGCAGATCCAATCCGCGTTCCTTCATCAACCTGAGCGCATCCTGGGCGGTAAATTGCGGCATCGAGTAATCGGAGAGAATGAAATCCGGACACTGATCCAGCTCGCGCAGATAGGCATCCCTCGTCTCGACGCGCCGGAAGTTGGGATCAAAGCCCGCTTCACGCAGTGCTTCGATCATCAACTCCGCATCCGCCGGCGAGTCTTCCAGCAATAAGAGATTCAGGCTCGTGGACTTTCTGTGTGTGGTCACACCCGCCCCCTCGTAGGCAGTATAGTGTGAGAGGGATGCGCGGCCAACGAAATCGATGGAATCAGGACACCCTACGAAATGACCCTAGTAGGAGTAATGATGACACTCGATGGCCAGGATTCCGAAAGGCGAGCGGCTCCTGGACAGAAGATCGCCCTCTCAAAGCGGGCTCCATCACGTCTCACCACCTCTGGTATGCAGGCACAAAGACGAAAGCCAGATGTTACAGATGGCTTTTGATGTATTCGTTGATCCGCTCGACATCATCATAATTCAGCCTTCGCTGTCTCAACAGGGACATGGTCTTGGCTCGAATCGGCCGCAGATACCTCTGGTACCGTGTAACCTTTCCGGCTTGTCCCTGACCAATCAGCCCCGCCGCACGTGCCGCACCTTCCACGGAATGATAGATCCGCTGGACACGGTAATTGCGCAACAGCTGCGACACAATCGTCGATCCGGCGAACAAGACGGACAGGTAGGTCCCAATGCCGGCGAGTATTTGAGGATTTAAGAAAAACGGCGGATCATGGCTGTAGAAGCTCAACGCCCCTTCGTGCAGCGGATAGTACAAATCCCGTTGCGGGTCGGTGTCCGTCACTTTTGTCGCGTTGAACGGAATGCCTTTGATCAGATCATGCATGTGTTCGGACAACTTGGTGGCGATCTGGTACACCTCATACTCGCTCAGATCCGTGGACGTGGCGAGCATCGTTCTCGTGCCGATCGTCGTCAATTCCTTCGGCATCGCTTTGTAAATCGCGGCCGGAATCGTCAATGCATCAAGGAACGGATACAACAGCTTCAAAGCAGGAGCATGAGCGATTGATAGCAATTGCAAGTCCTGCGACTCCAGAAGGCGCTGCATCACGTCAGCATTCAATGCGACGATAAAAAACCCAACTTCGATCTCACCGGCGGCCAGTTTGGCTGCTCCTTGGCGAAAGTCCAGATCGGCGCCCTGCCGGTCGACGACGATGCCGTCTTGGTCGAGCACTACCTGTGCGAGCACTTCCGTGGACCCTCCGGCCGGTCCGAGATAGGCTTTGGCATGGGGACGGATATCGCGGAGGTCGGCCCACCCCAAATTCCTTCTCGCCACGACATGCAAAGGAGATTTGTACAACGGCATGAGGGCCCGGATTCGGACCTCGTGCGTGCTTTTGGGAACCAGCCGCCCCATTGACAACGTACAACTCGGGGGCCGTTCGAAATGCAGTGGGAGTCCATCCTCGACGAACGCGAGATGCGCAGCCCCGCCATTGACATAGTAAATACTGTCCTGCGAGCCGCAAGATTCTTTCGCAACAAAATCCGGGACAATGTTCAAATGCAGGAATCGCTCAAGCTTCGTTGGCGTATTGAGCACTTGGATGATACGCGGCCCGAGATGGTCTGCGGTGCTGCCGGGAGGTCCGGTCAAGAGATAATGCGTCGTATGGGTTCGGATGACGAGCGTGCCGACGAGAATGGCCAGCGGAATGACGAGCAGAAAGAGCACCATCCACCAGGCCGTGTTGGCCAGTAACTCTCGCCAAATCGGTTTATGAGAAAAGCGACGCCACCGCCGGTGGGCATGCACCAACAGATGATAGGAGCCCGGGCTGACCATCGTCGCCATGGTACGGATTCCCGGATTCGAGATCAATGTATCCAACATCACTGGTCACACTTCATTGACCACACCTCGACCCTCGGTACAGTTTGCTCATGGGCCGCCGTCTGTCATCCTTCCTGCTTCTCGCAACGACTTGCTGGTCCTTGTGCATTTGGACAGCACGGAGACGTCCAAGGCAGGGACGGCGGGTCGTCCAAACGACCCGTCAACTTTAGGGCTTGCAGGAAGGACGAGGGCCTTGGTCGACCGATGAACCGTATCGTCTCAGCTGACGACATCAACGACGGCGTGACAGTTCAGACTTTGGGCCCGGCTGTTGGCGTTCCGCTCAGAGACGACCGAGTCGGGGGAAGTGAAATAGGAAAGCGGGCAGACGGCGGCACTACTCTGACTACTACATTCGTTCCTCATCGAGTTCGATGACGTCGGCCCAGGTCGTGACGGGAGGAAGCGCACTTACCGGCACACCCCTCTTGGAGGCGATATCGTGAAGACGACCCTTGAACCGCTCGCGAGCCGCATCGTCTTTCGGGCCTGAGGACAATAGGATGTGGTTCCAGTGTGCAATCTCTTCCGGTGTCCGGGATTCGCCGTGTTGCCGGATCCACGTCAGCAGTTCGTCGTCGGATCCGCCCGCCAAGACGCGCGCTTCGAACATCTTCGGGTCAATTTTCAAAAAATCGATCAGATGCTTGTCGAATCCCACGGTGATGTAGTTATAGTCCTGGATGTAGCCGGCGTGCCGCAGACGGATTTTGTCGATAAATCTGCCGAGGTGGGCAGTTCCACCAACTAATGCTTTCGGACTACGGGGATAGGGGGGCTTTGTCATGGGCGCCGTCCCAGGATAAACTGAACCCACCCTACCTTGGACCCGAGGAAAAGTACAGGCGCTGAAGCTACGCTGCAGATCGTACTTCGCCGAGCAGCTCGCGAAGCCTTGCGGCATTTGCCGGGGCATGGGCCAACGCATCATTGTTGAAGTAGACATACGTCTCGAGGCCCTGTGAAGCCAACCCGTCGACAAACCGGGCCTCCCGTTCCAGCTGCTCCTCCGCATACCAAGGCGCTTCAGGCGGTGTTCGGCCGTGAAAGCGAAGATAGGCAAAATTCGCGGTCAACCGATGGATACGGGGATATCTCGGACCGTCCGCGATGCATAACGCCGCCCCATGACGAGTCAGCAACCGATACGTGTCCTCGATAAACCACGACGCATGCCGAAACTCGAAGACCAGGCGCATGCCGCGCGATATGCCGGACGCCATCTCGAGAAACGAACCGAGGGCGGCATAGTCTCTGGCAAAGAACGGCGGGAGCTGGAGTAAAATCGGTCCGAGATGGTGCCCGAGCTCTGCGGCGCCATCCATGAAATCACTCCATGCAGACTCGACACCGCAGAGGCGGGCCACATGGGTGATCAGCCGGTTGGCTTTGAGGGCGAACACAAAATCTTGCGGCACGTGTGTGAGCCACTTTCGGTACGTCTCGGCCGACGGCACATGATAGAAGGAATAATTCAGCTCAGTGGTTTGAAACCGGCCCGCGTAATAGACAAGCCGTTGGACATCCGGCAACGTGGCGGGATAAAACCGCCCCTTCCAGGCGCCATAGACCCATCCGGAGGTACCGATCAAAATCCGGCCCATGACCACCATTCCAGCGAACAGATTGCGCAGCGATCGAGAACCCGAACAACTGATTGGCTAGGGGAACGGATGGTGGGCGAACAGTTACGGGGCGTCGAAATCACTAGGCTGCTTGCCTGACCCGTCTGCGTCTGTCTATGTCGGACTTGGGCAACTCTCCCATTTGGAACTTGATGGTTTTTTCGACTGCGACAAGCAACGGTTCCCCAAACGCAAACATCCTGTACGCGAAGTAAGCTGATAAGCCCGCGGCGATCAGCTCGCCGACACCAAACACTGTGGCCGCATATAGTCCGACCGCTCCGCTCGTGAGCGCGCCTTGAATCGGGATCTCATGAAAGAGCTTCCATGTCAGGCGGCCGGCGGAAGTGATTCCAGCTTCCACATCATCAAGCAGTGGAATTCCGGCTGAAGGTGCAGTCGGATGGGCGGGCCGCATGCCTTTTCTTCTGCCGTTAATGGTGTTGCTGTGGTTTCCCATACATCATGCGCAATGTCGACCCTACGCCCTTATTATCTTCACCACGACCCGAAGCCAACCGGGGGTATCCCCAGTCGTATCGAGCAGAAACGTTCGCCGGATGAGTCGGCACGCATCAAGCCTTCCCATGTTTTCGTTTGTGAGATCAATGCATAACGTGAGGCCGCTCAAAACGACCGACGTCTCCACCCACCCGCCCGAAGCGCCGAGACGCTTCATTCCTCAACGGCCGCAGCGAGCGAGAGCCCGAGGAGGTACATCCCAAGCTTCGCTTGACCCGCTCGCTTCGATCACATGCGAGCGGATAGGCACTTTGCCTCCAGTTAGCGCTCCTTTGTCGAGGGGTTCGGCGAGGCGAGAACGAAGCTTGGTGAAGGTGCTTTCCTAAGCGCCGGGTGGGGCGGGTGAGAAAAGGGCGTGTCAGCGGCTTGATTTGGCCGATTTACCCGACTGCAAATACTTGTCGATGCCCGCCGCCATCTTTCGCCCTTCGGCGATCGCCCAGACGATGAGGGAAGCGCCGCGTTTCGTGTCGCCGCCGGCGAAGATGCCGTCGAGGTTGGTCATGAAGTTTCCATCGACCATGACATTGCCGCGCGCGTCATACTTCACGCCAAGGTTGTCGAGCAGTCCGTTTTTGACGGGACCCGTAAATCCCATCGCGAGGAGCACCAGGTCCACGTCCATTTGCAAGTCGGTTTCCGGGACCGGCGTAAACTTGCCGCCCTCGAACCTCACGCGGTTCGCATGGAGCTTGGTGACGTGGCCGTTATGTCCGGTGAACTTGGACGTGGACAGACTCCACTGGCGATTGCAGCCTTCCTCGTGGGCATGTGATGTTCGCAGCTGCATCGGCCAGAGCGGCCAGGGCGTGGACTCAGCACGTGTGGGAGGCGGCTCGGGCAGCAATTCGAACTGATGGACTTCGACGCAGCCTTGACGATGCGCAGTTCCCAGGCAGTCTGATCCGGTGTCGCCTCCGCCGATAATGACCACGCGCTTGCCCTTGGCGGTGATCGGCTCGTCGCTGATCGGAATGCCTGCGGTGCGCTTATTCTGCTGCGACAGGTAATCCATCGCGAGATGCACACCCTTCAATTCACGTCCCGGAATCGGCAGCTCCCTGGGCTGCTCGGCGCCCATCGTCAGTCCGACGGCATCGTACTGCGCGCGCAACTCGTCCGCCGTAATATCTTTGCCGACGCTCACGCCGGTCTTGAACTCAACGCCCTCCGCCTTGAGTTGCTCTAAGCGGCGGTCGATCACCCACTTCTCCATCTTAAAATCGGGAATGCCGTAGCGAAGCAGGCCGCCGATCTTATCGGCCTTCTCGAAGAGCGTCACGCTGTGTCCTGCACGCGCCAACTGCTGCGCCGCTGCCAGACCTGCGGGGCCCGATCCCACGATAGCGACCCTCTTGCCGGTCTTGGCCACCGGCAGAACCGGAAAGACCAGCCCTTCGTTGAAGCCGCGATCGATGATGTTCCATTCGATCACGCGGATAGACACCGGGTCTTCATTGATGCCGAGCACGCAAGCACCTTCGCACGGCGCAGGACAGAGCCGGCCGGTAAATTCCGGAAAATTGTTCGTCGTGTGCAGGGCCTTCAGCGCATCTTCCCACCGTCCCCGATACACGAGGTCGTTCCATTCAGGAATCAAGTTCACGACGGGACAGCCGGTATTCCCCTGACAAAACGGCACCCCGCAATCCATGCATCGGGCACCCTGTATCTTCAACTTGTCCTCGGAGATGGGCTCATACATCTCCTTCCAGTCGAGGATGCGAAGCTCGACCGGCTTCCGCTTGGGGCCCTCGCGGGCGTATTTCATGAAACCCTTTGGGTCACCCATGGCTTTTCAACCTGTGCAGTCTAATGAATCGAATACGAATTTTGTGCAACGTTTTATCTCACCCGCTTAGCTCTGCGCAGTTTTCTCACCCACCACCCGGCCTCCAGAGAAAGGCCTTCCACAGCGACGTGCGCTTAATCGCCTCAGTGTACCGCGCTCTTCTTGCGCTTCCGCTCCTCGAGCACGCGCTTATAGTCGACAGGCATAATCTTCACGAACCTCGGCAACGTGGCGTCGAACGTATCCAACACCTGCTTGGCCTTGCGGCTGCCCGTATACATGAAGTGCTTCGTGATCAGTTCGTGCAGCAGCTGCTTGTCTTCCTTGGTCGAGACCGGCTCCAACTCCACCATGCCGGTATTGCAGCGGCTCTGGAACTTACCGTCGTCCAGCACGAATGCGATGCCCCCCGACATACCGGCGGCGAAATTCCTTCCGGTACGGCCGAGCACGACGACGACGCCGCCCGTCATATATTCGCAGCCGTGATCGCCGGTGCCTTCGACGACGGCCCGCGCACCGCTGTTGCGCACGGCGAATCGTTCACCGGCCATGCCGTAGAAGTAGGCTTCGCCCTGCGTGGCGCCATAGAGCGACGTGTTGCCGATGAGGATGGTTTCCTCCGGCGAGTACAAGACGTCCTTCGGCGGGTAGACAATAATCTTGCCGCCCGAGAGGCCCTTGCCGATGTAATCGTTGGATTCGCCTTCCAGCGTCAACGTCACGCCTCTGGCCAGAAAAGCCCCGAATGATTGTCCGGCCGACCCGGTGAACTTGATCGAGATCGTGTCTTCCGGCAAGCCTTCCAATCCGTACCGTCTTGCGATCCGGCTCGAAAGCATCGTGCCGGTCGTGCGGTTGACATTTCTGATCGGCAAATCCAACGTAACTTTTTGCCCTTTTTCGATCGCCGGCTTGCAGAGTTCGACCAACTTGTTGTCCAGGATGCCTTCGAGCCCGTGATCCTGCTTCTGGCAGCAGTAGCGCGGAACGTCGGGACCGACATCCGGCATGGTTAGGAGGGGGGTCAGGTCCAATCCCTTCGCCTTCCAGTGGTCGACAGCTTTCGTGATCTTCAGCTTGTCGACGCGCCCGACCATCTCATTGATCGTGCGGAATCCCAGCTTGGCCATGAGTTGTCGCGCTTCTTCGGCGACAAAAAACAAATAATTGACGATATGCTCGGGTTTCCCGTTGAATTTTTTCCGCAGCTCGGGATCCTGCGTGGCGATGCCGACGGGGCAGGTATTTAGATGGCATTTGCGCATCATGATACAGCCTTCGACGATCAGCGGTGCCGTCGCAAAGCCATATTCCTCGGCGCCCAGCAACGTCGCTATGACGACGTCGCGCCCGGTCTTCATCTGGCCGTCGGTCTCGACGCGGATACGGCCTCGCAGATCGTTCAGCACGAGCGTCTGGTGCGTTTCGGCGAGCCCCAGTTCCCAAGGAATGCCGCCGTACTTGATCGACGAGAGCGGCGAAGCGCCGGTGCCTCCCGAGTCGCCGCTGATGAGCACCTTGTCCGCATGCGCCTTTGAGACGCCGGCGGCCACCGTGCCAACGCCGACTTCCGCCACCAGCTTCACGGACACGCCGGCGTCGGGATTCGAGTTTTTGAGATCGAAGATGAGCTGCGCCAGATCCTCGATCGAATAGATATCGTGATGCGGCGGCGGCGAGATCAGCTGCACACCAGGGGTCGCATAGCGGAATTTGGCGATGTTCTCATCGACTTTGTGTCCGGGCAGCTGGCCGCCTTCCCCCGGCTTTGCACCTTGCGCCATTTTGATCTGCAACTCGCGGGCATTCACGAGGTAATGTGCGGTCACGCCAAACCGCGCGGACGCCACCTGCTTGATGTAGCTGTTCTTGGAATCGCCGTTGGGCAGCGGCTTGAACCGCTCCGGATCTTCGCCGCCTTCGCCGGTGTTGCTTTTCCCGCCCAGACGGTTCATCGCGATGGCCAGCGTCTCGTGCGCTTCCTTGCTGATTGATCCGAACGACATCGCGCCGGTGTTGAAGCGTTTGACGATTTCTTTTGCCGGCTCGACCTCGTCGATGGAGACCGCCGTGGGGGCAAATTTAAAGTCAAGCAGCCCGCGCAAGTTTGACCGGCGGGCGCTTTCATCGTTCACGAGCTGCGCAAATTCGGCGTACGTTTTGGGATCGTTCGACTTGCTCGCATGCTGCAGCTTGTAGATGGTGTCCGGATTCCAGTTATGGTGTTCGCCCTGGATGCGGTAATGAATTTCCCCGCCGAAATCGAGCTGACGGATGGCGGCCGGCTCGTAGGCCACGCGATGCCGCCGCAACGTCTCTTCGCCGATCTCGCGGATGCCGATGCCTTCGACGCGCGAAGGCGTGCCGGTGAAATAGCGGTCGATGACCTCATGGTTCAAGCCGATCGCTTCAAAAATCTGGGCGCCACAATAGGACTGCACGGTGGAGATGCCCATCTTTGAGAAAATCTTGAGCAGCCCCTTGTTGATGGCCTTGATGAATTTGCCTTCCGCCGTTTGAGCGTCCAGACCTTCCGGCAGATAGTTATCGCGCTCCATGTCGACGAGCGATTCAAAGACCAAATAGGGATTGATAGTCCCGGCGCCGTAGCCAATCAAACAAGCAAACTGGTGTACGTCCCGCGGCTCGCCGGTTTCAAGAATCAACCCGACTTCGGTTCTGGTGCATTCGCGGACGAGATGATGGTGGACTGCCGAAATACCAAGGAGACTTGGAATCGGGGCCCACTGTTCGTCAACGCCCCGGTCGCTCAAGATCAGGAACTTATAGCCGTCCTTGATCGCCTGCGAAGCTTCACGGCACATGGCGTCTACTGCCGCGCCCAATCCATCAGGCCCTTCGGCGACGCGGAAGAGCATCCGCAGCGTCTTACTCCTGAAATTCGGATCCGAAATCCCGCGGATCTTTTGCAGATCGGCATTCGTGAGAATCGGCTGCTGCACTTTGATCCGGCGACAGGATTCCGGCGATTCGTCCATCAAGTTGGGCTTGGGGCCGATGTTGGTCACGAGTGACATGACGAGCTGCTCGCGGATCGGATCGATCGGCGGATTCGTCACCTGGGCGAACAGTTGCTTGAAATATTTGAACAGGAGTTGCGGGCGGTCGGAGAGCACCGCGAGCGGCGTGTCCGTTCCCATCGAAGAAATGGCTTCCTCACCGGTGACGATCATCGGCGTGATGACCATCTTCAGCTCTTCGACCGTGTAGCCGAAGGCCTGTTGCCGTTGGCGGATCGTCGGATGGTCCGGCTGGGGGACGTTCAATGGCTCCGGCAGCTCGTCGAGCGAGACGCCGTATTGCGTGACCCAGCTGCGATACGGCTTCCGCCCCACGATGTCGGCCTTGATCTCCTCGTCGTCGATGATCCGGCCTTGGAGCGTGTCCACGAGGAACATGCGTCCCGGCTGAAGCCGGCCCTTCATGCGGATGCTCTTGGGATCCACCGGCAACACGCCGGCCTCTGAAGCAAGGACCACGGTGCCGTCGGTCGTAACCTGATACCGGCACGGACGCAAGCCGTTTCGGTCCAGCGTCGCACCGATCATCTTTCCGTCGGTAAAGCACACGGCGGCAGGGCCGTCCCACGGTTCCATCATGGCGGCGTGGTATTGATAGAAGCCGCGGCGGTCAAGATCCATCTGCGGATTGGCGACCCACGGCTCGGGAATCAGCATCATCATCGCGTGAGGCAGCGAACGTCCACCCAACAGCAGAAACTCCAGGGCATTGTCGAGGCAAGCAGAATCGCTTTGATGCTCATAGACGATGGGAAAGAGCTTCTCCATGTCTTTTCCGAACAGGTCAGAGTGCAGCCTCCCCTGGCGGGCCTTCATCCAATTGACGTTTCCCTTGAGCGTATTGATTTCGCCGTTATGACAGATATGGCGATAGGGATGCGCGAGCGGCCAGGTCGGAAACGTGTTCGTGCTGAAGCGGGAGTGCACGAGTGCCAGCGCGCTGACCATGCTGGCGTCCTTGAGATCCTGATAGTAGGCGGTCATCTGATGCGGCAGCAGCAAGCCTTTGTAGACGATTGTGCCCGCGGAGAGACTGGGGATGTAAAAATGCTCGCGGCCGTCGATCGCCGATTCACGAATCGCCTTTTCCACCACCTTGCGGATGACGTAGAGCTTCCGTTCGAATTGCGCTTCGTTCAGCACGTCGCGCGCGACGAAGACCTGGCGCATGAACGGCTCGGTCTTGCGCGCCTGGACGCCGATCGTATCGCTTTTCACCGGCACGTCCCGCCAGCCGAGGAGCCGCGCGCCTTCCTGCTCGATCACCTTGTTGAAGAGCGTTTCGCATTGCTCCCGCGCCGCCTGATTCGGAGGCAGGAACACCTGCCCCACGCCGTATTCGCCGGCTCCCGGCAGTTTGACGCCGACATCGCCGGCCGCCCGGCGCAAAAATTCGTGAGGCACCTGCAGCAAAATTCCCGCGCCGTCGCCCGTGCAGGGGTCACAGCCTTGCGCTCCCCGATGCGCGAGATTTTCCAGAACTTGCAGGCCTTGGCGGACGATGTCGTGCGACTTTTGCCCCTTAATGTTGACGACAAAGCCAATGCCGCAGGAATCTTTTTCGTGTTGAGGGTCGTAGAGCCCTTGCTTCGGTGGAAGCCCCGGAAGTTCCATTGGTACCTATCTCATGAAAAAGGCAGGTCTTTTTCCTGCTGGGTAGAAGCCCTATCGAGAGGACGCAGGGGACGCGGAACTTTGTTCCTCGTGAGGCATGCTGCCATGTGAAATTTCGTGCGTCAGATTAATAGAAGGGTGATTCGTCTGTCAAGCCGAGCAATGCATGGATTTCGTTGCGATTCCCTTGACTTTGCTTCCTCCCCTGCCCTACCATCCGCCGCATGCCACAGGGTCCTGTCACCTCCACGATTCACACGATGGCGGACGTCTGGGACGCCTATCGGAGTGAGCTTGACGGGGTCGAGGAGCGGATCCGTAAGAACCTGACTTCCAGCGTAGCACTGGTCAATACCGTCGCCGCGCATATCCTCAACAGCGGCGGCAAGCGCATCAGACCCCTGTTGTTGTTATTGTCCTCCCGTCTCTGCGGCTACGCTGGCCGAGAGCACCATCAACTCGGCAGCCTCGTGGAATTTATCCATACGGCGACCCTCCTTCATGATGATGTCGTCGACGACGCCGACATCAGGAGAGGTCGTCAAACCGCACGAAAAGTCTGGGGAAATCAAGTCAGTATCCTCGTGGGCGACTACCTGTATTCAAAAGCAATGTGCCAGGTCGTTGAATTCCGGAGCCAAGGCATCAATGAAGTCCTCGCAGAGGCCTGCAAGAAAATGGCGGAAGGGGAAGTTCTTCAACTCTACTATAACGGCAATCCAGCCATGCCGGAGGCCGATTACATCAAGATCGTCGAACACAAGACGGCGGGCCTGATTGCCGCGTCCTGCCGCATGGGCGCGATCCTGGCCGAGGCGACGGATGCCCAGCAGGACTGTCTTTTTCGTTTCGGACAATATCTGGGCATCGCATTTCAAGTCGTTGACGACACGTTGGACTACACCGCGAACGGCGCCTCACTCGGCAAGACGCTCGGGCAAGACCTCCGCCAGGGTAAGGCCACCCTGCCGCTGCTTCACCTCCTGAACCATTGCTCGGACGCCGATCGGCAAATGATCAAAGACCGAATGGAAACGCGGACCTTGACGGAGGACGACCTTCGACGGTTGATCGGCCTCATGGATGAGTACGGGTCCATCGTGTATGCGTTGGACCACGCGCAAGCGTACATTACGGCGGCCAAACGAGAGTTGAGCCAGTTCGAAGACAGCACGGCTCGGCGGGCGCTCTCGGTTGCCGCGGATTACATGGTGACCCGCGACCGGTAGCCGCTTCCGCGCGGCCGGTGCCCCTTGGCATCCGGCGGGCAGCGCGGCCAGGCGGCCCAGCCTTCACAGCCTGTCCAGTATCCCGTTGGCTTGCGCACGAGGTCCGCTCGTGGCACGGCGCAGGCGGACGTTTTCACTCCAGCAGGAAGAGGAACAAATGGCACAGATCATTCCGTTTCACGGAACCTTGTACGACCCGGCCGCCATCGGCTCGATTCCGGACGTCGTCGCGCCTCCGTATGACATCATCGACGCTGCAGGACAGAAAGCTCTTCATGACCGCCATCCGCAGAACATCATCCGCCTCGAGTTGGGGATGGATCAGCCGGGGGACGACGGCTCGAACAACCGCTACACCCGCGCCGCCGCGACGCTTAGAAACTGGATCAAGACCGGAGCGCTCAAACGGGATGCGCAACCGTCCATCTACTACCACACGATCGAATACTCCCCTCCCTCCGCGGATGCACGCGCTCCAAGAAAAACGCTCCGAGGATTTCTGACCACGACGAAACTGGAGCCGCTGGACTCCGGCCATATCTACCCGCACGAAAATACGAGGTCCGCGGCAAAGACCGACCGCCTAAATCTGCTCAAAGCGTGCAAGGCCAATCTCAGCCCGATCTGGCTGCTCTATTCTGATCCGCAGAATGCGATTCTCGGCCTGCTGGAAGAGGCCGTGAAAGGCCAGCCGGCAAGAATTGATTTCAGCGATGACAACGGGTGCAGCCAGCGGCTCTGGGCGGTCAGCGATCAGGCCGTGCTCGGGCAGATCGTGAACATCATGCGCAGTACGCCGCTGTTCATCGCCGACGGTCATCACCGCTACGAGACGGCGCTCAACTATCAGCGCTTCCGCCGTGAACAGCGGGCAGCAACGGACACGCTCACATCCTATGATGCCGTGCTCATGCTCCTTTCACCGCTCGAGGATCCGGGCTTGACGGTGCTCCCCACCCATCGGGTGATGACGACTCCTCTCCCGCCCTATGCCGCCATCAAGGGACAACTCCAAGGCGTGTTTGAATTCAAGGAATTCCCTTTCTCCCGCGAGACGAGAGCCGTCGTTCGGACGCAGTTCATCGAGGCGGTTCGCGCGAATGGCCGGACGACGCCGACATTCGGCCTCGCGCTGAAGGGAGAAGCGCGGTATGTCGCCCTCTCTCTCAAGCCGGAGCATCGTCCGGACCGCGGTGCGTCGCCGCGCGCAACACTGGATGTCTCGCTGCTTCAGCAGCTGGTGGTGCCCGTTCTCTGCCCCACACAGGAGGCGCAAGAGGCCATGGTCTACACGAAGGACGATGACGAGGCCCTCAATTGGGCCGAAAGTGGAACCGGAACCGGCGCTCTGCTCCTGAATGCAACGAAAGTCAGTGAGGTGCAGGCCGTCGCCAAGGCCGGAGAGCGGATGCCCCACAAGTCGACGTATTTTTATCCTAAGCCGCTGACGGGGTTGGTGATCAACGTGATGGAAGAATGAGATGGTGACCAGACACTCATCTTGCTCGCCCAAAGGCGGCACGCAAGATTGAATGCGAAGCGTAAGGCGAGGAGGAAAAGCGGATGAATGCCAAAATTCTGATCGTCGACGACGATGAAGACATCACGACGATGCTCGAGGATCGCCTGCGGGCCTCGGGGTACAGCACCCTGCTGGCCGGAGACGGTCTTCAGGCGCTGGAGAAAGTCGAGCAGGACTCACCAAACCTCATGCTCCTCGATCTCGACATGCCCAGGCTCGGAGGTCTCGACGTCTTGAAACGGCTCCCCGCCGTGAAACAGGCTGAAGATATTCCCGTCATCGTCATGACGGCGCACGGCTCGATTGAAGCCGCGGTCGAAGCCATGAAGCACGGCGCCTATGATTTTCTGACGAAACCCCTGGACAAGGACCACTTACTGATCGTCATCGCCAAAGCCCTCGAACGCGCGTCACTGAGGCGGCAGGTCGCCTGCCTGAAGAGCGAAGTCGACAGCCGATATGCGTCGATCATCGGAACGAGCGCCAAGATCCGCACCGTATTGGAAGCCGCTCAGCGCGCCGCGAAATCGGATGCCGGCGTCCTCCTGCTGGGAGAAAGCGGCACCGGTAAGGAATTGCTGGCGCGTTCGATTCACCAATGGAGCCCCCGCCATGGGATGCCGCTCGTCGTCATCAATTGCGTCGCGCTGACGGAGACGTTATTGGAAAACGAGCTGTTCGGCCATGAGCGCGGCGCCTTTACCGGCGCTGATCGGCTGCAGAAGGGGAAGCTGGAAATGGCCGAAGGCGGGACGGTGTTTCTGGACGAAATCGGCGACATGTCCCTGCCGCTTCAGGCGAAGCTCTTGCGGGTGCTCCAAGATCGTGAATTTCACCGGGTCGGCGGCACCAGGCTCGTGTCCGTCAACATCCGGATCATCGCCGCGACCAACAAGGATTTGAAGCAGGCCGTTAAAGACGGAGAGTTTCGTGAAGATTTGTTTTACCGACTGAACGTGATCGGATTGACGCTTCCCCCGCTGCGCGAACGGCTCGAAGATTTTCCGGCGTTGGCCAAGTTCTTTTTGAGCCGGCATGCCAAAGAAGCGAAGCGTCCCGGCATGTGGTTCAGTCCCGCGGCCTTGGAGGCCCTGGCGGGCTATTCCTGGCCGGGCAATATTCGTGAGTTGGACAATGTAATCGCCCGGGCCGTCATCTTGAGTCAGGCAGACGTCATTGATCCTGACGTATTGGCCCTAGAAGTCAACTCAGCGGACGTGAACGGCGACGCGCTGTCTTACCTCCGCCTGCCGTATCACGAGTCGATGGAAGCCCACAGCCGTCACATCATTGAACAGGCGTTGCGCGATGCCGACGGCAACCAGACAAAGGCGGCCGAGCGCCTCAAGCTTCAGCGCACCTACCTGGCCCGACTGCTGAGACAACAACGACAGAAACTGGAAGAACGAGACGAGGCGGACGAGCGGGAGATTGAGCAGACTGCCAAATCTTAACGACAACGCTCCCGGCAGTAGCAGGCTCCCGACCGAACGCTGTTCAAAAGGGTTTCGGTTCCAGCCACCCTGCCCCGGGTGCGTGCACGCGCCGTTCCCGTCTCACCCACCCAACCCCGGCGTTCTTTTTCACCCTCCCGCCCACCGATTGCCGTGCAATCGATATCCCGAGACGCGCCTTCCGCAAGTCGGCCG
>DATJGE010000107.1:0-2326 GCA_035495295.1 Nitrospira sp. | reverse complement strand
CCGGGACCGGTAGGCGGGCCCACTGACTTCATTCTTGCGTCCTCGCTCCGCCTTGCCGACGTCGATCGCCTTCACCTTCTTGCCGGCCTGCTGCAACTCGATCAACGCCCCTTCGGCGAAATATTCATCGTCGCCACAAAGTTGCACCTCAACTTCCATATTCGGCATGTCGACGACTTTCTTGATGAATTCGTCCGGCATGCGGATGTCGGTTTTGCGCTTTTTAGACTCCGAGGCCTCCTGTCGGCCGAATGCCTCGAGCCGGTAGCGTTTCGTCCTGAGAATCGCGCTGGCCCCGCAAGCATCCTTTTCAGGATCGGCGCCGACGCGGGTCGCCATGGACGCATGTTGCAACACCTTCTTCACTTCTTCGGGGCTGTTGGCCTTTTCCATCGGTGCCCGGCCGGCTTCCAACGCCTTCTGGGCTTCCTCGGTCGTAAGTTTGACGTCGATGGCAAACGCGGGATGAATAAGGACCAAAAAGAAACCGGCCAGCAGGCCTGTCACGTGGTTCCCTTGAACAACCATGAGACCCCTCCTTAAAAAAGCAAATGAAGGCGGCATTCTACGAAAAGCCCCTCTCCTTTTCAATCTTCGGGGAAACGTGACCAGGTGCCGTAAGGCCTGCTGAGATAGAGCGTATCGACGTCGACCGGAATGGCCATCCCTCCCTGCACCAACAGCCGTGCCACGACACGGAGCGGAAATCCGACGACGGTCGTAAAATCGCCCTCCAGTCGTTCAATCAATTCCGCACCGAGTCCTTGAATGGAATAGGCGCCCGCCTTGCCGAGACTGTCCCCGCTCTCGAGATAGCGTTCATGGACTTTCTCATCAAACGGCTTCATCCAGACCCGGGCCGTGGAGATTTCCGTGGCCTGGAAGCATCGGGCACGGCACACGGCACTCACGGCCGTCTTGACCAGATGAGGACGGCCGGCGAGGTCTCGTAGGATCGAGCGGGCTTCGGCGAGATCGTGAGGCTTTCCGACGGCGACGCTATCGCGCTCGATCAAGGTATCGCTGGCCAGGATCAGGGATTGAGGTTCCTGCGTCGCGACGGAATCGGCCTTGGCCCTGGCAAAATCTGCGACAAGATCGCCGGCTGAACCGTGCGGCGACATCACCTCCTCGCAAAGAGGAGCTCTGACCTCGAAGGGAATTTTGAGGAGGGAAAGCAATTCATGACGACGCGGCGAGGTCGACGCCAGCACCAGCCGCATCATGACGCCAGGTAAGCGGTCTCGCGTTCGGTGATGGACGAATCATTGGTCTCGCCGCCGTCGATCAGCCGGCCGCTTCGATAGTCCGCAAGCACCGCTTCGACGTCCGCAACGGAAGCGACGCGAAACATTCGAGCCCGCAAGGCAGCGGCATGCGGGAACCCCTTGCAGTACCATCCCAAATGTTTTCGCATGCGCCTGAATTGCTCCGGGCCCCATTGCGCCTCGAATTGGCGCGCGTGTGCGAGAAGAATCTCGAATCGGGCGGTCAGCGAGGGTGTCGGGAGATCATGCTCCCACGGCTCTGCGAGCTTCGCGTAGTGCCGAGCTTCTTCCTTCCCCTGGAAGAACCACGGGGCTCCCAATGCCGCCCGCCCCACCAGCACGCCGTCCACACCGGTCTCCCTGACACGACGCACCAGCTCGTCCAAACTCTGGACATCTCCATTCCCGAATAGCAGGGTTCCGCTTCCGCGAACGACATGAGCCGCCCGACCGATCGCCGCCCAATCGGCTTCTCCCTTGTACATTTGCTGCAAGGTTCGTCCATGCAGCGAAATCACGGCGGGGGACTCGAGAAGCAGGTGTTCGATCCACCGTTCCACGATCACCTCGTCGTAACCGAGACGCGTTTTGACGGAGAGCGGAATCGCCAATCGAAGAGCGGCCGGCGCATGGTTCCTGAGCGCATTCAATCGATTCACGATGTCGATTCTGCCGGCTTTCAGCCCGGCGGTCGCCAACGTGTGTCCGGCGGTCCAATCAGCAATGCCTTGTCGTGCGGCACGGATGATCGCATGAGCAAGATCAGGCGTTCGGATGAGTCCGGCACCCGAACCCGACGACGCCACATTGCGGGATGGACAACCCATGTTAATGTCCAGAGCGTCGAAGCCTAATTCGCACACCACGTGCGCCGCTTGATAGAACAGCTCCGGGTCCTTTCCATACAACTGCGCCACGATCGGACGCTCGGCCTCATGATAGTGCAGCGAGTCCAGCAGAAACTCCGGTCCGCGGCAGACGTCGTGCACATGGGTAAACTCGGTGAAGATCACGTCAGGCTTCCCCTGCCGGGCCGTCATGAGTCGGAAGACGGAGTC
>DATJGE010000106.1:0-18741 GCA_035495295.1 Nitrospira sp. | reverse complement strand
GTAGCTCACGAATTTCGCCATGCCCTTGTCCGCGCTGATTTTCGTCAACGCCGCCGTCAACGTGGTCTTCCCGTGGTCCACGTGTCCGATCGTCCCGATATTCACGTGCGGTTTCTTCCGCTCATATTTCGCCTTCGCCATACATCACCTTCAGATTAGAGTTGCGTTCATCAGTAACTGAGATAAGGACAATATTCGGTTGCCGAAATGAATCTTATAGGCTCGTGGTCGGGTCAAACGCGGTATGGAGCCCACGACGCGGATCGAACGCGTGACCTCGTCCTTACCAAGGACGTGCTCTACCAACTGAGCTACGTGGGCCATGTGATTGTCTTGCGTCATCCGTGAAGGGTTCCGATCCAAAACTCCGCTGATCCTTTGCCCGCGTTACGACCAACGTTGGAGCGGGCGGTGGGAGTTGAACCCACGACAGCCAGCTTGGAAGGCTGGGACTCTACCGCTGAGCTACGCCCGCCTTGATCTGCAACGTGATGTTGAGCGTGAAAGCCGGAGGACGTTGATGGCCTGGCCTAACACTCAGCACTGCCGTTCGCATTTGCCTGCTGTGGTGGGCAGGCAAGGATTCGAACCTTGGAAGCCGATGGCAACAGATTTACAGTCTGCCCCCTTTGGCCACTTGGGTACCTGCCCAAAAATCTCCAGCGAAAAAAATTCCCAGCTGCGGAAGGCTCTCGTTTCGCATCAATAAAAGACGATGGGAAAAGAAGAGCAGGCTGGTCCACGCACAGCGCTTCCCTCCTTAAAATTAAGGAAGAAAGTGATGAGCTGCGGATTCAGCCTTTTTCAGGAAACGGCTGATTCTATTGATGAAGTGCTGCCAAGTCAAGCCCCTTGAAGCCGCGAACGTTTTTTAAGCCTTCCGTCATGGCAAGGACGGCCCTCTTTAGCTGAGATCGATGGTCGGATTCCTGGCGATCAATCCCATAGAGAGAGAAAAAAGGATAACGTATTCAAGTACTTCAAGACACTTGGTCGCAACCTTTCGTGTGCAAGAGGCTGGCTTGATTTTTCTCAAGCCTTTTAAGCGCCTGCCTCACAAGATCAGGCGAAAATTCCAACGGCCCGGACATGAGCCGTCCAATTTCTTCGCCGGAAAGTCGTGACGCAACGGCTAAAAATCGCTTTCTAGTCATACTGCGCTCTGCGGGATCTTGAGGCTCGTAGTAACCACGGAGCCTTCCCTCTCGATCCGCCTCTTCGAGACGGCGAAGCCAGGCATCACGTTGCTTTCCAGGCTGCTGCATCGAACGACCGCCATGACGCTGTATTTCAAGCTGACTCCAGACAGTCCACCCCACGAACACAGCCCATCCTTCGTTCAAGGCTTCCCATGATTCCTGTTCGCTCAGGAAACGCTCTTCGGTCTCATTTTTGCGCTGGACGACGGGTGCGATCATGACGGCGCCGTATCGGCAGTGCTGCTGTTGATGCGCGAAGGTCAAGAGCGCATCCACCTTTCCCTCAACTTCCCTGGTTGCCAAATAGTCCATATACGCATGGAACAGTTCGTGATACAGCGTCTCCAATTCTGCATGAGTCAGCCGGTTCAGTGGACGCAACGTCCGTCCCGCGACATTGAAGGAGAGCGTCCGATTCAAGACCATGCGATGCTCGGAGGGATGATACTCCGCTGCGAACGCCTGCAAGTCATCAAATTCGAAGCGAACAAACTCAGGAGGTATGGTTGCCAGAAACTTCGTCGGCAATCCAAGCGTGGCGGCCTCAACCGTGATTTGCTTCCAAATGTGCCCGCCAGTGGCGACGGTCTCTTCTCCGTGGACCGGAATTGAGGACAAATACATGAGCGCCGCTGTGAGGAACAGCACGAGCGGATACATGAAAGGTCAATAGTCTCGGTCGCGGTAACGGCTCCAGTCGGCCTCGTGGCCCTCTTCGATCAAGGCGAGCTGTTCAAACATGGCCGGAGAGACATGATCGAGAAAGCGAGTGGGCTTGGACAGCAACATTCCGCTGCTTCTGTCGAACACATTAATGGGATATGTGAGGAACAAATGCCGCTTCGCGCGCGTCACCGCCACATAGAACAATCGTCGTTCCTCCTCGAGGTCGCCATCCGTCACGAAGGAATAAATCGACGGGAACTTTCCATCGACGACCCAAATGACGAACACGCATTGCCATTCCAACCCTTTAGCCGAGTGAATCGTCGACAGTACCATCCGCTCATCGTCCCGATCCGGAGGCTCGACGTCTACGGCGCTTCCGTCCGGTGGTTCCAACGCCAGGTCTGACAAAAAAGCGTCCACTTCTGGGTAGCCTTCGGCGATGGTGTGCAGGTGATCGAGGTCTCGAATGCGTTTCGGGTAGTCGTCGTATTGTTCCTTGAGGATCGGCAAATAATACTCATAGATGTGATTGACTTGTTCGGCAGTCCGCCGATCGTCCGCTCCCGACAGACTTTCCAACGTATGGGCCAAATTCTTGAGCCCTTGTGAAGATCGTCCGCTCGCTCCGCGGAGCACATCGTAAGGCTTTTCCGATTTGACGAGCGTGGTTAACAGATCCTGGGCTTTTTTCGGACCGACCCCTTCGACGAGCATCAACACTCGATGCCAGCTCACGGCATCAAGCGGATTCGCCACAACGCGCAGGTGTGCCAGCAAATCCTTGACGTGCGCGGTCTCGATGAATTTGACCCCGCCCCGTTTGATAAACGGTAGCCCATGCTTCGAGAGTTCAATTTCCAGGTCAAAGGAGTGGAAACTCGATCGAAACAGGACCGCGACTTCACTCAAGGGCACACCTTCCTCGCGCAACTCGAGAATCTTCTGGGCCACGAAGCGCGATTGTGCGTTTTCGCCTGCGGCTTCTGCGAGCGTTGGCAAGGGGCCGTCCAGTTTCCGGGTAAACAGGTGCTTCGTGTATTTTTCCGCGGCCTCTTCGATGATGCAGTTAGCGAGGTTCAAGATCGGCTGCGTGCTCCGATAATTCTCTTCCAATTTGTAAATGCTGGCGCCGGGAAAGAGCGTGGGAAAGTCCATGATGTTTTTGAAGGTTGCTCCCCGGAACGCATAAATGGACTGGCTGTCGTCGCCGACGACCATGACGTTCTGATGCGACGCGGCCAAATTCCTGATCACATCCGCTTGTAACCGGTTCGTGTCCTGATACTCGTCCACCAAAATGTAGCGATACAGCCTTGAAATCGCCTCCCTCGCCTGGACCTCCAGCATGAGCAGCTGACGCAGCAAAACAAGGAGATCGTCATAGTCCGCCAATTGGCGTTGGCGTTTGGCGGCCCGGTACCCGGCCTGAAGTTGCGTGAGGGCCTCCACATGATCGGCGAAATGGCTGAATTCCTCGATGACGATGTCATCAATGCTCCGCAACGTATTCTCGGACTTGCTGAAGATTTCGGCGATCGTGCCCTTCCTCGGAAAACGTTTGTCTTTTTCATTGAGCCCAAGTTGCGACCGGACGAGCGCGATTAGGTCCTCGGCATCGGTTCGATCCAAAATGGTGAATCCAGGCTCCAATCCGATGGCCCGGCCATAACGCCGCAGAAGCATGTTCGCAACCGAGTGAAATGTGCCGCCGCACACCCGCTCGCTGCGCACTCCGATGAGTTCCCCCGCCCGCTGCAGCATCTCCTGGGCGGATTTGCGCGTAAACGTCAGGAGAAGAATCTGTGAGGGATCGACCCCGCTGTCAATCAGATAGGCCACGCGGTAGACGAGTGTCCGCGTCTTTCCGCTTCCCGCGCCGGCGATCACCAATGAAGGCCCGTCACCGGCCGTCACGGCGGCCAGCTGCTGCGGATTCAACGCGGCCGCATAGTCAATGGAAAGCTTCCGAGAATCATGGTCCTCGGACTGACGTTTCAGGACGTATGGCGTGATGTCGCGACTCATGGAGGAACAACAGGTGACTGCGCTGTATAACATTACGAACGAGACCGTTTCAATGCGAGCCCCGAACACGTCCGCACGCGTGTTAATGCTACGGCGTGAGCGGTCGTGGGGATGCGGTGTACCGTGAGACGGCCGCACCCGGAATGCGATTCAGCAAGCGCAGGACAAAGAGGATCGTGATCGGCAAATAGATCATGACGCCGACCAGTCCAAGAAGGGCTTCACCGATCCAGAACGTCATAATGAGGTTGAACAGGAGGACACCATAGTACAGCCCGCACCCGAGCAGCACATGCCTTGTCACGGCTTGAGAGGCAGGCAATGGGTGCAAGCGCCGGTCGATCGCGAAGTAGATCGAAAGCGCGACCAATCCTACGACCGCCCAGCCGACGAAATTCATGAGTGGAATGCCGAAGTACAGTCCGGGATCCGGATAGCCGTAAATCAGGCCGAGGAACCAACGGTCGCCGCGCAAGGCGACGGGATCGATGACCACGTCGATGAACATGAGGAACGCGGCGGCAAGCACGAGCGAAGGCCATGCGGTCCTGCTTGCGGGATCCAGCAAGAGTTCCAACCGACGGCCATTCGACTGTGTGACGGTCGGCAACAGAAAGACGAGCGCCATAGAATAGCTGGCAAACAGAAGGAACGTGAATGAAAGTGAATCCATAAACGGTACGTCGGCGATGTACAGTTCCTGACCCACCGTCGACCCCGTATAGTAGTAGAAGCCGAATGGCACACCTACGCGCGTCGACGAGAATTCGCAGAGAAAGGCCGTCATCCAGCCGGTGACAAGGAAGGCGCCTGTCCTCCGCCAGCCGAGGAGGCATCGGCCGATCAGGAGAAAGGCGGCGAGAAAGACAAAGACATACGGACGCAGCAATACCGTCTTCAACAAGAGCAGCGGTAAATCTTCCATCGTCAGCGCTCGATCGCCACCTTGTCTTTCCTTGGGTCGGACATTTTGGACGACTGGATAACGATTTGCCAGGACAATCGCGCGAGATTGCAGAGCCCACCCCCTCGCCCTCCCTCTTGGAGGCCGGATCAGGAGTCGGTTATAATGCGCCATCCATAAAGGGAGGACGCATTCCGTCATGCCCACGACCAACATGTCGTACAGCGAACAACAACGATCGCTCGCCGACTTGATGCTGGCTGTCGCCGGCGAGTCGGTGACCCTCATGAAAAAGACGGCTCCTGAACAGGCCCTGAAGTTGAAACGGCAAGACGAGTGGAAGCTCTACTTGGAATTTCTCAAAGTCACATTCAATCTGGCCGACCGGCTGTCGGCGTTTCACATCCCTATCAGAGATCACCCCGAGTTCATGAGCGGGCTCGAGGATACGGTAACTGCGCGATTGCGAGCGGTGCTGGAGCCGGCCTTCGGCTCCAGCGTCGATCAAAACGACATTATGATGACGATCAGTGGCGTGGTGGCGGAAAGCCGGAAGCTGTATGAAGGCTACCGCTTCTCGATCAGCGAGGAGAGCAAGGCCAAGAACGAGATGTTCGACACGTTCGGAGGTCGTGTCGCCGACGCCCTTGGCGTCGCCGATAGCCCGCAAATCACGTCGGCCGCCACGTTATGCGCAACGGCGATGGTGCCGGCCATTACCGCCATTCTCAAGGGAGAACCGCCCCCGGAGGCAGGAGTCGCCGCAACGTCGTCTGCAGCAAACGTCCAGCCGGTGCAACGTTCAGCGCCGAGAGGACAGACGGGAAACGAGATCAAGCTCATCAGTGTGATGTCCGACGTCTCTGGTGACGAGATCGAAACCCGCTGGGGCCTCCATCCGCGATTTCGTCAGGATCTTACCCTCGAAGAAAGCCAACAGCTCACCAAGCTGATGAACCGAGTTGCGAAAGTGCTTGGCGAACGGTATGCCGCCGTGGCATTCTCCGAGGAGTGGAACTCTTGGCATAAGGCAGGTCACGCCTGATCGTTCCACGAGTGACCGTCTTCTCGCCGGTTTCGATCCACCCTACAAGGAGACTGCGTGAATACGACGACGATCGATTCAGTGCACACACATATTCCCGCCGCCTTGGCCCGGCTGTCTGAACTCTCGCAGAACCTTTGGTGGAGCTGGACGGTGGAGGCCCGGCAGCTGTTCGAGACGATCGATCCGACGTTGTGGTTCTACACCCATCACAACCCCGTAAAACTGTTGACCGACGTCAACCCTGAGCGGTTGACTAAACTCGCCGATGACCCATCGTATCTCAGACAATACTCAGCGGTGCTCAAGCTGTTCGACGAATACAAGGCGAACGGGCGAAGTTGGTTCAGCGCGAAACACGCCGCTGAAACCAAAAACATCATTGCCTACTTCTCGGCCGAATTCGGGCTCCACACGTCCATTCCGATTTATAGCGGCGGCCTGGGCATCCTGGCCGGTGACCATTGTAAAGAGGCCAGCGATCTCGGCGTACCGCTGGTCGGCATCGGATTCATGTATCCGCAGGGCTATTTTTGCCAACGGATCACGCCAGAGGGGTGGCAAGAGGCCGCTTATGCGCCCTTCAAGCGGGAAGATTCCCCGATCCATCCGGCTCTCACGCCGGCGGGCGAGCAATGCCGGTTCGCCGTCGATATGGGCGGACGCAACGTGTCCGCTGTCGTCTGGAAAGTGCTGGTCGGGCGCATTCCGCTCTATCTGATTGATACGGACGTGCCGGAAAATACTCCGGAGAACCGGGCGCTGTCTGCACGGTTATACGGCGGCGATCAGGAAATGCGGCTGTGCCAGGAAATTCTCCTCGGCATCGGTGGTGTCCGCCTGCTTCGCGCCCTTGGGATTTCACCTTCCGTATGGCACGCCAACGAAGGCCATTCGGCGTTTCTCACGCTGGAACGTGTGCGCGAACTCGTGTTAGGCGGCCGCTCGCACGCCGAGGCCAGTGAGGTGGTGCGTCAAAGCACAATCTTCACCACCCATACGCCGGTGCCGGCGGGACATGACGTCTTCCCGCACTATCTGATGGATCGGTATTTCTCAGGGTATTGGGAACAGCTCAATCTCTCAAGGGACGAGTTTTTCCAGTTGGGAGAGACTCCGGAATCGCGAGGGCAGGGATTCAACATGACGGCTCTTGTCATGCGCCTCTCATCCCACGTCAACGGGGTCAGCCGCGAGCATGGCCGCGTTACCCGTGAGATGTGGCACCATTTCTGGCCGGGCCTGCCCGTGGAAACGGTGCCGATCCGGCATGTCACCAACGGTATCCATGCGCCGACATGGATTGGGCAAGATTTACATCGCCTCTATAGCAAATCATTGCATCCGGCCTGGTCTGAGCACTGCGACGATCCCGCCATGTGGCAGCGTGTGCTTGATATTCCGGACCATGAGCTCTGGGCCGTCCGCCAAACGATGAAGCGTAAGCTGATGGGATTCATCCGCGAACGGGCGCGCACCGGCTGGATGCAGGGGAACCTGCAGCCCTCCCAGGTCCTCAGCCGTGGCACGCTGCTCGATCCTGAAGCCTTGACGATCGGCTTTGCCAGGCGATTTGCGACCTACAAGCGGGCGACACTGCTGTTCCACGATCTCGAGCGGTTAAAGCGACTCCTCCAGGACAAATGGCGCCCGGTGCAACTGGTCTTCGCCGGTAAGGCCCACCCCGCTGACGAACCGGGACGCTACTTCATCCATGAGGTCATGAATTTCTGCAACGACCACAAGCTCGGCGGCCACGTCGCCTTCATCGAAGATTACGAAATGCACATGGCGAAATACTTGGTGCAAGGCGTGGACATCTGGTTGAACACGCCGCGGTTCCCCATGGAAGCGAGCGGAACCAGCGGCATGAAAGCAGCCCTTAACGGCGCACTGCATTTCAGTACGCTCGACGGCTGGTGGCAGGAAGGCTATAACGGCGCGAACGGCTGGGGCCTTCAGCCGTTGATCGGCAACAACGACGTCCAGGCACAGGACGCTCACGATGCGGAACAACTCTACCGTCAGCTGGAGCAGGAAGCCGTGCCCTTGTTTTACCAGCGGGATCTCGATGGCATTCCGCGCGGGTGGCTGCAGATGGTCAAAGAAAGCATCAGAACGGTCGCTCCCCGGTTTTGTACGAAGCGGATGGTGAAAGATTACGTTGAACTCTTGTACTGTCCCGCGATGACCTGTCTTCCGACGACCTGGTGACGCACGAATCGCTGATCTCCCTCGTCTGCATGCTGGTCGCCTTGGCCGTCCCGCCTGCCGTTTTTGCCGTTTCCCAAACTCCCCTCGAACGAGAAGTGAGCGAAGCCTATCAGCGCGCCGACTATGGGGCAGTACTCCGCCTTCTGCCTCCGGCCTCGTCGGATGTCATCGCCACAGAGCGGCTGCTACGACTCGCCCTAGAAAGCGCCACAAAAATCGGCCGCCCGGAAGAAGGACTCGACATCTATGAACGTCTCCTCGCACGTGGTCATGCAGACGATGCGAGCCTGCTGCGCCAGCTCGGCGTCAGTTTTTTAAGCGCCTACGTGCGTGACAGCCGGGAATATCTACGGATTGCCGCATACAGCGCGCTCGCGGAATTACACCTGCCGGATCAGCGAGCCATCATGGAAGACGGCCTGTTAGACAATTCGCCGGTGGTGCGCGCACGGGCGGTCGAAGCCCTGGGCCATGCGGGTCTTGCCTCTAAATCGCAGCCATTGCGGCGCGCCCTTCATGACGACAGCGCCTCCGTCCGCATAGCCGCTATGAACGCGTTAAGCGAAGCACACGTGACCGACGTCATGCCGCGCTTGATCGAAGTCGCGAGGACGGAAGACGGGCCGGAAGGAGTCTTTGCCTATGCCGCCCTGTACCGACTCGGCAAGGAAGACATGCTGTCCGATATCACTGGCGCTTCGACGTTACCCGATCCTGAGACACGCATGGCTGCGCTGGGAGTGCTGGGCCGGCTCAGACGTCCTTCAAGCCTCAGCGTACTCAGCCAAGGGGTGTACGATCCGGAGCCTCCCGTCCGAGCGTTCGCGGCGGGGGCATTGGGCGACTTCCGCCAGCCGGGTGCGGTCGCCCCATTGACGCACGCCCTTGGCGACGAACATCCCCGGGTGAGATCCGTCGCAGCCGCCAGTCTCGGCCGCGTCGGCGCAAAGGACTCGCGTCCCCTGCTTCAGGCATTGACTCGTGATGCATCCATGCAGGTGAGGGCCAGCGCCGTCGAGGGACTTTTGCGACTCGGCGACCAGAGCGCGATTCTCATCGCCGCAGACCTGGCGCGACATCCGGATCCTTCTGTACGCGCCTCCTCGGCACAAGCGCTCAGCGCCGCCTCCGACAAGCAAGCGCTCGCAATATTGCAGACACTGCTGCAAGATCAGCAGCCGCAACCGCGGCTGTTTGCCGCCAAAGCATTGGGGAAGCTTGCTCTTCCCGTGCTGCCGCTCATCAAGAAAGGCCTCCACGACTCGGACCCTGCGGTCCGCGTTACCGCGGCCGGCAGCTTGCTTCACTATTTGAATTCTACAGGAAAGTCCTCGTCCCGGGGAGGACGGAAAGGATAGGCGATGCGGAAATTTCTCGGCGCAGTTGTACTGGCGGTAGGCGCGTTTGCGCTCGGGTACTATTTTGGCCAGCGCCCTGTCGGAACGCTGCAGCAAACAATCGGTGATCTCCAGCATTCATTGAAAGACGTCTCGAGAAATGTCGTCGATACCACGATGGGCATTGAACGAGACCTCCGGAGGCGTCAAGCGCTGCTTGATACGAAATCACGCGTCGTGCAGGCCAAGTCGGAGCTCGTCGACAAAAATTATGGTGAGGCGGCGAAACAATTGGCTGAGGGAGTCGATGCCTTGGAGGGCGTCATCAAAGGCGCAAAGCCCAGCGACCAAATGCAGGCCGTGCGAGGTCTCGTCGGGACGTTACAGGAGATGCGGTTGGAACTGACGATGGGAAAGCCGGTGCCGATCCGAAAACTGACCGAATTGCAGCAAAGCCTGGATAAAGAGCTGAGCAGATAGACGGTTAGTTCGTTGATACTGAGCCGGCGGGCTGCTTCTTCCACTTCGCGAGAATGCGTTCGACTCGCATCCGAACGACCATATCAGGATCTTTCATCAACGGCTTGATCGCGTCGCGTCCGCGCGGGTCGCCGATCGCCTCGAGCGCTGCCGCTGCCGTGAGACGGGTAAACCAGTCGGAATCCCCAAGCATGTCGATCAATGGATCCACTGCGCCGCCGTGCTTGATTCGGCCTAATGCCAGCACGGCTTGCTTTCGCACCATTTCGTCCTTGTCTTTTAAGGCTTTGACAAGCCGCTCGACAGCCGGTTCGCCCAACTCGACAAGCGCGTTGGTTGCATCATCCTTGAATTCGTCACTTCTCAACTGAACCATGAGCGGATCGAGAACGCGCTCGTCGCGAATTTTGCCCAGCGCGATGATGACATATTTCCGCACGTCCCAATCGCGCACCATCTTGATCAGCATGTCCACGGCCGGAGAGCCGATCTGCCCCAGCGCCTCGACCGCCACCTCCCGGACCTGCCAATCCCCGTCGTAGAGGGCCTTGCACAAAGGCTCGACGCAGCGCTCGTCCCCCATTTCTCCGAGCGTGATCGCCGCCTCGCGCCGGACGACCCAATCAGGATCTTTCAAGAGATCGATTTGTATATCGATCTCGTCCTTGACTTTTTCTTCTTCGAGGATGACCGGCTCGGCCTGCTCACCAGAAACGTCCGTCAGGGAACTGGGCTCGCCCGTCAATTCTGCGGACACTGTGTCCGCTAATTCATCGCTCGCAACGTCACCGTCGCCCGTAGAAGCTCGCTTGTCCGGCTTTTCTAACTCGTCCATGCCTGGCGCTTCCTTCAAGTACCTGAGTTAATCACGAGTTTGTTCTTTGGATCAGCTCCGGTAGGCCTAACTTGCCGCAGGGGCAGCGGCCTCGTCCGGTTTATTGCCGCCGGCATGCTTCCGGCGGAGCGCCGACGACCGTCGTCTTCGTTGCTCACGTTTCAGCCGCTTTCGCAAAGACCGCATCGCGGCGTCTGCTTCGGGATTGGCGTGACCGGCGAGTTGCTGGGCGACCTTCTTTTTCAGTCGGGATTCGTCGGATTCCGCGGCTTGCTTTTTTGCCATGCGCTCCTCTTCGATGTCTGATCTGCCACCGGCACTCGTTTTGCCGGCCAAGATTGAACAGTGTAGAGGAGCACTTCGCGGACTGTCAACCCGAGACAGACAGAAGGGGATCGCTAAACCAAGGCGAGTGTGGCGACCTTCGCATGAGCCGTATGGTCTGCGGCGAGCATCGCGGGAACGCGACGAATGCGGCGCGTAAGCCAGACGTCGCTCGGAAGAACGCGAAGAGAAGAACCCAACATAGGTATTGGACGGTCGGCAATCCTCTCGACAGGGACGAGGAGCGATGTGGCGTGGCCTTTGGCCAAGTCCGCGAATTCCTGACGACGCTGCCCTACGATGGTGATTTGGACGTGCGTCAAGCCTCCGCGTTCCATCCCCAACCGGACGGCAGCGGCGCGCGAGAGGTCGAGGATCCGGCCGTTGACGTACGGCCCGCGGTCAGTGATGCGGACGTGCAAATGCTTTCCGTTCGCGAGATTCACCACTCGGACAATACTGCCCAATGGCATCGTTCGGTGAGCGGCGGTCAGGGCATCCATGTCGAACAGTTCGCCGTTTGCGGCTTGCCTGCCGTGAAACTGCTCGCCATACCAGGAAGCCACGCCGCGGTCCTTGATGCCGACGTCGAATTCGGCATCTCCTTTTGGGATCCATGAACAGGCACCCAGCAACATTCCTGCTGCAGTGAGCGTCGATAGCAACATCTGATTCGATCGCGAAGTCTTGGATGTCATCGTCATCACCTGTAATGCTCGGTTGATCCTTTAGGGCCAAGGCACCTCGCCGATGAGGTCCACGCTAAGCCCGAACCGAACATTGAACAATACCGCAACCGTAGACGCTGCCCCTACCTTCGTATAGAGAGATCAGCGGCGGAAATCGCCTTATCGGATCACGGAACGTCGCTCCATATGTCCATAAAAAACCTCGCGAACTTAGTGGAGCGGACCTCAGGCAGGGACCCGAATGATCTCGGCAAGCACTCCTCCAGGAGACTTCACATAGGTCAACCACACGATCTCGCCTTCTCGAATGCTGTTGAGGGCTACCCGCTTATTTCCGCGAACGATCTTCGTCTGAGCGGTGACAGTGGCTCCAACCGTCATATGATTCTTTGGGCCGAGCGGAGTCTTCACCACAATCAATGGGGGACTCTGCGTAAGCGTAATGGCGATCACCGTCCCTTGTACTTTGTAGGTCGGGCCTGTCCTTGCGTCTACGGCCCTGGGAGCCAGAGCGAGCAGGACGGCAATAATGAACCAAAGCAACGCCTTCATGATGTCGAGCAGCTTAGGAAGCCTCGGCGGGAACGCGCCGGACTCTAACAGGACCGACTCATTTCTGTAAAGCTGCGCCGCGCGAGGCAGGGTTGACTGCCCACGCTCCCATGAGTAAGATGCCGGGCAACTACTTGTAAAGACATGGCGAGTTGACGCCCGCCGCCATCACCCCCGATCCCGTCTCTATCGACGAATCATCAACCCGTTCGTATATATGATTGACGTTCAACAGATCACTAAGCGCTATGGGCAACACACGGCTATCGACCGGGTGACCTTTTCAGTCGCCAAAGGCGAGGTCCTCGCGTTTCTTGGTCCTAACGGGGCGGGAAAAACGACGACGATGCGCATCCTGACCTGTTTCATGCCGGCGACGGAAGGCACAGCGACGGTAGCAGGCTACGACTGCCTTGAGCAGCCTCTTGAGGTCAAACGCCGGATCGGCTATTTGCCTGAAACGCCGCCAGTTTATCTGGAACTGACTGTGGACGAATATCTCCGCTTTGTCGGCCGGCTCCGTGGATTAACCGGCGGCATGCTGACCAGTGCCATGTCGCGTGAGATTGATCGACTCGGGCTTGGCTCCGTCCAGCACCGCCTGATCGGCAATCTTTCTCGGGGCTACCGGCAGCGTGTGGGACTCGCGCAGGCGCTCATCCACGACCCGCCAATCCTCATTCTCGACGAACCAACGGTCGGCCTCGATCCCAAACAGATCATCGAGATCAGAGAATTGATCAAGAGCCTGGCGGGCTCCCATTCGGTGATCCTCAGCACCCACATCTTGCCCGAGGCGACCGCGGTATGCCAGAGGGTCGTCATCATCAGTGGCGGCCGTATTGTCGCGGAAGACACTCCGGATCGGCTGTCTGCTCGGCTTCGCCACTCGGAAAAAATCGCACTGACCCTGACCCGTGCGCCCGCGGACGCCGAAGCCAGGCTCCGCCAACTCGATGGCGTTCTCCATGTGCACGGCAACGGGCCGTCGGGACATTTCCTTCTCGAAAGCCAGCTCGGGAAGGACATCAGGGAGGACATCGCGCGCCTCGCTGTGAATAATGACTGGGGCCTTATCGAGCTCAAGTTGATTTCGATGACGTTGGAGGATGTCTTCCTCCAGCTGACTCATCGGGAAGAAGGCTTCTCGCTGGGGAGCGGAGAGGCAGCGGCTTCGGGTAGCCCCGCAACACTTACATCTGTTGATCGCATGGACCCGCCGTCATGACGCCCGTCAATACCCTGCTGGCCAAGGAACTGCGGTCGTACTTTGTCTCTCCGATCATCTATGTCGTCGGTGCGGTATTTCTTCTGATCGTCGGCCTGCTCGCCTACATCTATATTGTGTTTACAGGGGTGCAGGCCATTCAACTCATGCAGGTCCAGGGGCAGGCACAGCTCAATCTCAATGATCTGGTGTTTCGCAATCTGTTCAGCAGTCTTCGGTTCGTACTCTTGATCGTGCTGCCGATCCTCACCATGCGGCTGTTCGCCGAAGAGAAAAAACTGCGTACCTTCGAATTCCTCATGACCTCTCCCATCGGCTTGAATGAAATCGTCGCAGGTAAATTCGTCAGCGTGTTCCTGCTCTTCCTTGGTCTGCTCGGGCTGACAGGGCTGATCCCACTCACCCTCGCGTTGTTCAGCGACTTTGATTGGTATCCAATTCTGACCGGTTATTTGGGCGTCATGTTGCTTGGAGCGCTGTTTGTCTCTGTAGGGGTCCTTGCCTCCGCCTTGACGGAAAATCAAATCGTCGCCGCTTTTGTCAGCTTTGGATTGCTGCTCTTTCTGTGGTTGCTGGCAGGTGTCGGCTCACTCCTCGGCGATACACCGCTCGGGCAAGTCGTGTCCTACCTCTCGTTTATGGAGCATTATGACCATCTGGTCCGCGGCCTGGTCGACACTCGTGACCTCGTCTATTTCGTGAGCGCCATGGTGCTGATGTTGTTTCTGACCCACCGCGTTGTCGATTCGACGAGGTGGAAATGAACTTGCAACGCTTTCCGCTCGGCATCGTCGGCACAGCGCTGGCGGTCGCCGGCATGATCGGATACCAGTTCGCGCCGGAGCACATCTGGATCGTGACGGCGGTCGAAGGACTCGCCCTCCTCTGCCTGCTGCTCTTTTTCGTTGTCCATGTCGACGCAGTCAGGGCGGTCTCCGCGCGGCGATCGACAAAAATGGGCGCCAACAGCCTGTTGATGGTCCTCTTATTTGTGGGCATTCTGTCGATCCTCAATTTTTTGTCGGCACGACACTCAATTCGCTGGGACCTGTCAGAAAATCAAAACTTTTCTCTTGCGCCGCAGAGCCACCGCGTCATCAGAAGCCTGCCGCGCGACGTCAAGATCACCGTCTTTACTCGTGAAAAAGATCCGGGTTATCAAACCTACAAGGAGCGGCTGGATAGTTACCGGCAGGCCAGCGGGAAGATCGCCGTCGAGTTTGTGGACCCCGAGCGCCAACCGAAAGTCGCCCAAAGCTACGGCATTACCCGCAGCGATACCGCCGTCTTCGAAAGCGGCGCACAGACCGTGCGCGTCACCAATCCGTCCGAAGCCGAACTGACCGGGGCACTCATTCGGGTTTCAAAAGACGACAAGAAACGGGTGTTGTTTCTTGAGGGACATGGAGAGCCAGGCACTGATAATCGGGAACGCACCGGATTGTCGGTGGCCAAAGAAATCCTCAACAAGCAGGGCTATGACGTCGGCACCCTCAGTCTGCTCCTTCAGCATGCGGTCCCCGACAACACATCGATCTTGGCCGTCGTTGGACCTCGAAAGCCGCTGACGAACGAAGAATTGGACCGCATTCGGAGCTACGTCGACAACGGCGGCCATCTGCTGCTGATGGCTGACCCCGAGACGCAGGCAGATCTCAATCCGCTGCTGAAGCATTGGGGCGTCGGGTTTGGGCCAGGCGTGCTGGTGGATTTTCAAGACCGCTTGGCGCAAGGGGAACCCACCGTGCTGCTGGTCCGCACATTCACGGAGCATGAAATAACGCAAGACCTGAACGCGGCGGTGCTGTTTCCTCTCGCGCGACATGTCACCTTCGATGAACAGCTCGGCAAGGACTGGGACTTTGTCCAACTCGCCAGAACATCGCCGAATAGTCGAGCGGTCATGAAGGCAACGGGTCGCGTCATCGCGCTGAATGAGAAGGAGGATATCAAAGGACCGCTGCCCATGGCCGCTGCCTTGGCGCCGAAAGCCCCTCCGACCGAAGGCAAACCTCGTCCCGCCATCGTCGTGATCGGCAATTCGACGTTCGCCAGCAATGCGTTCGTGAACTTCCCCGGCAATTCCGATTTTTTCCTGCATACGGTGGCCTGGTTGGCTCAGGATCGAGACATGATCACCATCGGCCCCCGGGACCAAGCCTTGCGTCTTTTTGTACCGAACCCGCTCCAAGAGCGTGCGCTGCTGTATGTGCAGGTGTTCTTCCTGCCTGCCGTGGTCCTCATCACGGGTGTCAGCGTGTGGCGAAAGCGCCGCCGCCTTTAGATGAAGCGTTACTGGCCGACAGCGCTCATGGCGGTCATCCTGGTGGCGCTCGCATTCTATCTCTATCTCGTCGAATTCCCGGCCCAACAGACGCAACAACGGCAAGAATCCGCTAAAAAGAAAGTCGTCAGCATCGAGGAACGGCAGATCACGTCGGTGATCTTCAGGGCCGACCGCGACGAGCTGGTCTTTGAACGCACCGCGGATAAAGGGTGGTCGTTAATCAAGCCGATCCAAGCAGAAGCGGACAACCGCGAGATCCAAAGTCTGATCCGTGCCGTCGTGCTGGGATCCGTTCATCGGGTGGTCGACGAGAACCCCGCCGACCTCACACCGTTCGGGCTCGATAAACCGGTGGCCGTGGTCACGATTAAGACCGGCCTGACAGAGGAGACGCTGTCAATCGGCGACACCGGACCGCTGTCGTCGACACTGTATGTGCTTCGGACCTCGGATCATTCCCTGCTGCTGACCGACCTGGCTCCGAAAGACTTTGTCAACAAATCGCTGATGACGTTCCGCAAAAAGGATGTCTTACGCCTCACGTCGGGAGACATCGATCGCGTGCGTCTGACCTATCCGACGACGGAAATCGTGCTTTATCGCGTCAGCGACAAGCCGAAGCCCAAATGGAAAATCCGATATCCCGTGGAAGCAGATGCCGACCTGAATGAGGTGCGGATGCTCTTGTTTCGGCTGGAGGATCTGAAGGCGATGAGTATTGTTGACCCGGGCCCCGCGCGGGATGCGTTGGCAAGAACTCTCAATCAACCAAAAGTGAAGGTCACGCTGCATACGCCTGACGGCGAGCAGGCGGTGAAGCTGTATCAACCTGACCCATCGACCGGCGAAGCCTTTGCCGAGACGACGTCCGAGGCGCCGCTGTACCGAATCAATCCCACCTTCGTCAGGGACTTCACGAAGGAACTGTACCACCTGCAGGACAAACGCCTTCTCGGCGCCGAAGAGAACGATATTGCCCTCCTCAGCGTCAAGACGCGTGGAGAGGCCTATACGCTCATCAATCAGAATGGAGATTGGGTCCTGGAAGACCGGCCGACGGACAAGGTCGACCAGCAAGCGATCCATCTCTTCCTGAGCCGCGTGGTGAGCGTCCCCTCAGAAGAGCGAGTGGTAAAACAACCTGGGCCGCTTGCGCCTTATGGACTTGTGAATCCGGCGGCCGAATTCGTCGCCACCGGAAAAGACGGCAAACTTGTGGGGAAACTTTCGATCGGCGATCAAGCCAACGGCCTGGCCTTCGCCATGGGCCACCGTCTTCCCGGCATCTATCACATTCGCGCCGACTTGCTCAATCAAATTCCTACGAGGGCCGCATTGCTTTCGAGCGACGCTTCGGGCCATTCGCCTTGAACGGTGGTCCGGGAAGCTAGTCGCGCTCTTGATACTTGCGCTTTTCGGCGATCTGTTGGTCCATGCAGCGCGCCCGTTGCCGAAAATCGTCCGGCCATTGTTTTGAGCACTCCGCCACAGCAACGGAGTAATCTTTTAAACTGACCCCTTTCGGGGGCGGCCCTTGCAGTTTCTGAAACGCCCGTATCTCCTGCTGCTGACATTGGAGCCGCATTCGCACATCGTCAGGCCAATTCTTTTCGCATCGTTCCTGAATCAGCGAGAGGTCCTCTTGCTGCAGCCGTGGATCGAGAGTGGCCGACCGCGACTTCTCGAGAACACTCATCTGCTGCTCGATACAGGCCGCTCGCATCCTGGAGTTATGTTCCCAGTCGCGGGCGCACGTCTCTTGGATCACCTTTTCAGGGTTGTCGAGAGCCCATACCTCATTTGCGAGGACGAGGCCCGTGGCGACAATGGAAAGCACGATCAGCCCGTAAATGCTTTTCGCCCTGTTCATACTAGCACCTTACCCCAAAAGGCCGACATGGACAACGGGCCGTCTCGTTGCTGGACAGCCCTGGCACTTGTGCGTAAAATTCATCTCACGCCCCCGTAGCTCAGTTGGATAGAGCAGCGGTTTCCTAAACCGCGGGTCGCACGTTCAATTCGTGTCGGGGGCACCATTATTTTTCGGATGGTGAGCGGAGATAAAGGGAATGCCCGGGCTAAATTGCTGTGTGCCGAGGCGTTTGCCGGTGCATTCGGCTGGCGATTGATTTTTCAGCAAGATCTCGACGACCTTGGCAGTTTCACTGAGGCGAATGAGAGGGGAAAGCGCCGCGGCGAGGAAGTCTACCGGTTAGCGATAGGTTCCTCAACCAAGGCGCTCAGGAGTGCAGGAATATGAGGTTGTAGGCTGAAGACGCTAAGGCTGTAGAATTATCCAGCCTGCCCAGAGAGTAGCCCTCTTATCAACGCAACAACTGGTTCAGTCTTGACCCGATCGAAGTACCCGCGTGCCGTTGCCCGCCGAAGGATAAGAAGCGCTTGCTCGGCATAGTCCTTTCTCTCTGTGTGTCTTGAGTATTCGGCAGCCTTCCACGCTTGTTCAAGCGAGAAGGTGATGTCGTGGACATCCCGGCGAATGGTGTCCTGCTTTGTGTGCCACTGTGGGCTTGCCTTGGCGGCTTGATGTAATATGTCTTCGACTTGGACGATGACGTCATAGCCAAAGACATTCAATGCACCTGCGATCTGCACCTGCACAGCGAGCCCTAGTACAATGGCGCCAGTGCGCAGGACCTTCTTGATAGATCTCCGGACTATGGTTTGTTCTTCGTGCCTAAACCGTGTGCTCACTGAATCTCCTTTTTCTCCAAACCCAATGCGAGCGCGTGATCGAGGTAGAGAACTCCTGACCATCGCTCAGCGTTATGGGTTAGATTGTATATTGAAAAACCGATGGTGCGGTGAGAACAACCCATCTATTGTCTCCAGGACGAGCAATTGATGTGCCAGGGGCAGTCTACAAAATCCTACGACACAATGCATGAAATGCAGGGGCTTGAAGAATGGACCTGCAGGTGTGGAGGTCTCGACA
>DATJGE010000105.1:0-2458 GCA_035495295.1 Nitrospira sp. | reverse complement strand
ACAGATGCCTTTCGCAACGACCAAGGAGGGTCCTATGAACGAGCCGGGTGCGAGGTCTCTCAGAAATGTGGCTGTCATCGCCAATCGAGGGGCGGGCAAAACGTCATTGGCCGAAGCGATCCTCTTGACCACCGGCGGCATACCGACTCTCGGTTCGGTGATGCAAGGCACGACCGCCTCGGATTTTGAGCCAGAAGAAATCCATCACCGCTGTTCCGTCAGCACCAGTCTTCTCCGCTGTTCCTGGAATCAGACCACCATCAATCTGCTCGATACGCCCGGCGCGCTCAGTTTGCTTGGCGAAGCGATCACGGCCTTGCAGGCGGCGGATGCCGTGATCGTCGTGCTCAGTCCGGCGAGCGGCATCCGAAGCGAGCTCCTCCGGCTGTGGTCGCAGGTGAAGGCGCTCGGCCTGCCGTGCCTCATCTTCGTCAACGAACTGGAGAAGGAATCCGGATCGACGGAAGAGTTGTTGGCGGCCTGCCATCGGGATGTGGACCTTACGCCGTTGCCGATGTCGTGCGCGCTCAAAGACGGGGCGCAGTGGATAGGCGTCCTGGATTTTGTGAACCAGGCGGCAGTGCATTCTCGGCCCGACACCGCGAAGTGGCAGCAGCAGCCGGTGCCGCCTGGCGCCGAGGCGACGCTGGCCGACGCGCGCAAGCGGATTCAAGAAGCGGCCGCCGAGTGCGACGATCAATTGTTGGAACAGTACCTCTCCGGTGCCGAACTTTCGCAGGCGGACGTGTTGAAGGGACTCCGGGCCGGGGTGCAGGCGGGGACGATCGTGCCGCTATATACGGGATCGGCGCTCAAGAATGTCGGGACGGTCCCGCTGCTCAATGCGATCGTCGATCTGCTGCCGTCGCCGGCCGACCGGGCGCAGCGCAGCCCACTTACCGGGCAGGATGCGGACGGCGGCCACGAGGTCACACGGGCTGCGACAGCCGACGCGCCATTTTCCGCTGTCATCTTCAAGACCATCATCGACCCGTTCGTTGGACGGCTGTCGTATGTCCGCGTTGCCTCCGGGACCTTGCAGGCCGATTCGCTGTTGTACAACGGGACGAGAAAGATCAAAGAGAAAAGCGGTCATCTGTATCAGTTGCTGGGCAAGAAACACACGGCCGTCGCCACGGCGGCCGCGGGAGATATCGTGGCGATCGGGAAGCTCAAGGATGCGCAGACCGGCGACACGCTCTGTGACGAGCAGCATCCCATCGTGTATTCCTGGCCGGCCTTGCCCAAACCTGTGCTGTCCTTTGCGATCGAACCCAAGTCGAGTGCCGACATCGATAAAGTCAGCCTGGGGCTGCACAAGTTGATCGAGGAAGATCCCACCCTGGGCTTCACGCGGAATGCCGACACGAAGGAAATGGTGTTGAGCGGGACCGGCCAATTGCATTTGGATCTGGCGCTGGAGAAATTGCAGCGCAAGTACGGCGCAGAGGTCGTTATCCATACGCCAAAGATTCCGTACCGGGAAACGATTCGCGCCACGGCGCAGGCTCAAGGCAAGTACAAGAAGCAGACGGGCGGCCATGGGCAGTACGGGGATTGCTGGCTGGAATTGACGCCGTCCTCGCGCGGGGAGGGATTCGCATTTACGAACCGGGTGGTGGGCGGGGTGATCCCCCGCAATTTCATCCCGGCGGTGGAGAAGGGTGTCGTCGAGGCGATGCTCCATGGCACGTTGGCTGGATTTCCGGTCGTAGACGTCCGCGTCGCCGTGTACGACGGCTCGTACCATGTTGTCGATTCCTCGGAAATGTCATTTAAGATTGCCGCATCGATGGCATTTAAGAAAGCGATGGAAACGGCGCATCCCGTTCTACTGGAACCGATGATGACCGTCGAGGTCGAGGCGCCGGCGGCGCACATCGGGGCTGTGATCGGCGATCTCAATGCCCGGCGAGGGCGCATCCTCCATGTCGAAGCGCGGGGGCACGCCGAAATCGTCAAGGCGTTGGTTCCGCTGAGCGAGATCATGACCTACACGACTACGCTCAATTCTCTCACGGGAGGAGGAGGGAGTTACGTGATGGAATTGGCGCGCTATGACGAAGTGCCGCGTGAGGTCGCAACCAAGGTCGTGGAGGAGGCCAAGGCCAGCAAGCAGCCTGTGGCCGCGCATTAGCCAACTGCATGGCGCGTCTCTCATGAGTGTGTGGGAGACGCGCCCGATGCCGTCCCGACGCTCGCGGTTCGTTGCGAATCGGTACGTGGGGAATCAGGGCTCGCCAGGTTTCAGCACGACGTAAAACGCGCGGCTTTCCCGCAGGACCCGCAAGAGGACGGTATCGCCACGGCGGACCTTGGAGACGGCGCTGGTGAAATCGCCCACCGATCCGACGTCAGCGCGATTAACTTCCTTGATGAGGTCCCCTTCACGCAACCCTTCAGACTGGGCGAGGCTGCCCGCTTCCACCTTGGTGACCAGCACGCCGCGGCTTTCGTG
>DATJGE010000104.1:0-5502 GCA_035495295.1 Nitrospira sp. | reverse complement strand
TTTGAATCTCTCCAACGCGGTGGCGGTGATCGTCTATGAAGCCTGGCGGCAATTGGATTTCGGGAACGCAGTGTAATCGACGATGCGCTTCAAGACCCGATCGCGCGCGCGTCGGTGAGTTGGAACTGTCCTCGTGCGGTTACGGGATAGAGAGAAAAGATCGGCGTATGGGCCGGCACGACCGCCGTGGTCACATTCGGCAGCAATTGAAGATGCATGTTCACATAGTTGAAGCTCAGACCATCCTGCCATGGTTGACTTCCGGCTCCCGCATAGGCGGCGGTTTTTTCCGAGGCGTAGGTCCGCGTCAGTAACCCCGCTCCTCCCTCCAGCCCGTATTCATGCAAATCCGGCGCGCCCTGAACCAGCAAGCTGACGGCATTGGCATCGAACCAGACTTTGATGTTGCAGCCGATCTGGACGTAGGGGCCCAGCGAATTCGTCCCGTCAAGGAACGCGCGCGGCAGCCCGATCTCGTACGGAACGTCGTCAGGCACTGGCCGATCCACCTTGCCGAGATTGGTTTCCTGCAGCGGTCCGACCGAGACGAACAGCAGATGCGGATCGTTCATGTCGAGATCAAGCACCTGGTCGTCATAGTAGCTGCAGAGGCGTCCCATGTCGTAGCGAAGTGGAAACGAGTATCCGATCTTCGCGTACCAGATGCGCAAGGCGGCGTCCAATGGATCTTCTGGAGAACGGCTGATTTTGAGATCAAACGGAAGCATCACATGCCAGGCCCCGGTTCTGGCGGCGACAAAAGGGGCGCAGGCGCCGGGAAACTCTTTCTGAACGGCCGTGGTCTCGGGCTCGAACTTGCGGGCGGCGGAGGTGAAATGTTGGGCGATCTTCGATTCCTTGGAGAGCCGATACTTTTCCTGAAAATAGGCGGAAGCTCGCTGTTGGGCGATGGACAGGTAATAATCCGGCATGTCGGTCTCGACAATGATCCGTTGGGGCTGACTGCCTGACGCCTGACGTTCAGGCTTCATTGCCGCTGAATACACATCAAGCTCGGCCTTCAGCCGCTGGATGTCTTGCTGGAGCTGACGAGCCAGCGCGGGATCGAAAAAGCTGGTCCGCGGCAGGATGTCGAGCGCTTTCTGCAGGCAGTCCAGCTTGTGGGTGTAGCGCTTGGGCTCGTCGGCAAAGACCTCGGCGGTGGCGACGAGCAAATTGAATTGTTCTTCCGGTAAAAGACCCAAAGTATTCAGGTTGTGGTCTTTGATGAACGCAAAGGCCAATGGGCCGAAGGTCTCAGCTTTCCTGATGCACAGCGTCAAGAGGAAATTGTAGTGGGCGCGCGCCTCATCCCGAGTCATGGCCGGCCATCATAACGGCCCACGTTCGGGTGGGCAAGGGCTGCCATGTGTGACAACGGCGCAGACACGACCCCTCACGAGCTGGCCCGGCTGGCGACCATAAGAATCTCACGGAGTCGAGTCTTCTCGGGCACAAGGGATTCTCCGAGTGGGAGCGCACGAAGGGCCGCGGCATGCTGCGCCTCCATGAATCGGTTCCTCGTTATCTTTCTCCTGATGTCTTTCGGCTGTTCGTGGTTTCCTTCGTCTGTGGTCCGTCCCATCGCGGTCGGGGAAGTCGAGATCGATCCTGCCACGCTGCACACGGTCGGCATCAGTCTGCCGGTCCTCGATGGCGATGAGGACTTCGATGCGTCCGTTCGGGTCGCGTACCGCGAGGTGAACTCTCCGACGTGGAAGGAGGCGCTGCCGCTGCAGCGCGTGCGCCCAGACACGCTTTCCCGTGCGGTTCCGAGTCAGTTTGCGATCGCCGAACAATTTGCCGGCAGCATCTTCGATCTGGACCCGAATTCCGTCTACGAGGTCCGGCTGACGATTGAAGACCCGGACGGCGGGACCCTCACGAGAACGGCTCGAGCGACGACGCGGGCAGTCCCTCGTGATGCTCCTGAGTTCCCGCATGTCGTAGACGTCGAGTCGGCCGAGGACTTGGCCTCCGCGCTCGCACAAGCCAAACCCGGCGATGTCATCACGCTCGCCAAGGGTCGCTACAACGGTCCGTTCCGCCTGGAACGGAGCGGGACCGGCGCGAATCCAATTGTCGTCAAGGGCCGCGATCGCGAAGCCAGCATCATTGACTCTCCCGGTGAAGAATACGGGGTCCGCATTGCCGGCTCTCACGTTCATCTCGAAGACATGACGATTCGCTCGAGCACCTGGGGAATTGCCCTCGCGAACACCAGCGACGTCGTCATCAGAGGGACGGTTATCACGAACGTCCATTACGGCATCAATGGCAGAGGCGGTGCCAACCGAGACCTCTACATCTGCGACAATCTTCTGGAAGGCAGGGGTGTCCGCTGGCCGGATACGAGCGGCCGGACGTGGAACTATGAGGGCATTGTCGTCACTGGCGCCGGGCATGTGATCTGTCACAATACGCTGGCAGGCTTTGGTGACGCGCTTGGGCTTTCACAGCCGGTGGAGATTCCGAATCGTGCGATTGATTTCTACGGCAACGACGTGCTGTGGGGCGGGGATGACGGCATCGAATTGGACTACAGCGAACGGAACGTTCGCGCCTTCCGCAACCGGTTTGGAAATGTCGCCATGGGAATCAGTTTCCAGCCGGTGTGGGGAGGGCCGGTGTACGCCGTTCGCAACCTCATCTATAACACGGCCATTGCGCCCTACAAACTCAATCAGGAGCCGACCGGGTTCTTCATCTTACACAACACGTCCATTCGTAGGGGATGGGCCTGGCTGCAATACGGAGCGTATGTGTCCAATTTTTCCTTTCACAACAATCTCACGATCGGGACGGACAGGCCGGTCTATCTGACGCCCTATCTCCAGTTGGCCGGCATCGATTACAACGGGTGGAGTCCTGACGGGGAATTCAAGTTCGATTACAGCTGGAGCGACTTTGCGTCATTCAGCCGAGAGTCTCCATATGAAGGACATGGACGGCTGCTGACCGCTCCCGTCTTCGTCACAGCGATCGCCGTTCCACCGATGTTCGAGTCCTTTATGCCGCCGCCCACGCCGATGCTCGATGCGGGGAGTAATGCGGTCGATGCCGGCCGGAGACTTCCCAACATCAACGACGACTTTATCGGTGAAGGGCCGGACATTGGCGTGCTCGAGCGAGGGTTCGAGGCTCCGCAGTATGGCATCCGATGGGAAAGAGACCGCTTCTAGAGTCCGGAGCGGTCGTCAATTCCCCCGGCTCTGATAGGGTGTGGGATAGAGTAGGTCCAACAGCGAGATATCATGGTTCCAAAACCATGCTCCCGCAACGGAGACAAGCAGAATGGTGGGGTGGAGAAGCAGCGCCAGCACCGTGATGTCGCGGAGCGACAACGGTCTCGTCAATAAGTCGCAGTGTCCGTCTTCCCCGCGTTTGATCGACCGGACCAGCAAGGCCGCATTGAGTTGATGGCTTTTGAATACGAATGAATAAAAATCGCCGAGGAGTGGAATGGCGCCGATCAGGCCGTTTTTGAGGAGGTTGTAGGCCATGCGTAACTGCACCTCCCAGGGAACCTGCAGCTGCCGCGCCACGACCAGGATTGCGGCGCCGCCAATCGTCGCCATCGTATCGCCCACAATCGGAAACAGGCCGATCACCGGGTCAAGGCCGATTTTGGGACGCAATCCGGGAAGGGTCATCGCATTGTCGAGCACTCGAGCGATGACTTCCGCTTGCACTTCCTTGTCACGAACGTTCATCCAGACAGCCTAGGCCGTCCGGAGCGGAGGCTGACACTGGTCAAATCCCCAGGGAGCAGGTGATTACTTCATCCGGTTCGGATCCTGGTAAATCATCAAATGCGCATACGGACTGCCCTCGAACATGATGTAGACGCCTGACGGATTGGGAACGGTCGGCAGGTGAGAGGCGCCGGGATCAAACGGCCACATGACCATCCAGTGCGGAGGTTCCTTGACCACCTTCGCACCTTCTCCCGCCATGACGACTTTGCCGTTCTTTTCAAAGTGGGATCCCCCGCGTGCCATATAGGCAATGCCCGGGACCGTATTGGTTGGTTTGGGAGCATTGTTCATGACGTCGGTCATCCATTGGTTGCTGGCCGCGTCCATACAAATGGGATCGGGAACCGGCAGGTTCATGACCGTGGGAAGACAGGTAAAACCATTTGTCCCCTTTTTCACTTCCGTCAGTTTGCCATCAGCACCATAGATCATGACACTGGCATCCTTCGAGATGCGGGACGGTGCCGCGCTGAGCGCCAACGCCGTCTGATCTTTTTCGGACATCGCCTTCACGTCCTTGACCGTGGATGTTTTGTGGGAGGGTTTGTCTCCAGCCGACACAATTGCAGGGACAAGAAGCGAGCACGCCATCACAAGGTTGAATGCCCACATACGGATCATGTCTCTCCTCCTAGGCCGGGGTGAACTTCGTTCATCGGATGCTTGTCAGTGATCATGCGCTGTCTTGCTCGTGAGGCCGTACTTCTTGAGCTTGCTCAAGAGGGTTTTGTAGTCGATCTCGAGGGTTTTGGCGGCCTGGCTCTTGTTCCCGTCGTGTGCCTCGAGGACCCGTTCGATATGCCAGCGCTCGATGTCTTCGAGAGAGCACTTGGAACGCTGACCGGTCTCGGACTCGGAAAGCGGCGCCGGCAGCATCGCTCTGACTTCCTCGCCTGAGATGGCGGCCGTTCCGGTTCCCATCAGCATTAACCGTTCGATGACATTGCGAAGCTCCCGGATGTTGCCGGGCCAAGAGTAGCCGCAGAGGGCGGCTGTTGCCTCGGGAGACAACGTGCGTGTCACAGATCCCGCGGCGCGAAGACTGTGGAGAAAATGCTCCGCCAGCCCTGGCACGTCTTCTTTGCGCTCTCTGAGCGCTGGGACGGAAAGCGTGACGGCGTTGATGCGGTAGAAGAGGTCTTCGCGAAAGCGGCCTTGCGCGACGAGCGTCGAAAGATCTTGATTGGTGGCTCCGACGATGCGAACGTCGGCGTGAAACGTGCGCGTACTTCCAACCGGTCGATACTCACCTCGATCCAGGAAGCGCAGCAGACTGACCTGCATGGGAGTCGGCATTTCGGCCAGCTCATCGAGAAAGAGCGTGCCGCCGCCCGCAGCCGTGACGAGCCCGGTCTTTGCGCCAACGGCACCAGTGAATGCGCCTTTGTCATGACCGAACAACTCGCTTTCCAGCAGTTCGCGGTTCATGGCGCCACAGTTGATTGCGAGAAACGGTCCTTGGGCTCTGCCGCCCAATTCGTGAACGAGACGCGCCACGACTTCCTTGCCCGAACCGGTCTCCCCCTGGATGAGCACAGGGGCTTTCGAGCCTGCGGCTTTGCCAATCTGAGTGTTCAGTGTCTTCCAGGTCGGACTGGATCCCTCGATGATGACCTCGCGGGTGTAGCCGCCCCGGCGTGCGGCAAGGTTTTCCTGTCGCAAGGCACGGACCGTCCGGAGTTTCGCCAGAGCCGCGCTCACGGCCGTGCCGTCAAAGGGCGTATCCTTGATCAGGAAGTCCCAG
>DATJGE010000103.1:0-74408 GCA_035495295.1 Nitrospira sp. | reverse complement strand
AAGCGACGTTTTTCTTTGAGTCTCGGTTGCGAAACGAACCGGCCGGCGTCAACGATATTCACTTCGTACCGGGCATTCCACGGTTCGTGATGGGCGGCCTCGCCTGGTACTTTTAGGCGACCGTTGAAAAGGACGATGTTTTCACCGGCCCACCCCCGCGGCGCCGAGACGCCGCGATTACGTGGGAGTCAACTGGACGCAAGGGACCTATCCGCTCGCATTTGATCGAAGCGAGCGGTACAAGCGAAGCTTGGTATGTACCTCCTCGGTCGTCCTCTGCCTGCGGCCTTGCTTGCGGAAGGAGGCGCGTCCCGGGAAAACGATTGCGAAAGCAATCGGTGGCCGGCCGGGTGGACAATGAACGCTCGGGAGGGTGGGCGAAAGGGCTGCCATTTTGCGCGGCCTGCAATACAATACAAAATGTGAGGCGACACAAAATTCTGCCTCGGACATATTTCAACCGCTCGACGCTGGTGGTCGCCCGATCGCTGCTTGGCAAGTATCTGGTGAGGAAAAACGGCGCCGGCAGGATGGCAGGACAAATCGTCGAAGTCGAGGCGTATGTCGGACCTCACGATCTGGCTTGTCATGCGTCAAAAGGACGGACGCTCAGAACCGACGTGCTCTTCGGCCCACCGGGCATCGCGTATGTGTATCTGATTTACGGCATGTATCACTGTTTGAACGTGGTGACCGAGGAGGCCGGATTTCCCGCCGCGGTGTTGATCAGAGCCGCGGAGATTCAGGGGGAGTTGATTGATGGGCCAGGACGGCTTTGCCGTGCCTTCTCGATTGACCGTTCGTTGAACCGGATTGATATGACAGCTGGACGGCAGCTGTGGTTCGAAGACAGAGGAACGAAGATTCCGAAAGCAATGATCGGCGCTTATCCACGGATCGGCGTCGACTATGCTGGGGAGTGGGCCACCAAGCCTTATCGGTTCAGACTTACCGACTGGTAGACGGTTTCGTCGACCCGCCGTGCTCGAGTCAAGGACGATTGCGGCGCAAAATAAAAGGGAGCGGTCTGTACAGACCGCTCCCTCCTTCGTCTCTATTCGAGAAGAGGGTTACTCGATCTTGCGATCACCTTGAATCTTGGTGGCTGAGGTGACGGGCGGAGCAATCTGGATCTGGGGACCCTGCACCTTCGGAAGACGTCCGGCTCCCTCACTCGCGGTCACCCGATCGTTCTCTGCTTTCTTGAGGTTCTGCGAGACGTGCTTGTCGTCGAAGCTTGCAGCTCTGGTCAGCGTCGATTCGCCGCGGGCATCAGTCTGGCCTGGATCGTTCGCGGTCGGCTGTCCGTTCACCGGACTGCCGCTGTTCTTCATCGGATAGCCCTCATGCTTGGGAAGCAGGGCTGGGTTGGCCGACGCCATGGAGATCGCAAACACGACACCGGAAACCGTTGCAACAGTGCCGATCAAGAGCTTCATACGTATCTCCTTTGAATAATGGTGGCTGAAGATTGCCGTTCAGTGCGTTCGGATAATCGTCCCGGAATCAAGTGGGCGGGATCATATCCAGAGGGGGGGATGGCTGTCAAGCCGGAAGAACCGGAACGTGCTCGTTCATGCGCACCCTGGGTCATCGGTAAGTGCCGAAAACGAAAGGCAAAACGTCGCAGTCACCGCCGATGTGGACGGCGACCACGTCCCCTATGACGGAAGGCCGGACCGCGACTCACTCCGGGAAGGCGAATCGTGACCGATGTGCCTTCGCCCGGCGCGCTCGCGATCGCAATGGACCCACCGTGCTCTTCAACGATTTTCTTCACGGTTGCAAGACCGAGTCCCGAACCGGCCTTTTTAGTTGTGAAAAACGGCTCGAAGACCTTGTCGACTATTTCAGCAGGAATGGGCGCGCCGTCGTTTTTAATGAGGATATGATCTTCAAAGCCACGTCCGGCGCGATGCTGCGTCACGTGAATCGTCAGGTGCCCGCCCGGGGTCATCGCTTCACAGGCGTTCTTGAAGATGCTGAGAAAGACTTGTTGTAGCTTGGCTTCATCGCCACGCACGGGAGGAAGGATTGGGGCATACTCCTTTGTCACATGGATGCGTGTGACTTCGAGATCGGTGGCGACGACGGTGAGCGCGCTCTCAATGACTTCCGGGATCCTGACGAGACGCCGATTCAATTCGAGAGGTTTCGCAAAGTCGAGGATTTCATTGAGAATGGCTTCGACCCGAATCAGATCGCGCATGGCGTTTTCGACGCGCGTTTGCGGATCAAAGTCGAGCACCCCTTCGCCGGTTACTTCCTCCAATTGCGCGCGAATCGAGCCCAGCGGTTCCCTGACTTCGGTCGCCAGGAAGGCGCTGAACTCGCCAATCGCTGCTTGACGTTCCTGTTTGCGGATCATGGGCTCCAAGGGTGCAGACGGCGCCTCGACGGGCGCGGAGGTCACGCCGTCGTCACCGACAGCCGGCAGGGGAGCAGCCGGGGCCGGCGTTGGAGCCTGAAGCAAGTCTGCGAGCTTCAGAATCAGCGGTTCGAGTGTGCGAGCATCGGTCGGTTGGTAGCGCGCCGCTTCACGCGAGGCCAGTGTCACAGTCCCGCCGACTTGCCCTCTTACAAAAAACGGAAAGACCAATGACGACTGAAACCGGTCTTTGAAGAGCTGCTTGTGATCCAAAAAGCGGCCTTGAGTCGATGCGAGATCATGGTCCACCCGTGGTTTGCGGTGGCGAATTGACCAGCCGGCTGCGGAGCCGTCGAGCGCGAGGCGATGACCGGGTTTCATTTCCTTTTTGCCGTCTTTATGGTCGGCTCGAAGATCGCCCGCCACTCCCAATACTTCCACGCTGCCCGCAATGGGGTCATAGTGGCACACCCAGGCGCGATCATAGGCGACCGTCTGGTTCGCATCGGTGAGGACGGCGGTGATCTGTTCCTGCAGGTGCGGTGTCAGCTGCGAAACGGGCGGGGTATAGATAGGGGGAGAGGGAGAGGCGGCTGCGGCCGGTTCCTGGCCGACCAACGGACGGCTGAGCACGACGTTCAGATCAAAAAGTTTGTCTCGGTCCAGCGCTTTCGTCACCTCATCGCTGGCCTGGTCCATGAGACCGCGTTCCTTCTTGGTGAAGGCGGCGCTTTCCTTGCGGCCGATGACTAGGAAGCCGTACGTCCGGTTCCGATATTTAAGAGGGACTCCCAGGAGGGACTTCGCGCCGGGGGTTACCATGCGCAGGCGCATGCTGCGGCTTCCGTCTTGATCCTGCGCGCTCACGGTGAGCACGGGCGCCGACAAGGTTCGAAGAATGGCTTGCACGTCGCGGGGGGTGAATCCGCGCGCGGCATGGCTGACGAGAGGACCGTTTTCCCTGTGAAAGATTGCCGCCAAGGCCGAATCGACCGGCAAATCATTCAGGACTGAAGTGAGCGTCCGTTGGAGTTGGGTCTCGGCAGGCGGTTTGCCGTGCACAGTCGTCAGTGTCATCACGCGTTAGTCATGTAAAAGTGCGGCATTGTAGCAATGAGCCCGCGGCAATGCCAGGGAAAAGCGCGCGTCACGGCGACTGGATTGCGAAGCAACCGGGCGATGGCGGGTGAAAATTGCGCGCGCTTCGCCAAAGAACCTTCATTCAGGCGGATTGATAATTTTCGGTTGCCGCGGTTCGGTCTTGCGGAATCCCACCTGGCGGTAGTCGCCCGTCAACAAATTGAGAATGCTGGTGACGACGCTGATGACGAGCGCACCGCCCACGGCGGGCCAAAAGCCGGTGACCGTAAAACCTTTCACGACATAGGCCGTGAGTTCCAGCAATAGGGCGTTGAGAACAACCAGAAAAAGTCCGAGCGACAATACGATCAGGGGCAGCGTGAGGATCAAGAGAAGCGGACGGAGCAATAAGTTGAGGACTGTCAGCACGAGCACCGCGGCCACGCCGGCACCAAAGCTCTCCGCTTCGAGACCAGGAACGGTGGCCACGGCCAAAAACACTGCGACGCCGGAAATGAGCAGGCGCAAAAAGGCCGCGTGCATGCCGCCGCCGAGCGGAGCCGCGTCCGTCTGTTGTGAATAATGGACAATGCGCACGAGCTTCCTTAATGAGCAGGAGCGGCGTTGGGCGCCTGCTGGGTCAGCGCCGGCGCGGGCGGCGCAGCTTTTTTCATCGAGGAAAAGTGCACTTCCGTTGCGGTCAAGGTCTTCTCGTCCTTGACCGCTTCAATCACGACGCGGTCCCCTACCTCGGGCAAATTCGCGCTTTTGGGGTGATCCTTTTCCTTGAAACGCGTCTGCTTGTTGATCTGCACTTCGACGGTCGTGCCTTTTTGGGTTTTGACTTCCAGATGCTTCGCGTCGATCGCCACGACCGTCCCCAATACGTGTTGGCCTGTTCCGTGAGCAAAGGCGGGCGAACTGAGAGTCAGAAGAAATGCCGTCAGAACCAATCGATGCAACATGGGTCGTACTCCTTCCTGATCCGCGCTGAATAAAGATGAGAATTAGTGATGATGTCCTTCGTCGGCCTTTGTGGCCGCAGCATCCTCCCCCCGGAGGAACTGATCGAACGCCGCTTCCTCAAGGCGTTCCTTCTCAGTCTTTGGGTTGAGCGTTTTCATTTCGTCCAATTCTTCTTGGGAGAGTTGCGGCAAATGACGGATAAAATGCACCAACCTCCAACTATCGAGATCCTTTTCCGGATCGCCGGTGCCCCAACCAGGCATGGCCGTGAACCGGATGCCGTTGTGAATGACCCAAAACAGCTCACCGTCGGACATGGATTGCGTCTCGGTCAACCGCAAATCGGGCGCCTTCGGGTACACGTTCTTCCCGATCGGTGTCTGCCCGCTTCCATCGTTCCCATGGCAGATAGCGCAGTGATCCGCAAAATGACCTCGAGATTCCTTGAGCACCTCTGCGCTCAGCGGGATCGGATTGGCGGCATTGCGTTTTTCGATCGGAATGGCCAGATGGCGGATCTGCCGTGCCATCAACACCTCCAGAGCATGCGGTTCCGTCTTCGCGCTGAACCCTGTGGTGAACAATTGGTAGCCGACCCAGCCGAACAGGCTGAGGCTGACAAGGATGACAATGACAACTGCGCCGAGCAGTTTCGCCTTCATGGCCCGTTCCTCACTATACAAACTCCCGAAGGATGATTGCTACGGAGCACAACAGGCGTCGGATCATGCGTAGCGGTGATCGCGAAACCAGCGTACAGCCTTTTCGAGTGCCGTTTCGGGCGGCGTCTGCGGAATGCCCAACTCGCGAATCGCCTTGCTGCAATCGTAGTGCATCCGATATTTGGCCATCTTGACGCCTTCCAGGGGGATGCGCGGCGGCCGTCCCGTCACGTCGGCGATCCACTGGTTGATGTAGGCGAGCGGCAGGACGAGCGAACGCGGAAGCTGCAGCGATGGGGCCTTGACGCCGGTCAACCGGCTAAGAATGTCAAAGACCTCCTTGAGCATGAGATTCTTACATCCCAGGATATACCGCTCACCCTGGCGTCCTTTCGCCATGGCCAGCAGGTGCCCTGTCGCCACGTCATCCACATCAACGATGTTCATGCCGGTTTCAATATAGGCCGGCATGCGCCCCCTCATGAAGTCGACGATTACTTGTCCAGTCGGCGTGGGCTTCACATCTCCGGCACCGACCGGTGCGCTGGGATTCACGATCACGACGGGCAGTCCTTCGCGCGCGAGTTTGAGCACCTCCTGCTCAGCCAGATATTTCGATCGCTTGTAATGGCCGGCCATCTGGTCCAGCGACACGGGCGTCTCTTCGGTTCCGAGGCCACCGCCTGGCGGCAAGCCGATCGCTCCGATCGTGCTGCAGTACACCGTGCGTTCGATGCCAGCTGTGCGAGCAGCGGTCAACATGTTCCGCGTACCGGTCACGTTGACGTCATAAAAGACGGCGGGATCCTTTGCCCACAAGGCGTAGTAGGCCGCGACATGGTAGAGCTGCCGGCAGCCCTCGAGCGCCGTACGGAGGGAGGCGGGATGAAGAAGATCGCCCTCCACGCGTTCGACCGGCAATGCCGAGAGATGCTGAGCATCCGATTTCGACCGGACGAGAACGCGAACGTCGGCACCGGCTTTGACAAGGGCACGGGCGACCGCGCCACCGACAAAACCGGTCGCGCCGGTGACGAACACTTTCATAGGGACGTGATGCGTGATGAGTGAGTCGTAACCGGTTGGAGAGGGCACTCTTCACAAGGCATGATGCATGCTCGCCATCGTACGTCACTGATCAGTCATTACTTAATGTTTTCGTGCCGTGATGAATCGGGCCAGCTGCCGCAGCGGATCGGCGGAAGCGCCGAAGGAGGCGAGGCGCGCAATCGCACGATCTATACAGTCATCCGCCAGCCGTTTGGCTCCCTCGACGCCATAGAAGGCCGGATAGGTCTTCTTGCCGCGTTCCGCGTCGGTGTTCGGGTTCTTGCCGAGCTCCTCGCGGGTGCCCGTCACATTCAGCACATCGTCGGCGATTTGAAACGCGAGCCCGACGTCTTCGGCATAGCCGGTCATGTCGTCCAACTGCCGGTCATTCGCGCCGCCGGCAATCGCCCCCATTCGGACGGCGGCCCGGATGAGCATGCCAGTCTTGTGCTTATGAATGTTCTGAAGGGCGGCCAAATCGATGTCCTTGTGCTCAGCCTGAATGTCGAATACCTGTCCGCCGACCATCCCCATATGACCTGCTCCGAATGCCAACTCCTGAAGAACACGCACCTGGCGTCCTGAGTCGCAGCCTTTCATCAAATCAGGTCGGCTGATCAAGTCGAAAGCCATCGTCAGGAGCGCATCACCGGTGAGGATGGCCATCGCCTCCCCGTAGACTTTGTGATTCGTGGGCTTACCGCGTCGGAAATCATCATTGTCCATAGCAGGCAGGTCATCGTGAATCAGTGAATACGTATGAATGAGTTCTACCGAGCAGGCCACGGCCATGAGACCGGGCGGGGAAGTGCCCACCGCTTCGGCCGCTGCAATGGCAAGGATCGGTCTGACACGTTTGCCTCCCGCGAGCAGGCTGTACCGCATGCTTTCATGAAGGGTGGAAGGGGGCGTGGCTGTCGAGGGTGTCACTTCGTCCAGGAAGCGGTCGACGTCGAGACGTTTTTGCTCGAGGTACTCGGTAATGTCCATGAAAAAGAGGTCCTTGCGGTAGAACCGGAAAACCCGGCGGAGAGTAACAAACGGTCCAGGTGGAGTCAAACAGGCGGGACGCTGGTCCCTTGCTCCGGCGGTTACGCCGCATAGACTTTCGCTGCTTGGCTGTCCTTCCTCGGCAAGTCGCGATCAGCGATTAACGGCTCCTCCGGCGAAATTGCTCCGTCTCTGCCAAGCGCTCCTTGTTTTTAAACCGAATGGCTCGTTATACTGCCCGACCATGAGCATTCGAAAAGCGGGCGGGGACTGGGAGCCGATGCTGCTTCCGATCGAGCCGCGTCATTGCACAGTCTGCAAGCAGGGGCTCTATCGCGACAAAACGATGTTCCGCGGCGGCTGGTCGCGTTGCACGGTGTGCGACGAATTCATACATTACAGTTGTCTCGCGAGCGGAAAGTTTTCGTTCCTCAAGGCCAGGCCGCGGATCTGCAAGAAGTGTCGGGCGGCGGAAACCAACCCCACTGCTTCCCGTCAAGCCGGCTCCGCCGTCGCTGTCGGCTCGTGAGTCCACACGCGCGGCCACGTGCTCCTCACGATCATCCCCGTTCGCATCCCGTGTTCGCGCAATCTATCCGGTATCTCGTGGCGCCGGCGATCTTGGCGATCAGCGGGTTCTTTACGGCTAACTTTTTCCTGAGCGGCCAATATACGTGGCCAAGGACCAGTCGCATGTTGGCGCTCACGCTCACGCTTGTGGTTCTCGCGTATGAGTTCGTCTATAAAGAGCAAGTGGAAGCCACCGGCTCAGGATCGCAGGCCCGTACGGCGGTGCTATACGCCTGCATCGTTCCCTATACCGCCGGCGTCATCATGATGTTGGCGCTCTGGAAGCTGTGAAAGCTGTCGGCCATGGCGCAGGTGTTTCGAAGCGGGGCGTTTTTGCAGCAATGTTGGTCCGTGCATCCGCTCTGCCTCTCGGTAAGGCGTATCACCGCGGAAAATCAGCTCGCCTTCGCCTGCACATCCTGTCGGTTTGCCCATTACGTCACCATCGGTTCGATCGTGCATGGTCCGAGCGCGTCCGAGGGCGGTCCACAGACGTACCGGAACGCAGACGAAGATCGGGCCGACGTCCGGGCGCATCTTGCCCGCTGCATTGACGCGCATTCAACGGCGCTGTCTTTACGCGAGATGGACGTGTTCGAAGACCTCGCCGTCATCCGTTGCGCCGAATGCCGTCGGCACTATGCCGTGACCGTGACGGGGTTCGAAACGCATCAGAAATGACCCGATCGGATGATCCCTCCATAAGGCCGGTTTCCGATGGTGCCTTCTTTACGGCTGAGGAAACGGCGCTCCTCACTGAAGCCGCCTTTTTCCATAAAAAGGCCAGAATTACCGAAAAAATCCGCGCACAATTGGAAGCCTCCCGCCAGGTCCTTAAGGAGGAAGTCCGCGAGGTTGACCTTCTGCACTTGCCAGATTCCGATCTCTCAAGCACGCAGCTGGTCAAAGGGGAGCACTTGGAGTCTTTCCCATATCAGTATCTGGATTGTCCGAAGCATTTCCACGGCTCTGAAAAGCGCACATTCCGGACGTTGGTCTGGTGGGGCCATCATGTAGCATGGGCCTGGATCCTCGAAGGGAGCTTGATGCGGCAGTACAAAAAGCGTTTGGTGGATCGGTTTCACGCGATTGCCGGTCGGCAATTGGAACTCTCGCTCGCGCCGACGCTCTGGGAATGGAAGCAGGGGGAAGGCTTTACACTGCCGATTACGCACGATCGCAAGCCGCAGATCGCTGCCGTACTGGCGGAGCGATCGATGCTGAAAATCATCCGCTTTCTCTCCTTGGCAGAACCACGCGTGCAAAGCGGAGCCTTGCCGGAACTCAGCCGGGAAGCCTTCCGCGCCATGCTGCCCATCGTGGCGCTGTAATTGTGCCACTCAGGCGATTTCGGTAGACTACCCCGCGTTTAGAGGGGCGCATATTTGCCAAGGAGGGCATCGTGAGAGATTCGCTCGTGCGAGGGGGCGCAGCAGTCTTGTTCGGGATGGGTCTCATGCTCTCGGGAGGCTGTGGCGGAAGCGGGCAAACCGTGCATGTCGACGTCCTGCCACCGCAGCAGCCGGTGCAGCAGGCCGAGCCGGAAGGCGTGAAGATCGTCATCGAACCGTTCGACGACCGGCGTTCCGACAAGCATCGCATCGGGATGCGTACTCATCTCTGGGGAGGGGTCACGAATTTCAACGTGTCGGGCGAAAAGCCCGGGGAGGTCTATGCCCAAGCCCTCGCCGATCGTCTCAGGGGATCCGGCTGGCTCGACCGGTCGTGGGATGTACGCGTCGCGCCGGCGGGTTCCATGCCGAACGCCGACATCGTGATCAGCGGGCAGCTGTTCGAGTTTGCGGCGAATGCCAAAAGCCGGATGTTTTCCACTTACATTACGACGAGCAACAAATTGACGATTACCGCCCGCAATAATGCAGATCACAGCATCACGAGCCGGAGTCTGGAGAGCGCGCAGTCGGACACCGTCGTGTGGTTCTCCGAAGACGACGTGCAGCGCCTCATGATGGCCACCATCAAGGACACGATCGATCGGTACCTGGCTGACACGACCATTTCGCAACGCGCGGTGCGGCCGAGCCGATAGGGCGTGAACGGGGAATTCAACCGTGCGTGAGCGTCGCTGGGAGACTCGCGCTCCATTGAACTTCAATGAGGTGCTCGCCGTCGGCGAGCGTCTGACGGCCTTGGGACTCAAGCCGGCAATCCCGGCGAAGGATGTCATCTGCTACGTCGAGGAATGGACGGTCGAGGCGCCAGAAGACTTCGACGGCCTCGATGCCTGGTCCACCGAAGACGTCACGCTGGTCCATGTGCGCGAGAGCTGGCGCGGGGATTTCTTTCTGCTTGCCGGCGCATATCATACTGCCTATCTCCGCTTTCAAGATGTCGGTACCTATTGCTCGATCAGTCATCCATGGCGTATTCGAGAGCGCATGGTGCTCCACGAAAACCGGGGCATGTTCTGGCTTGGGTTCCGCCACGCCCATTCGTTTCTTCGCGTGCGGCTCCAAACGACCGAGGTCGTGACACCTGGTGAGACGCGTGACGATGCTCGTCGGGAACAGTGGCTCGATGAACGGCGCGCGGCCTTCTTGGACGCCATTGCCACCGCCGGACTTCCCATCGAAACGGCGGTCGAAAAAGGCCAGCTTGTCCTCCGACCGCATGATGCATCCGTCCCATTCTTCTGCTCGTGGCCGGACGCGTTCGGGCCCTGTCAGTTCGAATACAATACGTCGGATGTCTACGAGTTTCTCGTGCCCGCCAGCCAATTGGCCGCGACGTATGCGGCCGAGCCAGCCGGCCTGCGCACCTATCTGACCGGCTTCTCCGAAGAAGCGCTACGCGAATTCGCCGTCATCGAGCCGTCGGCCCGATATGCTTACCGCTGTTCCGTGCATTGTCCGCTGGATGACTTGCCGGAGATCCGGTCGGCCATCGAGCCGGATGGAAGGCTCTATGCCACGCTCTGCGAGTTCCAGACGCAGGAACTCCTGCCAGAGGGCGAGGATGCCTCCGCCATCATCGGAGTCGTCGGGTCGCGTACCGGGTTCGCCATCGAAGCGCGCCTGAACAAGGCGCCGTTGAAGGAAGAGCTGATGGCCGGATGGTTAGAGCGCCTGATCGGGCAGCCTGTCCAGTATGCACCGCTTCCCGCATTTGTCTGAGGCTGACTGCTGAAACAACCCGGTTTCAGACCCACGACTTCGCGAACCGTTGAGACATCGTTGCGGCCTTCAGAGAGGATGCCTCTCTCGGGACGCAAGGGTTAGGACGGGTGAACACGGCGGCTTGTTTGAGCAGTCTGCAGGAATTCTCTCTCTCAATTCTGAATTTCATTGCTCAAACCAGTCCGATTCCGCACAGTAGTCGCATGAGCCCCTTCGGTAGAGTCCAGGCACTGCTGGCCAAGCCGTTCATGCCCGCGGTGTTCTTCTTATCCGGCGTCACCTATGACACTGTGACGCTGACGAGGATCGACCGCCTCCAGGACAATTTGTTGCTGCTGCTGTATGTCCTGCTGCTCGGCGTGTTGATTGTGCTTACCGGAAGAATCGGCATCGAGCCACCGCCAGACGGTGCACAGCTGGCGATCATTTCCCCGTTCATGCGATGGCTGCTTCGCAGTCGTCCCTACTATCCCATGGCCAGTCAGTTTCTTCTCGGCAGTCTCTTCAGCGCCTATGCCGTCTTTTATTCGCGCAGCGCCACAATGACGAGTTCGGCTGTCTTCTTCGGCGTCTTGGTGCTCTTGCTCGTCGGCAACGAGTTCCTTCGAGATCGTCTGTCGAACCTACGGTTGCTGGTCAGCCTGTATGCGCTTGTCTGCTTTGGGTTCTTCACGTTCTTCCTGCCGGTCATGACCGGGTACATGAACGTCTTGGTCTTTCTCGCCGGTGCGGCAGTCAGCGCCGCCGTGACCTTTCGCGTCGTGCAGCTCATCTATCGCAATAACCCCGACCGGTCAAAACGAGAAGCATTCGGGGTGACGATTCCGGCCTTCGCCTTGATTGCGCTTCTCGTCGGCTCTTATTTTCTTAACTGGATCCCTCCAGTCCCGCTGTCAATGAAGTTCGGCGGAATGTACCATGAAGTCAAAAAGTCGGACGATCGCTTTGAACTCTCCTTCGAACGGAAGTGGTATCAAGTATGGAAACGATCGGACACGACCTTTCCCGCTCACGAGCCGATTTATTGTTTTACCGCCGTATTTGCGCCGGTCGCATTGAACACGACTGTCTACCACCATTGGTATTTCCGACCGCACAATAACAGGCCGTTCGGTCATGCGGACCGAATACCCCTGAAAATATCCGGCGGCCGGGAAGCCGGCTACCGGGCCTACACTTTTAAGCAGCAGCTCGAGCCGGGCGACTGGCGGGTGGATTTGGAAACGGAGGACGGGCGCATTATCGGGCGCGTCTCAGTCACTGTTGAAACCCGAGACGAGCCCCAGCCGCCCTTGGCGACGATCTGGTACTGACCGAACTTCGGCTTGCGGCACCGGTCTCAAGAGCGTAGAGTTGGCCCGCATGCCGCGCCGTATGCTCGCGCCCTGTCCTGATAGCCCCAATTGTGTCTCATCGCTTGCTTCTCCGCAGGACAGTCGGCATGTCATTCATCCTTACATCTATTCAAAGGCCATATCCGAGGCGAAAGCCGCGCTGAAGGCGGTGATTGCGGCTCTGCCGCGGACCAAGCTGATCCAAGACGAAGAGCTGTACCTTCACTACGAGTTTACCAGCCTCCTCTTGGGGTTCATCGATGACGTCGAATTTCTCTTCGATGAAGACGCCAAAACCATCCACTTTCGCTCCGCCTCGCGCGTCGGCTATGGGGATTTCGGCGTGAATCGCCGTCGCATGGAAGGCATCCGCTCACGCCTGCAGGGAAAGCTGTAGGAACTCGATTCGCCAAACGCCTGGCAGCGGTATCTGGGCCCAAGGTCGGCCGGAAAACTAACGCGGCCGACCGGTGTAGACGGAAGGATGCGGGGTCAATGTCCCTGCTCACCGGCGGAGGGTTTCGGACCGCGCCGCGTCGTGTGCTGGAAGATGCACTTGGGACAGGTGTAATGGACGAATTGTCCGCTGGCCACCAACCGCTTCTTCATGGGCACCTTGCACCACGTGCAGAGACGGTCAGGGACGTCGAACGAGGGCGCTTCTGAGGCGGCGGTCATGGCTCCGGCATTGTCCCCGAGCGTCGAGAACCTTGTCAACCGACCGCGCGCGTATCGGGCCGTGAATTTTTTTTGCCGCAGAGATGCAGATCAAAAAAATCGTGGTATAGTGCAAAAAATTCCCTCGTGATTTCCCACCCACACACAGAAAGGCGGAATGCCCTATGAGCGTCCCCGTCGGTTCCGAAGAGACGATTTTACCATCGAGTGCCCCAGAGGCTTCCTCAACCGTTCCCGCCAAGGAAATGGTGGGCGAGGGGAAGGCTTGGGGGTTGTGTACCGCCGTTGACCTGCAAGACTGCCATCCCGATCTCATCCGCAATGCCGACCATATCCGCCGCTACGTCATCGAGCTCTGTGAGCTCATTGGCATGCAGCGATTTGGGGAATGTCAGGTCGTCGATTTCGGTTCGGGAAGGGTCGCAGGCTATTCGATGGTTCAGTTGATCTCGACTTCTCTGATCAGCGGCCACTTTGCCAACGACACGAACAATGCCTATCTCGATATTTTCAGCTGCAAGGGCTATGACCCGGCAGTCGTAGAAGAATTTTCGCGACAGTTCTTCGGTGCCAGGCGGTCCGCCGCAACGGTCACGCTTCGCTATTAGTTCGTTCGGATCAACGGCGCGGGAGCGGTGGGTCCGCCGCTCCCCCCGCTACAACGTCGACAGGTCTGCTCAAGCATGCGAGCCGCCGGCCTCAAGGAATTCTTCAAGCAACTGCCTTCGAACCTCGATGCGGAAGCCGCCGAGGATCTCGACGCCGTGTATCAGTTCGACTTGAGCGGGGCGCAGGGCGGTCAATATGTCGTGACCATACGGGAGGGTGCCTGCCAGGTCAAGGAAGGGCGGCACGAGGATCCGAACGTGATTTTGTCGATGGCCGGCGAGGATTGCGTCAAGGTGCTGAACGGAGAACTCAGCGGGCCGGCCGCAGCGATGTCGGGACGTCTCCGCATCAGCGGCGACTTCGGATTGGCCATGCAGTTGCGAGCGCTGTTTCCTAGTATCAGCGAGCGGCTGTAGCTGCCGGTCTCCGTAAGCAGAGACGAGCCAGGCGGTCAGCGATTCGCCGGGATGAGCGGCGCTTCGGCGGGCAGCTCCTCAAAGACGGCTGATCCCTCAGCCGGGGCCTTGCGTGGAAACCGTTCTTCGAGAATCAGGTACATCGTCGGGACCAAGAACAGCGTCAACAACGTGGAAACGCTGAGTCCGCCCACGACTGCGCGGGCGAGCGGGGCGTTGGTTTCTCCGCCGGTTCCCCACCCAATCGCCATCGGCAGCAGTCCGAACACCGTGGCCAATGAGGTCATCAGAATCGGGCGTAGGCGCGTCCTCGCCGCTCGAATGACCGCTTCGCGGAGTGCCACCCCCTTCCGCCGCAAGACGTTCGTGTAATCCACCAGCAATACGCCGTTGCTCACGACGATGCCGAGCATCATGATGATGCCCATCATTGAGGTGGTGGAGAGGGTCGTATTCGTGAGAAACAGCGCCAAAATCACACCTGGAAAACCCATCGGTACGGAAAACATGATGATGAACGGGTCGATGAGCGATTTGAATTGGGCCGCCATCACCATATAGACGAGAATCAGCGCGAGCACTGTGGCGAACAGCAGGCCGGTAAACGTTTCCCTTTGCTGCTGGATCTGTCCCGCCAAGCGGATACTGAAGCCAGTGGGTAATTGCAGCCGCGCGAAGCCTGCTTCGAGGTCTTCTGCAATCGCGCCGAGATCCCGGTTCAAGGGATTGGCCGTAATGTGGATGATGCGCTGGAAATACTTTCGGTCGATTTTCACCGGTCCCGCATTCAGTTTCAGCGATGCCACGTTTTTCAGGAGCACCGGTTCTCCGCTTCTCGCCGTCATGATGATGTTTTCCAGATCGGTAAGGTCCTTCCGGTATTCCTCGGCCAGCCATGCGCTGATGTAGTACTCGTTCCCGTTCTGCGGATCCGTGTAGATAATGGGGTCGGTTTGACCGTTGCCGTTGAGCGAAAACAACACGGCGTTCGCGATGTCGGTTTCACTGATGCCCAACAGGGCCGCCTTCTCACGATCCACGACGACATTGACCTCGGGATAATTTTCTTCACGGCTGACCTCAATGTCGGCCAGTCCGTCGATGCGGTGCATCAAGCCTTCGACGTCCCGGATGACCTCGCGCGCCTTCTCGAAGTCGTAGCCGTAGATTTCGACATCGACGGATTTTTGTGATCCGAAGCTGGTCACGCGCTTCACCAGACCGCCGGGGTCGAAGAACATGGCAACGCCCGGGAAGAGCTTGACCACCTTCGGCCGCACGTCGTTCATGATCTGCACCTGGTTCCGTGAGCGTTTGTCGGGCGAGGTGAGGTAGACGGAAATCACGGAGGTATGCGGTCCCGTGTTGGGGTTGAACAACGAAGAGCGGCCTTGCGACAGCACGCCGGTGCTCGAGACGATCGTTTCCAATTCGCCGGCCGGAATATTCGCGCGCAGCAGGCGTTCTACTTCAGCCACTTGCTGCTCCGTCTTCTCGACCCGCTGGCCGACCGGTGCACGAAGCACGATCCGAAACTGGCTCTCGTCCGACACGGGCAGAAACTCGGTCCCGATTCTGGGTATGAGCGCGACGGTTGCGGCGAACATCGCCAGGATGCCGGCGATAAATAGGCGCCGGTGGGCCAGGACCCAGCGAAGCGAATCTTCGAATCCCCGGTCGAGAGCCTCGTACCGAGCCCGGCTCCACTCCATCAGGCGAACGAACCAGCGCGGCATGGAACGGTGGGCCTCCTGTTCGGGTCTTAAAAATTTGAAGCACAGTGCCGGTGTCACCGTCCGCGAGACGAAAAAAGACGTGAATAAGGCGATGGCGATCGTCACGGTCAGAGGAATCAGTAGGAGCCGCGCGATGCCGACCACAAAAAAAATCGGCAAAAATACCACGACGGTGGTGACGGTTGAGGCGAAGATCGGCATTGCCACTTCCCGGGCGGCATCCAGGATGGCATCCCATCGGCGGGGATTCGCATTGAGGTGCCGCTGAATATTTTCCAACTCGACGATCGAGTCATCGACCAGACGGCCGATGCCCAATGCCAGCCCCCCCAGGGTGAAGACGTTCAAGGTCTGGCCGGTGAAATAGAGAACGATGAAGGTCGCCATGATGGACAGGGGAATGGCGACCGAAATAATGACTGTGCTCGTCAGATTGCGGAGAAAAATCATAATGACCGCCGCAGCGAGCAGCGATCCATGCAGGGCCTGCTCGACGAGATTGCTGATGGACTGACGGATGTAAACCGATTGATCGAACGAGATGCCGAGTTGGACGCCCGGGGGAATGCCAATCATCTTGGGGAGGGCGGCGCGTAACGCATCGACGACCTCCACCGTGTTGGCGATCGGCTGCTTGTTGACCCTCAGATAGACCGCCCGCTTTCCGTCGGTTCGGACGACGTTTGTTTGAATGTCCGAAGAATCGGTCACGGTACCGAGGTCCCGCACGCGCACCGGGTTGCCCTGTTGGTTCACCTTCACGATGACGTCTTGAATCGGCTCGACGGTGCGGAACTGGTTGTTGGTGAAGACGTTGTAATCCAGGTTGCCCGCCTTAATGTCCCCGGAGGGCAGAATCAGATTCGCCGCCTTGACGGACTTCACGACGTCCAGGATCGACAGGCCGCGGGCATTGAGCAGCGCCGGGTCCAAATTAATGTTGATTTGGCGGATCTTCCCGCCTTCGACAGTCGCGGCCGCGACGTTGGCAATTTGCTCGATTTGCGGTGCGATGGTATTGAAGGCGAGGTCATAGAGCGCTCGTTCATCGAGATCGTCGCTGGAGACGGTGACGAAGGAGACCGGAATGTTGGAGACGTCGAACTTGACGATAAACGGTTGGAGGATCCCCGGCGGCAGGCTGTTGAGGATTTGCGTGATGCGCTGCATCACCTCCATCTGTCCGACGTTGATGTCGGCGCCCCAATTAAACCAGATCTGGACCGCTCCGATGCCTTGCTTGGCAAACGATTCAACGTGCTCGACATTCGAGGCCGAGCTGACGGCCTTTTCGATGGGATAAACGACGCTCTGCTCGATATCGAGCGGCGGAGCGCCTTTGTAAATGACTCCGACGAAGGCGACAGGCACCTGGATGTTGGGAAACAGGTCAACCGGCAAGCGGTTCAACGATGTCGCGCCGAGAACCACCATGGCGAGCGACAGCATGAGAATACCGATCCGGTTTCGTAGAGCGAGAAGGGTTAACCACATAATGGATGGTAATCAGCGATGAGTGATGAGTAACGAGTGAATCCTGCCGGATGAGCACTGAGGTCAGTCGTGTGCGTGTCACCTGTCACTGATCACCCATCACGCTTTCCTGGTTGAAGCGGCTCAGTTTGCACGGGCGTCCCGTCGTGCACGAGGTCTTTGCCGGAGACAATGACCTGTTCTGATCCGGTGAGACCTTTGGTGATTTCCACCCGGTTGGCATCCCGCACGCCGATTTCGACGGGAACGCGGTCGGCTTTTCCATCGCGCACGACGTATACATATTGCGCGTCCTCCAAGCGGCTGACGGCATCGATCGGAACCAGCAGGGCGTTCTCGTGTTTGCCCACCAACACCTCCACTCGCGCAAACATGCCGCCCTTGAGCCGACGGTCCTTGTTGGGCAGGTCTATTTCAACCGTCATCGTCCGAGTCGCGCGATTCAAGGCCTGCACCACGCGCGTGACTGTGCCTTCAAACACACGGTCCGGATAGGCTTCGGCCCGGATCTCCGCTTTTTGACCGATTTGCACGAGCGGAACGTCCCTTTCGACGACTTCAATCAACGTGCGGACAGTTTCGACATCATGCAGGCTCACAATACCGCGAGACGTTGTTGAATTGGCGGTGGCAGCTCCTGTGACATACGCGCCTAGATCGAGATTGCGTTCCGCCACATAACCGGCAAATGGTGCGCGAATATAGGAGTAGGCGAGATTGGTTTCCGCTTGGGCGAGCGCGACTTCCATCTGCTTCACTTGCGCACGCAGCGACTCCAAGGCGGCTACGGCGCCCTCTAAGTTCACTTCTGCGTTGTCCAGATCTTGTTGCGAGACGAACTGCTCTTTGATGAGGGCTTGCATGCGGTCGAGGGTGAGCTTGGCATTGCGAACCGATGCCTCCTGTTGAGTCACTTTCGCTTTGGCGGCGGCCACGTTGGCTTTCGCTTGATTGACCGCGTGCAGGTAATCTTGATGGTCGATTTCAACGAGTAGCTGGTTCGCCTTGACGAAATCACCCTTGTCGACATACAGCTTGGCGATGTAGCCGTCGACCCTGGAAAAGATGTTGACCACCTGATTCGGCGTGATGTCTGCCGTATAGGCCAGCCTGATGTCGAGGTCGTGCTTGAGCGGCGTGACGGTCCCGACCGTAATGACTCGAGATTTCTTCTGATCGACCTTGGCGCCGCTGCTCAGGCGGAAGACGACGAGCGCCGTGACGGCGAAAAAGATGATGACGCCGAGCGTGACCAAAGGATGCTGTTTGACCGATTTCATGTCGCCGGCCTTCTCAACGGATGCGTCACAAGGCCATTCAGGAACAGCTCGACATAGGCGGCCACCGTTTCGTCATGGGAACGATGCATCGGCACACCGAAGATGTCATGCAGGAGACGATGATGGACGACCATTCCGATGAAGGCACGGGCGGCGAGCAGCGGGTCGACTTCGCGGAAGCCGCCTTCGGCGATTCTCATCTGAATGTAGGTCGCAAGATGGTCATAGAAGACGCGGTGATGCTTGGCGAAAAACATCTCGGATAATTCGTGCCCTTCGAGAGCGCTGAACAACAGCAATCGCAAAAACGTCGAATCGACGCCTGATCGAATCCGGAACCGGGCGATCAGGGTGAACACTCGGCGGTCGTCCCGCTTTCTGGCCGATTCCTCGACGGAGGCCAGCAGTTCGTCGACCGTAACCTTTTCTGCGAGGATCGCTCGGTAGAGTGCGTGCTTGGTCGGAAAATGCTTGAATACCAGCGCTTCGCTCACGCCGGCGGCCCGGGCGATCTCCTTCGTCGTTGTGCCGTTGAAGCCTTTCGCCGCGAACAGCGAGGCCGCGGCCGCAATCAGGCCGGCCTGTCGCTGTTGGCTAGTGGGCCGTGGGGGTCGTGCCATCGCGGTATGCAGTGAGTGAGTGGTTACTCACTACTTGATAGCACAAACCTCGAAGGCAGGCAACCCAAACGGATCTTATGCTGTCCGGCGACAGGTCGGGTGCTGTTGCAGATTCGAGCAGAGAAAATAGCGCAATCGATTCCGTTCGCGAACATTCATCTTCAGAATTTCCACGCCGAACTGATGGCCTTTTGACCAGGCCACCCGCGCGCTGAGGACAAAGAGGGGATCCCTGCCGTCTGGAAGATAGAGAAACAACGTCATTTCCAACCCCGCCGTCACAGCGGTATTGCCTTGAATGTGCAGGCCGGTGTTCGACAGGTCGACGACACGGCCGTCACCCATAATCAAATCGCTGCCGTCATCCTGCGCCGAATACATCAGACGGAAATCCACCGGCAACCGAGGCTCCGTCCGGCGGTCACACATGGGAAATGTCTTATGCGAAAGTCTCGACGCTCGTCCGCGTGTCTGTTTCATGGCGGTCACCCTTTCTTGGCCCTCGGCCGATGGAGATGATTCCAGACATAAAAACGCAGCTCGTTCTGCACTTCCAGCTTCGGGTCGATCATTTCCACCCCAAACCGTCGTCCCGAAACCCAGGACACTCGGCTTTGGGCGATGCAAATCGGCTCTTCTACGCCTGGGAGATCGACAAACAGCGAGAGATCCATCCCGAGCTTGACTGAGTGATTGCCTTGGATCCCAATGCCGGACTTTGAAATGTTCGTCACGATCCCGTTGCCGATCAGCATGCGACCGTCGGACATTCCCGAGTACATGAGACTAAACTGCGTGGGCACTCGCTCGGTTCCCCGACGATTATCGTGGGACGGCTTAACCGGGGTCCTGCGCGCCTGATCCATGCTGGCTTGTCGCATCCTGTTCCTCCAATAATGCACCGTCTATACGCGACCGAGCGGACAGACTTCTAGGGCACAATGCGAAATGCCGTTCTGTGATTTTTGCCAGGGGATAAGCTGACATGTTTCCAGATCGTTCCTTGGATCCGTTTTCGTTCGGCGTCTGTGAGTTTCGGAAATCGCACGGCGAAGACGTGGCCCTTGATCCAGGACACCGTCGCCTCCGTCAGGCAGAGCGGCGACTCTCCATCGTCCAAATACAACGTGACGGTAATGCACGTTCCAATCGCAGGAAGCGTCGTCCCGATGACTCTGCAACCTGTCTTCGACAGATCTTTCAGCGTGCCGGTTGACGTGATGAATCTGGCGCCTTCCGTGCTTGTGTACGTGACCTCGTGGTCAATCAGTGCGCGTTCGGCGTAACGGCGGTCGAGGGGGGTATGTGCGCGGGGCAAGGCGTGGTGGAGTTCAAGCAAGCTGCATTTCATGGGGTCCTCCTCATCGACACATCTCGAGAATACCCCAGGAGTGCGCGGCGGCCATTCCCAAGGAGAGGGGGCTGAGACCCCACGGATGGGGGGCAAAAAAGCGCTAGTCGTGAAGCGACACGAGGACTACGTGGTTGTACGTGGGATCACTGGCGGATTCTCGCCCAGGCTTTCTGATACTCCTCGAACGAATCGACTTCCATCCATCCTTTAAAAATGGGTACGGCATCGACGCGGTGGCCCTGGTCGATCAGTTCCTGAATGAGATCGGTAAAGGCGGCCTTGCTGACACTGCTGGCTTCATGGAATGCAGCACCTTTGTAGCGTTCCTGCGAGCGGCGGTAGCAATCCCGCAAGGCGCGCGTGCCATTTTCAGAAAACATTGCCATACCGATGAACTCTCCGTGAGCGCGTTCGACCGGCAGCTGCTGACCTATTTTGATGACACGATAGTCGCCGTCTCCCACGACGAATCGGGGCAGAGCGCTATTGCCGGGCGGCTCCGCCAACGTGACTAAATCGGGATTTAGATGAGAAGGAGGTCCGCCCCGTTGGATCTGATCCTGCCAAGCAAGATCCACGATGAGCGCAATATCGGCGGCGCTTTTTAAAAGTTTTTCCAGGATGGTGCTGTCGAAGATGATGTCGCCATACAAGACGATCGTTCGCCCCTTCATTTCCGCTTCGGCGCAGAAAATCGAATGCAGCTCTCCACTGTCTTCATACCGGTCGTTATCGTAATACCGGATATTCGGCAGTGCGATCGCTTCCTTCTTATAGCCCCGAACCACCGCAATCTCCTTGATGTTCGCCTCATTCAAGGCACCGACGGCGCGTTCAAGAATGGTTTTCCCTTTGATGTCCAGGAGACATTTAGGCTTGTCTTCGATCAGCGGCAGTAATTGTTTCTCAAATCCCGCCGCCGGAATGATGGCCGTGATCTTTTCGCTGCCGACGGGGAGAAAGGCTCTTTCGTCTCGTTCCATTTGCGGAACGCCGACGATGTCGTAGACTTCCGGCAAGGTCACGATGCGGTCGTTTGCCGCGCCGGGTCGAGTGTCCTTTTGGATGACCGCCAAGGTCTCTCTCATCGCTCGAATGGCGGCGCGGACCGGTTGATTCGCATAGATAATGATTTTGGCGCCCGCTTGCGCCATTTCGTCCGCCGTCGTTTGGTCGAAGATGGTCGGGACGACGACCAGCGGAACCCGCTGGGACCAGAGACGGTAGACTTTCTTCAGCTCGTCGAAGGTTTTGGACTTCGAATGGATCAACACCGCATCGGCGCCGGCTTCTGCATAGGCTTCTGCGCGCTTCAGAGCCTCTTCTTGTCCCCATCCGGCGATCAGGGCCTCGGTGCGGGCGATGACCATGAAGTCCGCCACCGTCTGCGCGGCCTTTGCGGCCTTGATCTTTCCGCAGTGCTCCTCGATCGGGATCAATTCCCGTCGAACGCCGGCGTAGAAGCTGCAGCGCTTCGGGTATACATTGTCCTCGATACAGATGGCGGCCACGCCCGCCCGTTCGCGATCGTTCACCGTCCGCATCACGTTGAGGGCATTGCCATAGCCGGTGTCGCAGTCGGCGATGACCGGAATCCTGACGGCCTCAGCGATGTTGCGCTCGATCTCGAGTTGCTCGCTGGATGTGATGAAGCTGGCGTCCGGAATGCACTTCAAGGAGGCGGAGATGGCGAAACCGCTGGCCCAGACGCCGTCGAACCCGGCCTGCTCGATCAGACGCGCGCTGAGCGCGTCATGGGCGCCGACGATTTTGAGCGCACCCGGCCGCTTCAGGGCCTCGCGTAATTTTGTCGCGTTATGCATGGTGAACGTGCATGATGCGAAAGCGGACGGGACGTTGTCAATGAAAAGTTTGCGCGAACAGGCGCTCGCGTCTACTACTAGATGGCGCCGCTAATAGGTGGCGCCGCCCAAGTCTGGATCCGGCGCCATCGCGCCTTCGATGCGGCTCGCGAGCGAAGGATTTTCAAAAAAGATGATCCCGCGATCTGTGCGCGTCTCGTAACGCAGACTGACCTCGGTTTCGATACCCTGCCAGGCGAAGATCTTAACGGCCCCCCCCGCGAATTGGCCGGGAGTGCGGTCGAGTGGGCCGTACCGTGACTGGAGAAAGGTCAGCAGCTGATCGTGGGTTTCCTTGCCATGGTAACGGACGGTGACGCGCGCGAATCGGTCGTCCACGGTAGTGAACTTCATCGACTCGACTGTTGCCGGTCCGAAGGTCGGCGGCCCCCCTTTGAGCTCATAGGTCTTGAGCCGCCCCGCGTCCTCGACTTTCCCAAAAGTTTCGGATTCGGATAGGGCGACGCCCCAAGGGATTCCTTCGAATCCTTTCGGATCTTCTTTCATCTGCACGGCAAACGCCGCATCGCTCGAACATAGCAGCGCGTAGAGGACTGCGCTGAAAGCTGCAGTCGACGCCAAGGTCGATGAGCGAAACATGGAGCTACTCCGCTGTATCGGCGAGTAAATCGTTGAATCGGGGAGCCAGCGTACGGCTGTCGATAAACACATAGCCGCGTTCGGTGCCGGCCTGATACGTGAGATTGATTTCCGATTCGCTCCCTCGCCAGTTGTATTGCTGATTCAAGCCACGCAACATTTGTCCTGGCAGGCGTTCCATACGGCCAAACTCCGATTCGAGGTACGCAAGAATTTTCTTATGCGTGTCCTCACCGCGGTAGCGGACGGTCACCCGCGCGAATTGGTTATCCACCGTCGACAGCTGGAGACTTTCGACTGGAATCTCCGCAAACATTGGGGGCGAGTTCTTGAAGCGATAGTCGATGATGCTGGGGCCTTGCCGCGTCGGTTCCAGATCGGCGCGCGTGTTCAACGCCGATCCCCAGACGATATTGCGGAATCCCTTGGGATCGTTGCTCATCGACACGGCGCCGGCGAGCGCGGGACCGCATACGAGCGATCCTGCCAGGAGGAGTATGCATATCGGTCGCATGCGGTAACGCTATCACGAGGTGTGGAGCGGCGCAACGGGTTCGTTTTCTTGAGAATGCGTCGCGCCATGTCTTATAATGCGCGCACTTTTTCGTATCGTGAAGGGATGACGTCGTGATCGAAAGCGGTGCGTTCGTACAGGCGTTGCAAGACATGGGTGTCAATTTTTTCACCGGCGTTCCCGATTCGATCCTCGGCGGGATCATCGCCGAATTGATGGACAGGCGCCTGTACACGCCGGCAGTCCGAGAAGACGAAGCGGTGGCGATGGCGGCGGGCGCCTATATGGGCGGGAAGATTCCCGCAGTGCTCATGCAAAACTCCGGTCTGGGCACATCGCTCAATACACTGATTTCGTTGAATGTGATCTACCGCCAACCTTGTATCCTGATCGTTTCCTGGCGCGGACAAGGCGGCAAAGATGCTCCGGAGCACCTGGTCATGGGCGAGGTCATGCCTCAATTTCTTGATACGATGAAAATTCCTCATCGGACACTCACTGAAAAAACGGCGCTCGAAGACTTCAAGTGGGTGGCGGAAACGTTTATGAAGCAGCGGATTCCGCTCGCGCTGTTTATCACCAAAGGGGCCGTGAGGGGCTTGCACCCATGAGGCCTGAGCAGGGCACCTTAATCAGCCGAGCTCAAGCGATGGCGGCGCTGTTGGAGTTGCTGACCGATCAGCCTCTGATCGTCTGTAACGGGTTTCCATCGCGTGAAGTCCAAAAACTTGCGGACAGGCCCATGAATTTTTACATGATCGGGTCGATGGGGAATGCTTCAGCCATTGCCCTTGGCGTGGCGCTCGCAAAGCCGGATAGACAGGTGGTGACGTTCGACGGCGACGGCAACGTCTTGATGGGCATGGGCACCTTGGCGACGGTGGGCGCCTTGAGGCCGAAAAACTTTGTTCATGTCGTCTTCGACAATGAAGTCTATGGCACGACGGGAAATCAGCCGACGATTTCGAACGTCGTTCCGCTCGACAAGGTGGCCAAAGCCGCGGGCTACGTCAATGTGGAGCGTGTGCTGGATCGCGATGATCTGGTCTATGAATTCAAAGAGATACTCAAGAAGGATGGACCGAGCATGGTTTTGGTGAAAGTGAATGAGTTTGCTGAAGACGCCGGACGGATCGTGCTTGATCCGCCGGAAATCACAAAGCGGTTCATGAAAGCCATTGAGTCATAGGCGTCCGGAAGACGCCGGAAACGCGTGCGATCTATGATGTTGCTGAACCCAGGACCGGTGAATGTGTCAGAGCGCGTACGGCAGGCGCTCTTACGCCCGGACATCTGCCATCGAGAATCCGAGTTTGCGGAACTGCAGCACGGAATCCAGTCGAAGCTGCTCAAGGCATTCGTGCCGGGCGCCGAATCGGACTATACGGCTGTCCTGATCACCGGCTCCGGGACAGCCGCGGTAGAATCCGCCTTGATGTCCTCGCTCCCTCACGGCAAGCGGGCCTTGATCATCAACAACGGCGTCTACGGAGAGCGGATGTCTCAGATGGTCGGCCTCCATCGATTGGGAGTTTCGGAACTCAAGCATGAGTGGACCGAGCGACCTGACCCCGAGCGCCTTCGCCTTGCGCTCAGGCAGCACCCGGAAGTTCATGCAGTGGGCATGGTCCATCATGAGACGACCACCGGATTGCTCAACCCGGGCAAAGCCATTGCTGAAGTCGTTGACGGCTTGAACCGCGTGTTCATTCTGGATGCCGTCAGCGCGCTAGCCGGAGAGCCTATCGATATCGCCGGCTCCAACATTTATATGGTCGCCGGGACATCCGGCAAATGTATTCAAGCCTTTCCCGGCGTTTCGTTCGTCCTGGTGCGCAAAGGGTTTTTGGAGAAAATGCGCACCTATCCCAAGCGATCGTGGTACTTGCATCTGACGCACTATGTAGACGATCACGGCCGAGGCGTCGTGCCGTTTACGCCGGCCGTCCAGATCTACTACGCCTTTGATGAGGCGCTGAACGAGCTTCTCGAAGAAGGGGTCGCCAAGCGTATTCAGCGCTACAAGCGGATGGCGACGTTGATTCGTGAACGAATGGCGAAACTCGGCGTCAAACCGCTGCTTGCGCCCGACCGGCAGTCCAACAGCATCACCGCATATTACTTGCCCGACGGTCTTTCGTATCAGACCCTTCACGATCGACTTAAAGCGCGGGGATACGTGATTTACGCCGGCCAGGGGAATCTTGAGAACAGAATATTCAGAATCGCGAACATGGGCGCGCTTACCGAAGGGCAGTTCGTCGAATTTCTCGATGCCTTTGAAGAGGTTGGCAAGCCTTAATGAAAGCCGTCATTCTCGCCGCCGGAGTCGGAAAGCGTCTCTGGCCTGTGACGCAACATCGCCCGAAGTGCCTCATTGAGATCGGTGGCCAGACGCTGTTGGCCCGCTATTTGTCCGCTCTTGCCAAGGTCGGCGTTCAGCACGCCGATATCGTCGTGGGGTACAAGCAGGACATGATTCGCGGGGCGGTGGAATCGAATTCGTTCGGGGTTCGCGTCCAGTTTCTCGTCAACGAACACTTTCACCGCGGCAGCATCTCCTCCCTTTGGGTGGCGCGTACGGCGCTGGATGACGATGTCGTGATCATGGATGCCGACGTATTGTTCCACCATGAAATTCTGCGCCGGCTCGTGCGCTCGACCTTTCCCAATGCGTTGCTGATGGATGATTCCGTCAAGCAGACAGGGGAAGAATGTATGGTGGTCGCCGAAGGAGGCCGCGTGATTGCCCTTACCAAGCACATGCCTCCCCGGTATGATCACGCCGGTGAAGGCGTCGGTTTTCTGAAAGTGCGTCATGAGGATACCCCGCACGTGGTGGCATCGCTTCGCGCGTTCGTGGATCGTGAAGCCTGGCAGATGGAATACGAAGACGCACTCATTGGATTTTTTCGCGACGTCAGAGTCGGCTACGAAGTCATCGGGGGGCTGCCATGGACAGAGATCGATTTTCCAGAAGATGTCGAGAAGGCGGAACGCGACATTTTGCCTAAGCTCTCTTAAACCTGCCGGTCACTTGAACACGTGGACGCGAGCATGAAAGATCCGACGTTGGATAAGGGAACAGAGGTACAAGGGCTTTGGACAGCCGTCTTGTTTCCTTCGATTGACCTGTTCGACGGTTCCCCGCGTAAGGGGACCGGTCCGCTGACTCCGATCGTCGGCGTCAGTCTGTTTCAGCGGACGGTGTTGACCCTCCAGCGTGCCGGAATACGGCAGCTCATCGTCCTTTCAGGCCCGGAAGAAGACCAATTGAAGCAGTCGCTGCTCAAAGGGCCGAAGGTGACAATCCCGGTCCGATGGATGCCGATTCGGGAATTTCCTTTGGATGATATCAGCACCTGGGAGGCGTTGGCGGCTGAGATTCGAGGATTCTGCTTGTTGTCAGGGGTCTCGACGATATTCTCCCTTTCGCTGATTGAAGAATTGCGGCGGGATGTCCGCTCCGGGCAGGCGATCGTGGTCGGACCTGGCGTCGTCGAGAGACTTGGCGGAAACGTCGGCATTGCCGACGTCATCGTGATGCCAGCCTCGGAACTGGCCGCCGCAGGGAAATTGGCCGCCGAATGCGATGCAGTGCCGATTGGGCGTTGGTTGGAGCGCGCTGCGGCGGACGGCCGTCTCCTCGTGCTGCCCTCGGAACGTGACGATCGATCACAGTGGTATCAACCAGTGCATGTGCAGGCCGATGTGCGTGAGGCGGAAAGACGACTGTATTCGTCTTTGAAAGGGGAATTCGAAGGTTTTGTTGATCGGTACTTCAATCGCGCGTTGTCTCAGTGGTGCACGCGCGTGTTTTTGGCCTTGGGCTGGTCCCCCAACGCCATCACCATCTTGGCTACGGTGGTCGGCCTCCTTGCGGCGGCCGGATTTGCAATGGGAAGCTACGCTGCCGGCGTCGGTGCCGCCTTGCTGTTCCAGTGCGCTGCGGTCCTCGACTGCAGCGACGGCGAAGTGGCCCGGCTCACGTTTACGGAATCTGCGTTTGGAGCCTGGTTGGACATTGCGCTGGATAATGTCGTGCACATGGCGATTTTCGGCGGAATCGCTGTGGGAGCCGCGAAGGCTGCCGGTACGGATGACGGCTGGATTCCGCTTGCGCTCGGAGCCAGCGCCATTTTCGGCAACGCGCTTTCGTTTTCACTGGTGAATCGCGCCAAGAAAATTCAAGCGGCCAGTGAATGGAAAACGCCTCTACACGCGTCGTGGTCCGATTTCATGCTCAAGAATGTGGCCAGCCGTGATTTCTCAGTGGTCGTGTTGCTCTTTGCGGTCTTTGCAAAACTGGAACTGTTTCTTTGGCTCGCCGCCATTGGTTCGATGGCATTCGCAGGCGCCATGGTCTGGGTCGTCAGGCCGGCTGCCGTCAGAATGAGATCCTCGGCCTGATGTGTTCGAGAACACGCATGGGAATTCAGACTCCAGGACGCTCGACCGGCAGCCGGCTTGAACGCCGTGAGAGGACTGCCGAGTCGCGGAAGACGCCGCTTCCCCGGCAGCCGGAACGAAGGACGCGCAGGTCAGTCGTGGCGCGAGGGGACAGGCTCCTACCGGTATTTCCCTTTTAGCGTGTGGCGCTACCTGCTATTGGCTGTCGGTGTTCTTACCCTCGGTCTCCTCGTTTGGCACATTGGTCCCGAGAGAATTTACGAAGCGGCCGCCCGGTTTGGACCGGGTGCGCTGCTGGTCATGTTGATCCCTTCTTTGGCGATGTATGTGTTCGAGGCCTATGGCTGGAGGCTCACCCTCGGGTCGGCCGCCGACGGGATTGCATTTTGGAAGATCTTGGCAATCCGGACGGCCGGCGAAGTCGTCAATATGACGACGCCGACCGCGTATGTCGGCGGTGAGCCGCTCAAGGCTTATCTGCTTCAACGACACGGGATTCCCCTTGTCGAGGGCCTCGCCTCAGTCGTCATTGCCAAAACGATCATGACGCTCGCCCAGGTGCTCTTCATCCTCATCGGTATCACATTGGCGTTTTGGATGCTGGGTTCTGCGGGATCCTCCGGTCAAATCGCCGCAGCGGGGCTCATGACAACGGCCTTGCTGTTTTTTGGCGTCGCCGCTTTTATCTTCGTGCAAAAACGCGGGCTCTTCATGTGGACCCTTCAAACTCTGAGGAGAGGCCGGCTGCATGTTGCCTTTTTGGAATCGCGCGAAGAGAAATTGCGGTCTCTGGACGAGATCATTCTTAATTTTTATACGCACCATCGATCGGCCTTTTATGCGTCGACCGGCCTCTACCTTTTGGGATGGCTGGCAGAAGCGGTGGAGGTGTATGTGATTCTCTTTTTTCTGGGAGGACCGGCGGAGCCGCTGTCCGCGGTGTCTATCGGAGCGTTGTCGGTATTCATCAAAGGAGGGACGTTTTTTATCCCGGGAAGCCTCGGCGCGCAAGACGGAGGCAACCTCCTGTTATTGAAAGCCTTCGGTTACTCAGACGTCGCAGGAATTACATTCGCCCTTTTACGGCGTTTCCGTGAATTGATCTGGATCGGCATCGGACTTATCTGTTTGGCCGGCATAGGGAAAGCTCAGGACCGTAGTCGGCAAGAACTAATGTGAAGCGGCGCGTTGTTGCTGAAGAAGCTGAATCCGTTCGATCATCTTGTCCCAGACGAACGAATGGAGACGGAGATTCGCTTCGCGCTCGACCTGCACGAACTCCACTCCGGCACGCGTGCCGCGGACCCATTTAACCGCCGCCGTTTGAATCGGCAACGAGTCGGGTTTATCGGGAAGCAGCAGACGAAGCGCCAGCTGCTGGTTCGTGGAGAGCGGCTCATCGGTTTGAATCGAGCATCCCATGGCGGACAAGTTAGTGATGGATCCCTCTCCAACCGTCGATTCCATACAATACATGGCAGGATACGTTACGGAAAGGCGGTACAGGCCTCGGTGGTATGGCTTAATCTCATCCATGCCGCCAGTGTAAATGGCAACCGTCTTCAGATGTATCCCTCCTTCGAGGGGCTAAAGACTCGCCTGCCGGTGTTCTGCCGCCAGCTTGCGACGCGCTTAGAAACCTTGCTACTGCGCGCGCCAGCCCAACGATCTCAGCAGTATTGACGGCATCCACCACGCCGGCCTGCGCCGCACGAGCTCCGTGCCGAGGAAGACGGCGAGCGCCCCGGTGATCGTTTGTGCGCTGAGAGGCTCACCGAGGGACAAATGGGCAATGGCGATCGTGCAGATCGGAATGAAATTGTGATAGGCGCCGACCGTCGCTGGCGTCAGGGATTGGAGGGACCGGCAGCGCAGGAGGAAGACACTGGCGGTCCCCAATCCGACGAAGAGCACTGCGACCCAGACAGTCCAAGAAAGCTCCGCTGTCGGTGCCGCCTCTCCCCAGGCGACCGTGCAGCCCGATATGAACACCGCCGTAATGCCGAACATGGCGGTGTTTGCGGTGAGGACGCCGTGATGCCTGACGATCGACATGCTGAGCACGATATGGGCGGCCATCATGCAAGTGAACAGAAGGACGAGCGGATCCCCGAAATCAAATTCAATGGTTCCGGTTCCCAGGTTCGGACTCAATGCAAGCAGACAGCCGGTCCATGAGAGAGCGATGCCGGTCATGCTGGAACTTGTCAAACGATCCTTGGCAAGACACCAGCTAAAAAAGGCAGTAAACGTGGGCAGCAGACTGTAGATCAACGTATAGTGGGTGACGTTGCTATACAACAGCCCGTACGCAGCGACAACATACGAGCCGACGCCGAGGAGGCCGAGAACGCCGAACCGCGCACCGTCTGCAAGGCTGAGCGAGCGGAGCCCTTTCCAATCGAGGCAGGCCGTGACGGCGGCGAGGAACAAAAAGCCGATGACGATTCGTCCACTGGCGATCGAGAGAAAGGTCAGGCTGCTGTGCTGAAGCACATATTTCATCGTGGGGGTGATCAGACTGAGGAGCGCCACGACGCCAAGGAGGCAGAGGACTGGCACGACTTGCGAGGAGGATTCTTTGCTCTTCTCCCTGTCCGAAGTCGAAGACATTGCTACAACCCTGCCATGCTCGAGGTGATGAGGCGCTGAATGAAGAATGCCAACTGTTGCCGGTGTTCGGGAAGCAGATGCGTAATTCGCCCGCCGAAGCGCGGCGGCTGGGCGTGCGTGATGAGCAGCTGGCAGTGAATAATGCAATCCGCATCGAGCTGGCACTCGATGCCGACCGTCTCAGCTGGCGAGAGGGACAAGTCTGTTGAGAAATGCACACCCTCTTCCGTGATATCCACGAGTTCGCAGAGCGTCGTTGTGTGGTCCTTGGTCACCAGACCGCACCGTGAGACCGGCATCCGGAATTGTCGGCGTTGAGTCGTCATTGGTCCATCCGTCGGCAACATGCAGCAGGTTCTCTGTCGCCCTCAGGAGGTTGCCTTCGGAGCCGACTTCAGCCAGCGGTCGGCGACAATCGCAATGGCGAGAACGGGAAATGGCACAAGGGTAAAAAGCAGCATCAACATCAAAGGCGACATGGCGCATCTCCCTTTCAGCTTGTCGAGCATGCGCTCCTCTTCTGCAATGCGAAGGCCAGAGGAATACCTACAAAGAAGGGGGGCTGCAAGTGTTTGATGTCGGGCCCGTTCGATCCTGAAAGACGTCTGGCCGGTTCGATCAAGTCATTGACCCGGAGGAGGGAGTGAAAAACGGACGGAAATCTGCCCCCTTTTTGCCAAGAATTTCCTCCCTCGTTGGAGGGAGTGGGGCGCGTGCGGTGTGCGGTACCCGACTTGACTTGTCCTTCGCGGAAATTATCTGTCGTGCGTTCGGATGAACCAGGATTCACCGAGGTGCGACAAGGTGTCGAGTTCCTACCCGGTGATTTCGCCTGCGTTCCACCCAAATCACCCTTTCACCCCTAACCTGACCTCTCGGGGAGAGGAGGAGGAATAGTTATGAGCACCTATCTGCCAGCAGCGTTTTCGACCGTGCGGCCCGATACGTTTGACGGACAGATCGATCGAATATTTGACGAAGCGGTGCGTGCCTTCGGGACCTCCGATGGAACCTGGGTTCCCGCCTGCAATGCGTGGGAGGATTCCAACGGTTTCTACCTACAAATGGCATTGCCCGGCTGGGAGCCAAAGGACGTGGCCTTGGAGGTCAACAACCAGATGCTGTCCGTTAAAGGAGCGAAGACGGATACGGCGAATGGTTCACGGAACCACCTTCTGCGCGAAATTGCCGATGGTCGATTCGTGCGGATGTTCAAACTCCCGCCGACGGTTGATCATGACAAAGCTTCGGCCAACTACAAGAACGGCCTGCTGACGATTGCATTCCCGAAACGGGAAGAAGCCAAGCCCCGACGCATCGTCATCGAAGGCTAAGTCTCAGGCTGAGTGAACGCCTCGCCGGCCGCTCCATCGAGCCGAGCGAGGCATCCACTCACACAGTGCCTCGAATGTCCGACCCCGCGGCTCACACCATCGATAATAGTTCAGATGTTGTCAGACGCCGCACGGCGTACCCTTGTGCTAGGATGCCGACATGTCGAGGCTCACACTCGTGTTCTGGGCGGTCATAGCGCTATTGGGTGCCGCTGCCCTTGCCATTGTCACCGGACTGGTCTCTCCACAGGAAAAGGTGAATGGTCTCTGGCTCGTAGTCGCCGCTGCTTGCCTTTATGTGCTGGGCTATCGTTTTTACGGGCGATGGATCGCCTCGAAGGTCATAGAACTCAACAATCAGCGAGTCACTCCAGCCGTTCGGTTAAACGACGGCGTGAATTTCCATCCTACGAACAGCATCGTCCTCTTTGGCCACCACTTCGCCGCCATCGCAGGGGCCGGTCCCCTGCTGGGACCCGTGCTGGCAGCGCAATTCGGCTTTCTTCCGGGGTTTCTCTGGCTGGTAATTGGAGCCGTATTGGCCGGAGCGGTGCAGGATTTCATCATCCTCGCCGCCTCGATGCGGCGTAACGGACGATCGCTTCCCCAAATTGCCCGCGATGAACTCGGTCTGGTGACGGGAACGGCGACGGCGTTGGCTGTTCTCTTCATCGTTGTCGTCGCGCTGGCTGGCCTCGGATCCGCCGTGGTCAATGCGCTGTACTACAATGCGTGGGGGACGTTCACGATTGCCATGACGATCCCTATCGGGTTTCTCATGGGTTTCTATCTCCAGCGATTTCGGCCAGGAGCGGTCGCGGAAGTTTCGCTCCTGGGCGTCGCCTTGCTCATTCTGGCGGTGTTATTGGGGCGAGCTGTAGCCCAATCCTCGTTCGCCTCCTGGTTCGAATATGACAAACCGACGTTGGTATGGCTGCTGGCCGGTTATGGATTTGTGGCTTCGGTGTTGCCGGGCTGGATGCTCTTGGTGCCGCGAGGATACCTGTCCACGTTCATGAAGCTGGGCGTTGTGTTGCTTCTGGGCGTGGGCGTGATTGTGTTGGCCCCGACGCTGGAGATGCCGCGCCTGACGCCGTTTACCGATGGAGGCGGGCCGATCATACCGGGAACCGTGTTTCCATTTCTGTTTATCACCATTGCCTGTGGCGCCGTGTCGGGTTTCCATGCGTTAGTGTCATCCGGAACGACGCCCAAGATGATCGAGCAAGAATCACAAGCGTTGGTGGGTTATGGAGCCATGCTGCTTGAAAGTTTCGTCGGGGTGATGGCGTTGATTGCCGCTGCGGTGCTGCTGCCCGGCGACTATTTTTCCATCAATACGACGCTTTCATCTGATGCGCTCGCGGGCATGGGATTCCCGCCTCAGCGCATTGCCGAGCTATCGAAATTGGTTGAGGTCGATGTCTCGGGACGGCCGGGCGGTGCCGTGTCTTTGGCGGTCGGGATGGCTTCCATCTTTTCGGGATTGCCGGGAATGGCCGGTCTTATGGCCTATTGGTACCAGTTTGCGCTGTTGTTCGAGGCCCTGTTCATTCTCACGACAATTGACACCGGAACGAGAGTCGCGCGCTACCTCATTCAAGAGATGGGGGGCCGTATCGCTCCGTCGCTTCAGCGATTAAACTGGCTGCCCGGCGTGTTCATGGCAAGCGGCGTTGTCGTCGGAGGTTGGGCCGGTCTCATTGCCACCGGCAGCATTTCGACCATTTGGCCGATGTTCGGCGCCGCGAATCAGTTGTTGGGGATGCTGGCGTTATGCATCGGCACGACGGTGCTGATCAAGATGAGGAAGTCACACTATCTGTGGATCACTGCGTTGCCCATGCTGTTCGTGGGAGTGATTACGCTAATTGGCGCGTACGAGATGTTTGAGCTGTTCGTATCCACAGCAGCGACGTTAACCGCGGGTGGCGCGCTTGCCTTGTACTTCGACGCAGGGTTGGTGGTCATGGTCGCCATACTCGGATTGGTCGTGCTCATCGACAGTCTCAGGCAATGGTACGGATATCTGATTCAAAAGCGCCCCTTCACCAGCACGGAAATCGTCGTCATGGCCGGCGGAGGGACCCCTCGAGGTGTGCATGCGACGGTCGCGCAGGAGCACGACGGCTTCCGACTGCCCAACGGTACGGGCTGTTGCTGACAACGAAGAGACTGGAGGCGAACATGGCGGATCAATTCTCCTTTGATGTCGTGTCTGAGGTCAATATGCAGGAACTGAAGAATGCGCTGGATCAGGCGACGAAGGAAATTAAACAGCGGTTCGATTTTAAAGATTCAAAGACTGATATCAGCCTCAAAGAGAAAGAGAAGGAGTTGATCGTCGTCTCGGACGACGACTATAAGCTGAAGGCCGTGCAGGAGATCATCAAGGCGAAATGTGTCAAACGTGGGGTTTCATTGAAGGCGTTTAATTACGGCTCCGTTGAGCCTGCTTTAAGCGGGACCGTTCGGCAAGTGGCGAAGATTCAAAGCGGGTTGGCGTCTGAAAAGGCGAAAGAAATTTCCAAGGCGATTAAGGACGGGAAGCTGAAAGTCCAGGCGCAAATCCAAGGTGAGCAGCTTCGCGTCTTAGGCAAGAGCAAGGATGAGCTGCAATCGGCGATCGCATTCCTCCGGGCAAAAGACTTCGGTGTCGATCTCCAGTTTACGAACTATCGATGACCATGCGTGCCCTTAAGCGGCCGTGTGCGCTGATGCAACCCGTCGGCCTTGCAGGGATGCTGTTTTTCGCGCTTACGCTTCTCGGGTGCGATCGCAGCGATCCTATCGTCGTGATTCAGCTTCACCCGAAGAATCCCGACATCCTCTACGTAACAACAAACGATTACATTTATAAGACAAGGGACGGCGGAAAGACCTGGACAAATATATCTAAGGGCATGAGCCATTCACGTGTAATCGCGATGGCGATAGACCCATCGTATCCGGCGACGGTGTACGCCGGGACGAAAGGCGACGCCGTCTACAAGAGCCATGACGGCGGACAGCGCTGGACCTCCATGCGGTCGGGATTGGACGATGCGACGATTTCGTCAGTGGTGAATCAGTTCGTCTTTGACCCCTACGACAGCAACCATATCTTCCTGGCGACGACGATGGGAATTTTTGAAACCAAAACCGGCGGCGAAAGTTGGATCAAGAGGATGGAGGGCATGAAAGAGGTTCTCATGGTTGTCTCCCTCGCCATGGATCCGACACGGCCGGCCTTTCTCTATGCCGGTACCAGCGGAGGAGTCTACAAGACGGTCAATGAAGGCGGCCATTGGGAAAAGGCCAACAACGGCTTGGTGCCGCCGGAAATGATCAAGTCTTCACGGGCGTTGAACGTGACATCGATCCAGGTGGACCCGTTCGAACCAGACACGGTGTATGCAGCGACCCTTACGGGCCTCTTCAAAACGGCGGATGGGGCGAAGTCGTGGAGGCGAATCGGCGAATCGCTATCCGATCAAATGATCATTGGGATGGTGGTGGACCGGAGCAAGAAGGGCGTCATCTATATCACTGGACGTGAAGGGGTCCATCGGAGTGGCGACGGAGGGATGACCTGGAAGACGCTGAACAACGGATTTGTCAGTACAAACGTTCGGTCGATCGCACAAAGTCCGACGGACCCAGCCCTGTTCTATGCCGGCACCAACGGCAGCGGACTATATCGCAGCCGTGATGGGGGCGAGACGTGGGAGCCGATGCCTGCCGTCGCGCAGAATGCGGGAGCCTAGCGCTTTTGCGAATCGGAGCCGATGCTCCCTGATGTGTCCGGCATGGAGGAGCCGATCGTGGAACGAAGAAGGCTTGAACCGACGGCGGAATCTGAAATGCTGGACCCGATCGTCGAGCGCTGGAGCGTTGAGCTGACGCCGGACGAGCTGTCCTGATTGAGGTTGGATTCGCCGATAGCTGGTCCCGCTCGGCCGGTCGCCCCGATCGCGAAGCCAAACGGTTCAGCGGTTCCAATGTCTTGGCTGTTCTTCGGTGTCGCTCCGATGTCGTGACCAGTCAGTCCTTCCTGGCCGATCTCCGTTCCGTTCTTGGGGCTGCGGCCAATCGCTGGCCCCGCAGCGGGAGCTACGCCGATGCTCGCCCCTGTTTTTGCGCCGCCCGGCAATGTCGGCGCATGGATGTCGCGTTCGATCGACTCCTCGAGTCCCCGGATTTGTCGGGACGCGATTCCCTCCTGCTCGAGGTCCTGCATGCCTCTTCGGTTTGACAGTTCCCCGATTTGTTCCAGACGCGTACGGAGAAGTTTGAGATCTCCTTTGACCTTGGCTATGCGAGGAAGAAATTCCCGAAGCATGATTCCTCTCGACGCAAGCGAGTAGTTCGAGAGGTCCGCCTGAGCCGAGGCGATCAATTGATCCAGTTCATCCGCCATCTCCTCGATCTCATGCAATGCGTCGAGGTCGGTCTTGCAGCACTGAATAAACGTTCTGTACCGAGAAAGAAACACGGACACATCTTGCTGCAGATTCTCGGCCTCAAAATGTCGTTGCGGCGTGTTCGCTCGCTTTTCCTGTTGTGTTGCGTCCTGGAGCGGCACGCAGCCAGGACCTGGTCGCGCTGAATACTGCTGGTCTTGTGTCCGGTCCGCGCAGTAGTAAATCGTTGAGGCCGCCGCGGCGGTGCCATTTGGCGACATTGCCCCGGCGAGGGTCGCCGAAAACAGCACCAGAGCCGCTCGTCGTCCAAGATGCGTTTCTATTCGCATAACGTGATTCTTCTCTTGCGGAAGCAACTTGTCAACAAACTGCAATGTTCGTGTTCTTGAATGACAATCAACATTCCGCTACGCTGGCTTTCTCCAGTGGGAGGCAACGAAATCAGGAGGACGCGCCCATGCCGGTCATGACCATCGATGCGGCCGCACAGCATGTGGGACAGGAAGTGACGATTCACGGCTGGCTGCGCAGCCGCCGCGACAGCGGCAAGCTCCATTTTTTAACGGTCCGCGACGGCACGGGCGACCTCCAGGCGGTCGTGAGTAAAAAAGCCGTCGGCGACGATCAGTTTGCGATTTCGGCGAGCCTGACACAGGAGTCCTCGTTGATTCTCACAGGACAATTACGGCAGGACGATCGGGCCCCCGGAGGTTATGAACTGGATGTGAGCCGCATCGAAGCGCTTCAAATTGCAAAGCCTTTCCCGATCCAGCCAAAAGAACATGGCGTTGGCTTCTTGATGGAGCACCGGCATCTATGGCTGCGGTCTCACCGACAACACGCCATTCTGCGCATCCGGCACGAAATTGTCCGCGCATGCCGCAATTTCTTTGACGATCGGGGGTTCATACTCGTCGATGCGCCTATCTTTACACCGAACGCGTGCGAGGGCACGACGACGTTGTTTCAAACGCAGTATTTTGACGAAACGGCGTATCTCACGCAAAGCGGCCAGCTTTATAGTGAAGCCACCGCGGCGGCCTTCGGCAAAGTGTATTGCTTCGGTCCGACGTTTCGAGCTGAAAAATCAAAGACGCGTCGGCATCTGATGGAATTTTGGATGGTCGAACCAGAAGTCGCTTTTGCACAGCTTGACGACATCATGGAGCTGGCGGAGCAGTTTTTGAGCTTCATCGTACAACGAGTGCTGGAGACGAGAACGCGCGAATTGTCGGTGCTGGAGCGGGATGTGACGAAGCTCGAAGCCATCAAGCCGCCGTTCCCGCGGCTGACCTATGAAGAAGCGATCAGTCTCTTGCAGAAGAAACACAATCCGACCCGGCTCGGAGATGATTTTGGCGGAGATGAAGAAACGATCATCTCGCAGGAGTTCGATCGACCCGTGATGATCCATCGGTATCCTTCTGCGCTCAAGGCGTTCTATATGCAGCCGGACGAAGCACGGCCAGACCTCGCGCTGTGTATGGATGTCCTGGCTCCAGAGGGGTATGGAGAGATTATTGGCGGCGGCCAGCGTATTCGCGACATCGAACTGCTGCGCGCAAGGCTCATCGAGCACCATCTGCCCGAAGACGCCTTCAAATGGTATTTGGATCTTCGGGAATTCGGATCCGTGCCTCATGCAGGCTTTGGAATGGGTATTGAACGCGCTGTCGCCTGGATTTGCGGACTCGAGCATGTGCGAGAAACCATTCCTTTCCCCCGTATGCTGTACAAACTTTATCCCTGACGTCTCTCACCCTCTCTTCATTTCGTTCCACCGGCTGTCCCAAGAAGGCGAATCTCATTCTGCGTCGCTCCAAACTCGCCCAGCGCTTCGAACTTCGTCGGCTCTGACAGCGTCGCGATTGCCGGTGTGTGTCGACCGGCACAATTCCTAGTAGTGGCTAAAGCAGACAGGTCATAAAATCCCCCTTTTTCTGCTGTGGATATCTGCCGTCCCTTCTATGTGGATTAATCCGTATAACGCTTAGGGGATCGGCCCCAATTTCGCCGTAGTAAGGAAACTTCTAAGTGCATGAATTTTTTATTGACAATGTATGTCCGTGGAGTATACTCCGCCATGGCGTGGGAGATTGTGGGTGAAACTGGGCAAAATGAAAATGAATCTGCTCTTGGTCACTCGCCGGTTATGTGTTCCGAGGTTGTGTTTTGGCTCAGACCCCAGCCGGGCCGCATCTATCTGGACTGTACAGTGGGGTATTGTGGGCATGCTCGTGAATTGCTGAGTGCGAGCCTGCCAGACGGTGTCGTGCTTGGAATCGACAGAGATTCCCAGGCAATCCGCGTAGGTGCAAACCGGCTTCGAGCCTTCGGAGATCGTGCAGTGCTTGTCAACGCGCATTTTTCGGACCTCAAGTCAATCTTGGCGGAACGCGGCATCCCGCAGGTACAGGGCGTCTTGTTCGATCTGGGTGTGTCCTCTCCGCAACTCGATGAACCTGCTCGCGGCTTCAGTTTTCGTTTCGAGGGACCGCTCGATATGCGAATGGATCAAGGCAGCGGTGAGACCGCGGCTGATATTGTGAATCGACTTGATGAAGTCGACCTTGCGAACCTGATTTACCGTTTGGGTGAAGAGCGGTATTCCCGTCGTATCGCACGAGCGATCGTGAACAGGCGCCGCGAACGGCCCTTCGCCACGACGGGGCAGCTGACTGCTGTCATCGAGTCAGCGGTCCCTGGTCACTACCGCCGAGGACGTATTCATTTCGCCACGAGAACTTTTCAGGCGCTTCGCATTGCTGTCAATCATGAGCTTGATCACTTGGAGGCGTCACTGCGGGACGCGGCCGATGTGTTGGCGCCTGAAGCCCGCCTATGTGTCATCTCGTTCCATTCGCTCGAGGATCGAGTGGTCAAACAGACATTCAGGGCTCTTTCGGCCGAACGCGGCGATGAATTTCAGATCCTCACGAAGCGTCCGCAGCTTCCATCGGAACAGGAGCGGCATCGCAATCCACGATCGCGAAGCGCGAAATTGCGTGTCATTCAACGGATCACGAAGGAGGGATCGGCATGAAAGCCGTAGCCGTAGCCGCCGGACTCTGTCTCGTGTTTGTGTTCGTGTGGGAACGAGTGGATGTCGTGCGGCTCGGGTATTCGATCGAGCGTCTGAAAATGCAGAAGACGCTCCTTGAGCGGGAGCGTGACCAGCTGCAAGTCAAAGTCTCCACCCTGACGGCCCCCGAGCGAATCGCGAAGGTCGCCACGGACAAGCTGGGATTGTTCCCTCCGCAGCAAGGGCAATTATTCATTATCCACCCGCAGCCTGAGATGCCGCTTGTGGCGACGCCGCCCGTCGAGCAGCTCAGGGTTGCCCGCAGCATGCCGACTGCTGGAGGCGCGAAATAATGATGGGCCCTCCGCGATCCCGCCGGTATGTGCTGCTCCTGCTGCTCCTGGCCGGCTTTGGCGTCATCTTATTTCGTCTGGTCAACCTTCAACTGTTGCAAGCGGCTGAGCTGACAGCGCGTGCCGATCGGCAGCATCAAAAAACCGTGACCCTTGAAGGCGCCAGAGGTACGGTCACCGACCGACACGGGAAGGTGTTGGCGATGAATGTCGAAGTACCCTCCATCTTCGGCGTCCCGACGTCGCTTGACAGTCCTGCGATCGCCGCTCGATCGCTCTCTTCCGTTTTGCACGTCCGGCGTGAAGAGATAGAAAAGAAGCTTCGCCAGGACAGGCATTTCGTGTGGTTGGCACGAAAAGTCGAGCCCGAGCAAGGGCACAGACTGGAACAATTGTCGATCGACGGAATCGGCATGGTGATGGAAGGGCGGAGGTTCTACCCGAAAGGCCCCCTGCTTTCCCATGTGTTGGGCTTCGTCGGAATGGAGGGCGTCGGGTTGGAAGGTTTAGAGCGGCGGTACGAATCGCAGCTGCATGGAGAAAAGCGCCTGACGATTCTGCAGCGTGACGCGCTGGGGCGAACGGTATTTCCCAAAGGGCTTCGTGAACAGTCTCCATCGGCGGGCCAGGCACTCACGTTAACCATCGATGAGGTGATTCAATACATCGCCGAGAAGGAATTGGACGAAGCCGTTGACCGCGCCCACTCGAAGTCAGGGACGATTATCGTAATGGAACCGCAAACGGGAGCCATTCTCGCAATGGCCGTCAGCCCGCGGTTCGACCCCAATGCTGTGACGTCCTTGACTGCTGACCGCTGGCGAAACCGTGCGCTCACGGATACGTATGAGCCAGGTTCAACCATGAAGCTTGTCGTCGCCGCCGCGGCGTTGGAAGAAAAGGTCATGATGCCGGGATCGTTGTTGTACGGGGAGAACGGCAGAATGACGATCGCGAACACGACCATCCATGACCATGAGAAGCTCGGCTGGATGACATTTGCCGAAATGATTCAAAAGTCCAGCAATATTGGGGCGGCGAAAACCGGCATGCTGCTGGGCGAGCAGCGGCTCTATCGGTATCTGCAGGCGTTCGGCTTCGGCCAACGTACGGAGATTGACCTCCCAGGAGAAGTTGCCGGATTGCTGAAGCCTCCGCGAGATTGGGGCCGCCGTTCGCTGGCATCCATCTCCATGGGGCAGGAAGTCGGAGTGACGCCGTTGCAAATGCTCTCTGCTGTCTCGGCGATCGCCAACGACGGTGTCTTCATGAAGCCCTTTGTCGTATCAGAGGTGAGGGATCACAAGGGGCAGATTGTGAAGGAAGTGCTGCCGCAGGTGAAGCGCCGTGTCGTGTCGCCAACGACTGCACGAACGCTCGCTACGATGATGGAAGGCGTCGTGACGAGCGGAACAGGGACGAAAGCCGCGATTCCCGGATTTCGTGTCGCGGGCAAGACCGGCACGGCCCAAAAGGTCGATCCGCGGACCGGCGCCTATTCCAACGCGTTGTCTGTCGGGTCCTTCGTCGGATTTGTGCCGGCAGACGCTCCGCGTGTCGCGATGATCATCGTGATTGATGAGCCGCAGGGCGAAGCCTGGGGCGGCGTGGTGGCGGCTCCGGTATTTCGGCGCGTCGGAGAGCAGGTGCTGACCTATCTGGGTGTGCCTCGCGATGATCAAGTCAAGATAGCAATGGCGGCGAAATAGGCTTTGGATGGAAGCGCGTTCGATGACTGTCATGGAGTTGCTTGCCGCTCTCAACGGCCAAGTGCCGATTGTTGAACGCCACGGAGCTTTGAATCAGGCAGTCACTTCACTGACCGATGACTCACGGGCAGTCGTCGCTGGGAGCCTGTTTGTCGCTGTGAAGGGCGAGCGCGTGAATGGTCACCGCTATGTAGGGCAGGCCATCAAAGCAGGAGCGGCCGCGATTGTGGCGGAAGAATCCGTCGAGCGCGAATCGCTCCCATTCGTCAAAGTGACGGACTCACGCAAGGCGCTCGGTTTGATGGGTAGTCGGTTTCATGGTGACCCGTCGGCGCGATTGACCATGATCGGCGTCACAGGAACGAACGGTAAGACGACCACTACCTACCTGTGTAAGGCACTGCTGGAAGGGATGGGTCGCCGTGTCGGACTGATCGGGACTGTGGCCTACCAAATCGGAGGCGAAACGATTCCGGCTTCTCACACAACACCCGGGGCGCTTGAATTGCAGGCACTGCTGGCCAAGATGACTGAAGTCGATATCGACAGCGTCGTCATGGAAGTATCCTCTCATGCTTTAGCCATGGATCGGACGTCAGGGTGCGAATACGACGTCGCCGTCTTCACCAACCTGACACAAGATCATCTCGACTATCACAGGACCATGGAGGAGTACTTCCAGGCGAAATTACGCCTCTTTACGACGTTGGGTCAGGGACATAAAAGAGGCCAACGCGCCATCGTCAATGTGGATGATCCGAGAGGCGCGCAGGTACGCGCAGCCTGTCGGGTCCCGGTGTGGGGATTTGGCGTGAAGAGCCGGGCGGACCTTCAAGCGCTGGATGTGCGTCTCTCGATGAATGGTTCTGCATTCACCGCCGCCACGCCGGCTGGGAGCTTTCGCGTCGAGAGCCGTCTCGTCGGTGAACACAATGTCTACAATCTCTTAGGTGCCATCGGCGTGGCCTTGCACGCCGGAGCCACGCGTGATCAGGTGCAGGAAGGGGTGGCGTCATTAACCAATGTGCCCGGTCGATTCGAACGTGTGACGGCGGGACAAGATTTTACGGTCGTGGTCGATTACGCCCATACGGAGGACGCGCTCGTGCGGTTGCTGGCCGCGGCCGAGGCGTTGAAGAGCCGCCGGATTATTACGGTGTTCGGGTGTGGAGGAGACCGCGATCGAGGCAAACGTCCAAAGATGGGACGTGCGGCCGTCGAGTATAGCGATGTCGTCGTGCTCACCTCGGACAACCCCCGGACCGAAGACCCCCTGGCCATTCTCCATGAAGTGGAAGCCGGTGTGAGGGAGGCACTCCACACACATCCGAACGTTGAGTACCATCTTATTGCAGACCGGCGGGAGGCCATAACGGCGGCGGTGCGTCTGGCTCGAACGGGAGACATCGTCCTGATTGCCGGCAAGGGTCACGAGGACTACCAAATCCTTGGCACAAAGAAGGTGCATTTCGACGATCGGGAAGTCGCGCGAGAGGCGATTCAGCAGCTGAGGAATTGCGCGTGACCGTGCATCCCGGAGGAAAATCGGAGCGAGGGGACGAGAGCATGGCGCTCTTTACGGTGGCTGAACTGCGGGAAGTCATCAGCGTGAAGGTGCTGGCGGGCGACGCCTCGCCATCCACGAAGCGGCGAGTACGTGGCATCAGCACCGATTCGCGGTCGATTCGCCGCGGTGACCTGTTCGTGGCGCTCCGGGGAGAACGTGTCGACGGTCATCTATTCGTCCCGGCCGTATTGGCCAAGGGCGCGGCCGGTGCGATCGTGCACGATGGGTATCGATGGGACGGCAAAAAACCCAAATCCATCGGGACGCGCGAGCCGTTCGTCTTCGGCGTTCAGGACCCCTTGTTCGCCTATCAACAATTGGCGACTCATCATCGAAGTCGCTTCTCGATTCCGGTGGTGGCCGTGACGGGCAGCAATGGAAAAACGACGACGAAAGACATGGTGGCCAGTGTCTTGGCCGCTCGTTGGCGGACGCTCAAAACGGAAGGAAACTTCAACAACCGTATTGGGGTGCCGCACACGCTGTTTCGGCTCACCCCCAAACACCAAGCCGCTGTCATCGAGATGGGCGTCGACCATCGCGGCCAGACGACCCGTCTCTGCGAAATTGTGCGACCCACCGTCGGCCTCATCACGAATATCGGTCCGGATCATTTGGAATTCTTCGGCAGCATGGAAGGATCAGCGCAGGCAAAGGCCGAGCTTCTCGACATGCTGCCGCCCGAGGGGACGGCGGTCTTGAATGCCGATGATCCATTCTTCGACTACTTGGCCGCTCGTGCCCGCTGTCGCGTCCTCTCTTTTGGATTATCAGAGAAGGCGCAAGTCCGTGCCGTGAACATTGCATGCGACACCCGTCGGGGAACGACGTTCGGCCTTCTGCTCCCGGGAAAAAGCCGTCCTACGCCGGTCGCGATTAAGGTGCACGGCGCGCACAATGTGGCGAATGCGTTGGCCGCAGCGGCTGTGGGATTCTCGTTGAATCTGACCGGCACAATGATCGCGCAGGGTTTGGCTCAATTCCGCGCCGCTGCCATGCGGTCGCAAGTCATGAGCCATCACGGCGTCCAAATCATCAACGACTGTTATAACGCCAATCCGGCCTCAATGCAGGCGGCCTTGCAGCTGCTCGGGGGATGGACACCCGCCCGTGAACGGGTGGCCGTGCTGGGAGACATGTTGGAACTTGGTCGGGACAGTCACCAACTGCATCGCGATGTCGGGCGGTTCGCCGCCGCATTGCCGCTCTCGCGATTGATCGTCTGTGGAGAGTTGGGCCGAGAGATCGCGGCGGGTGCCAGACAGGCAGGTATGTCGGAGCAGGCGATCCTCGAACTGTCGGATGCCGGTGCCGCGGCCGACGCGCTGAAGAAATCGGTTCGCCGAGGCGACGTGGTGCTCGTCAAGGGCTCCCGCGGTATGCGCATGGAACAAATTGTGCACGGCTTGACCGGCATGAAGGCCGTCACCAAGCAGGCATCCTAGCATCCGTGACGGATTAGAAGCGGAACGGAGCATGCTGTATAACTGGTTGTATCCGCTCCACACTGAATACGGCTTTCTTAACGTCTTCAGGTATCTGAGCTTTCGCATCATTTATGCTGCCGTCACCGCTTTCCTGATCGCCTTTGTGCTGACGCCCTGGCTCATCCGCAAACTGCAGGAAATCAAGCTCGGTCAGCAAATCCGAGACGACGGCCCGAAGCATCATCTCGCAAAGAGCGGAACGCCCACGATGGGCGGGCTGCTCATCATCTTTGCCGTCCTGCTTTCCACGGTCCTCTGGGCAGACATGACCAAACCGTATGTCTGGCTGGTCATCATCACGACCCTGGGTTTCGGCGCGATCGGATTCGCAGATGATTATCTGAAGTTCATCAAGTCGCGGTCGAAGGGCCTTTCTCCGGCGCAAAAGTTCGCCGCGCAGTTCGGTGTCGCCTTGCTGATCGCGCTTGCGCTCTATTTTCTTCCAAGCTATTCGACCAAGCTCAATGTGCCGTTCTTTAAGAATTTCACGCCCGACCTCGGTTGGTTCTACGTGGTCTTCGTGGTGCTGGTCATTGTCGGGAGTTCCAACGCCGTGAACCTGACCGATGGGCTCGATGGGTTGGCGATCGGACCGATCATGATCGCCGCCCTTGCTTACACCATCGTGGCGTACGTTGCCGGCCATCGAATCATGTCCGATTATCTCCTGATCCCTCATATTGAAGGCGCCGGAGAGATTGCGGTGTTTACGGCTGCGATCCTTGGTTCGAGCTTGGGATTCCTCTGGTTCAACACATATCCGGCGTCGGTCTTCATGGGGGATGTCGGTTCGCTGCCTTTGGGGGCCGCTCTCGGTACGGTCGCTGTCATCAGCAAGCACGAGCTGCTGCTGTTGATGGTTGGCGGCGTTTTCGTCATCGAGGCGGTGTCCGTCATTTTCCAGGTGGCCTCGTTCAAGTCGCGCGGTAAGCGCATCTTTCTCATGGCCCCGATCCACCATCATTTTGAGATGAAAGGTTGGGAAGAGCCCAAGGTTGTCGTGCGGCTTTGGATCATTGCCATTCTCCTGGCGTTGTTGAGTCTGAGCACCTTGAAGTTGCGATGAGCGAACTTATGGAGGCCGAACGGGTGGATTTGTCCGGAGCTCAAGTCACGGTATTGGGTCTCGCGCGTAGCGGGATCGCCGCCTGCCAATTACTCAGGGAGGCCGGGGCCCGCGTGACGGTCGCCGACCGCAAAGGCGAAAAAGAATTGGCCAACGTCCTCGAGTCCGTCGACCGCGCCCAGGTCGACGTGTCGTTGGGCCCGGCGTACGAGCGTTCATTGGATCATGCTGATCTCGTGGTGATTAGTCCCGGTGTTCCCTATCGAATGGACGCGCTCGAGCGTGTGAGAAAACGAGGAGTCAGGGTGATCAGCGAGCTCGAGTTGGCGGCCGGATATGTTTCGGCGCCGATTCTTGCGGTCACCGGCACGAATGGAAAGAGCACCACGGTGACCTTGATCGGCAAAATGCTGGCGGAGCACGGAAAGCGCGCATTCGTCGGTGGCAACCTTGGGACGGCGCTCAGTGAAGCCGCCTTGGCAACGCTGCGGGCCAAAAAGCAGGGGAAGGGCGAGCCGTATGACTACCTCGCGGTCGAAGTGTCCAGTTTCCAACTGGAAACCATCGACCGCTTTCATCCTTGGGTGGCGTCGATCCTGAATGTCACCGTCGATCATCAGGACCGATATGACTCGATCGAGGAATATCTGGCGGCAAAACGCCGAATTTTCGAGAACCAGACGACCGACGATTTCGCGCTGTTCAATGTTGACGACCCGCGGCTCGCATCGCTGATGAGTACGGTGCATGCCAAACGGCTCGGCTTCTCGAGACTCCATGAGGTCGGGCTCGGCTTCGATGGGGGAACGTTTCTCGACGGCGATCGCATCGTCACCACCGTGACAGGGCTGCGCCAGGAGATTTGTCGCACGGGGGATTTGAAGGTCATCGGGGCCCACAATGTCGAAAATGTGATGGCTGCCGTCACATACGCGGCGCTCTGGGGCTGCCCTTCGGAAATCATCCGCCGAGTGGTGACCACCTTTCCCGGCCTGGAACATGCTTTGGAATTGGTCAGAGATCGGCGGGGCGTCCGCTTCGTGAACGATTCCAAGGGAACAAACGTGGATGCGACGCTGAAGGCGTTGGAGGGGATTGACCGGCCAATTTGGTTGATCGCGGGCGGGCGGGACAAAGGCGGGGATTTTTCGCGATTGACCGACACGGTCCGTCACCGCGTCAAGCATGCGATTCTGATCGGTGAAGCGGCGCCCCTGTTGAAGGCCGCGTGGGCCGGAGCCACGACGATAAGCGAAGCGAAGTCCTTGCGGGAAGCAGTTGAGTGGGCAGCTCGCGAGGCGGCGGCCGGCGATGTCGTATTGATGTCGCCGGCCTGCGCGAGCTTCGACATGTTTAGGGACTACCAGGACCGCGGACGTCAATTCAAATCGGCGGTGGAGTCACTGCCGGAATAGGACCGTTGTTGCAGGAGGAGTGTTGCTGAGTAATGGCCTCACGATCTGCAGGAACCTTGTCGTTGCCCTGGCCGACGAGCGGACAGCGCTCGGCCCCCTCCCAAGTGCCAATGGATCATGTGCTGTTGTTTGTGGCATTGACCCTGGCCTTAGTGGGCCTGGTGATGGTCTTCAGCGCGAGCGCCATCGTGGCCGGAAATCGTTTTCAGGATCCCGAATTTTTTCTAAAGCGGCAGATCGCCTGGCTCGGCGTCGGCGTCTTGTTGATGCATGTCACCTCTCGAATCGATTACCAGCTGTGGAAGAAACTGTCGATTCCCATTCTCATCGGCATGACGGTCCTTCTCATCATGGTGCTCGTCCCCTCGCTCGGCGTAGCGGCCAAGGGAGCGAGACGCTGGTTGCGATGGGGACCGATCTCGGTTCAACCGGCGGAGATGGTGAAGCTGGTGACGGTGCTTTACCTCGCGGCCTACTTGGCCAAAAAGGCGGACAAGCTCGTGTGGTTTCGGAGCGGACTGCTGCCGCCGTTGATCCTGATTGGAGTTCTGAGCGGGCTCGTTCTGCTGGAGCCAGATCTTGGCACAGTCGTCGTCATGGGGTTGGTGAGCGTCAGTCTCCTGTATTTGGGCGGTGCACGCCTTGCACATCTGGTAACTCTTGCCGTATGCGCGATTCCCGTGGTGCTGGTCTTGGTGCTCGGCTCCAGTTATCGGCGGCAGCGGCTGATGACGTTTCTCGCGCCGTGGAAGGATGCGTCGGATGCGGGCTTCCAAATCACGCAATCCTTTCTTGCCTTCGGCAGCGGCGGGCCGTTCGGAGTCGGCTTGGGCGAAGGCAAGCAGAAACTGTTTTTTCTCCCGGAAGCGCACACCGATTTTGTGCTCGCGCTCGTCGGCGAGGAACTCGGCCTGGCCGGTACGGCTTCCGTTGTCGTGCTCTTCGCCTTATTTGTCTGGCGGGGATTCCACATTGCGTCGCGGGCACGGATGCCCTTCGGGAAATATCTCGGCATGGGAATTACGCTGTTGATCGGCATACAAGCGCTGGTGAACGCGGCTGTGGTGACCGGCCTGCTGCCCACCAAGGGTTTGACATTGCCCTTCGTCAGCTACGGCGGCTCTTCGTTGGTCGTAAGCTTTGTGGGCGTAGGGATGCTGCTGAGCATTTCCCGCGATCGGCATGGCGGTGCATCCAAAGGCGGCCGCGGTGAGTCGGATCGCTGATGACCATTATCATTGCAGCCGGAGGGACGGGAGGCCATCTATATCCGGCCATCGCGTTGGCGCGGGAATTCATGCGCCGCAAGCCGATGACGAAGATCCTGTTTGTCGGCACGACCAGAGGCCTCGAGTCGAAGGTCTTGGCGCACGAGGGATTTGAATTGGCCTTCATTAGCGCGAAGCCGGTGATGGGCAAACAACCGATGGACGTATTCCACGGGCTCTGTGCCATGCCCGTCAGCCTGTGGCAATCCCGGAACATCCTACGAGAGCGCGGCGCAGACTTGGTGATCGGCGTGGGCGGCTATACGAGTCCGATGATGGTCCTTGCAGCGGCATTGACGGGTGTTCCACGCGTCATCCTTGAACCCAACGCGCACCCGGGCCTGGCGAATAAGGCCGTCGGCTCCTTCGTACAGCGCGTGTTTTTAGCGTTTCCTTCGGCGGCGGCGGCGTTTCGCCCGGACAAAGTCCGAGTCGTCGGTACCCCGATCCGTCGTGAGTTCCTGACGAAGACTTCTTCGCCGTCGGTAACCAAGCCAGGCGGGCGCTGTCACGTGCTCATCTTCGGCGGGAGCCAGGGAGCCAAGGCCATTAACAGCGCAGCGATGGAAGCGTTGCCGGTGTTGCTGAAACAGTACCCGTCGCTGACGGTGACGCATCAAACCGGCGAATCGGATCATGACCGTGTCAGCAACGCATACGGGACGGCCGGCCTAGCTGTGGAGGTTGTTCCCTTCCTCTATGACATGCCGGCGGCGATCAATCGTGCAGATGTCGTGGTGGCTCGGGCCGGGGCGATGACCGTCGCGGAGTTGACCGCCTGCGGCAAGCCTGCCGTTCTCATCCCATTGCCCACGGCAATTTACGATCATCAAGCCAAGAATGCCAAATTCATGGAAGACGCCGGCGCTGCGGCGGTCATTCCACAGGCTCAATTAACCGGTGACAAACTGGCGCAACAACTAGCGTCGATTATCGGTGATCCCGAGAGGATGCGGGCGATGGGTGCTGCAAGCCTGAGTTTGAGACGAATGGACGCGGCCGAGGCAATCGTCCGTGAATGCTATGCACTCGTAGGAGACCAGCATGATGCCAACCAGTCTCTTGGAGCGGCAGGAATCTAATGGGTCGGGGCAACGCAACGATGCCGGTCATCCACAGCCGGCGGGAGGGTTGAGGCGCACATCCATGTTTCGCAAGACGCAGCACATACATTTGGTCGGCATCGGCGGTGCCGGCATGAGCGGTATCGCAGAGGTGTTGCTGACGCTCGGCTACAAAGTGAGCGGCTCGGACCTGCAAGCGTCCGACACGACGCGCCGGTTGGAGGAATTGGGCGGACGCATTTGCATCGGCCATGCGGAATCCAATATCGGCGAGGCGCAGGTCGTGGTCATTTCCTCGGCGGTGTCGTCTCACAATCCCGAAGTGCTGGCGGCGAAAAACAAGCAGATTCCGGTGATTCCGCGAGCCGAGATGCTTGCCGAACTGATGCGGCTGAAATTCGGCGTTGCGATCGCCGGTGCGCACGGTAAAACCACGACCACCTCTATGGTCGCCAATATTCTTGCCCAGGGCGGACTCGATCCAACGATGGTCATTGGCGGTAAGGTGAATGCGCTTGGGAGCCACGCTCGGCTGGGCAGAGGAGAACTGCTCGTGGCGGAAGCCGACGAGAGCGACGGATCATTCTTGAGGCTGTCCCCGACGATCGTGGCGGTGACGAATCTCGATCGCGAGCATTTGGATCACTACGGCAGCATGGAACGGATCTGCGAGAGCTTCCTGGAATTCATCAACAAAGTGCCGTTCTACGGATTGGCGGTGCTCTGCGCCGATGATGAACGGCTGCGAGGACTTTTCCCCAAGATTGTCAAGCGCTACTACACGTACGGTCTGTCCGAGCCTGCAGGCGCCGCCCCCGATTTTCGGGCCACCGACATCGTGCCGAAACAGGGAGGGTCGGAGTTTCGTGCGTTCTTCCGCGGGAGAAATCTCGGCCCGTTCCGGCTAGCGGTGCCGGGCATCCATAATGTGTCGAACGCCCTGGCGGCGATCGCGATCGGCGTTGAATTGGACGTTCCGGCTGACCTGATTCGAAAAGCGTTGGCGGCCTTCACCGGCGTCGAGAGACGTTTTCATCTGCGCGGTGAAACGAACGGCATCATGATCGTTGACGATTACGGCCACCATCCGACGGAAATCAAGGCAACGCTCGCCGCTGCCAAGCAAGGTTGGCCCGATCGCCGTTTGGTTGTGCTCTTTCAGCCGCATCGCTACACCCGCACGAGAGATCTGCTCGAGGAATTTTCCCAAGCGTTCCGGGATGCTGACCATGTGTTCGTCACGGAGATCTACGCGGCGAGCGAGGCACCGATTCCCGGCGTCTCGGGCGGCAAATTGGCAGATGCGATTCGGAGTGTCGGCCGCCCGCCCATCACCTTCGTTGAACACAAAGACCGGCTCGTTGAAGACGTGCTCCCCCAACTGAAACCGGGTGACCTGGTACTCACCTTGGGGGCAGGAGACATTTGGAAGACCGGGCCTGCATTACTGGCGAGGCTTGCGTCCGTGTCATGAGGCGATGAACGTTGTTCGTCAGCGAACCAGAGGCCCCCGTGCCGGATCCCGATTCGACCAGAAGCGCTTGGAAAAGGCCGTCGCGGGGCTGCGGGGTCGCGTCAGCTTCGATGCCGCGCTGCGTGCCTACACGTCCTTTAAAATCGGCGGGCCTGCCGATGCCCTCGTCGAACCGGCGGATGTGGATGACGTGCGGCGGCTCGTCATGCAGGCGCGCGCGGCGAAGGTTCCATTGTTTGTGGTCGGCGGCACCAATCTCCTTATCAGAGACGGCGGCATCCGCGGCATCGTGGTCAGTCTTTCTCTGCTCCGCGCAATCCATGAAGAGCCGGGGGCGGTTCTTTACGCCGAGGGAGGCGTGGGTATGCCCACGCTGATTGGATATGCGATACGCCGGTCATTGGCGGGTATGGAATGGGCCGCCGGTATACCCGGTACGGTCGGAGGATGTCTTGTGATGAACGCCGGGACGCGCCTTGGGGAAATGAAGGATGCGGTAAAGGCCGTCCGACTTGTCACGATGAATGGTGTTGTCCGAGAGCTGCCGGCGGCGGCGATCCGGTTTCAATACCGGCGCGCCTGCTTGCCGAAAGGCGTGGTGGTCGGCGTCTGGCTTCAACTGCGGGAAGGCGTGCGCGGGCAGATCGACAGGATCGTCAAAGACTATCTCCATTATAGAAAGGACACTCAGCCGCTTGCGATGCCTAGCGCGGGGTGTGTCTTCAAAAATCCTCCGAACGATTCCGCCGGCCGCCTGCTTGAAGCGACAGGATTGAAAGGTCTGCGCATCGGCGACGCCGAGGTATCGACCAAGCACGGTAACTTCATCGTCAATCGCGGACAGGCGACGGCCGCAGACGTCGTCCATTTGATTCAAAAGGTGCGGCGGGTCATCAAGCAGAAGGCCGGTGTTCGGCTAGATCTCGAGCTCAAAATCGTGGGTGAGGCATAGGACATGACCGAGAGGCCGTTGCTCACTGCGGCTCGCATTGGGGTGCTGATGGGCGGGCAATCATCCGAGCGCGAAGTGTCGCTCCGGACCGGTGCCGCCGTGTACGGGGCGCTGTGCCGACGCGGATATGACGCGGTTGCCATCGACGTGGGCCCAACGTTGAGCCGCGACTTACACGACCAGAAGGTTGCGGTCGCGTTTCTTGCGCTGCACGGCCCCGGCGGCGAGGACGGAGCGATCCAGGGATTCCTGGAAACGCTGGGCATCCCGTACACCGGCTCTGGCGTCCACGCGAGCGCAGTCGGCATGCACAAGGTGACAACGAAAACGATTCTTGCGGCGAATGGAATTGCCGTTCCTGGCGGTCTTGTCGTCAAGCGGGGCGAACGCCCGGCGAGCGCCCGGGTCTTACGCTCGGCCAAACTGCGGTGGCCTGTCGTTGTCAAGCCGGCGTCCGAAGGATCCACGATTGGCGTCACGATTGTAAAAAAACCATCTCAGTGGCAAGAGGCCTTGGCTCTGGCGCATCGGTACGACCGCGACGCGATGATTGAAGCCTACATTCCAGGCCACGAGGTGACCGTTTCGCTGCTCGGCCGGCATGACGATGTTCCATTGGTCCTTCCGGCGGTCGAAATCGTGGCGCCCAACGGGTTCTATGACTTTTCCGCGAAATACGACAAGGGGAAGACGCGCTATCTGTGTCCGGCGCCGCTTTCAGCCGCTGTCACCAAGCAGATTCGAACTCTCGCCTTGCGCGCCTACTCATTGTTGGGGTGCGCCGGCGCGGCTCGCGTCGATTTCCGCATTACTCCTCGAGGTCGGCCGTACGTACTCGAGATCAATACCGCTCCAGGGATGACTGAGACAAGCCTGTTGCCGATGGCAGCCGGCCAGGCAGGCATCGGCTACGAGGAGCTGACCGAACGAATACTGGAATCGGCGCTCGCGAAAATCAGAAAAAGTGGGGACGCGGGATGAAGAACCCGCTTCACACGCAAGCCCCGAAGGCTGTCGCGTACCGCAGCAATCAGTGGAAAGGCGCCCGTGCCCTGCACTCGAGAGAGCAGTCCGTACACGCGCAGCGGACGAAGGTGGTGGCTCGATGTCGGAGCATCTTGCGGCTGGTCGGATGGCTCGCCGCCACAGCTGCCGTCTGTTGGGCGGGGCTTCTCATCATGCGCCACCTCGCTCCAGCTCTTCAGCGGGGCCTCGAGATCAGAGAGGTGTCCGTGGTGGGCACCCATCAGGTGACGAAAGAGGAAGTCCTCAGCCGATTAGCCTTGAAGAAGGGTGTCGCACAGCATCAACTGAGTCTGGCGTATCTCGCCGAACGCGTGCGGAGTCATCCCTGGGTGAAAGAAGCCACGGTCGAGCGGCTTCCGTTGCATGGCTTGCGGGTGACGATCGTGGAACGCAAGCCGGCGGCGATTGCGCGCCTCGGCTCTGGCCACGTCTTGACCGATGATGAAGGTTTCCCGCTTGCCCATCTTGGCGCACAAGACCAGACGAGTTTGCCCCTCCTGATGGGCGTCGACGGTAAATTGTTGACCCAAGGCGATCTCCGGTTAAGAGAGCGGCTGCAGGCCTCCATTGAATTGGCCAAATCGATGGCGGAAACACTGGACGGCCGTATCGAGATGGATGTCAGCCACCCCGTAAACCTCGTCGCCTCGGCAAAGGGCGTGCGATTTCATTTCGGAAGCGAAGGGCTCAAGCAGCAATGGGAGCGGTTCATGACCGTGAGGGCGGCCTTTCGTGTGCCGGCATTTGACGCTCGCAAGTCGGAAGGACAGGACGTCGACCTGCGATACGACCACCGGGTGATTCTCCGGGAGAGGGGGTGAGGCTGTGGCGAAGCGGGAACAAATTCTGGTGGGGTTGGATATCGGCACGACGAAGATCTGCGCGATCGTGTCGGAAGTGACCGAGGACGGCATGCTGAATATCATCGGCGTCGGCTCGAGCCCCTCTCGTGGCCTTCGCAAAGGCGTGGTCGTCGACATCGAAAGCACGGTCGAGTCGATCAAGAAGGCGGTCGAAGAAGCCGAACTGATGGCAGCGGTGCAAATCAATTCGGTCTATACGGGAATCGCCGGCAGCCACATCTCCGCCGAAAATTGCAAAGGAGTGGTCGCACTCAAGAAGGCCGAGGTCACTCGCGACGACATTCAGCGGGCCATTGAGAGCGCCCGGACCCTCGCCGTCATTCCGCATGAGCGCCGCATCCTTCACGTCCTCCCGCGCGAGTTCATGGTGGATGGACAGGAAGGCGTCCGGGAGCCGTTGGGTCTCTCGGGCAATCGTCTGGAAGTCAATGTTCACGTGATCACAGGAGCCGTGACTTCGGCGCAGAATATCATCAAGAGCGTGAACCGCGCCGGCCTCGACGTGGTGGATATTATTCTGCAGCCGCTGGCCTCCAGCGAGGCCGTGCTGAGCCAGGAAGAACGCGATTTGGGCGTGGCCATGGTGGACCTCGGAGGAGGCACGACGGACTTAGCCATCTTTCTCGACGGCAGCATCCGGCATTCGGCGGTCCTGCCGATCGGGGGACAGAACCTGACGAAGGACCTCGCCATCGGGTTGCTCACCTCTCAAACCGAAGCCGAAAAAATCAAACTCCAGCATGGTGTCACGAGAACGGATCTTGTACAGGGCCATGAGACCGTCGAAGTGCCATCGGTCGGCGATCGGCCGGCGCGAACGTTTTCCCGCCGGGACATCGCCGAAATCTTAGAGCCGCGCGTCGAAGAAATGTTCGAACTCGTGCGGCGCGAGATTATCCGTGCCGGATATGAAGGCATGCTCGGCGCCGGCGTGGTGGTCACCGGAGGAACATCCTTGCTGGAAGGAATGCCCGATGCGGCGGAGCACGTGCTGAACCTTCCCGCCCGGCGTGGAGTGCCTGGCGGCATTGGCGGCCTTCGGGACATCGTGAGCAATCCCATGCATGCAACCGGCGTCGGACTATTGCTGCATGCGCGGCGTCATACAGACGAGACCGCCGCCGCCGGACTGAGAAGCGGAAGGCCGATCGGCCGGATGTTGGATCGAATGAAGTCGTGGATGTTTGAGTTTTTCTAACTTAACCGGCGCGCGGTACCGCCTCGCGCCAAGGGAGGTGTCCTGATGTTCTCATTCCAAGAAGATTGTCTGTCGCCGGTCCGCATCAAGGTGATCGGCGTAGGCGGCGCAGGATGCAATGCCGTGAACACGATGATTACATCGGGTCTCGCCCGCGTCGATTTCATTGCCGCCAACACTGACCTGCAGGCCTTGGATCGTTCGCGTGCCGCGTACAAGGTCCAACTCGGTCCGGAGCGAACTAGGGGATTGGGCGCTGGAGCCAGGCCGGAAATCGGGAAGGAATCGGCGCTGGAAAGCAAGGATCAGATCCGCGAATGCCTGGAAGGAGCGGACATGGTCTTCGTGACCGCCGGTATGGGCGGTGGCACCGGAACCGGCGCAGCGCCGATCGTGGCCAGCATCGCGCGCGAACTCGGAATTCTGACGGTCGGCGTGGTGACGAAACCGTTTTCCTACGAAGGCCATCGCCGGATGACTCATGCCGATGAAGGCATTCGAGATCTCAGACGTCACGTCGATACCCTTTTGGTGATCCCCAACCAACGCTTGCTCGGCATCGTGGACAAGACGACGCCGTTGCTCGAGGCGTTTAAAGTCGCGGACGATGTCTTGCGTCAGGCGATTCAAGGCATTGCGGACGTGATCACGACGACGGGGCATGTGAACGTCGACTTTGCGGACGTCCGCACAGTGATGTCCCATACTGGGCGGGCAGTGATGGGTATGGGGGTGTCACGAGGGACGAATCGGGCCATTGAGGCGGCCCAAAAGGCGATCTGCAGCCCGCTGCTCGAAGAAGGCACCGTGGAAGGGGCTCGCGGCGTGCTGCTGAATATCACGGGCGGACAAAATATGTCTTTACACGAGATCGAAGAGGCCGCGTCCATCATTCAACAGGCGGCGGATCCGGAAGCCAATATCATCGTCGGTCAAGTCATCAACCCCGACATGGGCGACGATTTGGTCGTGACCGTCATTGCGACGGGCTTCGAAAGGGATGAGCAGCCCATACCGGTCGGTGTGGCGGCGCGCACGGTTCGAGCGGCGCAACCGGCTTCCAATGCGGTCGGAGCGGCGGTCGCAGATCGGCCGCACAAAGATCTCGACCGGCCGACCTACTTACGCCGGCTCGGCGACCAACGTGATGCCATTGAACGCTTGGCGGTTGTGGCTGATGATGAATGGGATGTGCCCACGTTTTTGAGAAAGCAAACGGACTGATCTGAGTTTGGTGAGAGTCGCCAATGGCCGCATCGTTGATCACGGTGCCTGCGTTCGCGTCGGCGAAGGACGGCGTCAGGCATTTCTTCGGCACGCGTCAGCAGATGCCGGTGACATATGACACCGGAGTGCCGGCGAAGACTACAGCCGCCCGAGCTCATGCTTGGATGCTGTCTGTGAAGCAGGTGCACGGGAACGACGCCTTGGTCGTCGATCGGCCGGTGACGGAAACCGATCGTTTCAATGGCGGATGGGACGCGCTCATTACTGACCAGCCGGGCGTGGCGGTGGTCGTACGAACCGCCGATTGCGTGCCGGTGCTCGTGTATGACCGCCGGAGAAAAGCCGTTGCCGCCATTCATGCCGGTTGGCGCGGCGCCCTCGCGGGTATCGTGTCGAAAACCATCGAACGCATGGCCGCGAGATTTTCAATCGATGTGGCCGACCTCCGCGTGAGCATCGGTCCGTCCGCCGGCCCTTGTTGTTATGAGGTCGACCAAGCGGTGCTTGAACCATTGCGTCACGGCCGGCAGGACTGGCCTGCGTTGCTTCATGACGACCAAGGCAGCAAAGCCCGATTGGATCTCAAAGCGCTGGTGCGGCGGCAGGCCGCAGAAACGGGAATTCCACACGAACAGATTACCGTCGTCAATGTCTGCACCATCTGTCATCCTTCGCTGTTTTTTTCCTATCGCCGCGAGGGACGAGTCAACGGGACGATGCTCAATGGGATCGCCTTGGTGTCTCGGCGCTAGCCGCGCCGTGGGTGATTTCGATACAATACGAGATCCCGGTGCATCAGCGCGTACCATCAGACGCCATGGATGTCGAGGCCGGCGGATCGATCAAAGATCGTCTCGCAGTCATCTTCGATCAGATTCGGAAGGCGGCGCGCGAAGCCGGCCGCTCGGAAGGCGACGTGCGGTTGGTGGGTGCCAGCAAGGCCATCCCGACCGACCGTATTCGGGAAGCCATCGCGGCCGGCTTGACGATCATCGGAGAAAATCGCCTGCAAGAAGCGCTTCCAAAAATCGAGGCGTTGGAGGGAGAGCGCGTCAGCTGGCACTTCATCGGCCGGCTGCAACGGCGTAAAGTTCGGGCGGTCGTCGGAGTCTTTGAACTGATTCATTCGGTCGACAGCCTTGAACTGGCAGAGGAGATCGACCGACGCGCTGGAGCCGCCGGTTTACGACAACGCATCTTGCTCGAGATCAATGTGGGCGACGAACACAGCAAAGCCGGTTTTCTCTGTCACGAGATCGAGCAGGCGCTTCCGCATATGGCGGCGCTCGAGCACGTCGCGGTTCAAGGACTCATGACGATTCCGCCGCGCGTCGGTGATGCGAAGGAGTCGCGGCCATACTTTCGGTCTCTCCGAGAACTTGCCGAGAGATTGAGGAACCAGCATATTCCGCGCATTTCACTGACGGAACTCTCCATGGGCATGTCGAACGATTACGTGGTGGCCATCCAGGAAGGAGCCACATTGATCCGTCTAGGAACAGCTATTTTCGGAGGACGGCGTGACTAGTCCCCTCACGCACAAAATCGCGTTCGTCGGCGGCGGCCAAATGGCGGAAGCGATGATCGGAGGCCTGCTTGCAGGAAATCTGTGCCGTCCCGACTCCTTGTGGGTGAGCGACCCCATACCAGCGCGCTGCGATCGATTGAAAAGCCGTTTTGGAGTGCACGTGGGAGGGGACAATCGTCAGGCTGTGGCGTGGGCGGATGTGGTGGTTCTTGCGGTGAAACCGCCAGTGCTGACACCCGTGCTTGAAGAACTCGCTGGCCACCTCGATCGGGTGTTGCTGATTTCCATTGCGGCCGGGGCGACGATTCAAGCGATCAGAAGCCATGCCGCCGCCTGCAAGCGCATTATTCGCGCCATGCCGAACATGCCTGTGCTGGTGAGGGAAGGCATTACCGCGTTGGCGTGGAGCGGAGCGCTCCAGCAGGAAGACGAGGAGACCGCACGGACCATCTTCCAAGCGGTCGGCCGAGTCATTCCGATAGAAGAACGTCTCATGGACGCGGTGACCGGCCTCAGCGGCAGCGGTCCTGCCTACGTGTTTCAAGCCATCGAAGCCTTGGCTGACGGCGGCGTGAAGATGGGACTTCCGCGGCAAACGGCGGAACTTCTCGCGGCGCAGACAGTGTTGGGCGCGGCAAAAATGGTTCTCGAGTCGGGCGAACATCCGGCGAAATTGAAAGACCGCGTCGCCTCACCGGGTGGGACCACGATCGCCGGCCTGCATCGGCTTGAAGAGGGTAGGTTCCGTGCTACACTGATGGGGGCCGTTGAAGCGGCTGCCAAGCGCTCACAGGAGCTTGCCCGCTGATGTTCGTCATGAGCAATGTGTTGCAAGGTTTGGCGACGGTGCTCGACACCGTCCTCTGGTTGTATATGTGGGTGATTATTGCCAGGGCATTGATTTCTTGGGTCAATCCCGATCCGTGGAATCCCATCGTGCAATTTTTGGAGCGAGTCACAGAGCCGGTGCTCGCGCCGATCCGACGTTGGGTCGGATGGAAGATGGGCATCGACCTTTCGCCGATCATCGCCATTCTGATCATCAGTTTTCTGCAGATTGCCGTCGTCAAAACGCTCAGCGATCTCGCACACCAGATGAATTAAGTCGAAGGGGGCAGCCATGAAACTGACGCCGCTCGATATCCAACAAATGGTCTTCAAGACCAGCTTCCGGGGGTATGACAAGGAAGAGGTCAACCGCTTTCTGGAAGAGATCGCCGAGACCGTTGAAGAACTGAACCGAGAGAGTGCAGTTCAGCGCGAGAAGATTGTCTTTCTCGAACAGCAATTGGCCGAGTTGAAACGTACGGAGATGACGCTCTCCAATACGCTCGTCTCCGCCCAATCGCTTGCCGAGGATGTCAAGCGGAGCGCACAGCGTGAATCGGAACTCGTGATCAAGGAGGCCGAACTCAAGGCAAGCGAAATGATCCGTCAGGCCCGGGTGGAACTTTCCAATACGCAGCATGACTTGTCGGCGCTCCAAAAACAGCGCCTGTTGATGGTCGAACGGCTGAGGGCGACCTTGCGCACATTCGAGCGTATGCTCGAAGTCGAGGAACAAGAGGCATTCCACGATAGGGCGACACATACCGAGCATAAATTGGAAGGAGAGTCGAGCCCGGCCTTGTAAGAGCATGCACGCGCGACCCTTGGGGAGCCGTTCTTCGCACCCGGTCCATCCTTCTGCCGCACGGCGTTTTTTAACCGCCTTTCTCGAGTCACTGCACAGTCCGGCCGTTTTAGCCGCTGTCTTTGCAGCCTGCGCTGTTGGCAGATGGTGAGCATGGGCACGATTCAAGCTGCCATGGATCAAGCGGTGCGCGACGGGGTCTTTCCCGGCGGCGTGGTGGCGGGGCGGTCCGGCGGTGAACTCAAAGTTCTGGTCGCCGCGGGGCGGCTGTCAGGGGAGCCCGGCGCCGAAGCCGTCCAAAACTCGACGATCTATGACCTGGCGTCGTTGACGAAACCGCTCGCGACAGTGACATCATTGCTTTTGCTGGTACAAGCAGGGAAAGTCGAGCTGGATACCGCTTTGGAAAGCATGCTGGACGAGTTGAAGGGGGCACCGATCGGCGGAGTCACCTTGCGGGATTTACTCAGTCATCGTTCAGGACTGCCTGGATGGCGCCCACTGTATGAACGGCTGGATGCCGAGGGCCTCGCCTGGGGGCGGGGGAAACCAGACGGCGTCCGGCAAGCCGTCTTACGACTCATTAGAGAAGAGCCGCTGCTCTCGGATATCGGGCGGCAAACGGTCTACAGCGATTTGGGATTTATTCTGCTGGGCATCGTCGTTGAGCGCGCCACCGGCAGGTTGCTCGATGACTATTTCACTGAGGCAGTGATCCAGCCGCTTTGCGTTGAACGGCTGTTTTTTAATCGGACGCGGGCAATATTCCAATCCCAGGGCTCCTGCTCGAATGCGTCAATCGCGCCAACGGAATGGGACCATTGGCGAAAACGTCTCCTAAAGGGCGAGGTGCACGACGAAAACGCAGCCGCCATGGGCGGCGTTGCGGGCCATGCAGGGTTGTTTGGGAGCGCAGAAAGTGTGCTCTCGCTCTCGGGTGCCTGGCTCGGGTGCCTCAATAGAGACCGCCCGTTTCTCGATCCGCAACTTGTCCGGGAATTCACCCGGAGACAATCGTATCCAGCGGGATCGAGTTGGGCGCTCGGTTGGGATACGCCGACCGCCCCGTCTTCCTCCGGAACGCATTTTTCATCCGCGTCGTTCGGCCATCTCGGATTTACCGGCACCTCATTATGGATTGACTCTCACCAGAAGCTCGAAGTCGTGCTGCTCACGAACCGGGTGCATCCGTCGAGAAAGAACGACGCGATACGCGCCTTCCGGCCGATGATCCATGACCTCGTGTATCGCGAATTAGCGGGGGCGTAAGTCAGGCGGGGTCCGAATATTCAGTCCAGGTTTCTTTCTCGGCGAGATATTTGGCCCCTTTGAAATTGGCTCTCGTTCGGAGCCGGCTGAATCCGAGCGCCTGGAGTTTTTGCACGAGTTCAGTGACCGCAGCTGCGATGGTCGGATGCGATTGCCCCTCCACGGTCAATGCCTCATACATGACTTTTGCCGCGTATCCCGAGGACGTGCGATTGACCAACACGGCACGATTGAAGTAGCGGTCGCTCGGATCGACTCCTTCGAGTTGATGTTTCTCAACGAGTCCGTCTCGCTTGAACAGCGATGCCAGTACATTCATAGCTCCTCCATCCGCGGAGGCTGCAGTATAGGCACATCGGACTCTGACTGCAAGCCGTTGACTTCATTGCAATGTCCACCTATTATTCCCACCTCATCGCGGTGCCGGACGTCTTCAAGACGGCATGAATATCCCCAACAGCCTGACCATCCTTCGCATCCTACTCATTCCGCTTTACGTGGGCTTACTGGTGTATGAGCGATTCGATGCCGCAATGGGCGTGTTGTTGTTGGCGGGAGTCACCGATGCGTTGGATGGGACGATCGCCCGGGCCGCCAATCAACGAACTCGCTTGGGCGCATTCCTCGATCCCTTGGCCGACAAGCTGCTGCTGACCTCCGGGTTTATCACGCTGTCCACGATCCATCTGATCCCGTCATGGGTGACGATCGTTGTCGTGAGTCGTGATGCCATGCTGTTGCTCGGAACCGCTGTCGCGCAATTCACGGAGTCCAACATCGATATCGCGCCGACGTTCCTGGGAAAAGGGGCCACGTTTCTGCAGCTGTCTTACGTGCTCCTGGTGATTTTCCTGAGCTCCCGCGAAATGGATCTCTCCCTGCTCGCGCCGCTGTTAATCGGCATGGTGGCATTTACGGTGTCCTCGGGCTGTCATTATCTCTATCGGGGCTATCGATCCGTCGGCGCCGCCCCCTCCTGAGCGAGCTGCACTCGATTCCCAGCCACCCTCGGACGACTCGCAGAGTTTCTGAATTTGTTGGACAGCTTTTCAGCTCGCCAGTAGACTCGCCACGTAGGTAATTCGCCGAAAAAACCAGCCGTTGAGAGAGTCTCAAGGCTAAGAGGCACCCATGGCCACCTTTGCATATGTCGGACGGACACGATCCGGAGCAGTAAAAAAAGGCGAACTAACGGCAAAAAGTAAAGATGAAGCGGTCGATCAGCTCCGTAAACAAAGTGTCGTCGTCACAAGTCTTGAAGAGAAGCTCGGCAAAGGCGGATTCAAGCTGAGCTTCGGGTCAGGCCTCACGGACAAGGACCTCGTGGTCTTCACACGCCAATTCGGTACCATGATCAATGCCGGCCTGCCCCTCGTGCAATGCCTAGAGATCCTTTCGACACAATCGGAAAATAAAGTGTTGCGGGAAACGGTCGGCGACGTGAGGGGCCAGGTGGAAGCCGGATCCACGTTTTCGGATGCCTTGCGGAAACACCCGAAAGTCTTCGACGACCTCTACGTCAACATGGTGCATGCAGGTGAAGTCGGCGGCCTCCTCGACACCATTTTGACCCGGCTCGCCAAGCACATTGAAAAAGCGATGAAACTCAAAGGGCAGATCAAGTCCGCCATGATCTATCCGTCTGCGATTCTAGGTGTCGCCGGCATCGTGATCACGGTCTTGATGATTTTTGTCATCCCCATCTTCGCAAAAATGTTCAATGAGCTCAGCGGAGGAAAAGTCGGCTTGCCCGGTCCCACCCAGCTTGTGATCGATATTAGCAACGGCTTTCAATCCTATTGGTATATCGGCATCGGCGTCATTGTGGGCGCTGTCATCGGAGTGAAAAAATATTACGCCACCCCGAAAGGCAGAATGGCCATCGACAAATTCTTGCTCAAGACGCCGGTGTTCGGCGATCTCATCCGCAAGGCCTCCGTGGCGAAATTCACGCGCACATTGGGTACGCTGCTCTCGAGCGGAGTGCCCCTTCTGGACGGTTTGTCCATCTGCGCAAAAACGTCCGGAAACAAGGTCATTGAAGAAACATTGATGAATGCACGTGTCAGCATCAGCGGAGGCAAAACGATCGCCGATCCCCTGGGCGCCAGTCAGGTGTTTCCCAAGATGGTCACTCACATGATCGCCGTTGGAGAATCGACCGGCGCGCTCGATGCCATGCTGGGAAAAATCGCCGACTTCTATGAGGATGAAGTCGATCAGGCGGTGGCCTCGCTGACGTCGCTGCTCGAACCGATGATGATGGTGTTCCTGGGCGTCGTGATCGGGTTCATTGTCATTGCAATGTATCTGCCCATTTTCACGATGGCGTCAGCGATTGGCTAACCTCTTGCCGCAGGCGCACCGCTCCTTCAACGCCTCACGCGCCTGCGTGGGTATCTCGTAATCGCGACAACTCATGGATGTGTTGCGAGCCAGGCTTCATTGGCTGATGGGGCTGCGGGTGGGGTTCGTCACCCTCATGCTCGCCGTTTCCCTTGTCTTTGAAGCGGCGGGCGCGCGCGTGGAAACGTTCTACGCGCTCATCATCCTGACCTATGCGCTCACCATTCCCTCCGCGCTTCTCCTGCGCGTACTGAAAACATCGTCCGCGCTCACGGCGTTTTTCTGGACCCAGGTCGGGATCGATTTTCTATTGGAAACGGTGTTGGTGGCACGCACAGGCGGCGTGGAAAGCCCTTTCGCAGTGCTGTATGTGATCACCGTGGCGGTGGCCAGTCTCATCCCGCAGCGCCGTGTCGGCCTTTTTGCCGCTTGCACGTGCATCATCGTCTTCGGCATCGTCACCAACGCGCAACTCTATGGAGTTGCGCCAAGCTGGTCCGGCCAGACTCTGCGGGTCAACCCCGCCACGACGCTGCAGACCTTCAGCGTCTATGCCTTGGCTCTTCTCGTCGTCGGCCTGTTGAGCGGAACCCTCGCGGACCAGCTCTATCGCGCCGATGAATCGTTGCGCGAGAAAGAGCAGGGATTGAACCGGCTGCAGGCGTTTCATGAAAACATCGTGCGAAGCATCAGCAGCGGAGTCTTCACGGCTGATGGAACCGGAGCCATTACATCGTTCAATCCCGCCGCCCAGGAAGTAACGGGCTACTCCATGGGACAAGTGCTCGGGCGCTCCTGGCGCGAGATCTTCAACTGGCATCCGGCCCGGTCCTCCGACGCGGGGCCCGTCGATGCCGTGCCTCCCATGACGCGGTTTGAGGTCGAGTGCAAAGGAGCTGGCGGAAACCGGCTGGTGCTCGGCATGACGGTATCGCCCCTGCACGAACAAGGGGAGCCGCATGGATTGGTCGGGGTGTTCAAGGATTTGACGCAGATCCGGGATCTCGAAGAAGAAATGCGCCGCAAGGAGTGGCTGGCCAATCTCGGCGAAATGTCCGCCGGCATGGCCCACGAGATTCGGAATCCCTTGGGAGCGCTGGCCGGCGCGATGCAGATGTTGCGGAAGGAATCGGTCGCGGATGCGACCGATCGACGGCTGATGGACATCGCGATCCGCGAAGCGACGAGGCTCGACGCCATCATCACTGAATTCCTCCAGTATGCGAGACCCCCGGCGCTCGACTTGGCCGAGCACAATATAAACAAAATTCTTGCCGAGACGCTGGATCTAGTACAACATGAAGCGCGGAATAGAAAACAGATTACCATCGCAACATCATTGGCGGGCGGTTCCCTCTTGGCTCAAGTCGACCAAAACCAAATGCGGCAAGTGTTTTGGAACCTCGCCACCAATGCCTTTGATGCCATGCCGGAGGGCGGGCAACTGACGATTACGACCGGATGCCGTCACGTCGATGCCGCAGGGCGCAAGGGTGACGTCGTTGAAATTTCCTTCCAAGACACCGGCGAAGGCATCCCCACGGCGAATCTGGACAAGATTTTTCTCCCGTTCTTCACCACGAAGAAAGAAGGCTCGGGTTTGGGGCTTGCGGCCGTGCATCGCATCGTTGATCTTCACGGCGGCTGGATTAAAGTCGAAAGCCAGACAGAGCAGGGGACCCGGTTCGTGGTGTGCCTGCCTCGTTCGGGAGAAGGCGGCCTGCGCCTGTGGCATGAGGGACGAACACCGTGGAAAAGATCTTAGTCGTTGATGACGAGAAAAGCCTGCGTGAAGTGATGAGCATCATGCTCAAGCGGGCCGGTTACGAGGTCACCGAGGCCTCGGACGGCGAACAGGCGATCGGCCAGGTCAACAAAGAAATCTATGACCTGGTCATTACTGACCTGCGCATGCCCAGAGCCGACGGGATGGCAGTGCTCAAGGCTGTGAAATCATCCTCGCCGGACACCGTCGTGCTGGTCGTGACCGCGTTCGGCACGGCAGACTCCGCCGTGGAGGCGATGAAACAAGGCGCCTACGACTATCTCACCAAACCTTTTCAGGTCGACGAAGTCCAACTCATCATTCGCAATGCTCTTGAGAAACGACGGCTCTCGACCGAGAACATGCTGCTGAAGCGCGAAATTGCGAGCCAATCCTCCTTTGCGCAGATCGTCGGGCAAAGCGAAGCCATGCAAAAGGTATTCGACGTCGTCCGTAAGGTGGCCGATTCGAAAAGCAACGTCCTCATTTGCGGGGAGAGCGGAACGGGAAAGGAATTGGTTGCCCGCGCCATCCATTACAACAGCGCCCGCAGCCCGATGCCCTTCGTCGCGGTCAATTGCAGCGCCGTCCCCGAAACCTTGCTCGAGAGCGAACTGTTCGGCCATATGAAAGGCTCCTTCACCGGCGCCGTGGCGAACAAGGCCGGCTTGTTCGAGATCGCCAACGGCGGAACGATTTTTTTGGACGAAATCGGCGACACCACGCCGGCGATTCAAGTCAAGCTGTTGCGTGTGATTCAGGAGCGGGAATTTCGACGTGTCGGCGGCAATCAAGACATGAAGGTAGATGTCCGCGTCATTGCAGCCACCAACCGCGATCTCGAGAAGGCCGTCGCCGATGGATCGTTTAGGGAAGATCTCTATTATCGGCTAGACGTCATCCCGATCCGCCTACCGCCGCTGAGACTTCGGGCGGGGGATATTCCCTTGCTCGTTTCGCACTTCCTCGAGAGATTCTCGCACGACAGCGGAAAGGTGGCTCCCACACTGACTCCGGAAGCGATGCATGTGCTCCTTGGCCATGAGTGGCGGGGCAATGTCCGGGAGCTCGAGAATTTGATCGAACGAGTCGTAGCCTTTTCGACCGGCCCATCTGTGACCGATACAGACGTCCGCGGATGGCTGCATCGTGCGGTCACGCCGCAACAGTCTCAAGTTGTGCCGACCGATCTTCCCGAGGAAGGGCTGGATCTTGAGAGCCTCATCAATGGCATCGAGAAAGATCTTTTGATGAGAGCCTTGGAACGATCGAAATGGGTGAAGAAGAAAGCCGCCCGCCTGCTTCGACTCAACACCCGGTCGTTCCGGTATCGGTTGGAGAAGTATGCTATAAAAGGAGGCCGTGACTAAAGGTCAGTCAGCCGCCTCGCTTGCCGACGTCTCTCTCACCGTTCACGCTCCCGCAAAAATCAATCTCATCCTCCGCATTTTGGACCGCCGCCCGGATCTGTACCACAATCTGTGGTCCCTCATGCACACGGTCGCGCTTGAAGACGATTTACGGATGCGTGTAACACCCTTTCGCTGCGGCATCCGGCTGACCTGCGACATGGAAGGCTTGGCGACGGATCATACGAATCTCATCTCAAAAGCGGCCGCCGCGGTGTTGGAGCAAGCGCGGGTGTCTGTCGGAGTCGAGATCGAGCTTCAAAAGCGGATTCCGACGGGAGCCGGTCTGGGCGGAGGCAGCAGCGATGCCGCCGCGACGATCCTCGGGCTGAATCGGTTATTGAAGCTCGGGTGGTCGACGGCGAAAATGCAGGAAGTCGGCCACGCGCTGGGTAGCGATGTTGCGTTTTTCTTGTTCGCCCCTTCGGCGATTGTCTCGGGCCGCGGTGAGACCGTCCGCCCCATCACCGTGGACGGCCCGCGCTGGATCGTCTTGGTGAAGCCCGCGTTCGGTGTCGAGACCAAGTGGGCGTATCAGGAACTGGCCGCCACACGAACTGAGATTCGTCCGTTATCGGCCGATCACCTCGAAATCGACCGACGAAACCACGTGACATGGCGGGAACTTTCGACTGCGGCGGAGAATGACTTTGAGAAGCCGGTGTTTGCCAAGCATCCCCTTCTGAAACAGATTAAGCGCACGCTGGTCAACTTGGGTGCTCAGTTCGCCCTGCTCTCGGGGAGCGGCGCCACGGTCTTTGGCCTTTTCGACATGGAATCCGTCGCACGTCGTGCGGCGGATCAGATCGCCCAGGACTCGAAGGTAAAAATCTTTGTTGTTTCGACGTGTTCCGAACATTTACGGACGTCGTTGACCTCGGAGAGTCAAGGCATGGTCGGTTGACAAGCTCGGCCGAATTCCGTTACAGTTCAGTCCCTTAATTGGCTTCCTCAACAGCGCGCAACGAATGACGGTGGCGGGTTCGAGACGACGCCTACCGACGCCGCCGTCGAGACGAACCACATAACGATCAGCGCTTCCTGTTCCAGGCACGGGGAATTATTCGAGGGATCGATGAGCAGAGAATTGATGATTTTCTCTGGCAACGCGAATTTATCCCTGGCCCATGAGATTTGCGCCTATCTTGGCGTCAAGCTCGGCGAGGCGACGGTAGCGTCCTTCAGCGACGGAGAAATCCGCATCAAGATTGAAGAAAATGTTCGGGGCGCGGACGTCTACGTCGTGCAATCCACGTGCAGCCCTGTGAACGATTCCCTCATGGAGCTCCTGATCATTATCGACGCCTTGAAACGCTCTTCCGCCTACCGCATCACGGCCGTCATGCCCTATTTCGGATATGCCAGGCAGGATCGGAAGGATCAGCCTCGGGTGCCCATCACGGCCAAGCTGGTTGCGGATCTGATTACCACGGCAGGGGCGGACAGGGTTCTTACTATGGATCTGCATGCGGGACAAATCCAGGGGTTCTTCAACGTGCCGGTGGACCATCTCTACGCCTTGCCCGTGCTGCTGGATTACATCACTAAGAAGAAGGTCGCCGACCTGGTGATCGTCTCCCCGGACGCCGGCGGTGTCGAACGGGCCCGCGCCTTTGCGAAGCGGTTGCAGGCAAGTTTGGCCATCATCGACAAGCGGCGTGAAGGCCCCAATCAAACGCAGATCATGAATATCATCGGAGATATCAAGGGCAAGAGCGCACTCCTTCTCGATGACATGATCGACACGGCCGGCACCATTGTACAGGGGGCTCAAGCCTGCGCCGACAAAGGCGCCCGGGAAGTCTGGACGGCCTGCACCCATGCCGTGCTTTCCGGACCCGCCCTTGAACGGCTTCAGCAGTCGTGCGTGACGCAAGTCATCATTACGAACACGATTCCATTACAAGACAAGCAGCGGCTCTGTCCGAAAATTCATCAATTGTCAGTTGCGCCACTGCTCGGCGAGGCGATCCGACGCATCCACGCGGACGAATCGGTCAGTTCGCTGTTTGCCTAACGCACAGAGATCGAGAGGAGAGCGAGGGGCACCATGAAATTCGATTTGGCAGTGACGGTGAGAGAAAAATCCGGAAAAGGCGCTGCGCGTCAGCTTCGTCGAAGCGGGAAGGTTCCCGCCGTGCTGTATGGCCAGGGGGAGTGCTTGTTGCTGACCATTGAGCCTGAACCATTGACGAAGATATTGAAGTCTCAGGCCGGTAGCACCGCCTTGATTACTCTGACGGTGAACGGGGCTAAAGCCAAGCCGAAACGGACCGCCCTCCTCCGCGATTTCCAGGTGGACCCCGTGGAAGGACATGTACTGCACGCCGACCTCTTCGAAATCTCGATGGATAAGCCGATTCGGGTCAGGGTGCCTGTTCACGTGATCGGCGGCACTCCCGCCGGCGTCAAGGAAGGGGGCATTCTGCACTACAATACCCGGGAACTCCACGTCGAGTGTTTGCCCGGCGCGCTGCCTGATCACATTGAAGTGGATGCTTCGGGGCTTGGCATCGGACAGGGCGTCCATCTGAAAGAAATGGCGAAGCTTGAGGGCGTTCGCTATCTCGACGATCTGGAACAAATGGTCGTCAGCGTGGCGGTGCCGATGTCAGATGCAAAGCTCGAAGCGCTGCTGACGAGCCAAGCGGCCGGTCCGGAAGGCGCCAAGGAACCGGAAGTCGCCGCTAAAGGCAAGGCCGCCGCCGAAGGAGCCGAAGCCGCTGTTCCTGGAGCAGCCGCAGGGACTGCCCCGGTTGCCGGTGCGGAGGCTAAAGCCGGCGACAAGAAAGAAGGCGCTGCTGCTGCGGCAGCCCCCAAGGCTGAAAAGAAGGAAGCCGAAAAGAAGAAGTAACGTTGCGCCTCATCGTAGGATTGGGCAATCCCGGCGCGACCTATGCGAGGACCCGTCACAACGCCGGCATGTGGGTGATCGAGCGGGCCGCGGCGCGATGGGCGGGGCGCCTTGTCAAATGCGGTACAGCTCAACGAGCGTCAGTCCGCCGCGGTTCACAGTTGATCGAACTGGCGGGCACGCTCGATTTCATGAACATTACCGGGCCGCCGCTTAAAGGCTTGCTCCGCGAGTATCAGCTCACCCCCGACGATCTCATTCTCGTCCACGACGATTTGGATTTGGAGCCCGGCCGGCTTCGCATCAAACAGGCCGGAGGCCACGGCGGCCATAACGGCATCAAATCGGTGATGGACGTGCTGGGGACCGCTCAGTTCGTCCGCATCAAGATCGGCATCGGCCGGCCGGCGCCCGGACGAGAAGCGGCGGAGTACGTCTTAGAGACCGTCTCGGACGAGGAAATGAAGGTGATCGAACCTTGCCTCGAACGAGCGGTCGATGCCCTCGAGATCCTGATTCATCGTGGAATCGAAGCCGCCATGAATCAATTCAACGTCCGTGACCGGGAGCAGGGGAGCGAGGAATCGACGGATTAAATCATGGCACTTTGCTGCGGCATGATCGGACTCCCCAATGTCGGAAAGACCACCGTCTTCAACGCGCTGACGGCGGCCGGCGCGCTGGCGGCCAATTATCCATTCGCGACGGTCGACCCCAATACGGGCATCGCCTTGGTGCCGGATCCGCGCCTGCGGACGCTAACGGAGATTTTTAAATCGAAAAAAACCACTCATAGCACGCTGGAGGTCCGGGACATCGCGGGGTTGGTAGAAGGCGCAAGCAAAGGCGAAGGCCTCGGTAACCAATTTCTGGGACATATCCGGGAAGTGGATGCGCTCTTGCATGTCGTGCGCTGCTTCCAGGAAAGCGATGTCGTACACGTGAGCGGTAGCGTCAATCCGCTGCGGGACATCGGCGTCATTGATACCGAGTTGATGTTGGCGGACCTTGAAACGCTCGATCGGCGGAAACAGAAGACCGAGAAGAAAGTGCGCGCCGGCGATAAGAAAGCGGCCTTCGAGGTCGAGTTCCTCAGCCGCCTGATGAATCTCCTCGACAAGGGCGAGTGGCTGGGAAATCTCCCTTATACGGCCGAGGAACGGTCGATCCTCGCCGAGTGCCAACTGCTTGCCGCCAAGCCGGTCCTGTTTGTCGCGAACGTTTCGGAAGACCGGCATGCCGATGAACCGATGGTCAAGACCGTCCAAGAGTTTGCGGCAAAGCGCGGCGCCCGCCTGGTGACGATTTGCGGACAACTGGAAGCGGAGCTGTCATCCTTGCCGGAGGAGGAGCGGGCGGATTTTCTACGCGAAATGGGATTGACCGAATCGGGCCTTGTCCGTTTGACGCGAGAGGCGTATGCGCTGCTCGATCTCATTACGTTCTTCACGGCAGGAGAAACGGAATCGCGGGCCTGGCCGATTCCGCAACACACGAAGGCTCCGCAGGCGGCCGGCAAGATTCACTCGGATATGGAACGCGGCTTCATCCGTGCCGAAGTCTATCATTACGATGATCTGTTGGCTTGCGGTTCCGAGGCCAAGGTCAAAGAGAAGGGGTTATTCCGTCTCGAAGGCAAAGAGTACGTCATTCAGGAAGCCGATATTGTGTACTTCCGGTTCAATGTATGAGTCAGGCCTGAGATAACCGACGGCGAGTGGCCGGCCACTCAGGAAGCGGCGCCTAGGTGCCCCATTTTATTCGAAGGCCGGATGTCGGCTTTGAGTGCCCGCCGCATATGCTCTAACGCCGACCGGTTGCTGTCTCTGTTGGGCGAGACGACGCAATCGGCGGGGACATCGATCCGGAACTCCCGCATATAGGCATCCGCCGCGGTGAACAAAACACAGTTGTCGCCGGCGATGCCGGTAATGATGATGCGTTCAGCCTTGAGATAGCGTAACAACAGCTCAAGCGGCGTCCCATAAAAGCCGGAATGCTTGGGTTTCAACACAAAGTAGTCATCGTCCTCCGGGAGAAGGATTCTGGCGATTGGGCGGCCGAGGCATTGCTCATCCAAGCAGCGGGCCACCAATTTACGGAAGTCGGACTGCCACTTTCCGAAGTTGTCGTTCACGTACACCACGGGATTTCGCGCCCGTTTCATACGCCGTTTTAAGTGGGCGATCTGCCGCGCGGTGCGTTCGATGGCCGGCAACACACGAGCGGCGCCCTCGAATTTGAATTCATTGATCATGTCGATGATGAGCAGACAATCTTTGGCCGAAGATCGCGGACGCGGCATTGTGGATGCTAGGCGGCGTTTCTCAGGTGCAGCTGGATGTTGCGCAAATCATCGACAAAACGTTGATACTCGCGCGCCCGTTCCGCCGGGTCCGGGTGTCGAAGCAGCGACGATGGGTGAATGGTGACAAACACGGTAACGCCAAGCGGAGTGTTCCAGGCTCGTCCTCTCATCTCATTGAGCCGGACGGATTTTCCGAAGACGGACTGTGCCGCGGTGACGCCCAGGCAGACGACGACGCGCGGCTTCACGACCGCCGTTTCCGCTTCCAGCCACGGCCGGCAGGCGGCAATTTCGGCAGCGGACGGTTTTTTGTGTTTGCGGCGCTTGCCCTGCGGTTCCCATTTAAAGTGCTTGACGGCGTTCGTGACATAGACATCGCGCCTGCCAATGCCGGCCTCGACCAGCGCTTTGTTCAACATGCCTCCGGCTGGTCCGACGAACGGACGTCCCTGCAGATCTTCTTGATCGCCCGGCTGCTCGCCGACGAGCATGATCGACGCATGAGCGGCTCCTTCGCCAAAGACCGTTTGGGTGGCACGCTTGTACAAGTCGCATCCCGTGCAGCCGGATGCCGACTCCCGCAACTGCGGCATGCTCAGATGAGCGGGGATGAATGCGCGGGCGGATCCGATATTGCGTCGCATGGCTCATCATACCATGGTTGCGGACGGGGTCTCCCTGAGCCGTCGTCTGCTCCAGATTCCAAACCGTGAAGATTGAGCACGGTGAGTGTGACGACGCCGAACGCCTCTTCCACGAGTCCTTCCACGGCATAGGCCCGATTTTGCGACAGAAGATGGCTGCAACGGCAATAGACGTCGGGGAACAGCGTCGCGTCGTATAGGGCGGTGAAGTCTTCGAGCGTGATGAATTCCATGGCCAACCCCCGTTTGGTTTCTACCGGTTTCTCGGTGATGAGCCATCCGACCATGGTGACGCGGCGGCCGATGAACCGATGCATTTGAGAAGCGGGCACTGGCCGCAGGCGCTCGATCGCCTGGCGGTAGACCGTCAAAGGATGGCGACTGGTGAGAAAGCCAAACGATTCGATCTCGTGCGCCTGCTTCTGAACACCCGGATACTCGTCCGGGATGGGTAAAGGACCGGAATCGCCGTCGGATCCGGCATACAGGCGCCAGAGCAACGCGGGCCTCGTGAGCTCGCCTGAAAGGGAATCGCAGCAACCGGCGCGGATCAGCGCGCGGGCCTGCGCAGACTCCGGTTTCACCCGCCGTAAAAAATCCTGCACTGAGCGGTAAGGGCCTTGCTGATTCCGTTCCGCCATGATGGTCGTGACCAGCGCTTTGGGAATGGTCTTCACTTGCATCAAGCCGATCCGCAGACGGTCTCCCTCTCCACGATACGCCCAATCACTGGCGTTCACGTCCGGCGGCAGAATCGCGAGCCCCATTCGTCGTGCTTCTGACAGATAGGCAAAGGTCGAATAAAAGCCGCCTTCATTGCTGAGCACGGCCGCCATGAATTCAGCCGGGTAGTGCGCCCGCAGATAGGCGGACTTGAATGAAACCTGCGCATAGCTGGCCGAATGCGGTTTGCAGAAGCTGTAGCCGGCGAAGCTCATGATCATCGTCCAGATCTTGTCGATCGTGGCGGATGAGGCGCCGTTCTTCGCCGCGCCTCGACGGAACTGATGATAGTAGTCGCGCAGTTGGCGGTGTTTATGCTTTTTGCTGATGACCTTCCGGAGTTGATCCGCGTCGTCCAGGGAAAAGGCGGCAAGCGCCATGGCGACTTTCGTCACGTCTTCTTGATAGACCATGATGCCGTGAGTTTCTTCCAGGATGGATTCCAGCAAGGGATGCAGCGGCCTATGCGAATGTCCATGCGCGCGTCGGATGAAGTCGTTCACAAATGTGATGGCAGCCGGCCGAACCAACGAAGACACCATGACCAGATACTCAAAGACGTCGGCCGCCGCCAGACGGTTCGGCGGCATGCCGTTCCAGAGCTTCCTGAGCAAGAGTCTGGTGGCCGGCGATTCGATATAAAAACAGCCGATCGTGTCGCCGCGTTTGATGAGATCCTGCGTCGCCTTGTCGTCCAGCGGATCCCACGTGGCATAGTCGATGACGCGGCCGGTATGGCCGGCCACCGCGGCAAGGGCGTCGCGAATGACGGCCAGCGATCGGTTTCCCAAGAGGTCGATTTTGACGAGTCCCGCTTCTTCCGTTTGATCCTTTTCCCACTGGATCACCGGCAGACGCTTGGCCGTGAATTCGACGGGCACGTACCGTCGGATATCGTCGGGAACGATCACCACGCCGCCGCAATGCATGGAGAGGTGGCGAAAATGATTCTGGGCGCCCAGCGCCTGTGTGAGAATGGCTGGCCACGGTGCCTTGAGATTCAGGACGCGACAGAGTCGGTTCACCCATTGGTCGTTGGTCGGAACTTCGTCAAAGGACAGAAGATCTTTCTGTCTGACGACACCTGCGGAGACTGCCCTGATCTCGGCAGGCGGCATGCCGTAGACTTTGGCCGTCTCCCGGATGGCGGCGCGGAAGCCGAGGGTGTTTTGGTTCGCGACCATGGCCGCTTGACGCTCGCCGTATTGCTCAAAGACCCACTTAAGAATGGGATCCCGCTCGTCCCATGGAAAATCGATGTCGATGTCCGGTGGATCTTTGCGGCCCGGATTGAGAAACCGCTCGAAGAACAAATGATGCTTCAGCGGGTCGACGTGCGTGATGTGAAGGCAATAGGAGACGATCGACGCGGCAACCGATCCTCTTCCGCACGTACGGGGCGCCTGTCGAACGATTTCATCGACGACCAGAAAATAATGGGCGAACCGTTTCTGCCGGATGGTAGTCAATTCTTTTTCGATTCGTTCGCGAACTTCGCTCGAGAGGCTGCCGTAACGTCCACGCGCTCCGTCATAAGTTTTGTGTCGGAGCAGGAGAAAGGCTTCTCCATCGTTCATCCCGCGGAACGCCGGGAAAATGGCGTCGCCGAAACGCCAGTCGCTGTGACAGGCGTCGGCGATACGAACGGTGTTCTCGAGCGCCTCCGGCACATGCGGAAAATGCCGCGCCATGCGGTCGGCGGACATCAGCCATTGCGCCGGTGCGACGCACTCGTCGTTCGGCAATCGCGAGAGCGTCGTGTTCATGGCAATCGCCCGCAGCAACCGATGCGTGGCAAATTCCTCCGCCCGTGAAAAATGCACGCGGTTCGTGGCGACCGGTGGAAGGCGGACGCGGCGGCTGAGCTGAAGTGCATGGTGCATCATCGGTCCAGGCGTCAACTCCACATAAAGATCCTCCGGGGATTGCGCGGCCCATGTCCGAAGGGCGGATTCATCGTCGGTTGCCACGATCAACCCTTCGCGAAAGCGTGACACGGCTGTGAGGAAGTCAAATGAGGGGTTGATATGCCGCTCGGAGAGCAGGCGACAAAGCGAAGTATACCCTTCCACTGTTTTGACCCATACCGTTGCCCGATGTTGAGCGGTCGTCAATTCGGCGCCCAACAGGGGGCGAAGACCCTGCTCTCGTGCCTCGG
>DATJGE010000102.1:0-4257 GCA_035495295.1 Nitrospira sp. | reverse complement strand
CGACTCGATGCCGTCCATTTCGCTGCAGAACATCGGCACCAGCGTATTGGAAATGTTGAACGAGCGCATGGCACGTCTGGTGCCGAGGATGGACTCGGCTTCGTCGATAAAGATAAACGGAAGCGCGCCGTCCTGGCGTCTGGCTTTCGCCTGCGCGAAGAGATCGCGCACCATCCGTTCGGACTCGCCCAGCCACATATTGAGGATTTCAGGCCCTTTCACGTGGAGAAAGGCGCCGCCGGTAATGGGTGCGCGGCCTTCGCCTTTTTGCGGGGGGGCCGGCTCCGACTCGCTGACCAGCTTCGAGAGGCTCGCTGCCGCGGCCTGACCGATGAGCGTTTTTCCGCAACCCGGCGGTCCATACAGAAGAAACCCTTTCGGTTGGGAGAACTTGAACTGTTGGAAGGTGGCGGCATGCAGCAGCGGATACTCGATCGCCTTACGAATGGCCGCGATGGCCTCTGACTGCCCACCGATCTGCTCCCACGTCACCTTCGGCGCTTCGTCGAGCACATGCTTCGTCGCGTTGCGATCGGCGAGTTTCTCCAGGGCGATCCGGTGGTTGGAGTCGATACGCAGCTCGTCGCCGGGTTTGAGTTCCATGGCGAGAAGATCTGTGGACCGTCGTAAGATTAGCGATTGACGTCCCATCTCTTGTTCGAACCGCAGCCGGCCATCGGCCATCGCTTCAGTCAGCTTCAAGACGGGGCCGTTCTGGTCATAGCCCAGCGTCTTGATGACCGCATAGGCCTCGTTCACGAGGATCTGAGTGCCGATCTTGAGATCTCCAGCGGCCACACGGGGATCCACATTAGCGTAGTATTCGGCGCCGCCCACCACAATGCGCGCAAGGCCGTCGCCGGGAATGTCGAGCAATATCCCGATGCGATTGGCAGGCGCCGTGAGCTTGGCCACCACATCGCTGACTTTTTTGAATTCGGCTTCCCGCTGTTGGTTGGCGGCTTGCGACAGCATCACCGCATGACGCAGCTTGTACAGCAATTTCTGACGGGGATCGGTTTCAGAAAACAGCGCCAGGCACTGTTCAATGAGTTCGAGCGGGTCGGATCCCGTCTTGCCTGCAGTCTCTTCGCTCTTGGGTTTTGGCTCTTGAGGGGAATCCGGAATTCGGCGGTCACTCATTGAGGGTCCTCCACACGACACGAATGAATGATCCTACCATAGCGGGCTTGCGGATTACCTCAGGCGAGCGGCGGGTTCGGCGGAGCTCTGGCGAGGCCTAGTTGACCGCCTGGAGCGTCACCGTCACTTTCTCTCTTCGATTCTCACGGAGAATCTCCACGATGACGTGATCGCCGACCTTGTGATGCTCCAGCACGTCCATGAGCTCGTCAATGGTCATTACCGGCTTGCCGGCCACAGCGACAACGATGTCGCCCAATTCGATCCGTCCTGTCGGCGTTTCCCGCGCCCCCTTGAGGCCGGCCCGCTCGGCCGGACCGCCGCGAGCGACTTTGCCGATGACCAACCCTTTAATACCCCACCGTCTTGCCATGGCATCCGGGACAAGAGAGACACCGAGACCGGGACGAATGAGCTTTCCGTGCCTGATCAATTCGGGCACGATGCGGTTGACCGTGTCCACCGGCACCGCGAAGCCGATCCCTGCGTACGCGCCGCTCGGACTGATGATCTGCGTATTGACCCCAATCAAGCGGCCTGCGCTGTCGAGGAGGGGTCCGCCGGAATTGCCTGGGTTAATCGCGGCATCAGTCTGGACGACCCCTTCGATCGTCCGGTTCGACAAGGACTTGATCGTCCGGCCCAAAGCGCTCACGACGCCCGTGGTGAGGGTGTGATCCAATCCGAACGGATTGCCGATGGCCAAGACTTTTTGGCCGACTCGCAAGTCCTGAGAAGTACCGATCGCCAGAGGTTCCAATGTCGTCTCCGGCACCTGAATCTGCAGGACGGCTAAGTCGTGATCCGGATCTGCCCCGACGAGCTTCGCGTGATGTTCACTTCGGTCCCCCAAGGTCACCTTGATGGCATTCGCACCATAAATCACGTGAAAATTCGTCACGATGTGTCCCTGCTTGTTCCACACAAACCCCGACCCTGAGCCTTGCGGAACCTCGAGCATGTCGAAGGACCAGAAATCTCGTTGGATCGCCGTATTCGAAATGAACACCACGGACTTCGTCGCACGTTCGAACACCGCCATGGTGGCGCGTTCGTCTGGTCCCAGCTCGGCCGGCGCCGGAGTGACGGGTCTCGGCTTGACTTCCACGCCCTCATAGCCGGCCCCAAGAGGTTTTCCCCACTCGGCGCCTGCGGCACCCGGAATCGCCAAAGCGAGCAGTACGCCCATCACGGCTGAAGGTACCGCCATGATGAGACCGGACATGGAGCGTCTACTCTCCCAGGATTTGAATGATGAGGTCACGTGTGCGGGCGCGTGTGTCGAAATCGACCAGCACGATCTGCTGCCAGGTGCCCAGCAGCAGCGTGCCGTTGGCGAAGGGGATCGTGATCGATGGACCTTGGAGTTGGCCTCTTAAATGACTATGGCCGTTGTCTTCACCCGGATTTTTTTGGTTGTGCTGCCAGGACGGATCGGCTGGGACCGTCCGATCCCAAAACGTTTTCGTATCCGCTCTGATGCCGGGCTCATCTTCGATGATCATGATCGACGCCGTCGTGTGCTTGACAAAGACCGTCACGATGCCGGCGGTCGCCCTGGTGCCTGCCAAGGCGTCCTGCACCAGCTTCGTCACATTTTCAATGTGCGTCCCGCCCCGCATATCGATCTTGAGGGGCACCGTCCTGACCGCCATGCTCATCGCTCCATTCGATGGAGGAACCGCCGCTCTCTCGGTGTCAGACGCCTCCCACGGGCCTCGGCAATGATGGCGTCAAACCGGCCCGAGGCCGCCACATGCTTCAAGGTCTTCATGACGCGTGCGCTGATAATCCCTTCCCGCTCGAGCTTCTCCAAATAGGCGATGGCTTCCGCGATCGTTTCCTTGTTTCGCACATAATAGTCGCGGCCTCGCCGCTGGTTGCTGTAGGCTTCGAACTGTTCACAGGCGACGAGGACCTCTGCCAATTCCTTTACCCATGGCCGGGCACGGGCAAGTTTCTCCGGATAATAGTAGTAGAGCATCACCGCCTGCATCCAGGATTCCCAGCGCACGCCCATGCGTGCGATCGACGATCGCACCGCGCGTAATCGCCTCGCCAGCCGGCGCGCATAGCCCAGCCGCATTTCAATCTGTTCCTTGGCCCACGGCGTGATGAGAATGCCGTCGGTGGCGAGCGCCTGTCGGTATCGAGCGATGAAGGCCTCCGTTTCTCGTCCATAGGTCGTTTCCGGATGGATGGCCCGCCATTCCCGCGGCCTCGTCGGAATGCCGTGGGCCTTCGCCCAGGACCAGATTTTGCCGAATAAGGGACGATCCAGACCGGCCCGTCCGAGGTCATGCAGCAGACAGGCAATTTGGAATTGCCTGACCCGATCCGACTCATGACCGAGCGCAGACGCCACCGCCGCGCACATGCGTGCCGTCCTGACCGCGTGGGCACGATCATAGCCGCGAATGAGCCGCCCGCGTCGAAGCGGATGAGAAACGTCGTAGAGACGCATCAACTGCGAAACGAGAGCACGGGAGACAAGGAGCGGGGCATGTTGAGGAGTGGCATCATGCATCGTCGGTTCTTCGACTCGTTTGCCGCGCGAAGGATATCTTTCGAAGAAATATGGTGTCAAGGCAAGAACGGCGAGAAGGCTCGATCCAACCATCGCTCTTTGCTATGCTCCGATGATACAGTCTCACTACCGATGCGCCTGCCACAGATCATGTCGACGTCTTGCTTTCCCCTCGGCCGACTGTTGATTGGAGGGCTGCTGCTTGCGCAGACGACCGCCGGCCCTGTGTTCGCCTCAACGGTCGATCAGCTCGCGGACTTGACCGGCAAGGCCTTCGTCACTGTCACGCTCACCGGCCGCGACAATTTCAACAGCGAATACCGCTATGATCTCACGGTCCGCAACCAGTCCAGCGACCCGTTCATCGCTGACTCCCTGATCGTCGTGCTCGAGAAAATCACGAACCTCGCGGGCGAAGACCGAGAACCATTGAAAAGCGAACCGCTCATTCATCGGTTTGAGGTCGTCGGACAGGACGGAGAAACCGAGGACGGGAAGCCATTTTTCCGGGTGCCCGTCGGCACCAATCCCGACCTCGCCCCGTTGACTGACAGCCCGCCGTTTTCTGTCCGCATTCGGAATAAGGA
>DATJGE010000101.1:0-31771 GCA_035495295.1 Nitrospira sp. | reverse complement strand
TTCGGGATCGAATTTGCCTCGTGGTTCAGCGAAAACTCGCTGTTATCTTCACGGGGCGTCGAACGGGTCCTGGAGGAATTAAAGAGCCGGCAGCTGGTGTTTGAGCAGGACGGCGCCTGGTGGTTTCGTTCGACGGCGTTCGGCGACGAGAAGGACCGCGTCGTCAAGAAGCAAGACGGCGAATACACATACCTGGCCTCCGACATCGCCTACCACCGCGACAAGCTGCAGCGCGGCTACGATCTGTTAGTCGACGTCTGGGGCGCCGATCATCACGGCTACATCCCCCGCATGCAGGCCGTCATGCAAGCGTATGGCCATCCCAAAGAGCGGCTCCAAGTCGTGCTCGTGCAGTTGGTGAAGCTGTTGCGGGCCGGTGAAGAAGTGAAGATGTCGAAGCGGACGGGTGAGTTCATCACGATGCGCGAGGTCATCGACGAGGTGGGCGCGGATGCCGCCAAGTTCTATTTCCTGATGCGCGACTCGAAAACCCACCTCGAATTCGACCTCGAGTTGGCCAAGCAGCGCTCGGCCGACAACCCGGTCTACTATGTACAGTATGCGCATGCGCGCATTGCAAGCCTCTGGCGCGTCGCCAAGTCCCGAAGCGTCGCATGTCCCTTGCCGAGTCAGACGGACCTGTCGCTGCTGATCGATCCGGACGAATTGGGCCTGATCCGCAAGCTTGCAGCCTATCCCTCAGTGCTCGAAGCCGCCGCGGTGAGCTATGAACCGCACCGGATGACGTATTATTTGCAGCAACTCGCCGCGCTCCTGCATACCTTTTACAACAAACACCGGATTCTGCCGCCGGCCGCCGACGCCGAAGTTTTCGCATCGACGGCGCCTGGCCTGACCGCCGACGATGGGGCGAAGAGGGAAACGCTGTCTCCCCAACGCACCGCAGCGCGGTTGGCGTTAATGCGGGGTGTGCAGCAAGTCATCCGAAACGGTCTCACGGTGCTCGGCATATCCGCTCCTGACCAAATGTAAGGCATTGCAAGGCAACGCTTGTGAATTTTCAGGTTGACCAGACGGATCGGCTTACAAGTGCCAGACGTGGCACGCTCAAGACGGCGCACGGGACGATCGAGACGCCAGCGTTTATGCCGGTCGGCACGTTGGGGCCGGTGAAGGGTCTCGATCCTCGCGAACTCGACGAACTCGGGTTTCGGCTCATGCTCAACAATGCGTACCACCTGTACTTGAGACCCGGACATAAAGTCATTGCCGAACTGGGCGGCCTTCACCGGTTTACCGGATGGCCGGGCGCGATTTTGACCGACAGCGGCGGGTTTCAAATGTTCAGCCTGGCGAGACTGTGCCGCGTCACCGATGACGGGGTCAGCTTTCAGTCGCATCTCGACGGCTCGGCGCATTTCATCACGCCTGAAACGGCCATTGAGATTCAGGAAGCGCTCGGCGCAGACATCATTATGGCGTTCGATCAATGCGTCGCCTTGCCGGCGGAAACGGAGGCGGTCAGGGATGCGGTCAGGCGCACGGCACTTTGGGCCGCGCGCTGTCAATCCAGCCGGCGTCGGGCTGATCAGGCGCTGTTCGGCATCGTCCAGGGCGGTTTGGAGGCGGAGCTGCGCGTCGCCTCGGCGAGAGAGCTGGTCGGCCTCCAATTCGACGGCTATGCCGTCGGAGGACTTTCGGTCGGCGAAAGCAAGGCCGACATGTACCGCATGCTCGACGTCACGACGCCGGAACTGCCAGCGAAGAAACCACGCTATCTCATGGGCGTCGGTATGCCGGAAAACCTGCTGGAAGCCGTCACGCGGGGCATCGATCTTTTCGATTGCGTCGTGCCCTCTCGTCATGGAAGGACCGGCTGGCTGTTTACGACGTTCGGCCGCGTGCTGATCAAGCAGGCCCGCTATCAGCGGGACGAGTCGCCGGTCGATCCGGCCTGCGGGTGCATGGTCTGCGCCCGCTATTCGCGGGCCTATTTGCACCACTTGTATCACGTCAAGGAGATGCTGGCCTCGCGGCTGAATACCATTCATAACCTCTGGTACTTCTCCGACTTTATGCGTCGGATGCGGTTAGCAATCGGGGAGGGTGACTTCTCCGCGTTTCGAGACGCGTTCTACCGTCAGCGGCGCGAGCAGGCCGTGTCCGAAGCGTGCGAAGAGGACTGGCGAGAAGCCTAACGCTGTAACGAGCCTGAGAAGAGGGGATACATCTGTATGTGGATGGAATCTGTAGCCTGGGCGCAAACGACCGGCGGGAGTGGGTCGGGGTCCGGCACGTTGCTGTCGCTCGTACCGTTCCTGCTCATTTTCGTGATTTTTTATTTCATGCTGATCCTGCCACAGCAAAAAAAGCAGAAGCAGCAAAAGGCGATGATGGAAGGTTTGAAGAAGGGCGATAAGATCATCACGGCGTCCGGCATCTGGGGGACGGTGACGAACTTGGGGAAGGATACGGTCACATTGCAGATTGCCGACAATACGAAAATTAAGATGCAGCGCGAGCACATTGCCCGTGTGCGATCGGAGGAGGACGACAAGGATGCATAGGTTGAATGCGGCGAGGCGTAGTCGGCGGGCCGTCAAGGTGGGCGCCCTATGAAGAAAATACGTGGGCGTCTGTTGCTGTTGCTGCTGGTCATCGTGATTTCATTCTTGGCGTTTCTGCCGTCCTATCAGGACTTCTATCAGGCCTTGCCCACGTGGGCCAGATCAATCCTCCCCAATAAAGGCATTGCCCTCGGGTTGGACCTTCAAGGGGGCATTCACCTGGTCATGGAAGTGGACGAGGACCGTGCCGTTGAAATCGCCGTCGACCGCTCGGTCGTCGCCATACAAGACCTGCTCGTCGACAAGAAAATTCCCGTTGAATCGGTGAGGCGGACGTCGCCGACGAGGATCACCATCCAATTTCAAAACGGCGATCTGAAGGCGCAGATACAAAAGCTGCTCGAGGACTTTCCTACGTTTAGCGAAGGCGACTCCGGCGGCGCCGCCAATACGCTGGTCTGGGACCTCCGGGAGGCCGAGAGCAAGCGCATCAAGGACTCGGCGATCAATCAGGCGTTGGAAACCATTCGCAATCGGATCGACCAATTCGGCGTCGCCGAGCCGCTCGTGCAGCGGCAAGGGCTCAAGCAAATCGTCGTGCAGCTCCCGGGCGTGCGCGATCCGAAGCGCGCCAAGGACCTGATCAAGGAAACCGCCCTCCTCGAGTTCAAGATGCTCGATGAAGACAACCAGATGAAACTGGATCTGCCCGCCCGCATCCCCAAAGACCGGGAGGCGGAGGTCCTCAAGCAGGCGGAAAGCAAGCTTCCGGAAGGCAGCCAGATCCTGTTCGAGCGGGCCGTCGAGCGGGACACCGGACGGGAGTACCGCATTCCCTACCTCGTCAAGAAACGGGTGATGTTGACTGGAGACGTGCTGAGCGACGCCCGGGTCTCGATCGGCCAGTTCAACGATCCGTATGTATCGATCACGTTTGACGGAAAAGGCGGCCGGGAATTCGAGCGCATTACGAGCGAAAACGTCAAAAAGCGGATGGCCATCGTGCTGGACAACACGATTTATTCCGCGCCGGTCATTCAAGAGCGCATCAGCGGCGGCCGTGCGCAGATCACCGGGACTTTCACCACCCAGGAGGCCAACGATCTGGCGATCGTGCTGAGGGCGGGCGCGCTGCCGGCCCCGCTGAAGATCATTCAGGATCTGACGGTCGGACCCTCATTGGGCAAGGATTCGATCGCGAAAGGCGTTCGGGCGACGCTGATCGCGGGCGCCATGGTGGTCGTCTTCATGATGGTCTATTACCGCCTCTCCGGCGTCATCGCGGACTTCGCGCTGATTCTGAATTTGGTGTGCTTGATGGGGGCGCTGTCGGCCTTGAGCGCGACGCTGACCCTGCCGGGTATCGCCGGTATCGTGCTCACGATCGGCATGGGCGTCGATTCGAACGTCCTGATCTTCGAACGGATTCGGGAAGAGCTGCGGAGCGGCAAGGGGGTGCGGCTTGCGGTCGACGGGGGCTATGACAAGGCGTTATTGACCATTGTCGACTCCCACGTGACGACCCTCATCACCGGGGTCGCACTCTTTCTCTTCGGAACCGGGCCGATCAAAGGATTTGCCGTCACACTTTGTCTCGGCATTGCGATCAATTTGTTCACGGCGCTGGTCGGCACGAAAGTGATTTTCGACATTGTCAATCAACGCCACAAGGTCGAGCAGTTGAGCATTTAACGAAGGGCCACAGGCTGGGGGCGAGAGGCGATGGCAAGGCGATAGTCATGGGGCGCAAGCCTCTGGCCGCTGACCCTCCGCCTCATGCCTGACGAGGGGAACGTTCAATGTTGGAAATCTTGGGCAAGACGAACATCGACTTCATGGGCAAGCGGCAATATGCGTTTTTGTTCTCGGGCATGATGGTCCTCCTTGGCATCATCGCCCTGATCCAGATCGCCCGTGGAGCGGCGAATCTTGGCATCGACTTCGCGGGCGGAACCGCCGTTCAATTGAAGTTCGATCAGCCCATCAAGATTGAAGACGCCAGAAAGGCGCTGGAATCTAACGGCGTCGGCGATGCCGAGCTTCAGGAATTTGGGCAGGACAACAAGCTGCTCATTCGGGTCAAGGCCTCGACGACGATTGAGGAAAAAACGGCGGAAAAGGTCGTGGCCGTTTTCACCAAGGAGTTTCCAAACAACAAGTTTGTGGTCGAATCCAGTACGGAAATCGGCCCGACGATCGGCAAGAAGTTGCAATCGGACGCGCTCGTCGCGATCGTCATCTCGTTCGCCGGCATCATCCTCTATATCGCGGCGCGCTTCGAACTGCGGTTTGGAGTCGCCGCGGCGCTGGCAACCTTCCATGACGTCCTGGCCGTGCTTGGGGCCTTCTATATTCTCGATAAGGAGATCACTCTGCTGGTCGTGACAGCGCTCCTCACCCTGGCCGGCTACTCGCTCACTGACACGGTGGTGGTGTTCGACCGCATTCGGGAAAATCTCCGCCTTCGTCGCCGGGAGCACGAAGTGACGATGATCAATAATGCGATCAATCAGGTGTTGAGCCGCACCATCGTCACCAGTTTGACCGTCGTTATCGTCCTGATTCCTTTGACCCTTGCCGGCGGGGAGGTGCTACATGACTTCTCGTTGGCGCTTCTTTGGGGGGTCATTTTCGGCACGTATTCGTCGGTCTTCGTCGCCAGTCCGCTATTGTTATTGTGGCCGGGCGGAACTGGCCGCCTGCTGAAGCGGGCATAACAGGCTGTTGAAACAGGGCACCCGCCAGGCCCCCGGCGCGGGAAGACGCGCCGTTCACCGCCTGGCGTTCACACATCGCGAATGGCCGGGTCTGAGATGCTGTTTGTAAACACCATGTGAGATACTGATAGCCCAGGATAGGGCCGACCTGTCATGACATTCTGGAGTCGTTCTCACAGTCTCCAGCGCAAGATCATCATGGCGATCGTCATGGTCGGTCTTCTTCCGCTGACATTCCTCCTGATCCTGACCTATCTTGAAGAACGCCGCGCTCTGCGCGACACCACCGGCACGAGCTTCAAAGAGGTGGCCGTCGACGCCGCGCGTCGGATCGAAATGCACGTCACCCGCGTCATGAACGAGGGGCAACAGCTTGCTACGACGCCCTTTCTTCGCACGGCGGTCACGGAGGCCAACCGCACGTATGAAGACAAAGATGCGCGGAGCATCCAGGACATGATCAAGGATTGGCAGCAGCGCTGGAAGCAGCGCGACAAGCGCAGCGAATTTCCGCTGTTCATCAACCGCATCGTCACCAACTATCTGATTCGATGGCACGACATCCGGAAGTCGGACTACGTCGGCATCCTGGTCACCGACCAGCAAGGTGCGCTGGTCGTCAGCTCCATTCCTCAAGTCGAATACTTCTATGGCAAGGCGCCGTGGTGGCAGGCTGTGGTCAAGGGCGGCGCGCAACAACCGTACGTCAGTGAAATCATGTTCGATCCCTCGTTCGGCACGCATGTGGTCGTGGTCGCCGCGCCGATTTTCGATGACCTGCAAAAATCGGTGATCGGCGCCGTCACGATTCTCTTGCGCCGGGACACGCTCTTCCACTCGATCGCCGATGTCACGATCGGCTCGACCGGTCATGCGATGCTGTTTGCCTCCGACGGCACGCCGGTCATCTGTCCGATCCTGGCGCCGGAAGAACACTCGGTGAAGCCGGAGTTGATCAACGTCCTTGGCACCCTCAAGTCGGGGTGGACCGTCGCTGCGGATGATTCGCATGGCAGCAAGAACTCGCTGCTTGGATTCGCCCCGGTGCGGTTCAGCGAGCCGCTGGCCCATGGGAGTATCGGCGGTAAGCATTGGGTGACCGTGGTCCGTCAGGATCCCAAGGAAACGTTCGCGCCCCTGTCCGATCTCGTGGCCAAGGTGCTGCTGTATGGCATTGCCGTCCTGGCCGTGCTCTGGGGAACGGGTGTGGTGGTCGCGCGCCGCATCGCCAGGCCGATTCAGCTGCTGCACGGGGGAGTGCAGGAAATCGGCAGCGGGCGGCTGGAGCGGCGACTTCAGCTCAAGACCGGCGATGAAATCGAACAATTGGCGGATGCCTTCAATCAGATGGCGTCTAATCTTCAGCGGTCATTCAGCCAACTCGAGCAGCGCATGGGCGAAGTACGCGCCCTGGAGGAGAAATACCGCGATCTGATCGAGCACTCTCCCGAGATGATCTACCAGTTGGACCGGAGCGGGCAATTCGTCCATGTGAACAAGACAGGCCTGGACAAGCTGGGCTATCAGTTGAACGAAATGCTGCTGATGAAGCTCTGGGACGTCGTGCCGCGCGGACAGGAATCGCAAGTGCTGCATTACCTCGAGCAGCTCCTGTCTCAAGGGCAGAGCACGATGGAAACGGTCTTGCTCGCCAAAGATGGGCGCCCGATCGACGTCGAGATTCACGCGACGGCCCTTTTCGACCAGGAACGCGGCGGTCTCGTGCATTCCCGGGCGTTCGTGCGGGACGTCACCGAGCGGCATCGTCTCGAACAGGAACTGCAGCATTACACGTCCGGATTGGAGCAGGCGGTCTCGGAGCGGACCCAGGAGTTGGTCGCCTCCCAGGCCAGGTACAAAGCGTTATTCGATCTCGTCGCGGATTCCGTGTTCATGGTGAACGCCGCCGGCACGGTCGTCGCCGTCAATAAGCGGGAAGAGCAGGCGCTGGGCTATGCCGAATCCAAGGTGGTCGGCAACACCATGTACGACGTGGTCGCGCCCCGGTATCGCGAAGCGCTCCGCGCCTGGCTGGCTGAAATCAGTACCGGTCAGCGGCAGGTTCCTACCCAGGAGATCACGGTCTTCAATGCCGCGGGGCTCGAGATGCCCGTCGAAATGGACTTGATCCGCGTGGCCGGCTCGGGGCAGGTCCTCGTGATGGTGCAGCTGCGCGATATCACCGACCGCAAGAAGCTAGAACGGCAGCTGCATATGTATCGGGAAGAACTTGAAATCAAGGTGAGGGAACGCACCAGGGAGATCGAAGAAACAAAACAGTACCTGGAAAATCTGCTGGAGAACGCGAACGACGTTATTTACACACTCGACACGGAGCAGCGGTTTACCTATGTGAACAGCAAGGTCAATGTGTGGGGTTATCGCAAGGACGATCTCCTCGGGCGACCGTATCTGTCCCTCCTCTCACGCCGCCATAGGGGCCGCAGACTCAAGAACACGCTCGATATCGGCGCCAAGCAGGTGTACGAGGTGGAGGTCGTGACCCGGATGGGGGAGCCGCGCACAGTCATGGTCAGCGTGTCGCCCCTGCACGGTGTGGAGGGCGAAATTCTCGGCGTGCTCGGCATCGCCCGCGACATGACTGATACGAAGAAGCTTGAACAGCAGATCAGAAACTCCGAGAAGCTCGCGTCCGTCGGCAAATTGGCCGCCGGGGTCGCGCATGAAATCAACAATCCGTTGGCAGGGATTCTGAATTGTCTCTACAACCTCCGGAAGGGCGCGCTCTCGCCCGCCCGCCAGGAGGAGTATTGGGTGTCGATGGAGGACGGCGTGCGCCGCGTTCAAAAGATTGTCCGGCAGCTCCTCGATTTTTCCCAGCAGCACGAACCGGAGTTCAGTTCGACCGACATCAATCAAATTGTCGACCGGGTGCTTGTGCTGACGAACCACCTCTTTGCACCGAATCTCATCCGCCTCGAGACTCTGCTCGGACCGGCGTTGCCAAGCCTCATGGTGGATCGGCACATGATCGAGCAGGTCCTGATGAACTTGATCCTGAATGCCGTGCAAGCGATGAAGGGAGGCGGTGTCCTGACGATCAGGACGACGGTGGCCGAGGGCGTGTGCCGCGTGGAAGTCAGCGACACGGGCTCGGGCATTCCCCCGGCCGTACTTCCGCGCATCTTCGATCCGTTCTTCACGACGAAAAGCGAAGGCGAAGGGACTGGATTGGGTCTCTCGGTGAGCCTCGGCATTGCCGAGCGACATGGTGGTAAGATTCTGGTGGAAAGCGAAGTCGGGAAAGGAACGACATTTACCTTATGTCTGCCGTTGTCGAGAGAGCGGTCGTTGGTGGAAAGAGTGTCATGAAGGGAATGGCCATCCTGCTGGTGGACGACGAGCCCTTGATGCGGCTGTCGATGGTCGACGCCCTGGAGGCGGTCGGCTATGACGTCCATGCCGCGGCCTCGGGCACCGAAGGCCTCGAAGTGCTCCGCCAAAAGACCTTCGACCTCGTCATCACCGATCTGCGGCTGCCGGGCGCGGACGGGCTCGCCGTGCTCAAGGGCACGAAGGACAAATCGCCGGAGACCGAAGTGGTGATGATCACCGCGCACGGATCGGTGGAGTCCGCGGTCGGCGCCATGAAGCTCGGCGCCTTCGACTACATTACCAAGCCCTTTCAGATGGATGAATTGCTCTTGATCGTAGAACGAGTCGGACGAGTCATCACCCTCCGCCGCGAGAACCAAGATCTCAAGGAGACCCTGGAGAGCAAATTCTGTTTCAACGGCATCCTTGGCAGCAACAGCCAAATGCGTGCCGTACTCGACAAGATCAAAACGGTGGCCGGCACCGATTCGACCATCCTGATCCTGGGCGAGAGCGGCACCGGGAAAGAACTCGTTGCCAACGCGATTCATCAGAACAGCGTGCGGGCGCAGCATCCGCTCATTAAAGTGAGCTGTGCGGCATTGCCGGAAACGCTGCTCGAGGCGGAACTGTTCGGCCATGAAAAAGGGGCGTTTACGGGCGCGTTGCGCCAGCGCCGCGGCCGGTTCGAATTGGCGCATCGCGGCACCCTGTTTCTCGATGAGATCGGCGAGATATCGCCGGTCGTCCAGGTCAAACTCCTGCGTGTCCTGCAGGAACGAAAATTCGAACGGGTCGGCGGGAACGACACGATCGACGTCGACGTCCGCCTCGTCTGCGCCACGCAAAAAGATCTTCGGAAGGAAGTCTCCCAGGGAAAATTCCGGGAAGACTTGTACTATCGCCTTAACGTCGTCCAGGTCGTGATTCCGCCGTTGAGAAAACGGCAGGAAGACGTCATGGTCATCGCGGACCACGTGCTGCAGACCTGCTCAGTGAAGATGAACAAAAAGCTCAAAGGGTTTTCGCCGGGGTCCCGTGAACTCCTGCTGCGGTATTCATTCCCAGGCAACGTCCGCGAACTCGAGAACATGGTCGAGCGCGCTGTGGCCTTGGGCCGCGACCGCGAACCCGTACAGCCGCAAGATCTTTGCGGCTTTCAGTCCTGCCCATTCATCGGCGGCGTGTCGCAAGATACCTGTGGCTTTTGCAGCGAAGGGTTGACGGGGCAAAAGCGGCCGGAGCGGCCGTTGAATTCCCTCATGGCGGCGCGGGAGGAATTCGAAAAGGAGTACATTCTCTCGGTTCTCGAACGGGTGGAAGGCAGCCGCACGACCGCATCGAAGATTCTCGGCCTCTCCAGGAAAGCGCTGTGGGAAAAGTGCAAGCGCTACGGGATTCCTTCCGCGAAAGGGGACGTCGAAGACGACGACGAGTAGAAAAATATCATATCCCAGATCTCCAATTTCAGAATGCTCTGAGACAACACAAGAGGCTAGCGGGCCGCCCTGCCTCTTGCCACACCGGGCGGGGTGCGGGGACGAACGATCATCGAGGACAGGACCCGCGCCAATTCCTACACGGCCGCAGTGCGAGCACTGTGGGCGTTCGCCGCGACAGGACCCGCGGTCATTTATTCTGCCGCCTCCGCTCCGCCTTCCCACAGCTTCACCGTCCGGTCCCAGGACGCGCTGGCCAGATGCCGGCCGTCCGGCGAAAGCGCCAGGCCGCGGACGCCGCCTGCGTGTCCCTTGAGGGTGCGGAAGCAGCGGCCGGACTTGAGATCCCAGAAGCGAATGGTATTGTCGTCGCCGGCGCTGATGAGCACCTTGCCGTCCGCCGTGACGACCAGCGAGCGGATCCAGCCGCCGTGCCCCTTCAGCGTCCGGTATTCGAGTGCCTCGGGCATTTCGAACATTTTGATTGTCTGATCGCGGCTGCCGGTAATGAGATATTTGCCGTCCGGCGTGAACGTCATGGCCCCGATCCAATAATCCATCGGCTTTTGGAATCCGCCGTCGTCTTCAATGAAATAGCCCCGGGTTTCCGTCGAATCGTCCTCGGTTTCCTGCCAGTGGCCATTGTGGAGAATTTTCTCTTCGCCGCTCGGGAGCACTTCCCAAATCTTGATCTTGCCGATGTCCATGCCGCTGGCGAGATGGCGGCCGTCTGGGGAAAAGGCGACGCAGACAGACCAATGGTGATCGTACTGGTCCTTGCCAAGCAGCGTCATCAATTCGGTGCCGGTCGTGACTTCCCAGATCTTGATGTCTTTGTTGTGGCTGCCGCGCGCCAGCATCAAACCGTCGGGCGACAGTGAGAGGCTGGTGATGTTGTGGTCATACCGCGTAAAGAGGAGCTTTAACGGCTCGCCGGTTTTGGGATTCCACAAGCGGATCGTTCGGTCCTCGCTTCCAGAGGCCAATGCCTGGCCGTCCGGCGTGTAGAGCACGGAGCGGATGTCGTGCGTATGCCCTCGCAGCGAGCGAAGGAGCCGGCCGGTCTCAATGTCCCAGATGCGCACGAGCCGGTCCACCCCTGCGCTGGCGAGCGTCAGGCCGTCGGGGGCGAACGCCACGGTCCAGACGCCGTGCGAATGCCCGCGAAACGTTCTCAGTTCGCGGGCGTCTGCGGTCCAATAGTCGAGCGAGTCAATGGCGGCCGTCATCCGGGCCGATGGAGGGAGAGACTGTGCGGGAACCGTCGATGGAGCGCTTGGTTGTGTCATCGGTGATACCTTGTGGGATTCAGCTGGTGAATCGGCCGGCGACGACAGGCTTGATTGCAAATCGCCGTTTCTGGCCAGTATAATTTGCGGTCGTTTTGGTGATCGTAAGAGAAGCTACGGCGCCAAGTCAAGCCGCTCGCGCGCCTAAACACCGCATCACGACCGGGAAAAGCGGCTCCCGGCACCGCAAACCGAGGCAGACATGGAACTGCGTTTTCAGCCTGCATTGTTGCAGGAAGTCATCGACTCGTTCGTGGAAAAAACCGAACGGGAGGGAGATCCTACCTATTATAAGGAATTCCACGAGCTGGCCGACCCGATTTATGAAAAGTTCACGCTGGACGATCGGGAGAGCGAGTTCAAGAAGCTCTATCAGTATCTGTTCGGCACATGGGGATTCTCCGACATCATCCGCGATGCGTTCAACGAGTATCCCCTCGTCAGAGAAAAAATCGGCATCGTGCTTGTGAAAGGGGTGCTCAAGGAAGATCAGGAGGGCGTCGACATTCTGCGCAAATGGGGTTCGGTTGAGCAGGACCTCGCCAGGCAGTTCGAGGAAAAGGGCTTGAAGGGCATCGGCATCAAGCTCATTCCCCGCCGCTTTTACGATCCGGCGCTCACGCGCTACTGCCGCCATGAACTTATGCATATTTCCGACATGCTTGACCCCGCCTTTGCCTACGATCCCGACACCAAAGTCGGACTCAATCCGGGCGAAGAAACGCTCATCCTCCATCGCTACCGTGTGTTGTGGAGTTTGAGCGTGGACAGCCGGCTGGTATCGGCGGGTCGGGAACCTATGCTCCGAAAAGAAGACCGGTTTAAGGAGTTCCGTTCCTGGTACCGGAAAATTCCGCCGATGCAGCTGAAGTCCGTCTTTGAAGGCTTGTGGCAGACCGGCTTCTTTACGCACTCGGAATTAATCGAAATGGCGACGGACACGCTAAGGGTGATGGACCGCGCCGTCGACGTTGAGGGCGGCGAAGTGCCCGAGACCGAAAACAAGGTCATGTTGATGCCCGGCTTTCCGTGCCCGCTCTGCCGGTTCCCGACCTACTCCTGGGTAGAAGACATGGGCAGTAAAATCGAATCCTATGTGTTGGATTTCATCCGTGAAAATCATCCGGGATGGGATGTCGAGTTCGGGGCCTGCGACCGCTGCGTGGAGGTCTATAAGCTCCGTGCCGACGGCGTCATGTAGAGCAGATGGTGAAAAAGGGGCGCGAGCTTCGTTCTCACTTCGCTCAAGGCTTCGACGTACGGAAAAGAGTACGCCTTAACCTCTCGCTCGTTGCGGCCTTCTCGCGGAGCGGCCCGTCTCGGCGGGCCGGGTTTGGGTGGGTGAGAACAGTCCCTTTTTGACCATCTGCTGAAGACAACAGCACTGAACTATGGCGACTGATCCCAAATACGGGCGACGGGACTTCTTCAAGGATTCCGTCCTGTCTGTCGCCAAGGCGGCGAAGGAATATGCCGCCCATGCCGACGCCGCGCCTGAGAAACCCGCACCTCCTGCCATTCGAACGGACTGGTTGCGGCCGCCCGGGGCGGTTGACGAAGCGCTGTTTCTCGAGCGCTGCACCAAGTGCAGCGACTGTATCAAAGCCTGTCCGCACGACGCGCTGGTCCCCCAACCCGACGGCACCCCGGTGGTGTTCCCCGACCAGGTGCCTTGCTATCTTTGCGACGACTTGCCCTGCATCGCCGCCTGCGCGACCGAGGCGCTGTTTCCCGTGGCCGGCACGGAGGACGTCCAAATGGGACTGGCGGTGGTCAACCATCGGCTGTGCACGGCAGGCCACGGGTGCCATGCCTGTGTCTCGAAATGTCCCACGGATGCGCTGCTCATGGACTTTAATGCGCAACGGCTTGTCGTCAACGCGGCCCGTTGTGTAGGATGCGGAATCTGTGAACATATCTGCCGAACCGTGAACGATCACATCGCCATCAGGATTACTCCATTTCGCTCGATGGAATCGGTCCCGCGCTGACAGCCGGTGGTGGAAATGGGCCATAAGTAAGCGGCCGCTTACAATGCTGAGCCCCATTTTCTTTGAGAGGAGCAGCCCTGGTTGGTGTCAATTAAAGAGTGAGATTCCGTGCTTGACAACTTTTTAACCTTTACCTATCATACCCAGGCTTTCACCATGGGTACGGCCGCGGTTGCCGAAGGAAGTGTTTCGCGGCAACGGGCCGAAGTGAGGAGCATATTCTCATGACGACTAAGCAGTCGCTTCAAGCCTCTATGCAGACCGCGAGCGCCGTCATCTCAAATCCCCCGATCAAAGATTCACCAGCCGTCGAACGTGCCCTCAACCGCAGCAAGTTATATCTGCTCGTCTCTTGGAGTTTGCTCTACCCCGAAGACGACGAATTCCTCGACTACTTGCAGTGCGGCGAGTTCGTAGAAGACGGGCGGGCCGCCCTTGATGCGCTCGAAAAGGCGCTTGACGGAATTGGCGGCGATCGGGCCAAGCAAAAGCTGGCGTTGATGCGCAAGCAATTCGACCAGATCGAAAAGTTGATTGCTTCCGAGTGTGTGAATTGGCAACTGAACGAACTTCAGGCCGAGCACCGGCGCGTGTTCAGCAACGTCATCACGCTCGACTGTCCTCCCTACGAAACCCTCTTCGGCAATGATCACGTCTTTGCGCAATCCCACGTCATGGGCGATATCGCCGGCTTCTACAAGGCCTTCGGCGTCGAGCTATCGAAAGACATCCACGAGCGGCTCGACCACCTCAGCGTCGAATTCGAGTTCATGCATTTCCTAGCCTACAAAGAATCCTACTCCCGCTGCCACGACGGCGCGGAAAAGACGCAAATCGTCGTTGAGGCCCAAAAGAAGTTCGTGAAGAACCACATCGGCCGCTGGGTGCCCTTGTTCTGCCGAATGCTGATCAAGAAAGCCGATTCCGGACTGTTCAAGCACGTTGCAGATCTGACTTCGGATTGGATGGATTTCGAGGCCGCATTTCTTGGGGTGACCCCGCAAACTTATTCGGAAACGGATTATCGCCCCGCGACGTTTAATTCGCCCGAAGGGCAAACGTATGAGTGCGGCGCGCAGGATCAAGGCAACGAATTGAATCTCTTGTTGAATGAAACGGGCGCGCAGAATTTTATGGATCAAAAGGACAAGGATAAGGAGGAAGGGGGGCCGGTCGGGACCGCCTAGAAATCCGAGTCGTGTAGTGTTCGCTCTTATACCGTTTTTGTTGCAGCCATTTTGGGTCAATCTTAATCATTTAATCAGAGGAGGGCATAGTCCATGAGAGTAGTGCAGACACACAACAAGTCTGTGGTGTTTGGCATTCTTCTCTCTGCCCTGATCGTTGGCGTGATGTTGACGATTGGGCAGGTGCCGTTGGCCGTCAGCCAACCGGTGACCATCCCGGCGAAGGCGGTCAAGGGACCCATCCCGATGGATGGGGCGAACCCTGTGTGGGAAAGCGTCCCTGGTGTGATCGTGCCGTTGAGCGGCCAGTTGATCACCACCCCGATGCACCCGAACATTTCGGTCAAGTCGGTCTTCGTGAAGGCCATGACGAACGGCAAGGAAGTCGGGTTGCGCGTCGAGTGGAGCGATCAGACCAAGAACGATACGACGATCGGTCCGCAGGACTTCCGTGACCAGGCCGCGATCATGTTCCCCGTGAATACGTCCGGTGCGCCGCCGTTCCAATGCATGGGTCAGTCAGGTGGCACGACCAACATCTGGCGCTGGAACGCGGAGTGGCAAAAGGACCTCGGCAAGGATAGCGCGGGCCTGTGGGACGTCGACGATCAATACCCCGGCATTTTCTGGGACTACTACTTTGAAGAGCCGGCTGGCGGCGTGACGTATCCGGACCGGATCGGCCGCAGCCTTGGCCCCTTCAACCCCGGTATCTGGTCAGGCAATATCATGTCGGATCCGACCCTGCGGGTAAGTTCCGTTGAGGATCTGAATGCCAACGGCTTCAGCACTTTGACAACCCAGGCCCATCAGGACGTGATCGGTAACGGCGTGTGGGAGCCTGCCGGTTCCGTTAAGGGCGGCGGCTATAGCGGCCCGACCTGGCGCATCGTCGTGAAGCGGACCCTGGAAACAGGCGATGCGAACGATGTGCAGTTCAAGGCAGGAATGTCCGTGCCCATCGCCTTTGCGGTGTGGGATGGCAACAACATCGAGCGTAACGGCATGAAGGCGCTCTCCACCTGGTTTACGCTCAAGCTTCCGTGAGCTGAACCGGTCTGAGTGACCTGTTCCATCCTCGCACGGGTGGAGCACATAGCTGATGAAAAGCCCCAGTTCTTCGAGCTGGGGCTTTTCTATTTATGAGGGCACAGAGCTCAGCGCCACAATTTCGCATTCAAATCTGAAATCGAGACGTAGCGAGCCTAGGAGGGTTGCATTTGAGCGGGGGCGGAGTGTATAAAACTAGGTCCTTATCTTTCGAGATTTATCTTATTTTTCAATTCTCTCCGTAGAGATTCAGCATGAAAGTCTCGCTGCTGTTTCCACCGACCTGGCATCCCTCTCAGCCGTACTTGAGCCTGCCTTCACTGACCGGCTTTCTTGCCCAGGCCGGTGTGACCAACGTCAGGCAGCGCGACCTCGGCATCGAGCTCCTCGACGAAGTCGTGACGAAATCGTATGGGGTCGGGCTCTATCAAGATTTGCTCGATAAGAAGCAGGCGCTCGAGCGAACGCACTCCGGCGAAACGGGACCGAACAGTGCCGAACATCTGGCCCGGGTCGTCGAATCGCTCGACCGGTTTCCGTACCTCATTGACCGGGTCGAGTCGGCCAAAGACACGCTGCGCGGTGAGGGCTTCTACGACATGGAGGCCTACCGGGAAAGCCTATTTTTGATCGATAAATGGCTCGAGGTCATTTCAAGCGTCTATTTTCCTACCAGACTCACGGTCGTCGACAATCAATTTAGCACGTATTCCATCTACTCCTCGAAGGACTTGATGAAGGTCATTCGGGATGAGCAGCAGAATCCATACATCCGGCTCTTCCGTGAACGCTTTCTTCCCTCGATCATCGCCGACCGTCCGGAGCTGATCGGCGTATCCATCACGGCGACCTCCCAGATCATTCCCGGTCTCACGCTCTGCCGGCTCATTAAGGAAGCGGCTCCCGAGATCCATCTGACGATCGGCGGCAGCATCTTCACGCGGCTCGTCGACAACCTCCGCCGTTGCCCGAATCTCTTCGATATCACGGACGACATCGTGGTCTTCGAAGGCGAAACGGCCTTGCTCGAGCTGGTGAACCAGATGGCGGGCAAAAAGGACTTCAGCCGGGTACCCAATTTGATTTATCGACACAACGGCAAAATCCAGGTGAACCAGCCGTTCTACTCGGAGAACGTCAACCAACTGCCGGCGCCGAACTACGACGGCTTTCCGCTTGGCCGGTACCTGTCGCCGGAGCCTGTGCTGCCGGTACAGTTCTCGCGGGGCTGCTACTACAAGGATTGCGCCTTCTGCGCGCTCACCCTCGACCACCAGAACTTCCGCCAAAAAGACCCCGGGCGCACGATCGAGGAGCTGGGGTGGCTGAAGCAGCGGTACGGCGTGCGGAACTTCTTCTTTACCGACGAGTGCTTTGCGCTGTCGCCGACGAAGCGGCTCTGCCAGCAGATGATCGAGCGCCGCCTCGACGTTAATTGGACGTGCGAGATGCGCTTCGAGAAGCATCTGACCCGCGAGCTGCTGACGTCCATGCGCGACGCCGGCTGTCTGAAAATCGTCTTCGGCCTCGAATCGTTCAACCAGCGGATCATGGATTTCATGAAGAAGGGTATCCAGCAGGAGTGGGTGCGGCGCATCGCGAGCGATTGCGTCGATCTCGGCATCGCCGTGCACTGCTACATCATTGTGGGATTCCCGACTGAGAAGGAAGAGGAAGCGCTGGAGACGATGAATTTCATCGTGCAGAACAAGAAGCTGAATGAATCCTACGGCTTCTCGTGCCAGCCTTGCCTCTTCGATCTTGAGAAAGAGGCGCCGATCATGAGCGATCCTGGGGGCTACGGCATCCGGCGGATCATGCGGCCGTCCGCGGAAGATCTGAGTCTCGGATTTTTCTACGAAGTGCAGGAAGGGATGACGCCCGACGAGGCCGAGCGGCTGTATCAGCACGTCTACGAAAAAATCAGCGAGGTGGTGTGCGAGCTGCCGTTCAATTACTCGATGGCGGACGGCCTGCTCTATATCGCAAGGGCCAAAGCGGAAGAACGCAGAGCCGTCACTGCGGCGCAGCACTGACGGGGATTTGACCCGTTTTTTTGACGGTCGGTATAATTCAGGACGATTTTGGGAGCACGTGTGCCCGCCACTGCTACAACCATCGAACGAATCACCGGAAAGCTGAGCGATCAGCCGCTGCTGTTTCAATACACGATCAAGCTCGTGCTGTTGGTGGCCTTCCTGGAGTTGATCCTGTACCGGCTGGTATCCCGGCTGGGCATGCATCTGAGCAAGCTTGCCGCCGATCACCAGTGGATCATCCCGACCTTTACGGCCCTGACGGAAGTCGGGCAGTGGTTGCTGAACGTTGTGGCGATTTTGTTGTTTCTCGGACTGACCGTCGGGCTCGCCAACCGTTTGGCCGCCCGAGGTTTCACCGGCTTGACTCGCTTCATCGCGCCCACGATTGCGCTCCTGTTGCTCCTCACGATCGGGTTCTTGTTCGTGCCGCCGTCCATGCTGGGTTCGGCTATCTATAACAGCGTCGCACTGGCGGCCATCCTACTGCTCATGAGCGAGTATCTGTCGACGCATCATGACCGTTCCCATCGGCTGCTCGGCGTGACGTATCTGCTGGGTATCGGCGGGTGGCTCTATTATCAGATCGTCTCAACCTTTTTCAGTTTCACGGGGACGGTGGCGGCGCCGCCGATGGTTTACGAATCGCACCGCGCAGGTGAGGCCTTCATGGTGTTGGCCAGCATCCTCGTGTTTTGGGCCTACGGACGCGGCGTGTCCTTCCGCTCACGCAACCAGCGCCAGCGGCACCGGGCCATCTGGTTCTGGGGCACGGCCGCAGCGATCTTCATCGCGATGTTCTTTTTGGACTATCTGCTCAACCGGTACAATCCCGCGCTGGCCAACAACGTCCGCAAGGCCGCCGACGGGATCGGGTGGATTTTCCAATTCGGGATGGGCTACACGTTTTACCTGCCGTTTGCGTTGTATATGGCGGGCTTGCTGTGCTGGTCCTACACGGTGATCCGGCTGCTGACCATGGGGCGGCTCGCAGGATACGGATTAGGGCTGATGTTTATCGCCGGGTACGCGCTGTTGTATTCGAATTTGACGCTCATGGTCGTCCTAGGTGTCATGTTGTTGACGATGGATCGCTCCCGGCGCGATGCGTCAGATTCGGTGGCCGATCAGCCGGTGATGAGAACGTCCGACTCCCTGGTCGGCGGACATGTGTAATCTTTTGCCATAGGGGCTTGTCATGGAAGACACGACGTCTACGGAGCAGAGCAGAGCCGCGGTGGATCCGGGGGATCAGCCGTTGAACCCGGACGAGGAAATCGTCGAGATTGAAAAATTGCTGGCCGCCGAGCCTGATGATTTTCAAGCTCGTTGCCGCCTCGGGGAGCTGTATTTCAGCAAAGGGCGGCTGGACGACGCCTTGGTCGAGGTAAAAAAATCGATCGAGATGGCCGAAGGCATTCGCGCGGAAATGAACCGCTCGCTCGCCATGTATTACTCGAATCTCGGCACGATTTACGCCACCAAAAACATGGTGGATGAGGCCGAAACCGAGTTCAAGCGTGCGCTCGATGTGTTCGCGCAAGATGTGCTGGCGCTCTTCAATCTCGGCCGTCTCTGCGCCGACAAAAAAAAGTACATGGACGCAAAGAGCTACTATGAACGGCTGGTCGAGATCACGCCGGACGATCCCATGGCATGGTACAACCTCGCCGGCGTGTATGTGGAATTGGACAATCCCCAAGTCTCGGACTACAACACGATCGATGCGGCCATCCAGTGCTATCTCCGCACGCTCGAACTGGATCCCAAACATCTGGAAGCGAGCTTTAAGCTCATGGAGCTTGCCCTGAATCATAAGAAGTCGGATCTTGCCATCAAGGTCATGGAAGACGCCGTCGAGCACAATGCGGATGAGCCGCTGGCCTACTACAATCTGATCAGCGTCTACGACAAGTGCAAAATGTTCGAGCAGGCCGAGCAGGCCCGCCAGCGGTTGAAAGAACGATTCGCCAAGCGGACGAAAACGAGCGCATCCTGATTCACCTTACCGGAGGAAGACGCCATGTTTGGAAGTATGGGATTTACAGAGCTGATCCTGATCCTGTTCATCGTGCTGATCATTTTCGGCGCAGGCAAGCTGCCGCAGTTGGGAGAGGGACTCGGAAAGGCCATCAAAGGATTCAAGAAGTCGGTGCATGAAGCGGACGCCATCGAAGCGGAGGCAGAAGCCGCAGCCGCGCAGCAGCAGATGGCGGCCTCGCAGCCTTCGATCCAGGCCCCGGCGCCGTCCGTCGAACAACCGGCCGCGGCGGCGCAGCCTGCCAGCCGCGCCTGAGCGCGATCGATCGGGACGCCATGGATACCGAACTACAGCTCGCCGCTGGATACATCGAGACGTTTGCCGGGAACGGCAAGGCGCGCAGCACCGGAGACGGCAAACGCGCCGTGAAGGCCGGCATTCCGCTACCCCACCATGCGGTGCTCGACAAAACCGAGCGCTGGCTGTATTTCGCCGAGTCGGGATCCGACCGCATCCGCCGGATTGATCTCCACGAAGGCACGCTTCACAATTTTGCCGGCATCGGGGAAACGTGCTACAGCGGGGATGAGGGGCCTTGCGGAGAGGCCGGTCTGTACCTGCCGCTCGATGTGGCCTTTGACTCGCAGAATCACTTGTATATCTGCGACTCAGGCAGCAACCGTATTCGAAAAGTCGACCGGGAGACGGGGATTATCACCACGGTCGTGGGCACCGGACAGCACGGCTACAACGGTGACGGTCCGGCCCTCGAGGTCAATCTTACCTGGCCAGCGGCCATGGCGTTCGACAAAGACGACGTGCTGTACATCGCCGACACGCAGGCGCATAAGATCCGGCGCTACGATCCGCGGACCGGCATGGTGACCACGATTGCGGGTACATGGACGGCCGAGGATGATGCACGGGAGCAGCCGCTCGTCGCCCGCAACCTCGTCGTGCTCTCCGGCGATGCGATCGGCATCGATTTTAGCGACGACCACGGCTGGCTCATGCCCGTCTGTTCGGATGGCCTGGACATGTCGATGTATCTGGACGACGGCAAACCCGCGATGGAAGCGCGCCTCTATGACGTCGTCGGCATCGCCGTCGATGGCAAGGGCGATGTGGTCATCGTCGACAAGGGGAGCAACCGCGTTCGCAAAATCGATCGCACGACGGGCGTCATCTCGACGGTGGCCGGTGTCTGCCGCTACGGATACGACGGCGACGACAAGCCGGCCGTGCGCGCCATGCTTCACGCGCCGGAAGCCGTCGTTTTCGACGCGCAGGACAATCTCTATGTCTCCGACACGATGAACCATCGGGTGCGCCGGGTCGATGCGGCGACCGGCATCATCACCACGGTGGCAGGGAACGGCGACAGCGGCTACGAAGACAAGAATATGGGTGGCTGCGGCGCAGCCAGGTTCGTGGCCAAGGAATCGGCGGGCGGGCTCAAACATGGCGACGGCCTGCTTGGCGTCGATGCCGTCGTCAATTCTCCCGTGGGGCTTGCGCTGGATTCGGCCGGGCATCTCTATATCTGTGAGCGCGGCGAGAACAAGATCCGTCGCGTGCGCCTTTCGTAGACGCCGCAGTCGGTTCGCGAAGCCGTCCAATTGGTCGCTCAGGTGTGTTGTGGTATCGTCACAGCGGCGTGTGCCATCCGGGCGAACACCGTTGTTCCGTGAGCCGGCTCTCGCTTGGCCAACCAGGACATGAGCATGGTGCGCAAGACGACCAAGACTCCCCCCCGCTCGCTTCTTCTCCTTTTTTTCTGCATCCTGGTGTCCGCTGCGCTTCTGGGCGGTATGGGCATCCCGTTGGTGAGTTCGGAAGGGATGGTCATTCGCGCTCACCTCATCGAGGGCGATTTGCCGACGACGCCGGAAGACCCCACTTGGGCCAAAGTGCCTCCCATGACCCTGCCGTTGAGTGGGCAGGTGATCACCCGTCCCGTGTGGCCGGAACCGACGGCCCGCGCGCTGACCGTCCGCTCCATTCACAACGGCAGCGATATCGCATTTCTTCTGGAGTGGCAGGACAATACGAAGAACGACCGCCTCACGCCCGGCACGTTTCGCGACGGTGTCGCCATCGGTTTGCCGCTCGGCGATGCGCCGGCCTTCTTTTGCATGGGCCAACTGGACCATTACATTAACATCTGGCATTGGAAGGCGGATTGGCAGAGCGACATCGATCGGCGGGCCGCCCGCAACAACGAGAGGCAGCGTGAAGGCGTGCGGACGTTCGAAGTCATTCCGCGCCGCGTCTCTTCCGTGGAGGATCTCATCGGCGGCGGATTCAGCACGCTCACGACGAAGGAAAAGCAGGGGCGCGTGCAGGGGAAGGCGACCTGGAAGGACGGTGTCTGGCATGTTGTCATGCGGCGGCCGCTCGGCGCGGACGAGCAGGATAACGAGGCCAAGCTCGTTCCGGGCCGCGTGCAGACCGTGGCGTTCGCGGTCTGGAACGGAGAAAACAAGGAACGGAACGGTCAAAAAGCCGTGGCGCCATGGTTTCAGCTGGTCATTGATCCGATTGCGAAAATCTAGGTTTCATGGTGTCATGAACGCGGAACCATCGGGCGGGTGATCGGGCATTTCGAGGCGCCGACCTTGGAAAAACACGGCACGAGTGGCGTAGACGGCAAGGGGGCCCTTCGTCGGGGAAGGGCCCTCGTCGTCTGTGCCGGTGCGCTGAGCGCGGTGCTCCTGGGCGTGTTTGGTATGTGGCTGCCGGTTGCCGTGGCCACCGCCGCCGCCGCCAACAATGGGACGGCCGACGGCATGACGGTGGATGAGGCGGCGAAGCTGGGCGAAGACTTCGGCATCGTCGTCGGCGAAGTGGATGAGGAGATCCAGAAGGAGCTCAACCTCCAGCGGCCCCAGGGCGTCGCCGTGTTCGAAGTGATCGGCAATTCACGCGCCGACTATGCGGGCATCAAGGTTCGGTCGGTCATCAAGGAGATCGACAAGAAGGAAGTGAAAAACATGCTGGACTTTGGCCGGCATATCAAGAAAGCGATGAACGAGTGCAACTTCACCGTCGGCACGTATGAGCCGGCCGATCCTGGCGACCCGGTCGGCTGGGGGGTCAATTTTCACTTTGTCGGCTGCAAACGCGACTAGGATGTTGTTTAGAGGCTCATCGTACAAGCCAACGTACGCCTCGCCTTGTCGCTCGCTGCGGCCTCGCTGCGCGGACGTTTTGAACATCCTAATAGCCGCATCGCGCGATTTCCAATGCTGACCAAATCACGCATCGCTGCCGCCTCGATCGTCGTCGTACTGATCGCCTGGTCCGCCCTCTCCCAAGAGGGAGCGGTCGCCCAGAAGGCCGACGGCCGGTCGGCGAATGGGCAGAGCCCGGAAAAGTGGGTCGACGAAATCGAACAGGTCTTTATCCGATCAGAGGAATGCAAACAGTGCCACGACCGCCACTATGAAGAATGGAAAGGGGCGCGCGAGCAGACCCCCGACCTCAAGACCTTCGGCCGCGTCGACGCGGCGTTGCTGCACGGGACCTCGCTCGAGTCGGCGGTCTTTCGAACGGTGCTCGGTATCTGGCTGCAGACCAATCCCACGGCAGACGAACGGAAGCGCTGCCTTTCTTGCCATGTCCCATCGACGACCGTGTTTCCGCAGTATGCCGAAAAAATCGCCGCACAGGTCGTCTCTGGCAACCCGCAGGTCGAAGGCATCGGCTGCGCCTCCTGCCATCTGATCAAAGAAAGCACAAGTGGCTCGCCGCCCACGTTTAAGATCGAGCCGGGAAAGACCATGCACGGGCCCTACGCCGATCCGGAAGAGAACCTGGTCCATGAGGCGGTCCAAGAGCCGCTGTTTCGCGGCGCGAACTATTGCGCCTCGTGCCATTTCGATAAGGTGAAAGACGTCACGCAGAAGGATTTGCCGGGGGAAATCTTGCAGGGAACGATCTGCCAGGACTGCCATATGGAACAGTCCACGGGGAGTTCAACCTCCAAGCGCGGCGCGATGACGCGGTCGATCGGGCGCCATTATTTCCGGGGCGTCGTCATCCCCGGTATTCTCCTGAAGAACCGCAACCTCCAGGCCGAGTGGATGCCGCGGATCGACATCGACACCAGCAAGTCCGGCGACAAAGTCGACGGCACGGCGCTGGTCAAGGTCGGCAGTCTTCCGCACGCCTTCCCGGATGGCGACCCGGTGCTCAAGCAATTTGACCTGGCCATTTCGATCAAAGATGTGAACGGGAAGATCCTCGCGCAAGAGACGAAACATTTCGGACTGCCCTTTGAGAAGATTCTTCGCGGGCCAATTCCTGATCCCTTCATTAAAGGTGGGAACACGAGGAAAGTTCCGTTCTCCTTCGCGGTCCCGCCGGGCGCTGCTCCCGCCTCGGTCGAAGTGGTGTTGAGCTATACGTTGATTCCTGTTGCCGAACCGGCCCTGAGAGAGAAGTATCTTGCCACGCTCAAAGACGACAAGGAACGGCAGACCGCCAAAAAGATTCTCGACGAATACACGCAGCCTCGGATGCTGACCTACCGGGCCAAGAATCTGTAACCCAAGTGACGAGTAACGCGCGATGAGTGATGACGCGAAAAAAGCCGATTGCCGGAAGCCTGCACTGCGCGGGACGCTGACCTCACGGATTCTGCCGGTCCTGCTCGCTACGGCCGCATTCCTGGCCTGGTCGGCGTCCGTCCTGGTTTCCGACCGGCTCTTCGCGCAGCAAGACGGCAAGGCCCCTGTGACGATGGAGAAGGCCTTCCCGAATTCGAACAAGTGCAAGCGCTGCCATGAACGGGTCTTCGAGGAGTGGGAGACGTCGCCGTTGTCGCGGTCGATCCATTCGCCTGCATTCCGCGCGTCGCTGGACGCGTTTCTATCGTCGCCGGCCGGTAAAGACAAGGCGCTGTGCTTCCGCTGCCATGCGCCCCATGTACGGGAATTCCCCGAGCAAGTGCAGCTCTTCATCGACCAAGCCAAATCGGGCGACCCACAGATGGACGGCGTCGCTTGCTCGCAATGCCACCTCATCAAGCAGGTGGACCGTACCAAGCAGCCGCCGGAGCCCAAGTATGAGCCGGCCGGGAGCAAGACGCTCTACGGTCCGTATAAGGATTTCGCCCAGAATCTCGCCCATCAATCGATGGAGTTGGGACTGTTCCACAAATCCGATCTCTGTTTGAACTGTCATCAGGCCGTGCCGTCTGCTGCCAACCTCGGCAAAAGCAACGACCTGCTGGGTAATTGGGACCAAAGCAAAGCGATCAAATCCGGCAAGGAATGTCAGTCCTGCCACATGCCGGAGCAGACCGGCGAATCGGCAAACGGAGAAAAAAAACGGACGGTGGCGAACCATACTTTTCCGGGCCGTATCGGGAAATTGCGCCAGGAGGCGGCCAAGCTCGACATCGATACCAAGATCGAAGGCGAGAAAACGACGGTCGTCGTGAAGGTGCAAAGTCTGGTGCCCCATAATCTCCCTACGACCCACCCGGCCTGGGCAAGCGTCGTCCTGCAGCTGGACATCAAGGGCAAGAATCTCAAGACCGTCTTTTCGGACAAGCGCCTGTATGGACGGGTCTATCAAGACGCGAAGGGTCAGAAGACCAACTTCGACTTCGAGGCCGTTAAGGTTCTCGAGGATACGGTGCTCAAGCCGGAAGAACTGCGCGTCGAAACCTTCACACTCCCCACCCCGAAGGACACGAGGACGTTCGATGTCGAGGCCACGCTGAGCTATGCGCCGGTCAGTGGTCCGGCGCCTTTCCTGCAGCGTATTGAAGCGGAGTCGTCCAAAGGCGCCAACGATCCGGTGTTCCAGCCGATCGATATCGTGAAGAAATCCGAGAACATTCCCATCGTCAAGCAACCATAACCCCACACGTCCCGGCCGTTCCTTCCCAATATCAATCCTCTTTTAGTGGAACCATGGCAAGCATCTGAACTCAGAGCTTGCAACGGTGCAGTTCTGCCTATGGATGCATGGTTAGCGAAACCCATCTAGTGAATCTTCTCAATTATTTTACAGAGGTTTTACCATTCATGGACGCGCGGCGACGGTCCGCGCCGCACAATGGTGGCCAACTTTTGACAGGAGGCGCACCATGTCACCGAGATCGTCCTACCAGAAGTCAGCATCCGCCGTAAGCACGCTGATCATCGCACTACTGGGTCTGGGGCAATCGCTTTTCGCCGGCACCGCCCCCACCACGTACAGCGCCTACACGGGAACTGATGCCAAAGTAATCCCCAGCGCTCCGGCCTTGGGTCCGGCTAACTCGATCATCAATGATCCGACCTTCGGATCGCGCATTCTACGCGTGACCGATGCCAATACCACGAGCGGCAGTTCGTTAATTCCGGAATATGCGGGCTTCTTTCGGACCTGGAACGCCAATTCAACAGCGTTGAAGCTCATGAATAGCCAGGGCGTCACGTATTGGCTTGAATTTAACTCCTCGAGTTTCAGCGTTGGTGATGGGTCAGCCCGGCCAACTGTGCATCCACTGCCCTTCCCATGGACGTGGGAATGGTCGGCCGTCGATCCCGACAGTATGTACTTTTTAAACGCAAACCAGTTGGCGAGGTACAACAAGGCCACGACTCTGGTCACGAACCTTGGAGGTCCGCCGAATGGCGATCCAGTCACCTATCATGTCGCGGTGGTCGGAGCAGACGCATGGGTGTGCTCACCGGCCGGAGCCGGCACACAGGGTACCTACACGAAGATTTACTGTGTGAATCCTAGTATCCCATCGCAGAGCAAACTCATTGATGTCGTCAATAAGACGATCAATGGCATCCCTCAAAGCGATCCTCATTGGCCGACCTCAGCGGCCGGCCAAACTATCGGCATTCATTCTCTCTATGGCAGCGCCGCCGGGACTTGGCTCGGAGTCCAATTCCAACAACAGAGCTGGGGAGCCAATGGCGACTCAGTGCTCAATCTGACGACCAATACGTGGTCGCTCGTGACGAATGCTGATAACCGTTGGAATGGCCACTCGTCCACTGGCAACGGGAAATATGTCAATGGTATGGGATCGATCAATGGGATGGACTCTCGAGGCGCGGTCCTTCGAAATCCCGACAACCTCATGGATGCCACGCAGTACTCATTCATCATGCAGCCCGCGACTAGCGTAGGGTGGTATGACGGGGAACACAGTTCATGGTTCAATTCGTCAACGAATCCCCAGGCGCCCGTGCTGTTTTCACGCTACAACATCACGGCACCTCCAGGCCCACTCACCTGGTACGGAGAGATCATTGCCGCTGCGGCCGACGGCTCCAATACTGTTTGGCGCTTCGCGCACAACCACAATGGCGGCCTCGTCGGCTTCGCTGGCCAATCCTTTGCGCAGATTTCCAATGATGGTCGCTGGGCGCTGTTCTCGAGCTACTGGGATGGGAAGTTAGGGGCAGCGGGGGGCGACTTTGGCTTTTCGACGCGCATCGATACATTCATCGTTGATCTCCTAACTCCGGCCTCTTCTCCTCCCCCGCCGCCGCGGACATGCCTGCGATTTAATGCAGCCGGCCGGTGCCTGAAGTGGAGCAATTAATCACTCGCCGATTGGGTCACGAGTGGATGGCTCCCGTGCCGCATTCTAGGCTGTCCAAGTCAAGAACTGCTTGACGGCGGCGCCCGCAATGCTCAGGTGTTTTTCCGTCGTTCAGATCAAGCGTAACTGTCGTGGTTTTAACCGGATCTCCCCAGTTTTCCTTCCAGAACAAACTATAAAATGGGGCAGCAGCTAGGGAACTTGACCCTGGTAGACGGATGAGTGGGCAGAGTAGGCTGTACGCATGTCTCAAAGCGCCCCTTCCGTGGTCATCGTCGGGGCCGGCCTGGCCGGACTTTCGGCCGCCGTCCGCCTGCGCAAGGACGGTGCACGGGTCACCGTCATTGAGGCAAGAGATCGTGTGGGTGGACGAGTGCTGACCGTCCGCGATGTCTTTGCCAAAGGCCAGCATGCCGAACTCGGCGGCGACTTCATCGATTCCGGACAGGAAGACATCAGACGGCTCGCCACTGAATATGGTCTCAACGTCCGTACAATTCTCCGACAAGGCTTTTCGTTCGTGCGCTACAAGGACAAAGGGCAGATCCACGGCCGTCCGCTCAACGGCGAACGGGCCTGGAAGCCGATCGCCGATCGGGCAAAGCCGTTGATCGAAGCGTATGGGCGCGCGGAGCAGCAATGGGAAAGCGCCGTCGTCCGAAGTATCGCCCAGCGATCCGTCGCCCAATGGCTCGATGAAATCGACGCGGATGCAAAGATGCGCGCCATGATCCGCGGCCTGCGCGGGTTCTTTCTGGCTGATCCGGAAGACCTCTCCTTGTTGGTCCTGATCGAACAGTTGGCGTCAGAAGCACCGGGACAAGATCCGATGGGGCGCATCGAAGGCGGGAACGACCGGCTGCCCAAGGCCATGGCCGCCGAATTGGGCGAGGCGGTTCATCTCAATTCCGTCGCTCGTGCCATCCACCACGATCAGTCCTCCGTCAGCGTCGCGGTCGAGCACGGCGGCGAGAAGGCGCAGATCAAGGCGGATTACGTCATCCTTGCCGTCCCGGTGACCACGCTACGCGCCATTGAGATCGTTCCAGACCTTCCGGCCGAGCAGGCGAACGTATTTGCGCGGTTGAAATACGGCCGAGTCACCAAGAGCCTGCTGCAGTTCGACCGGCGATTCTGGAAGCGCAAAAGCCGCTCGTCTGCGTATGGTACCGACGCCCCGACCGGCGCGATTTGGGACGCCAATGAGGAACAGCGAGGTTCGGCAGGCATTTTGACCCTCATGGCGGGCGGCCAGGCGAGCGAAGACACCCAAAAGATCGTCGCACAAGAAGGTGTACAAGGCCTTGTAGACGCCCTGACCTGGCTCAAGCCGGGGGGCGCTGAACTGCTGGCCCATCATCACGTGACCTGGGAGCATGATCCCTGGTCGGGCGGGGGGTACGCCTATTTCGATCCTGCCTTCGACCCAGCATGGCGCCCTTGGCTCGCCCGTCCGCATGGCCGGCTGCTGTTTGCCGGCGAACACACGAGCATCAAATGGCAGGGCTATATGAACGGTGCCGTGGAAAGCGGCTTGCGTGCGGCGGCGGAAGTATGGGCGCTGGCTTCGGGAAAGTGATGAGTTGCGAGTTTCGCGCTTTACAGTTTCGGGTGTTGATTCTGGCGATGACTCAAAACCCGTAACTCCTCTCCCGAAACTCGATCACGATTATCATTCATAAATGATCCTAGAGCCTGGCGATTTCATCCGGAAGATCTGCAGCGCATTGTAAATTCCCTTGGCAGGATGGTTGAGGATCAGCCGTGAATTGGTAATATGCGTATCGAGCAGCTCGTACTGCCCTCCGCTATAGTAGAGATCGCAATCGTCGATGTGGCAATTTTTGTAGACGTGATTGTCAAGCGCCAGCTTGGCCTTGCTGAATGTTTGGCCGTCGACGATGATGTAGTTCGGCTCCAATCCCATGCGGTCCCCCGGCGCGGACTATAGCAAAGTTCTTCCCCCTCCGCAAACCAGCGCCACTCGATTTTGAGCCCTCATTTTTTTATTTCCTAAGGGGATCTCCGAACTCTCAATAAAGCACACGCATGCCTTGGTGCCATGGTCATTTGGCTATGGCGATGTGGAACGTGAATCTGGCTGGCTTCGCTCCCACAGTTACCGTTTGTGTCTCCATTCGATTTAGCTTACTCTAGCGGTTCTACACTTCACGGCAAGAAGCCATTATGCTCGGCCTTCGTGCAACTGCCCTCCTCAGCGTGCTGTTGAGTGGATGCGTCTCGGGTCCGCCCGAGACGACAAGCGATAACCCGACGGCGAAACGTCTCGTCGGAAAGACTCGAGCAGAGCTGTTTCAGTGCGCTGGACCTCCAGTCAGAGAAGTCCCTTATGGGCACGGCGTCATCTTGCGTTATTACAGGGAGGCGCCGATATTTGAGGAGTCCAGGCCGTTTTTAAAGGGTAGCATCGCCAATGAACACCATGGATGCTGGGCGAGTCTGCTTCTCGAAAAGGACGAGGTGACCGGAGTGGAATTTCGTCCCGTTCCCGAAGGAGGTCAGTTTGACGATCACTGCGAAGACATCTTTCTGCCTTGCATGTAACCAGCGCGTCGGACGTTCACGGCACGGACGGACCTCACGATGTTCTGGATGTTCTGATTGACAAGCCCCGGAAAATGCGGTACAGGCTCTGAGAATCGGGCGTTGCCATAGGAGCAGAATGGATCCGGATAGTAGCGAATTCAGCGCAGTCGTTCCTCCGCCTTGCTGTGAGGCTTCGGCAGCTATTCCCTTCATGGTGTGACCACACAACATGATGGCTGCCACCCGCCCCGTCCGCGCGGATGGGCTCAAGGAAGCAGCCATGATCTCCTGGAAGATCTCATCACTCGCCCGCGTCATTTTTCCCCTTGTTCGAAAGGGAATTCAGCTTCGGCACAGCCTCGGGAGAGTGTTCTGTTTCACGGGCCTTTGCTGGTGTGCCGCGCTGTCGTCCGCCTATGGATTAGAAAAGTACGGCCGGCCCTTGCCCTCGATGGAACAACAAGGCGATGAATCTCGGGCAGCCGAAGAAACGTTATTCGGCGGCTATCTCCTCGCTGCGCCGTTCGTCTCAAATCCAACGTTTGCTGCGCGTCCCGATAACACCGGCCTCGTGGGCATGCGTTACATGGCCCACCTCGAGGTCGATCTCTACAAGCAGTACCTCACCTTCTACACTGATCAGAATTTCTTTTCTGATCGCACGAACGGGTGGATCATACTCAGCGAGTGGGATATGACCTATGCCTTGACCGGTCTTATCAATCGGTGGGGCTGGCGCATTCAGTATGAGCGCGATGCTCCCATCGACAAGAGCGGCCTCAAGCAAGCATATGCCGATGTCCTGGCGACCGGCAACCTGCATGGCGCGGAGGATTTTTCCTGGTGGCGCAAGTACTTTCCTCATCAAAACTTGAATGCGTATGCTGGATTCGGGTGGTTGTTTTATAACGGCAGTTATTTTGCCCGTCCCGACAACACCGGCCGTGCGCTCTTTCGTTATGTCGCGCATGTGGACTTTGATCTGTACAAAAACAGGCTCGTTCTTTACGGCGATACGAATTTCTTCACTGACCGTGAACTCAGCAATAAGCTCAGACCCACCGAATTCGACTGGATCGTCGGGCTCGCCTTTCGTTTCAAAGATGACTATGAGCTGAGTGTCTATCGCGAACAGGATCTCTCGTTGGACAAGCCGGGCACCCTCATTCAGGAATACTGGGCGGTCCAGCTGCGGTTTGCGTTCGATGTGCCGAAACGGATGTTTATGCGAACGCCGGCTCCTCATTCGACCTCGCCGTCGACCTCGCCGTGAAATGGGCGGCAGGCCAGCACCTCTACGTCTTATGCTGGTGTGCGCCTTTCGCGAGCACAAGGATGGACCAGGCTGGTCCACGAACATGTCTTCACGAAATCTTTACAATCACGCCCGGCGTATTGCCCAGATCTCTTCAACTTGATAGATTACCGCCGGCGTGAAACGAAGATCCGTGGACATTGGCGGGGAGGCGTTTCGCGATGTTCACCAAGGAGGGAGTATGTATCGTGGAACCTGTCTCGTGATCGTGGGGTGTTTGATGCTGTGGACGGCAGGATGTTCGAAGAAATCGGCACTATCGGATGGACGTACGAGCACCGTACGCCCGCCGGTGCAGGAGCCAATCCCGGATTTGTCCCTCGACGATCCGAATGGGGAACGGCTGAGCTCGGGCATCGCTATCGCGAAGAATGATCCGGCAACGATGAGGCGGCAAAGGGATGAAATGCGGGCCGAGCAGGCCGCGACGGCGGCTGCCGGTCTCCGCGATGTATTCTTCGGTTACGACAGCTGGACGATCAGCGACGAGGGGCGTCAGGTCCTGAGCCGCGATGCCGAATGGCTGCGCAGCCATCCGGCTGTCCAACTCAAGGTTGAAGGGCATTGCGATGAACGCGGCAGTTCCACCTACAACTTCGTCCTCGCGGAAAAGCGGGCGAAAGTCATCCTCAACTATCTCACGGATCTGGGCATCCGGCGCGAGCGTCTCATCGCCGTCTCCTACGGCAAGGAGCGCCCGTTTTGTAATGACCGCTCGGAAACCTGTTATCAGCAGAACCGGCGCGGTCATCTTGTCGTAAAGCCGTAGGTCACCGTCCGCAGCTGACCGTCGC
>DATJGE010000100.1:0-81107 GCA_035495295.1 Nitrospira sp. | reverse complement strand
CAAAAGGACTGTCATACCCACTGTCAGCGCTCGCTGGCGCTGCCGGTTTGCAGGACTGATGAACGCAACGTGCATGATTCTGCCTTCTCTTCGCCTTGACCCGGCTTGGACTCATGACAGCAACGGTGACAACAGTTATGGAGTAGATTAGTTCTTCAGCCGAATTCCCAACGCTCTCAACAATTCCCTCGCGTAGCCCTCAATTAACCGACGTTCGTCTTCTGACAACCGGTCACACCCTGGAACGGAGAGCGTCGAGAGCGCGTTCTGGCAACCTCGAATAAAGAGGCGGGCTTCATGTTGTACAGCTTGAGGCGAATCTCGCATGAACATGATCCTTGTTCCTGCCGTCGTGCTCGATTGAATAATTGATGTAGTGTCGGACGTGAGACCTGGGTTGCTCAACTAAGGTAAACCCTAGATGTCGATGTCTTGCGCCGACAGAGGCAAAACTGAGCCGGCGTGTACCACTCGCCAACAGATGTCGACGTGAAGTGGCCGTGCCATTCATTCGCAGAGGAGATCCGTCAGCGCCTGCACGGTCAACGGCGCATTGCCTTCCAAGCGGTTGTTGACCAGCACATAGGCGCGCCGATTGTTCTTGACCGCGTCTTTGATCAGGATCACTGCCTCCCGCCTCATGTCCGGCAGCTCACCCACGATCTTGGTGTAGGGTTCTGCTCGCCGCTTCGCCGCTTCATAGGACATCTTGAGCGGCGTGAGCAAACGCAAGACGGTAAACGGCGCAGTGAAGGTTTCCAACTTCTCATGCTGCTCCCCTAGCGCCGGCATGTAGGACCAATGGTTGTAGACATGCGCCACGCCGTGGCTGGCCAGCATATCGCGATAGAGCGGGCCCAACATGCTCGCGTTTCGAATCTCGACGGCATAGCTGAAGTCTCGTGGCAATTCGGCGAAGAATGCGTCGAGTTTTACCACAAAGTCTCTCGGCAGCATGCCGTGCCGTTGAAATTCGAAGAGGAAGGGGCCTGAATGCGGTCCGAAGCCGGCGTCGCGGTATGGCGTCAACACCAGATCTTTGAAGAGGCTTGCGTCGAGGAATCGCGGATTGGGTTGGCCGGCCTTCATGCCATAGCGTGGATGGCTTGAAAACGTCGGAATGGTCAGTTCCTCCCAGACCTTGAAACACATTTCGAAATCTTCGGGGATCTGCTTGAGATAGTTTCTCAGCTGGTTGGCCGTTGGCGGCCGATAAAAAGTCGAATCGTTGCCAACGGTGCGAAACAGCGGCTCGCCGTTATAGAGGTACTGGCAGTATTCGCCTAAGCACTCTCGCGCAAAGGTCGTCTTTTTGTAGGGCCTGTTATAGACCAGGCCTTGCCAGCCTTCGTAGGTCCAGGTGGAGGTGCCGAACCGGATCAATGGTGAAAGGGTCATGACGGGAGCGGATTGTAACAGATCGTGCGGCAGGGCGAATGGTGCTCGATGCAGATGAATGCCATCCGCTTTCATTAGGCAGTTCTCTTCTAGACGACCTCCTAGGTCAAATCATCGCAAGAATCATGGATGATTGGCGCGCATCCGTACGCTGGATTAATTTTTTGATGCCATCGTTCTCGCTCACTGCTCGAACCCCTCGAGCCGATACGCCACACGCAGTTGTTGGTCATGAATGTAGACGCTTGTCGGGGCGAGCCCATCGACATGGCTGCTGGGAACGTCTGATCAGCTGGTTCGGCTGGTACCCCTGGCGATGCGCTCGCTGTGGGAACCGATTTTTTCTGCGCCTCCGAGCGTGACCGAGGCCAATCGCGAACAGTCTTGAGCCGCGCAGACACCACGTGCCAAGCCAGATGTGCCGAACCCCGCAGATGAGTGACTGATGCGTGCGGAGCCGTACCGAGAAGCTCACGGGCAAGCGACGGATGCGGTCACACGATGCGTCTCACTGCGGCCCTGATGCTTCGAGAGGGAAGCCAGTTGGTGAGATCTCGGACGGTGGCGCGGATGTAGTTCATCAACAGCGATGTGGTCGTTGGAATATCCGGACGGATTTTGTTGTGTGGTGGATTCATAGCTCGACAATTTGAAGGATACCTAATGCGTGGAACACTGGGGAAGCCCCTAGTTATTGTAAAGTAAGTTGGTGTTCCGCGTGTGGCGACGTCCGTAAAAGTCCTACCCTCTGCACCTCTCGTTGTCGCATCCCACCGCGGGTCTTCGGTGCTTCAAGGCAGCATGAACTCAGCAGGTCAGTCTTTTAAATACTCTGCTACGCTTGTTGTCATGGGCGTGAAGCCTATTCTCTTTCATGACATCGATGATGTCGCAAAGCTTTCCTGACGGTCACCTCTAACACCGATCTGATCACCCAATATCGTACGCCGACTGGACGAACTACGCCGACAAACCCGTCTGGATCGCCGAAACCGTAAAACTGCTGATGGACCAAGAATGCGATCGCCATCGGTCGTGAGTGCCCTTCTACCTGGATCACAAGTAACGAAATAGCGTCGTTTTCCGTTCAAGCCGTCAAAAGCATGGCAGCAATATTGCAGACAACTCACTGGGTCGCGCACGCATGATCGCACCAGCACAGCCGTCGTAGTATGCTTGCCGCCTCAGAACACGCCGCAAGACGTTCGATCTCCTTTACGTGAGGCGCTGCCATGTTGATCCAATCAAAAGAAGACCGGCGTAAGTCCCCGCGGAGATTCAAAGATCGGCGGCTGCTCACTTGCGAACGGCAGCTGGAGGCCGCAACGAAGGTGACTCGCGCACTGTTCGAGCACCTCACGCTGGATGAATTGGTCGTCAAAGCCCTTCACATCGCTGTCGACGTCGTCAACGCGGAATGCGGATCCATCTTGCTGGCCGATCCGGACTCGGAGCGATTAATTTTCCACCATTCCATCGGCATTTCTGCCGTCCCGGCAGGCACCGCCATTGCCTGGAATGAAGGTCTCGCCGGCACCGTCTTCCACTCGGGAGAGCCGACCGTCACCGCAGACGCGCAACAGGACGCTCGCCATCTCGAGACCATCGATCGCTTGACCGGCTATCGAACGCGGGATCTCATCACCCTGCCGCTCAAGCGCTGGGATGGAGACCCGATTGGCGTGCTTCAAGTCATCAATAAACGGGAAGGCTCGCTGAACAGCGACGACCTGTCGATTCTGACAATTGTCTCTGCAATCACGGCGTCATCGATAGAGCGAGCGCGCTTGTATCAAGAGGCTCGACTGGCAGAAGTCGTCCGGCTGCTCGGCGATATTGGCCACGACATCAAAAACCTCTTGATGCCGGTGGTATGCGGCGCCGAATTGATGCAGAGCGACCTTCATGATCTTGTGCGCGAGGCGCTGACGCGCGGCGATCGACTCGCGAAGGAACGTTTTACGCGGTGCCAAGAGGTCGTGGAAATGGTGAATACGTCCAGCCGGCGGATCCAGGGCCGCATGAGAGAAATCGCCGATTGCGTCAAAGGGCTCAGCACCGAGCCATCGTTTGCCATGTGCTCGCTGGGGAGGATCGTCAAAGAAGTGATCGAGACACTCGCCTGGTGGGCCGATCAGAAGGGCGTGTCAATTCTCACATCGGGGCTGGACCACGCGCCAGACATCGTGGCCGACGAACGTCGGATCTTCAATGCGCTGTACAACCTCGTCAACAATGCCATCCCTGAGGTCTCGAGGGGAGGAACGATTACCATTGCCGCGAAGGAAGAACCGGGCGCCGCCATGCATATTACCGTCGTCGATACCGGCAAGGGCATGCCGCCGGAGATCCGCGACAGTCTCTTTACACCGGCCGCCAAGACGAGCAAGCGCGGCGGCACGGGATTAGGCACGAAAATCGTGAAAGATGTGGTCGATGCGCATTGCGGAACAATAACTGTCGAGAGTCAACTCGGAGTCGGCACCACCTTCCATCTTGTTTTGCCCATCCAACCGTTGCCATCCGGCACCCAGAGCCTGCAGAGACCACCCACACGCTAACGCTCGAAACGCGCCTCAAGCAATGCGCCGGTCTTGGTCACAGCACGAGCCATCTCGTGAGGGCTAAGAACGCGGCGATGCTGACAATCCGCGTGATGCCTCCGACAAGAATGGTAGCCGCAATTACCGGATCGTAGCCCCGGCGCTTCATGAGAAACGGCGTGACGGCGACGCTGCTCATCACCCTGCCGGGATCTGCACGCAGTTTCACGCATATGGATCACTTTCGATGCATGGTATTGGATTTGATTCACCGGTGCGCCGACTGCAAGCCGATAGTCGATACGTTTCGGTATCAAAATTAATGATTCTTGTGTCATTCATTCCTGCCTCGGCTGGTACACGGCTTGCCTTGGATTCCAAACTATGCATTTCACGCTCTTTGATTTCTTATGGTGACCTGCACTCACGACGGCACTCCGTCTGGTGTTCTTGTCTGCGCTCAGTGCGGAACGCTGCTTGGCAAACGCTGCCCGCAGTGTCAGGAACTGTTGCCGCAACACGCTCATTTTTGTTTGGCCTGTGGTCTTGAGCTGCCGAGGCCGGAGGCGAAACCCCCTTCGCCGTTGTCCATCGAAGCGGAGTGTTTCGGCGAACGGCGGTCTGCCACCATTCTATTTTCCGATCTCACCGGCTATACCGCGATGAACGAGCACCTCGATCCGGAAGAAGTCGAAAGCGTGATGCGGCGTATCAAGGAAGGCGCCGTCGAGATCGTCGAGCGCCATGGGGGCATCGTCAATCAGTTCGTGGGCGACGAGGTGCTCGCCCTCTATGGAATCGCCGAAGCCCATGAAGACGACCCCCTTCGCGCCGTGCGGTCCGCCATCGAGCTGCATGCACTCGTCCGGGAGATGAGCCCGCAAGTCGAGCGGCGCATCGCACGGCCGCTTCGCATGCACACCGGCATCCATACCGGTCTTATCGTGACGAATCTGAAAGATGCGAGGGACGGACGGTATGGCATCACCGGGGAAGCGGTCATTAGCGGCGTTCGCCTGAAGGTGGAGGCGAAGCCGGATGAGATTCTCGTCAGCGGCGAGACGCAAAAGTTAATCGCTGCATTTTATGACACCGAGGCATTGCCGGCCTTCACACCCAAGGGCCATACAAAAGCCACGGTGCCCTTCCGTGTGTTGAAACAGACACCGATCGACTCGCGCTTTGAAGCGTCGGTCATCAAAGGATTCAGCCGCTACACCGGCCGCCGCGAGGAACTCCACAGGCTGGAGGAATGCCTGGAACGGACGATCGCCGGTGAGGGCGCACTCGTCACGGTGATCGGTGATCCAGGGATTGGCAAAACCCGGCTGCTTCACGAGTTCACGTCGGAATTGGATCAGACGACGATCACCATTCTACGCGGGAAATGCCAAACCTTTGCGCAGTCCACCCCGTATCATCCGTTTCTCGATGCGCTCCGACGCGAGTTGAACTTGACCGACGACGCAGAGGCCGATGACCTCGTCGAGTCCGCACGGACGAATATCGTGGCTATCGACGCCTCCCTGGCCCCCTATCTTCCCTATTATCTGCATCTCCTGTCGCTGGAGACGGATTCGATCATCACCCATATGCAAGCGGAGGAACTGCGGCATGCCATGGTGAACGCTCTGGTGAAGATCTTCACCTGCTTGGCGGCTCGGAAGCCGACGCTCTTTATCCTGGAAGACTGGCATTGGCACGATGAGCCATCCGAGCACCTCCTGAAACGCCTAGCCGACCTCCTACCCCGGCATGCGCTGACCATGCTGCTGACGGCACGGCCTGAATACTCGGTCTCGTGGGCCACATTCCCCCATCACCTATGCATGAGATTAACGGCTCTTGACGTACAGGACAGTGAAGCGATCATGCGCTCAGTCTTCAAGGCCGACATTTTGCCTGAGAGACTCGGGCGGCTCGTCCATGACCGAACCAGCGGAAACCCGCTGTTCATTGAAGAGATCTGCCACTCATTGAGCGAGGAAAACAGGATCGTCGTGAAGGACGGCATAGCCACCCTGACACGACCATTGGACGACCTGGCGCTGCCTGAGACGGTGCAGTCGATCATCCAGTCGCGTCTCGATCGCCTGGACTGGAAACTCAAGACAGTGCTGCGGCTCGCATCAGTGATCGGGCGCGTGTTTACTGAGAAATTGCTCGAGCAAGTTTTGCAGGGGCAAGGCCCCGGCAACCTTCGTGAATCCTTGGAAGCTCTCATCCGCACCGAGATGGTGCTTCCGGTCGAAGGCCACTCCAGCACCGAGTATATGTTCAAGCATGCGCTGACCCAGCAAGTGACGTACAGCACGATCCTGCATCAGCGGCGAAAAGTGTTGCACGGCCTCGTCGGTCGAGCCATGGAAGAGCTCTATAGCCACCGGATGCATGAACTCGTTCATCTCCTGCACCATCATTTCAGCCTCGCGGAGGACTGGGAGAAAGCGATCCGATATGCGCGCGAGGCGGCCGCGCAGGCGAAACGGGTATGCCAGTTCGAAGAGGCCTTACGCTTGCTCGAACAGACGAAGACGGCGATTTCGCAACTGCCGCCGGATCGAGCGCGGCACGCCACGTTGATCGAGACGTTATTGGAAGAGGAGCGCCTATCAGACACGCTGGGATGGCGTGAACGCCAGGAAGCCGTGCTCGAACAGATCTTTTCGATTCTCCGGTGCCATGACGAGCCGTCATGCAGAGCCGCGGCCTCTTTGCGCCAGGGCGACCTCTTGACCCAGCTCGGACGCTTCCAAGAAGCCGACGAGGCCTTGCAGGAAGCGCTGGCCATCAGACGCAGCCTCTTGGATGCGAGTGGAGAGAGCAATACCCTTCGCAGCCTCAGCTTCCTCCGATGGCATCAAGGCAGGCATCAGGAAGCCGTGGCCTGTAACGAAGCGGCCCTGACGATCGACCGGAAGCGCGGCGACGGCCGGGCCATGTCGCATGATCTCACCAACCTCGCTCCCCTCCTGCAACACCTCGGCGATTCAGAGGGCGCACTCGCACGTCTGCACGAAGCGCTTGCCCTTGAAGCTTCGCAGAAGGATGCCTTTAATCGCATGACCATCCTCTTCAACATCGGCAACATCTACAACAAGTGCGGCGAGCTTGATCATGCACTGGCCTATTACCGTGACTCGCTCACGGTCTGTGTGGACCATCATCTGGGTATTAACCACACGCTCGTCCTGTGCAGCATCGCGAGCATTCACTGGAAACAGGGTCGGCAAGCCGAATGCCTTGAGCTCTATGCGGAAGTCCTCAAGATCTGTCGAACGATGAACTACCGCCGCGGTCTCTCATATGCATTGACGGCGGTGGGGAATTTTCTGCTCCTGCTCGAGCGTGCCAACGACGCTCTGCCCTATTTCCTGGAGAGCACGTCAGTGCTCGAAGAGCTCGGCGATTTCTCCAACGAGGCCATCGCCTGGCGCATGGTGGCAACGCTGTACCAGCAATGCCACGCGTTCGACAAAGCGCTCGAGGCCTGCCAAAAGGCCTACGGCTTGCTCGCCCGTCTGGAGGACCGCTGCGGCGCTATTGGCGTGTTATCTGACATGGGACGTATCGCCCGCGACCATGCCGCAGGCGCCACTCAAGCCATCGAATATTTCACGAAGGCACTTGGGATCGCCCGGGAATTAGGCGACGCCCATCGTCAGGGCGATCTGCTCAATGCCATCGGGATCACGCTTTGGAAGAACGGCGCCTATGAGCCGGCCCTCGCCCAATATGAAGCGGCACTCGTGCAATACCGCGACGCCGGCGATCTGGCGGAAACGGCACTCGTGCTCAACAGTCTCGGCGTCACGCTCAAAAGTCTGCGCCGCTACGATGAGGCCTTGGCGCGCCTCGAGCAAGCGGTGCACGCGGCGCATCAGGCCGATCACCGTCTGTTCTTAGGCTATGCCCTGGCCGGCATTGGCGATGTGTATCGCGAGAGAGGCGAGTACGCAAAAGCCGCCACTCACTACCGGCACTCCCTGGACATTCGTCGTGAAATCGGCGACCGCACCGGTGAAGGATGGATGCTCCATCATCTGGCCATGACCGGATCCGCAAACGGACAAGCAGGACAAAGTCGTGAGTGGGCAACGGAGGCCTCACGGATTGCGGAGCGTGAAGGCGACAGTGAATTAGAACGGGCCTGCGAAGATTTGTTACGCACGTGCACAGATCACCCTGGAGGACAGCATGCCACGATACATTATTGAGAGAAGCCTGCCATCCATGCCACCCGAAGCCTTGCAGCAGCTTGCCAGACAGTCGATCAAAGTCGCGGAGGCGATGCCGGGCGTCGTGTGGATCAAAAGCTATATCTCGGAATCGGAGGGCAAGACGTATTGTGAATATGAGGCGCCAAATCCGGAGGCGCTGCTCGAGCACGCTCGCCGTCTCGGCATTTCAGCCGACCGCGTCACACTCATCAGCGCCGAGGTCGAGCCCGCGATGTTCCGCTAGCGAGATATCCGGCCTGTCGTCAGCCTCGGGCCGTTCGAAGTCGACGAGATTTGCCTCAGTTGAGAGCGGTAGGTCTTTTTCGCACGACCCGTTGCCATCTCGCACCGGCAGAGAATACTTGTCCTTTCATGAGGAACAACCTGTCCGTCCTCCCAGTCCTCGTGTAAACAATTGCCGCCCCGTTTCGCCGTTTCTGGCATCGCCTCATTGGTGCGTGTCTTGCACAAATTCTCACTGGTATCCCTGCCTCTGTAACATCTTTTGGTGGCTGCTGGCGCCACGACGATTCAGCGACGACCGATAACCGGACGCTGAGACCATGCAAGCCGTATCTCGGCATCATTACATGATCCGTGGAACGCTGCTCCTGCCTGTCCTGCTCATGGCGGTGCTGTCAACCGCGCTCTACATCCTGAACCACTCCCGACTTCAGGACCTGCTCGCGCAACAGCTTCAGACGCAACTCGGCATTGAAGTGAGCACCCTTCGGCTCCAGCTCTTTCCCACCGCTTCGATCGACGTCTCCCATTTAGTGGTTCGTGATGCTCATAGCGCCGAGCCGAGTTTGCGCGCGGGCCGCGCCTCACTGTCGATACGCTTGTGGCCATTCATCACAAAACGAATGCTAATGCTGACGCTCGAGGCGTCTGACCCGGAAGTCACGATACGGCGGGACGCGGAAGGGCGCTGGCATTGGCCTCTCATCGACATCGATCAGACAGAAGCTTCGAGCGAGAGTTCACAGGGTCAGTGGTTGCTGACCGATGTGGTCCTACGAGACGGGACACTGCGCATGTTCGACCCGAGCCGACTCACCAGCGAAGGTGTTGCCGTGCGTCATGTGGAAGCCACCCTTCACAGCGACCCCGCGGGCGCTCGAGCCGACGTGCTGTTTCACGGTGCCACTGACGATGGCGGTGACCTCAATCTCTCCGGCACGCTGCAGATCGTCGGATCGGATGCTACGAAGCGCGCTCACAGCAAACAATTCAACGGGACGTTGCGCTTCCAGGGTTGGAATTTCTCCTATTGGCTTGAGCGGACCGGGCACGATGCCATTCCACAGGACACGACCGAACGAGGCACCTTCTCCGCCAGCGTACGCTTAGACTTCCAAGAGGATGTTCATGGCTTTAATGTGTTTGCCTCCGATATCAGCGCGAATACCGGATGGCTCGCCATGCACGGTCACGTGCTGATCAGACACGCGGGGACAGAGCATCCGGTCTATGCGATGGCGCTTTCGACTGCTCCTGTGACGTCAGAAACGCTGCTCGCGCATATTCCATCGTCATGGCTTCCTCAAGAGATCCACGCAATGGTGAGCGATCATCAGTTGGCAGGCACGATCGAAATGCAGTCCGTCGGGTTGCGGGGGAGAATGGACGTCCTTTGCGCACCTGACGAATGGCGCGTCGTCGCGAAAGTCGTCGGTGCCAGTGGCAGATGGGGCAAGACGACAGCCTTCATTCGCAACCTCTCTGGAACGGTATTGCTGGATCGTGACTCCGCAGAAGTGATGCATGCATCAGGTGAGATCAATGGCGTCCACCTCGCGAGTGAAAAACTGGTCATTGCCGAGATGGATCTCATCCCCACGATCGATGCCCGCCTCAATGCGTACGGCGAAGTCGCACAGATCATGCCCGTGCTGGAACAGGTGACCCAAGGCACCGACGCTCACAGCGTCGTGCAAACGATTCGCAACGCCACCGGACACGTTCGTATGGCGGTTCATCTTGCCGGCCCCCTTGTGCCGAAGCCGTCACTCCGGCTGATCACGGCTGTGATGCGTCTCGAGGAAGCGGGAGCGACACTTGGCACAGGACTCTCGATCGGCGCCATACAGGGCCTCTTTGAGGCGGACGCTCATGAGGTGGTGGTGAAACATCTCTCCGGCGTCTTCCAAGGCATCCACTTTGAAGCGCAGGGGAATATCAATGTTGAATCGGCCCCCCGCCTCAACAATCTTCAAGTCGCCGTGTCGTCGGATGGCACGGCGATCCAGGAATTGTTGGGAACCTACCTGCCGTCGGCGAAGGGCTTACGCCTCGGCGGACCGGTGCGTTCGACCGTGCTGCTCTCAGGGACTCCGACCGCAGTCCGCTACTCCGGCATGATTGACGTGACTCAAAGTGAAATCAGGCTGCCTTCGATTCTCCACAAGAAGCAAGGCGTCCCTGCGCTCCTCGAATGGCAGGGCAAGCTCTTCGACAAGACACGAGTGCTCGTCGACCGATTGAGATTGCGATTATCGCAGGGTGAGGTCCGAGGCGCCGGGGAAATCGACCTGACTCATGGATCAAAATTTCGTTGGCACGCAGAGGCGGGGCCACTGTCCGTGCATGACCTCGTCGAAAATGGGATGAACATTCCGATCACTGAAGGAATCGTCCACGCGTCCGCTGCGGTGAGTGGCGAGGGCACCGACTGGAATGGATGGCTGCCTTCGGGTTCGATCGCTCTTCGTGGAGGAATGCTGGCACTGCCGGGCCTCGCTCAGAGTTTGAGCGACGTGAACGGACGATTACGTTTTACGCCACAAGGCGCCGTCCTGGACAACGTCTCGTTTTTCATGGGGGAGGCCGACGTCAAGCTGACGGGCATCGTCGAGCACTGGCGAACCCGTCCACGCGCACGACTGATGGTGGAATCGTCCCACCTGAATGTCTCGAGGTTCGTGTCGAGAAGCGCCACCAATCCAGGCTCGGCCAGCCTGAGGGTCCCAGACTGGATCCAATCCAAGGAAGCGGCGATTACCTTCCTCGTGAAACAACTTCGCTACGAGCGGTTGATCCTCAAAACTGTTTCAGGCGAGATACACGTCAATGGCCAGAAGGCAATTTTGAACCACCTCCAGGCCAAGACCGCGAAAGGACTCTTATCCGGACGGCTCGAGGCTCGGTTCGCACGCCAGGACCAGATAGACGTCGCCGCTCACCTGTCCGTGGATGGGATACCGGCTCAGCACGTGCTCCCTGCAGCAAGCGACGAGACCGAGCACCTGCAAGGCGACGTTTCGATGGACGGAGCGCTCTACGCACGAATCGATCCAGCCTCGCCGGTCAAAACCACTTTGAACACCGGCAGTGACGGCATTGCGCTGAAAGTCACGCATGGCCACCTGCATCAGGACCCGGTATTGACGAAGGTCCTAAAACTTCTCAACCTGCCGGCAGTGCTGCTTGGGCAAGTCGACCTGGACCGGGGTGGAATACCCTTTGATTCGCTCTCTGCTCGAATCACGGCCACAAACGGCGTCCTTTCCTCCGAAGATATCGTGTTCGACAGTCCTGTCATTAAAGTGGCCGGCGCAGGATCCGCAGACATCGGCGACAATGGGCTCGATCTTGCTCTCGCAGTGAGCCCCGTTGCGTCGTATTCTGAGCTGATCGCGCAAATTCCCCTGTTGGGCCCGCTGATTGTTGGTGATCACTCCGGCTTCACGACGGCGGTCTTCCAAGCCAGAGGCCCACTGCTCGATCCCAATGTCGCATTTCTACCGCTTCTGTCGCTCGCACGTGGCGTGACCGGCTATCCACGGATTGCTCTTGATGTGCTGACGCATACGATCAAATTACCCCCCCATGCATTGGCTTACCTGGCAGAATGAAGTTCACCATGCGCAAAGATCCTATGCGTTTCCCGCAGTGTGGTGGCCTGCCCATGCCGCTGATGTCGATTGACCGGCGAGGCCGCAGCCATGAGCTGTCATCGGCCGCTGCCGCTCCACACACCTAAGTTGCTGCCGATTGGAGTCATGTACTCAGAAAGAGGCGGCCGCCTGTTCGATTAATCTCATCAGTCAACCAACGCACTATCGACCTAGCTGATGACGCAACTGTTGTGACAGTGAGGCAACGGCGTGCAGGAGCGGACTGGCCTGCACGGCCTCCACGATGTAGGTCCCAAGTTGTTTCCCGGATCCGATGGTGATCGATCCTGGATTGTATTTCCTCGAATAGGTAATGGCTGATCCGCCCAGACGCGACAGCAGTTCGAGTAGGGCCAGCGCATCCCCTCGTTCCATCTCAGCTATTTCAAGACCAATTTGTCCCTTGTCACACCATCGGACGATCGCGGTATCCACATCGACATGTGACTTGTCCGGGAGCACAAGCCGGGCATACATCTCGACGCCCGGTTCAATTTCCCGGTTCGTGATAATGCATAAGCCGCCAGAGGACACATCAAGCGTCACGCCCTCGCCGGCGTATTCCGGATACGCGAATTGCACCTTATAGTGAGCCGAGATCCGCTCTGCCAAACGGGAATTGAGCGCATCGCGTGAATATGGTGTATTCATCGCTACCCCTCCGGATCAGTGGATGACACCCGCCTTACCCGTGGACACAATAAGTCTAGAAGTCACCCTCTTCGGGCTCAATCCCTCGAAATGGTGATCCCTTTGGAGAACACGCCGGTCAATCGGGAACGATGATCGTGAACGCATACGCAACCAAAGGTTTGCGCACCCCGTCTTTGGGACAAAACTGTACAGTTCAGGTACTGCGCTTCACCGCGCCTGCCCCCTTTGACTCCAAGGAGACAAGGCTCCAAGCAGGACGTATATGCAAATCAACGTATATGCAAATCACCCCACCCTTGCGTTCAGAGTCTGCTCCCCGCTCCTACCCGGACAGGACAACGAAACGCCATCCGACCGCACTTCGTGAGCATCAGGCTGTGGGGTTAGCGGGATGCGCGGATGCTCCGCCTCCGTTCCGCAGACGGTCTATCGCATCAGCATTAGACTGGTGAATTTTCGGATCTATCAGCGTACAATCGGGAAACTTTTCGGCTTGCACCGTATGAACCTCCTCTTCATCAGCTTCGTTCTGATCGCAGTCGTCGCTACTGCCGCCGGCGCTTATTGGTTTCGAGCACACCGTGCTGCCACACACGCGAAGGCACGAGGAGCGTGGCTCACCCGGGAACTCGAGCGGACCGATTCTCGAATTGAAGTGGCTGAAGTTTGGTCTGACGAAGAGATAGAACGAAAAGATCGAGAACTTGCCAACGCGATTCTGGAGAAAGTCGGCACAGAGCTGTCTGCCGACGAATGCCCGGAGGCGCTACGCTTACGCACTTTCCTTGCCAAAATACGCCATGGAAATACCGCTAACGAGTTACAGACGCCACGAGACATCGGCATCGCCTGGTTCGCGTGCCTCCAGGTCCAAGATCGTGAACCCGCCACCGAATTGGCCGAAGCGTTTCGCGTGCTGAATGATGCGTGGACTGCGACACGGGAAGGCCAAGCAAAGATTAGCAATTCTGAGCAGCAGATTATGTTGAAGGCGATCACCACAACGCTCGTCCAAGGTGGAGGACAGTTAGCGCAATCGCACAGGTCTGTCAGCGCTTGAACGGGCCGTTTTTTGGTCTTTTCTGCCGTTTTTTTGGCAGTGATTTTTTGCTCATATCCTAGGGCACGAAACAGGTCAGGGATAATCGTAACCCTCCTACACTACGGACTTGTTGATGGAGGGTCTTTCCGTGATCATTGTATGCGCCTGGTGTGAAGCAGAAGGAAAGCCTGCCGTTCTTTACCAAACGGTCGATGACTCTCCATTGTCCGTGCAAACTCAATCTCATGGGATTTGCAAGGCGCATTGCGATCAATTGCTCCTGGACTTGCACGGATCGTTTCCCGACGCTGTCCTCACTTCACATCCTGCCGGCAGTGAAACGGTCTTTCTAAACGCGCTAAACGCGCGCTCCTCGTGACGTCTTCTGTTTTCGGCAGATTTCCTCGAGGCCTGATGACGACGTAGCGCCGGGCTAGCCTTCGGCAAAGGGAATGCTCAATTGATCCACATCTTGGCCATTCTCCCTCCCGAGCGGGGGAATCTCGAAAGGCGGACGGGGAGAAAGCAGGTCCTGATCCGTCGCCATCTCGAACGACTGCAGATCTTCCTCTGAGAGCGTGAGACTACACTCCATGGGCATCATTCGACGACCTTGCTCAGACCCGCCGCCTCCCGCGATCGGCCTATGCGGCTTCCACCGAACGGTAAAGTGCCAGTTCCCGCCCACTGCACTGTTGATTGACTGCACGGTCGCAAGCGTTCCGGCCGGCACCGTGAGGTAGTCTTTAACCAGACGTACAGTGACACCTATTTGGACGTGTTGACGGGTCAGCTCGCTCGCCATACGACTCCAGCGAAGCTTCTGCTAGCGGAAGACGGGTGCGTGTCCTGTGAGACAGGGAGCACCACGGACAATGAAGCGTTTTTGAATGTTCTGCGAGGGAGAGAGTCCACGTCCGCTTCGAACCCCCGCTCAGCAGAGTCAATCACAGGTGCAGAAGAGCGAACCTGCGCTGCGCGTTACTGGGACGTAGAGTCCTGGACTATTGGTTCAGACTTCGCATTGATGCCCATCGCCACCGCGATCGCCGTCGCCTCGTTTAAATGGTCCTTGAAGATTCGTAGAGCATCCGCCATCCAATGCTGGACGCGTGGATCCGTGACCGTCGACGCACGGTGTTCCAACTGGCTCAAGTCCTTCCCGTGATCTTGGACCATAAATGACATGTAGGCTTTATCGAAGTCCTTCCCTGAAAGCTGAGAGAGCTTCCGCTGAATCTCTTGGTGAGGCATGCTCAACTCGCCTTCCTTACGGATGAGCTTCTGGACTTCCTCGATGGCTCTTTGATGATCTTGAATCATTCGTGCGCCGTACTGCTTGACCCGGTCGCTTAATGCCCTTTGGAGGGCTAATTGACCGAGTGCGACTTCCGCTTGGTGCCGTTCCGCAGCCTTTTGCAGATACGATTCCTCTAACGCGGATATCGGTTCGCCTTGCGCACCAATGGGAGGCGAACAGACCACAGCAGTGGCGGTGATGATTCCAATCATGAGGCGACGACTCATACAAACCTGGTGTGCGTGGAGGAGGATACCGCATGAGGAAGCGTCAAGGTATACTCGCCGGCTTTTTTGCAAAATATGCACAAACGGCCACTTCGGCTGAGACGGTCCACTTCGAGAAAGACCTCGGTCCATGTATGGCAAGTGCATTCTTGGATTAAGTCATCGAGATCGCATTTTCTTTTCCGCCGCACGATCGCCAGTACGCGTTGACTGAGATCGTCATATCCAGAGGCAAAGGATCGAGCCATAACGCTCCTCCTTAGTCATCAGTCATCGTCAGCTATCCTCAAGGCTGGAGAATAAGCCGCAGATCTTTCATCCATTTATGATCCCGGAAGTCCATAGAGACTGACACTGGGAGCACCTCTAGCAGGTTGTAGGTCTCTGCCGGACACAACGAAAAGCAGGCTGAGCAGGGTGTCTCGATTGCCTGACAAGGATCCCTAGCGCTGATCGCGTTTGGGATGTTTGGACAGCGGCGGCGGGAGAGATGATGCTCCCGTCACCGGACGGGCGCGGGACTCTCGCTCAAGAAGCGCTCGTTTCCGCTCGACCCCCCAGCGATACCCTGAGAGGGAGCCATCGCTTCTGACGACGCGGTGACACGGTATAGCGACAGCGAGTGCGTTTGCGCCACAGGTTCGAGCCACAGCGCGAACCGCCTTCGGCATACCGATTCGTCTCGCAATTTCCGTATAGGAGACAGTGGAACCGGGCGAAATGCGCCGGAGCGCCTGCCACACGCGCCGTTGAAATGCAGTGCCGCGGATATCCAACGGCAGATGTACCCCGAGGCCCGGATTTTCAATGACACTGACAACCTTCGCCGCCAGAGCTTCGTAGCACGGCTCGTTGGCGATCAAATTCGCGTTCGGGAAACGGTCGTGCAGGTCGCGAGCCAGCTTGACAGGGTCGTCGCCGAGCAGAATTGAGCACACGCCCTTTTTCGTCTGCGCGACGAGAAAGGAGCCGAGGGAGCACTCGCCGATGGCGAAAAAGACGTCCATGCCTCTGCCGCCGGCTCGAAAGGTTGACGGCGTCATGCCGAGGAGTTGATTCGAGGTTTCGTAAAACCGGCCACTTGAGTCAAATCCTGCATCGTACATGGCTTGAGTCACGGTATTGTTCGTCTTGAGCGACGCGAGTATCCGATGACAGCGATGTGCTCGCGCATACTCCTTGGGCGTCAGGCCGGTGAAGCTCTTGAACGTTCGGTGGAAGTGATAGGCACTGAGGCCCGCATGCCTTGCAACTTCGTCAAGCGACGGCAGGTTCTCTGATCGCTCGATCATGCGGCAGGCGCTTTCGACTTTCTTCGCCGCCTTGCTGAGGACGGCGGCCGGCTGATTCGGCTTGCATCGCTTGCAGGGCCTGAAGCCGGCTTGTTCTGCCTCCGCACAGGTCATGTGAAACTGCACATTCTCCGGACGTGCGAGGCGGGCCCCGCACGAGGGCCGGCAGTAAACTCCTGTAGACTTCACGGAATAATAGAAACTTCCGTCTGCAGATGCGTCGCGATTGACGACCAAGTTCCAACGAGGATCACTCGTCCCTGCAGTCCTTCCTGCGACGGTGATGTGTCTGCTCATCTATCTGCTCACGTCTCTGTTTCTCATTCCAAGGTATCTGACGGTCACCTTACCGACATTCGTTCGAGCACACACTCCGTTCCTTGCTGTCGAATTTTGACGTTCAATCACCGAACATTTGTCTCAATGTTCCTGTTCTGCCCTGGCTTAGTCAAGAGAGACGCAATATGGACGATTTACGATTATCACCATCATCCCAACTTCTACGTTTTTCGCTTTACGCAATCGTTCTACTATCCCTTCTCCCAGCTAGCCGTTATCCTAGTGCTTTTGGGAACGCCAAAAAGGAGTGCATCGCTTATGCGTCTATTGCTCGTGTCGAAGATCACTGCCCTATCGGCGTTTGCCGGCATCTTGGCTCTCCTGACGACCGTCATGGCGGATAGCGGATTTCTTCCCAACCTTTTCCCGTTTTCCGATCCGACTGGCATTCTTGAAACCTTCAACACTTCAGGCAAAATCGATCTCACAAGTCCATTTTTTCAGAGCCTCGGCACCAACGGGCGCAGCTGCGCCACCTGTCACGAGCCCCGTGACGCTTGGTCTCTGTCCGCTGCGCACGTCGCTCAACGGTTTGAGGACACACAAGGCTTGGAGCCAGTCTTCCGTACCAACGATGGTTCGAACTGCGATCACAATATCGACGTCTCGACGTTAGAAGGCCGACGCCACGCCTACAGTCTACTCATTACACGCGGATTGATCCGCGTCGCATTGCCCATTCCAGATGGCGCCGACTTCGAGGTGGTAAGCGTCAGCAACCCCTACGGCTGCAACGAAACGACAACCCTGTCCATGTATCGGCGTCCACTTCCTTCAGCGAATTTACGATTCCTGAGCACGGTGATGTGGGACGGTCGGGAATCTTCAACGCAGACCGGCACCACGTCCATCGCATTTGCGACGAATCCGACCGACCTGCTGTCCGATCTTCGTCACCAAGCGGTCGATGCGACCATGGGCCATGCGCAAGCCAACACGGCACCCTCCCCTGATCAGCAGCAGAAAATCGTGGCGTTCGAGATGGCGCTATCGACGGCGCAGGATGTGGACTATTTAGCCGGATCGCTCGGCGCCAACAGTGCCAACGGCGGCCCGAAACCATTAGTCGAGCAACCCTTTTTCATCGGCATCAACGATCCGCTGGGGCAAAACCCCTACAAATCACCGTTCAATCCGGTGGTCTTTACGCTCTTCAATGACTCCTGGGCCAAGCAGACTTCAGGTGACGTCCGCGCGCGGCGGGCCAGCATTGTTCGCGGACAATCGCTGTTCAACTCACGGAGCATCGACATTACCGGCGTCGGCGGCCTCAATGACGCAACCGGCCAGTCCGTCATCAAGGGCACATGCACGACGTGCCATGACGCGCCGAATGTCGGCAATCACTCGGTCTCCGCGCCGTTGAACATTGGCGTCAGCGATCTCACGAGTCCGCTCGACGTGAAATACTTGCCCGTGATCACGCTTCGGAATAAACAGGATCACTCCAAGGTGATTGACACGACCGATCCGGGACGGGCGCTGATCACGGGGAAATGGGAGGATATCGGGAAATTGAAAGGACCAGTCCTTCGCGGTCTGGCCGCCCGAGCCCCTTACTTTCACAATGGCTCAGCGGACGGGCTGAAGGAAGTCGTGAAATTTTACAACGTGCGCTTCTCGATGGGGCTGACCGACACAGAGCAAGCCGACCTCGTTGCGTTCTTAAGCGTATTATGAAGACGAATCGCGTGGGAAATCGCTCATGAGTTGACGGACCTGACACGTCATCAAGGCCGCTCCGGGAGAAAGGCGAGCGTGCCGTTCAGGTCTCACCCGCGGTACACGTCAGCCGCATCCAGCGACAGCTCGCCAGTATCGAGCGCCGGGAGCGATGCAGCAGGAGAGGGCCGCTCACGGTCCCCTCCTGTTGTATCTATCGACGGATGTAGTCTCCGGACGAACCGGTCAGCGATAGGTCCTCTGCATCGTCTGTTGATCCCGTTGATGTCCTGAAAAGACGTAGGCCAACAGGACCAATCCCCCAAACACCACCCAGGGATGCGCATCCATATAGGCTTCAATCCGTGGAAGTTGCTGTTGCCACGACCGGTTCACTCGATCCAGCATCGCATCCGCAAATTCTTGCGCCTTGCCGCGAAACTCATGCACGACGTCCTTCGCACCGTCGATCGCCGTATCGACTCCCGACTCCACCGCATCGAGGTTGTGGCCGACCACGCCGCGTACGCTTCCGCCTCCCCGTTCACTCCTACCGCCGTAATTCGTTGCTTCATTGTTCATACGTTCCTCCTTCCTATACGTACAAGTATTGCAAGAAAGGTGAGGAACATCAGCTCTACGAGTCCCTAGAGGCATTGGTCTTCGTACGCGGATGGTGGCCTTGGACGCAGACAGGACGAGGGGAGCGAGGCGAAGATGGTAACGGTTTACTTGCGGTACACGACATCGACATGGGCTAAAAAGGCCGTGAGCGCATTGATCTTTTCGGCGATTACTTTCCAGTCCTCCCGGCGGGCGGCCTGATCGAGTGCTTCACCAATGTCGCTGATTTCCTGGAAGCCATAGCCCCCACCGTCGCCCTTCATTCGGTGGCCCAAAAGGCGCACAGTCTTGATATCGCCGGTTTGGGCGGCGCGGGCAAGTGCAGCCGCGTCCTTGCGGCGGTTGTCCAGGAAGCCAGGAACCAATTCCTCGAGGTCAGGATCGATCGAGACGGTGATTCGTGGTGTGTTGCCGTTCGCAGATGGTCTCATGTTCTCCGATATCCTTCGCAGGCTTGAAGCACTTCGAGCAGCGTCTGCCGCTTGATCGGCTTCGTCATATGTGCATTGCACCCCGCTTCGAGAATTTTCTCCCCCTCTTCTTTCAGCGCGAGCGCGGTCAACGCAATAATCTGCGTCTTTGGCAAATCCTGTTGTTGCTCCCAGGCGCGGATCGCCTTAGTCGCTTCGTAACCGTCCATCACCGGCATATTCATATCCATCAGGATCACGTCGTAGTGTTCGCGTTTGAATTGGTCGAGGGCGACGCCGCCGTGTTCCGCCACATCGACATGGTACGCGGTGGATTTCAGGTACGATCGAACCAGGATCTGGTTATCGGGAGAGTCCTCGACCAGGAGAATGTGGAGCGGCCGAGACGCTTCGGGCATCGGCGCGACCGTCGGAGGAGCGGCCTGAACGCCGCGGGCCCGGTCCATGGCGATCCCCACCGTCTGCAGGAGATCTGACCGGCGGATCGGTTTCGTCAGGTAACCGCCCAAGCCCATGTCATACGTGCGGGCAATGTCATCAGCCCAGTGGTCGGAAGCCATCATGATTATCGTAAGGTCCATCGCCAGCTCCGACCGACGGATCGCCTCGACGACTTGGAACCCATCCATGCCGGGCATTCGACAGTCGATGAACAGCAGCCCGTACGGCCGGCAAGATGCGGCCGCATCCCGTAACGCGGTGATCGTCTGGTGACCGTCTGCAACCGCCGTCACGTCGGCGTTCCATGACGATAATGTCTCGACGAGGATTTTTCGATTGATCGGATGATCATCGACGGCCAAACACCGGAGACCGTGCAGATCAATCGCACGCAGAACGTCTGGGAATCTTTCACTCGAGGCTACGGCGAGCCGAACGGTACAGTGAAAGGTACTGCCAGTCCCCACGGTACTCTCCGCCCAGATCCCTCCCTGCATCAGCTCCGCCAACTGTTTGCTGATCGTCAGGCCCAGCCCCGTGCCTCCATATCGCCGCGTGATTGAGCGGTCGGCCTGGGTGAAGCGCTCGAAGATGGCCGCCAGTTTATCTTTCGGAATCCCGATTCCCGTATCGGTGACGGCGAAATGAATCGCTCCTGGAGCCTCTTGGGCGGCGGCATGAGTCACCTCGAGCGTGACGGTCCCTTGCTCCGTGAATTTAATGGCATTACTGAGAAGGTTCATGAGGATCTGATGGAGGCGATTGGGATCCCCGATGAGGGAGCACGGCACGTCATGTGAGAGATGACACGCGAGTTCAAGGCCTTTCTCGTTCGCCCGCATGGCGAGAATCTCGATGGCTTTCTCGATGAGATCGCTGAGGTCAAATTCGATCGACTCGAGCTCGATATGGCCGGCTTCGACTTTCGAGAGGTCAAGAATGTCGTTGATCAATTGCAGCAGACTGCTGCCGGCGCGCCGGAATATCCGGAGGTACTTACGTTGGTCAGGAGTGAGTTCCGTGTCCCAAAGAAGATCGGCCATGCCGACGATCGCATTCATCGGCGTGCGGATCTCATGGCTCACGGTGGCGAGGAATTCGCTCTTGGCGCGGTTGGCCACCTCGGCCGATTCTTTGGCGACGACCAGCGCCTGCTCTGTGACGGCATGTTCGACGGCCTCCCGCCGACGGGCGGCCCGTTCACGCCGAAGGGCGGCCTGCATTTGCGCCAGTGCCCGGGAATGACTTGATCGAGCGGTCTTGCTGCGCGATCGCGCGTGAGGTTCCGGCATGGTTCGGCAATACGCGTGCAGCCGGCCTAGTCGTCGTCTGAGTGGGGAACGAGGGTCAGAATGCCGGCCTGCTTCGCCCGGTTGCGACCCTCTTGCTTCGCTTGGTACAGCGCCTGATCCGCCGCTTTGATCAGATCGGTCGCCGACGCACTGCGGCTCGGGATCGTACTCGCATAGCCGACGCTGATCGTGATGTGGTCGCCTTCCGAATGGGTAATGCTGAGGGATTCGATTCGTTTGCGCAGCGTTTCGGCTACTTGTGACGCCCCGTCGGTGGCGGTGCCGGGAAGAACGACGACAAACTCATCGCCACCATACCGCGCGACGAGGTCTCCGGGACGGTTGACTGCACCGGAAATGGCATTGGCCACTTGCCGCAAGCACTCGTCTCCAGCCGTATGCCCATTGCTGTCGTTGTAAAGCTTAAACCGGTCGATATCCAGCATAATGAGCGATAATGGCGTCGACTCACGGACGGCGCGCCGCCACTCTTGGTCCAAGAAATCGTCGAACTGGCGCCGATTCGTAATGCCGGTCAACCCGTCCAGGGACGACAGTCGCAGCAGCATTTGATTGGCTTCCTGGAGCTGACGCATGACTTCAAGCAATTCCTGCTCACGGGCGCGCCGCCGTTCGATCTCGTGCACCAAGCGCAGTACAGACCGTACCCGCGTCAAGAGCTCGATCTTGTTGATCGGTTTGCCGATATAGTCCAAGGCGCCTGCGGCGAAGGCCAACTGAAGGTCCACCGGGTCGGTCTTCACCGTCACCATCATGATCGGCGTTTCCCGGAATCGTTCGACCGCCTTGATCTGCCGACAAGCCTCAATGCCGCTCATCTCCGGCATAATGATGTCCATCAGGATCAAGTCCACCCGGGCCGCCCCCTGCTTCCCTCCCTCGAGACCGAGAAGCCGAAAGGCCGCCACCGCTGAATCCGCAACGAGAATGTGTTCGTATCCGGCCGCGGTAAGGATTGAATGGAGCAGAGTCCGGTCGTCTGGAGAATCGTCAACGATCAATATGCTCATGGGAAGGCTGCCTCGGCCTGGCTGAAATACGCAATTATGTGAAGAAATCCTAGCAGCTAATCCTGGTAAACACCAGGATAAAGCTTTTTGATGCAGGGCTGACAGAGCCCGTGGCTGAATTCCGCCTCCGAATGCTCCCCCAAATACTCTTCGATTTGCTGCCAAAAACCGCCGTCATTTCGAATCTTTTTGCAGGAGGCACAGATTGGAATCAATCCGCGAAGAACCTTCACTTCCTTGAGAGCTTTTTGCAACTCCTCGTTGCTGCGGCGCAATTCGAGTTCACGATTCTTCCGCCGGTCCATTTCCTGCTTTAGGAGCAGTGCCGAGGAGACGCGGGCCAGCAATTCGATGCTGTTGACGGGTTTACTGATGAAGTCCATGGCGCCCGCCGCGAACGCCTGTTGAAGATTGGTGAGATCCGACTTCGCGGTGACCATAATGACGGGAACGTCCTCGAGGTGCGCACAACGCTTGATCTGGCGGCAGGTCTCAACCCCGTCCTGCTCAGGCATGAGGACATCCATGAGAATGAGATCGATCTTCTGGGTAGCCGAATCGCCGCCCAGATTCAGCAGCCGCTCGGCAGCCTTGGCTGAGTCTGCACTGAGCAGATCGGCGTGGCCAGCCTTGCTCAGGATGGACCGAAGCAGCGCCTGCTGATCCGGCGAATCGTCGACGATGAGGATGCTCACGGAAGTCCTACGTGGTCGTTCGTAATGAGTGCGGACGCACACAAAGTATAGCAGACAGGTTGAAGGGGCTATTTCAGCTTGGAACGCACGAGGTCGCTGACCTGCTTCCCTTCGACCGATTGACCGGCAAGCCGTGCCATCACCGCTTTCATGACGGCGCCCATCTCTTTGGCGGAAGCGGCGCCCGTTTCTCGGATGACGGTGGTGACGATTTGCTCGAGTTCGTCGGCTGAGAGGGCTTTCGGAAGGTAGGATTCGATAATGGAAATTTCGTGTCGTTCTTTTGCGGCGAGTTCTGCGCGCTGGCCTTTCTCGTACTGCTCGACCGATTCCTTGCGCTGCTTGATCATCGTGGTCATGATGCGGCTCATCTCGGCATCGTCGAGATCCTTTTTCATCTCGACTTCCTTGTTGAGCACGGCGGCCTTGATCATACGGATGACGTCCATCCGCAATTGATCACGTGCCTTCATGGCCAATTTCAAATCTTCCGAGAGGCGGTCGCGCAACGACATGGAAATCCTCGCGTTTAGGCGGTTCTCGGAGGATACCGCGTGATCCGTCGTCAGTCAACGAGGTGTGAGCCGGTGCTTTTGGACCGTAGGCGGAGTATGATGCAACGGCGCCCCATTGTTAATCGCCTGGAGGAGGATCACGTATGAAGCAGGAGGGCATGAAGAGAGCCGTCAGCCTCGTGGTCGGCGTAGGGATTCTGACGCTGACCGCCTGCTCGAGCAAGGAACCGAAACCGATGCAGCAGCCGACGCCGGATCAGGTCCGCGGGCACGCGGATCGAGGGTTTGATAACCTCAAGAAAGACGAAAAGGAACGGGGGACTCAGACGAACGCACCGTATTAGCGCCGACGTTTAACGACGGCCGCTACCCGCCGACCCCGAGCGGGCAGGCCAAAATGTGCCGAGAGGTTTGAGCAAGGGCAGTTCCCACACGAGCTGTGCAAAAGGCGCATGTTCCACGGCTCTGGCTTCATGGAAGCTCCGGATAAACATCCAGGAAACCGCCAACCGCAGCACTCCCGAGCAGAAAAACACCAGGGGAAGGTTCGAGGCCAATGCAATCGCAAATTGCCCGAAGGTGATCCTTGACGGGAGTGCACTGACGAGCCAGCTTCCGATGAACGCGCCGATGCACCATCCCATCGCATTAATCGTGCTGTACGTGGCCACGGCTTTGGCGCGATCCTCCGGCCGAACCGCATCGAACACATAGTTCTGAAGACCGAGCGCCAGTCCTCCCCACGTGACGCCTCCCAAAAAATTGACGGCGAATAGAAACACGAGTTTCGTCGACGCCAAATACAGCATCGGAAGAAATGGCACCATGAAACCGGTGACCGTCAGCAGCGCCTTATTGCCATATCGATCGCCAAATCGTCCCCAGGCGTTCACCGTGACCAGTTGGCCGAGAATGCCCGCAGCGAGCCACGCGCCGTACTGCCAATAGGCCAGATGCAGGTCTCGCAGCATGTAGAGCACGAAAAATGGCGCGGCCACGAGCACGGCGGCATGCATCGCGCCGGAGAACATCAGAAACCGTCGGAAACTCAGGCTCGTGCCCGCCAAGAACCGTCGAAAGCTCGGTGAGGCATCGAGGTGTGGTGTCGGATGAACGTCGTCGACTTTGCCGAGGGCGACGGTCGAGAGCCAGCGCGCCGCACCGGCGACGGTGAAAATCACCGCAAATCCGATCCAGGAAAACGTGTCATGCTGCCAGAGACTCAACAGCCATCCAGCGCCGCACAGCGCCGCGAAACTCATGATGGCCATGATCGCCGCGCGCCTCGCAAAGTAGGCGCCTCTTTCGTGCTCGTCCAGGTGATCGGCGATGAAGCTGTTCCAACTGGGCGTCGTAAACTGGTTGCACGCAAAATAGAGCGCTGTCCCAAAGATCAGCAGCGAGGGCCCCGATGACGGGAACAGGAGGGGCAACATTAAGATTGGCAGCCAAGACAGCGCTTGACCGGCCGTGCCAATGCGGATCAGTGCCTTGCGGTCGTTGAACCATCGGAGCACCTTGACGGAGGCCAACTGTGCACCGGTGCCGATCACTTGCGGAAGGGCCGACAGGACGCTCAGTTGGAGCGGACTGGCTCCCAAGAGAAGCGCAAACGCGGAGAGATATTGTTCGCCGCTGCCTTGGGTGATGGCTTGGCAAGCCCCGTCTCGAAGGCCATACCGGCGGCTGGTTTCTCGGGGGTCTTGTTCGTAGCTTTTCGGAAGGTTCACCCTGCCCGAATCCGTGTTACAAGTACGGGCACAGCCTATCACACACGTCTTGCGTCTGGGTATCAAATAGGTGTTGAATGAGGAAGGTCGCGGGGGCTCTGATGACGGTCGCTCGAACAGCCACTCGACTGACATATCGCCGGGCGTTCGCCGCGCTCGCATTATCGTTCGCCATCGCGTGCCTGATGCCCGTCGGGTCCCGGGAGGCCGATGCCCGAGACTTAGTGGCCCCGAAGGAACAGTCCGCTACCGAGATCGATCCCACCCAAAGCCCCTCCTTCGACGAACAGAAAAAAGGCGTCCCCCAGTCGTTGTTCACGTGGATCAAGATGGCGAAGGGCTATGACGTCGAGTGGGACAGCTTCGGACGGAAAGGCTGGTATACGCAGGATCCTCGGCTCAAGCCGATCGAACCGACGTCCGTGTTTACGCCTGACACGCCTGCCGTGTACATTGTGTTCGAGGTCGCCCCGCTCGAGGATCCTGCCCAGTTCAGCGCCCAATGGTTCCTCGAAAGCGAAGGAGGCAAGTTGCCCGATGCGCCGATGGGCAAAGATAGCCTTGAAGTTCCGGGCCATGAACGGTATGGTTTTCTCGAATTGAAGCGGAAAGGCGAGAAGTGGCCGGTCGGGACTTATCAGGTCAAGCTCTTCATCACACCGCTCGGACAACAACCGTTCCATGCGGCGAATCAAGTGGGGACGATGCGGTTTTCGGTCGTCGATTCGCTTCCTCCTACTCCGTCATCCGCACAAAAGTAATCCATTTATTTCAAAAGGTTTAGCATGGGCATTCGAATCCGAGTCACGGAACCGGACAAGCTGGCGCTGCTCTATGAGCGATTCAGAGACGTCTGCCTGGTGGAAAAGGAAGTATGGAAGGAGATCTTCATGCCGCGGGAGGTCACTGCCGGCCCCGTGCGGACGAATGTGCAGGACCGCTATGATGTGGAAATCGACGATCAAAAGATTGAGGACACGTTGGAGGCCAACATTCCTCGGGGCGCCGCCGCCCTCGGCGCGGCAATCGATGCCTACCGCGAGCACATCGCTTTTTATCGAAGCACGTAACGGCGATTATCGGACCGCCAGCACCCGTTCGATCTCATTGACGATCTCCGGCGAGGCCGGCTTGGTGCGGTGGTGAAAGCGCGCAACAATCTGCCCTGACCGATCCACGAGGTATTTTTGAAAGTTCCACTCGACCTCGCCCGGGAAGGGGCTTTGTTCGGTCAGATATTGGTAGAGCGGATGTTTGTCGGACCCCTTGACGCTGATCTTGCTAAACAGCGGAAAGCTGACGCTGTACTTCGTCAGGCAGAACCCTTTGATCTCCGCGTTGGTGCCAGGTTCCTGCTGACCGAAGTTATTGGCGGGAAATGCCAATACTTCAAACCCCTGGCCGTGATACTGCTCATAGATGCGTTCGAGATCCGTATATTGCGGCGTATTTCCGCACAGGCTCGCCGTATTTACGACCAGCAGAACCTTGCCTTTGTATGTTCCCAGATTCACCGGCTTACCATCGATATCGTCCATCGTGAAATCATACAGACCGGTCGTCTTGGCAGCCATGAGTAATCCTTCCTCTTCCGCGCGTATCGGGAGGCCGCTCGTGAGTCCGATACCCAGTGCAACGCATGACAGGACGAACAGAAATTTCCTCATGGCAGCCTCCCAATGCCTTAAAGCCGTTCTAAAGCTGTAATCCGCTCTTCCATCGTCGGGTGCGATGCAAACAGGCGCATGACATGGCTCGTCCCGGCGATTTTCATCGTCACCAAGGGGTCGGCCGTATTGCTCGGCTCCATCCGTGCGCGAGAGACCCACCGTTCAATTCCCTGCAAGGCCGCAATCATCGCGCCTTTGCCGTATACCTTCGCAGAGAAGGCATCGGCGCCGAACTCCCTGCGCCGTGAGTGCCACATGACGGGAATCATCGCAAGGAAGCCCAGCACGATCTGGACGACAAACGACAAGGCATATCCCAATCCCTCCTGATCCCGCTCGGCAAAGAACCGGCGGACAAGCATTGAAATGAAGTACACGAAGGTGTTCATCAATCCGGCCAGCACCGTGGTGGTGAACATGTCGCCGTTGTAGACATGACCCATCTCGTGCGCCAGGACCGCTCGAACCTCATCCTCTTTTAGGTTTTCAAGCAGGCCGGTCGAGACGGCCACCATTGAGTTGTTCTTGCTGGGACCAGTGGCAAACGCGTTGGGATCGGGGGATTCATAGACCCAAACTTCCGGCATTGTGATGTTCAACCGGCGGGCGATTTCATGGACCGAGCCATAAATGGTCTGTTCGGCGTGCGAACGCGGCTGCGTGATTTGCTGGCAGTTCAGCATTGCCCGCGCCATCTGTTTGGAAAATGCCAAACTCAGGAAGGCACCTGAGAACCCGAAAATGGCGGCCATCAACAGCAATGAGGCGGTATCGCCTCCAAGGCTGACGCCGAACGCAGGCAACACGATGCTCACGATCACGTTGATCGCGACCATGAACAGGATGTTGGTAATCAGGAGCAGTACAATACCTTTAATCCACTTCATCGATTCCTCCTTCAAAGCGGTATCCGAACCGCTTGGCCCATCATCAACACGGCAGTCATTATAATACAGATCAACGCAGGTAGGATTCTACAATAAGTCTGGGACCTGTAAGGTCAAGATGTGGCGAGGCGGCCTCGCACTCAAGGCGAAGCGTGTAACCCAAGGCGTAGATTGACCGATTCCAGCGCTTCCTGTTAGAAACTTCTCATCGGAGGAGTACCTCATGCGACCATCCTGGCTGCGAGGAGGGCTTGCACTGTCGTTGGCATGGGCGGTTGTTGCCTCCGCCGCGGACCCAAAACCAATGGGTCCGCCCTTTACAGTACCAACAGACTCCGATGGGGTCCAACGCACCACCGTGATTCTTGACAGCTACTCCTACGAACCGGCCCATTTAATCGTCGAGAAAGGCAAGCGTGTCGAACTCACGCTTAAGAGCGTGACGATCCTCACGCCGCACAACTTCATCGTCAAGGATCCGGCAGGCAGCTTGTCAGTTGAACAAGACGTCAGCGCGGGCAAGACGGCCGTACTCAAATTCACGCCGACGCAAGCCGGCACCTTTCCCATTTATTGTGACAAACGGTTATGGCCGTTGCCGAGTCACCGGGACAAGGGCATGGAAGGCATACTTGAAGTCCGCTGACTTCAGATGTCACGCGACCGCGCTCAGCATCGCACGGTGACGCCACGAGCACCAACGGTTCAAACCAGCCCCTCTTGCGCGACCTGCTGAAGCGCGTCTCCCGCCTGTTCTACACTACGTTAGCCATCGTGCCATCAGACGTCCGCGATCAAGTGAGTCTGTCATATTTATTCGCCCGTGCGGCCGACACGATCGCGGATACCGAGCTCATCGACCGGCCGCGCCGCCTTGATTACCTGGGACAGTTCAAAGCGCAATTCGTCAGAGATCAAGTGTCCTTGGGGCAGATCCGTGAGATTCAACAAGCCGTGGCCACAGTCCAGCAGGATTCGGCCGAGCGCCAGCTCCTCGAGCGGTTGGATGAATGCTTTCACGTGCTCGTCGATTTTTCGGCGGACGACCGACGCCGTATCCAGCGGCTCATGACAACGCTCATCCAGGGCATGGAAATGGATTTGACCGTCTTTCCGGGAAACACCACGACGGATGTGACGGCGCTCAAAAGCCTTGAAGATCTCGACCGGTACACCTACTACGTGGCCGGTTGTGTCGGCGAATTCTGGACCGATCTCATGTGCGCGCACAGGCGCGGTTTGCGCTCCTGGAACGTGAGGACCATGTCGGAAGTAGGTGTGCGTTTTGGCAAGGGCCTTCAGCTCACGAATGTCTTGAAAGACATCGCCCACGATCTGCAGCGGGGAAGGTGTTATGTCCCGGAACTGATGCTCAGCGATTACGGATTGAAAGCGAAAGATTTGTTGGATCCCGGCAATATCTCCCGTTTCCGTCCGGTGCTCAACCAACTGATTCGGATTACGGTCGATCATTTGGACCAAGGCTGGCTCTATACGATGGCGATTCCGCGATATGAAACCAGGCTGCGGCTGGCCTGCACGTGGCCGATTCTCTCTGCCGGCGAATCCTTGAAGCTCGTGCGCACCTCACCCGATGTGCTGAATCCCTCCGTCAAAATCAAAATGTCCCGGGTGAAAGTCTACGCCATGATGGGCGTGACGACCGTCACCGGCGGCTGCGGCTACACCGGTACGGCCTACTGGGGCCGCCTCCGGAAATACCTCATCTAGCCGTAAACCATTGTCCAATATGCCTTTCCGCCTACGTCGTTAGGCGGTGTATGACCACCCCTGCACATTTACACCTACGGAAGTGGAATTGCGTTCGAATGCGGCGGTGCGGGATGTTCCAACAGATCTAATCGGTTGTTCTCTATGAGGTTTTGAATCGTGGGGGCTGAGGAAGTCCCGCCGGCCAGGGAGAGCACAAGATTTGCTCAACCATCTGTCTCTGCGTTGACTTGGCATGATTCAAACGAATGGATTAGGAGTGTAACGTGAATACATGGGGATGGTGCCCTCTGAACCAATTAAAACTTTCTCTTCGCCAATGGGCCCCCTTCGTCGCCCTGCTGATGGTCGGATGGCTCCCAGCGTGCAACAGCAGCGGAGACAGTGGTGGAGGATCAGCAGCGCCTGGTGCGGTCAGCGTATCGTTGACCGATGCCCCGGCCTGCGGGTATGAGCAGGTGAATATCACCGTCATAAAAGTGCGCGTGCATCAAAGCAGTTCCGCTGATGATAACAGTTCAGGCTGGACGGACATCACGTTAAGCCCTCCACGCACCATTAACTTGCTCGATCTGAATGATCCCACCCAACACAATTTTGCACTCGAACAACTCGGGGTGACACCGCTGCAAGCAGGCCATTACACACAACTTCGATTAGTGCTGGACAAAAATAACGGCAATCAGCCGAATGCCAACTGGATTGTTCTTGAGGGACAGAATCCGAACAACGTGAACAATCGGATTCCACTCGACACACCTAGCGCCATCCAATCGGGCATCAAGCTCATCCATCAATTCACCGTGAGTTCAGGCCAGCAAGTCGACCTGCTGTTGGACTTCGATGCCTGCAAATCGATTGTGCAAACTGGCAATGGCAGCTACAAGCTCAAGCCGGTGATTACCATCATTCCCTTCGTGCTTAACGGGATTGACGGGTTCTTGACCACCGGGCTGTTCCCGCAACAGACCAACGTCAACCATATCGTCGTCTCCGCGCAGGTGAACGGGGAAGTCGTTCGTTCGACCATGCCCAACGCCGTGACCGGCGAATTCTTTCTTGGCCGCCTCGATCCAGGAAATTACGATGTCGTCATTACCGCCATCAACAGTCCGACAAACACCTGCTGCGCGACGGTCGTCATCGCAGGAGTGCCCGTCGCAAACAGTACCAGCATCACCCATATCAGCACCGCGCAGCAGCCGCTGCAATTGCAAGCGTCCGGCTTTCACACGATGGGCGACACGATCGGCTTGATCAACCCCCCGCCTCCGCCTGCTGTGGATGATCGTGATGATGCTGCCGTGGTGGCGACGGCGAGGCAGTCATTGGCCGGCGGACCGACGGTCGCCGTCAGGGCTCAAGTCGCCACGCTGCATGACGTTACTCCTCCAGCTGTCAACTACACATATGGATTGGTTCTCCCGACAGCCGCGCCCTTCCTGGCTGCCTACGGCGCGCTTCCCATCGTCCCGAGTGCAGCTGCGCAGGGCGCAGCTGCCGGTATCTATACCGTTCGCGGATCGGCGCAGACGCCGACAACGGTGTATCAAACCCAGAACCCGGCGCCTACGCCGGTGAGTATTTCTGCGGGTGATAACAATACCGTAGATTTTACGCTGGCGCCGTGAAGGGTAGTTCGGCGACCGCAGGCAGAGGCTGCTGTCAGAGAGTCTACTTCTTTTGTGGCTCGAGGAGCTTGTCGCCTTTTCGAAAAACTCCGAAGATGGCATGCGAGGGGCAGGCATCGAGGCAGAGCCGGCAACTTTCCAGACAGCGGGCGGCATCGAACTTATACGGAGGCGTCGATAGCCAGGCCCCGGTCGGACAGATCGGCACGCACACGGCTTGATGGGTACAGCGGTCGGGGTGCCGCACCAGGTGGTCGCGAACGATCATCATGGGTTTGACTCCTTCGAAGAGACCTTGCGAGAAGATCTCGAACATGTTTTTTTTCGGAATGCTGCTCACGGCCACTCCTTGACTAGCGCTTTCAGCCGTTCTTTCAGCTCGGGAATCTGCTCGAGGTTATTTTGGATGGCACCGATGATCTTTTCGAGGCGCGCCTGCTTCAGCGCCTGTTTGTCTTTGTTGACGAGCCGGTCATATTCCCGATAGGCCCCGGCGTGTTTCTGCTCGAGCACGGCACGCCCAACGCTCAACGTCTCGCCGAGTTCATAGGGTTCGGCCGCCATCGGCGGCGCCACCAGGAACGTGCCGTCACTGCAAATCACCGCGGCGGCGCCTACCTTACCTTTCAACGGAATCACCGCTTCAATCGTTTTGCCCTTTAAGGCTTCCCACGATCCGAGTAATCCGGGAAACTGTTTCATGAAGGCGACCTTCTCTAGATTCGCCTTCCATTTGTCTTCCGTCGGCATCTGAGTCTTAGCGCAGGGAGTGCAAGGGGAGCAATGCGGCCGGCGCCGGATGATCCGACATCAGCAAGCGCGTGACGACTTCACCGTTCACGACATGCCGTTCCATGATTTCCGTAACGTCGGCCTCTGTTTTGACGCTGTACCAGACGCCTTCCGGGTAGATGACGACGCTCGGCCCTTGCGCACAATGGTCTAAGCACCCGGCCTTATTCGCGCGGACGACGTCTTTCAAATTTAGACGCTTGGCCTCGGATTTGAAGCGCGCATGCAGGGCTTCGGAGCCCAGCTTCGAGCAGCTGCCACGGGGATCCTCCGGGCTGCGCTGATTGATGCAGACGAAAATATGACGCTTATAGGTCGACAAGGAGGTTCGTGTTACGCCTGCATGGTCGCGGTTTGGAAGCGCTCTATCAGTTCCGCCACGTCCGGCGCGGCTAGAAACGGCGAGTGACTGGGTGTCGTACTAAGTATGGCGGCTATCTCCCGCAGGCGCAGGGAGGCCCGCTGAAACGTATCGGTTTCGGACAGTTCAGAAGTCTGCCCGGCACTCAATTTTTCGAATTCAGCCCGGATGTCGCGGAAATCGCGCTGCAGGTTTTTTTGCATCGAACACGCTTCGCAGTACCACTTCGGACTCTGGTCGCTGGAGGGCGAAAGCCGGTCGTAGGCGCGGCCGAAAAAGTCTTTTCCGAGGGACAGTTTCATCAGTGCGGTCCCTGAGGCGCCGCACGCGTTGCACGATCCGGGTCCTGCATCCATGATGGCCTCCTCGATGTCCTCGGCGGTAGAAGGCGCAGATCTTACAACACCGCTCCGGACGGTGTCTACCGCGTGAAAGGGGCGAACGTTGGATCAGTTCTCTTTCGCCCATTCTCTCGATACAATAGCAATAAGCACGCGCATCGAACGGAAAAAGAGGATCGCCATGATCATCGGAGTGCCGAAAGAACTCAAAGATCATGAATACCGCGTCAGTGTGACGCCGGACGGTGTCCGGGCCCTCTGCCAAGCGGGCCATGAAGTCGTGGTTGAGCCCTCAGCCGGAGACGGCAGCGGCTACACCGACGAGCAGTTCCGCCAGGCCGGCGCCAGACTCGCCGCCTCTAAAGATGCCCTGTTCAAAGATTCGGCGCTGATTCTTAAGGTGAAAGAGCCGCAGCTCTCGGAAATCCGCCTCTTTCGGCCCGGCCATGTCCTCTTGACATATCTGCATCTGGCCTCGTCCGCAGAACTGACGAAAGCCCTCTTGGAATCCGGCGTCACCGCCATCGCGCGTGAAACCGTCGAGGCGAAGGACGGCACACTGCCGATGCTAAAGCCGATGAGCGAGATCGCGGGTAAGATGTCGGTTCAGGTCGGCGCCCGTTACCTCGAAGCCACGCAGGGCGGACGGGGATTATTGTTAGGCGGCGTGGCTGGCGTCGAACCGGCCAAGGTGGTCGTGTTGGGCGCGGGCACCGTCGGCAGCGCGGCGACGAGAATCGCCGTCGGCATGGGCGCTCAAGTCACTGTCATCAATCTCGACATTGAACGATTGCGGTATCTTGACGATCTGTATCAAGGCCGCATCGTGACACTCGCATCCACGGAAGCGGCAATCGAAGAGACCGTCGTCACAGCGGATCTCCTAATCGGCGCAGTCCTCTTGCCCGGCGCCAAGGCGCCGAAACTTGTCCCGCGCCGGCTTGTCGGCAAGATGAAGCCGAAATCCGTGATCGTCGACGTAGCGGTGGACCAAGGCGGCTGCGTCGAAACGAGCCGGCCAACGACGCATTCAGAGCCCACGTATATGGTGGATGACGTCCTGCATTACTGCGTCGCGAACATGCCGGGCATTGTGCCGCGGACCTCAACGCAGGCGCTGAACAATGCAACGCTGCCGTATGTGCTCACCTTGGCGGCTTCGGGCATCGATGCGGCTGTGCGGGCGGATGCAGGACTCGCGAAGGGCGTGAACCTCTTTCAAGGCAAGGTCACCTGCCGCGGTGTCGCGGAGGCGCACGGCTTGCGTTTCGACCCTCTGATGTAAGATACTCGCGACTCCTTTCAAAGACTCTCACCGGTCGGGGCGTAGCGCAGCCCGGTAGCGCACTGCGTTCGGGACGCAGGGGTCGAAGGTTCAAATCCTTTCGCCCCGACCAAACACACCACAGTTAGTAACCCAATTATGAATCGTCCTGCGTGGGACTAACCTGCCGTTTCGCCATCTCCGAGAGCGCGCTTCATCGCATCAACCATCCGACTCGTACCCGGTAGGCGTGCCAAGAATCAGAAATCGAACGGACCACACCCGCGGCGACATGTCTGTAAGGGTTGAGCCTCGCTCAAAGGCGATGAAGCGAATGGAGAAGTGATGCGAGACGACGACTCTTAGCGACAGATGCCATCAAAATTTGTCAGGTTGCAACATTTTTGTCCATGGCCAATAGCACGTGATCATACAAACTAGCCAGAATCATGAGGCATTCCTGCAATCTCAGACCGAGAAAGGGCTAGGCCTGAAGTTTGCTCAGACGGCCTCAGTCACTTTCTTACAGGAGGAATCGTATGAAACAGCTGACGAGCATTCTGGCGATGACAGTGTTCTTTGCCGCTGCCATGTCTTTAGGCGTTGCACAGGCCTCGATGGAGGGATCGGGCGGCATGGCCATGGATACCGCCCCAGGACCAGCCTTTACCACTGTCGACGGAAAGATCACGAAAATCGAAGGATCGGTGTACACGATCCAAAGCGAATCAACCGGTTATCAGAACCAAGGCAGCACGACGAATGTCAGCGAATTAAAGATCTATGTGGGCCAGCAAACCAAGAAGCTTCATGGAGACAAGAAGGTGGGGGACAAGGTGCGCGCTGAGATTACGCGCGGTGGCTTTGCAAATTCTCTTCAGTAAAGCGACTTCGCTGTTGTTTCGTGCTTCGAGGCCAGCATCACTGTAATCGGCTCAATGACAGAGTTCGTTGTCGTATGAGTGCTGTCACAGAGCCATCGCGCAGAAGTGTATGAGGACCTGCTTGCCAGACTAAACGCGCCCTGTCCATAGCAGACGAGGCACATGGTGTGACCCTTGAGGAATTTGCCCGCTCGGCACCAGGAGAGCAAACACCCAGCGTTCCTGCCATCACTCCCCTTCACCTCACGTCCCCGTGCACAAGCCGGCTGCGCTTCATGGTCTGAACGTCATTGCGGCGTTCATCATCAAACAGCACACTGTCGGCGAATCACAGTCCGGCTCTACGTACTGCTGCTCGCACTGTGGATGCCCCCACTGATTGCCTCCGCGGCAGAGCCGGCGCCGATCGATCCTCGAACATTGACGTTCAGCCACGTTGAACTCGTTCCCCCTGACGCCGCCCGTGTCGTTCTGAAAAACGGTATGGTGATCTACCTGTTGGAAGATCACGAACTGCCGCTCGTTACGATCACTGCCTTGATACGAACCGGCAGTTGGCTCGATCCCTCTGACAAGGTTGGCCTCGCCGCCTTGACAGGAGCCGTGATGCGGACGGGAGGCGGCGGCGGCGTCTCGCCGGCGGAGACCGATGATCAGCTGGCACAGACCGGTGGACGCATGAACATTGCGATTGGCCGGCAATCGGGATCGGCATCGCTAGACGTCCTCAAGAAAGACTTTCCGAACGCGTTGCGGCTATTCGCAGGCCTGCTACGGTCACCCGCCTTCGATCCGGCGAGCGTGGAGCTTGCCAAGCTGCAGGCCATTGAAAGGATCCGGAGACGCGAAGACGAGCCCGACGCCATTGCCAGTCGCGAATTGATCAAGTTGCTGTATGGTGCAGGCCATCCGACCGCTCGGGAAGGGTCAATGGATTCGGTGGGACGAATCAACCGCGAAGACCTCATAGCCTTTCACCGGAACACGATTCATCCCAACGGAATCATTCTGGGCGTGACCGGGGATTTTAACAAAGAAGAGATGCTGGCGTTGCTCCGCGGGGCCTTTGAAGACTGGCGAATGGGACAGGTGGCAGAACTTGAGATTGCCGATGTTTCGGAGCGTGAGGGAGACAGAGCGGTCATTCATCTGATTAACAAAGACACCACACAGACGCATCTTCGTGCGGGAAGTCTCTCAGTCAAGGCGACCGACGCAGATTACATTCCCCTCATCGTGGCCAACGATATTTTTGCCGGAGATGCGTTTGTCGGCCGGCTGTACAATGAAGTACGGACGAAACGAGGACTGGCATATTCAGTCGGCAGCGAGTTGAGCGCCGGGATGTCCAATCAGGGCATCTGGCTCGTGTGGGCAGAAACCAAGCGGCCGTCGACAATGGAAGTCCTTGCCCAGTTGGAGGCAAACCTCATACGGATGCATACTGAACTCGTGAGTGACGCGGAACTCACTCAAGCGAAAGACGCCTATGCCAATTCAGCGGTATTCGACTTTTCCACAACATCCAAGATCGTGAGCCGGCTCATGAAGCTGGAGTACGATGGTCTGCCCAAAGATTTCTATCAACAGCTGCGTCAGAAACTACTCAAGGTATCGAAGGAAGATATCATGGCTGTCGGACGGAAATACCTCCGGTTGGATCGGTTGCAAATTGTCGCGGTGGGATCCGGCGAGGCACTGTCGAAAGATCTGTCGGCGTTCGGCAAGGTAAAGGAGATTTCGTTACACGCTCAGGATGAGACGCCCGCTATGGTCACAAGCCAGCTCTGCTTTGACAGTTCGCAGCGCTCTGCCTCATGTGCTCCGTTACGCTGACGCTCACTGTTTACCAGTCATCGGATCGAATGCCTGTCTTGCGCCATCGCTGTTTGTCCCCCGATCGTCGGGTGATTGTCGCTACGGCGCAACCCGTCTTCCTACCATAAGCGCTATCCGCGAATCGAATCTGATGCATATCGGATCGGATCAGATCCACCAACAAGTCACAGACTGAAGCCTCGCGTTACAGGATTCCCTCTGTTTCAGATCGTTTTCAACTCTCACGTCACAGGTACGTGCGATGCAAGAATGGTGATCGAGGAACGCGAACCAGCGTGGGATGCGAGCTGCTCGAGGAAGACTTCTGAACGTGAGGCACGAATGAACAGGTTCAAACGATTCTCGCTCATCGAACAGATCTTGTCCGATCTCAAGCCTCGACATTGGCCTTTTAAAGGGAGCTGGCAACGATCGGGCAAACGCGGCGTGAGGAGATCCGTTCAGCAGCGGTGGCTGCGAAAAACGCACGCCAGCCGACTATTGGCCTGATGCGTAACTCAGCCTTTCAGACCCTCTGCATGCGGGCTCATGAGAATCAAGGCGTGGCACCAATCCTGCGGATATTTAAGTTCGACGGTACCGAACAGTGTCAGTAGCTGCAGACTATACCCCCAAACAACCGGACCGCAGATGCTGGATTCATTTAAACATGGCCTGCCGGATCGGACGCGCCGGTTTGGCCGCAAGCTTATGGTGACGTCAGGTCGCCATTAACGGCGATCTGCAAAGAAGCGGTTATATGGGACTTGCCGTGCTTCGCCTCCTTGCCACCTGCAAACACGCCGAGTTATGGTAAATGACGTCATGACTACTCGATCGTTGTGGCATTTTACGCAAAGGATCGTCTGCGTCGGTCTTCTCGGACCCGCGTGTACATCCATACCCACCGTCAAGCCCAGCTGTACGATTTCATGGGACGGCATTACAGATTCGAGACTGGCGGAATATCGCGTGGCGGTCTGGAGGGTCGCTCCGGATCCCACTCCAATGTCGACGACATATATCGTGAAGGCGCCAAACACCCAGCTGTCCTGCCGAGAGGTCGGTGCGCAGAGCGGAACCTGGCAACTATCACTTACGGCTTGTCTTAAGGATGGCCATACGTGCAGCGTGCCAAGTGACATGCTGGTATTTGAGGTCGCAGATAAATAGCGTCCCTCTCCAACGTGCAGCGCACTTCTAAAACAAAGAAAAACGATCCAATATTAAGCCACAATCGGCTGAAGACACTTGTTCGGATGAGCCGTCGGCGTGAGGAGGAAGAGAAAGTGATGTGCGGAGTTAGCCCGTCGTTTCAATAAGAGGACGCGGACAGGAACGACATCGCTACATGGTTAGATATGTTTGCACACCGTGTCGGATGCTGGACAGTCACCGTGTGCCGTGAGCCGACGCCAACCTCGTTGAGACGCGCTGCGACTTGGTCGCTCAGCCCCTCGCATTGAAGAACCAGGTGATCATTAAAAAGGCAAGCGCAATTCCGAGAAGGAGGGACGAGGATGGATCGTTGTCGGAAAGGTGTTCGAACATACTCATTTTGCGCCGGTGAGCGAAAAGTTCACTGCGGCAACATCCGACGGGTGCAATTTCACGCCGGCTGGCGATATTCGCCCGCAGCTGGTACACAGGAACTGGAGAATAGATAGTCGAGTCTCTACGTTGACGAGCGTTTGCGCCGTCAGCGAGCCATGACAATGCCAACACACCTTCACGTTCGATGCGCCTCTCATCCGAGGCTCTCCTGACAAGTTGAAACCTACGCACGGATGACGGTGCAAAGGTAACCGAACGTATTTAGTCTCACTAGTACCCGTTCGTAGGGTGTATTTCTACGTAGCTCAGCTATATGGCCAGCCTAAGTAAGGGTACCGGCCGGGCTTAGGAGCCTAGGAGGATACGAATTCAATTGGCAGAATGGACCATTGGCACTGCTTTTGACGTACCTGTAACTTATCGCGTAAGTACCTGCAGACTATACCCGCCAAACAACCGGACCGCAGATTCTGGATTCATTTTAAACATGACCTGCCGGATCGGACGCGCCACTTTGGCCGCCCAGCTTATGGTGACGTCAGGTGAGGTATAAAAGTAGTCGACTATCTCATGCCCCGCATACTCGAGAGTCCCGAGCGCGGTCTGCTTATTGAAATGGTGCAAATGACTGTGGTTCTTGCGGCGCTGCGTGAATGCATTACTGCGAAATGCGCTTTGCACGGAAATATCCAGCGAAAAGCTGAAGTATTTCCATTCTGCGCGTTTCTTCAGGATGCGCAGGAAACCGATGTAATCCTCCACGTGATCGACCACTTCAAGCGCGAGTAACAGGTCGAAATGGGGCGTCTCGATTTCACACAAGTCGGCGAGCGAGAATTTTAGCCGGTCATTTTCCCGGGTCTTTGCTTTTTCGATGGCGGGGGGCGCCACGTCATAACCCCAAAACCGGCACGAAGGGTCCATCTTTTGCTGCAACAGAGCCAAAACTTCACCCGCTCCACATCCGACGTCCCCAATCGTTTTCGGGTGGAGTTGACGGCGCTGAAGAAAGTCATGGATGGTTTGCGCTTTTTTTGGTGAATACTCAATGTGCCATGAAGGGTTCTTTCTACAATACTCTCCGTTGATGTGAGCATCAGCGATCGGATCACGAACCGTTGACAGTGTCTGTGTTGAATTCATCATTCTGAATCCCTCGTCTTCGATCCTGCATTAACACTACAGCATCCAGTCGGTAGCCGCCGCCGATTAAGCACTCGTAACAATCGCACAAATTCGCTCCCTTTGGCTATTGCCCTTTGGTGTTATTCAGGCCCTATAAATTTGCAAGGATTTTCACTGCGCTCTCCGCGTCTTATGCGGCGTCCAACTTCAGAGTCTTAGCTCGGGCCGACCCCAACGTTGACAGAGGTCGCGTTCAAGCCAGCCAATGAGTTTGACGGCACAACCTAGGAGAAGTCATTTGAGGGAAGTGGTTATCATGAAACTTTGTCTCGTTCCTTCGGCATGAGGCTGCCTACCCACCGCTATGATGGGCCAACATGGAAGCATCGACTGCTTTCCCCGCGGTGGTGAGTAAGACAGGTACGCCTGACTATCGAGAAGCAGGCCGATTGGCACAGATCACGCTTGCGCAACCATAATTGGCGTGCACTGACAACGACTCGTGCGAAAATGTGCGTCCGTGAGAATGGTTTCCAGGACTGGAACGAGTTTCTCAAACCACCGATCTGCCATGCGCCAATCCCCGATCGCATTAGGATGCAGGCCATCAAACGTCATCGTGGACGGATCAAATCCCGTATACTGGTCAACCAGGGTGATGGGCGACCGAGCGGTATTTTTATCATCGACCAATGTCGGTAGTTTTGCATTTAATAGCGGGCTCCCACAGTTCGCGAACGGCGCCTGGCCGATCAGTTGGGCCAACAAAATTTGAATCTTCGGGTTGACCATCCTCAGTACGTCGATAATGTTTCCGATGTCGACGACCGTGCTATCGGCGCTTTGCCCTTGACAGAGATCGTTCGTCCCGATGTGCAACAAGACAATATCTGGGGACGCCTGTGTGGCCCAAACTTGAATGTTCGCCAAGATCTCATCCGCTCTCCATCCCGCATGACCTTCATGATCCATATCGAAATCGGGATTCCCGGGTGGGCCGTTGGCCACTCCATTCATAGACCCTACAAAATCGACGCTGTAGCTCTGATTTACCAGTACTTGCCACAGATAGTACCGATAGCTATTGAGAGGGCTGAACGATTGGGTAATAGAATCCCCAAGCGGCATGATTCTGACGGCGGCGGTCGATCTTTGAGACGGAGTTTGAGGGAGCGTTTGAGAGAGGGTTTGAGGCGGATTTTGAGCGGGAGTTTCGGGGTTTTGCGGCTGTGACGTGTTTGAGCTAATGTCACCGCTACAGCCCGCGACGAGTACAAGGAAGAAAAGACAGGCATTCGATGCCGCCGGTATTGCCCACCACGGCCGTCCCATGTTTCCGCCTTGTGCGAATAACCACGGAGCGAAAGCTTAGATAAAGCCACCGACCCAGACGATATTAGGAAAGGGTGCTTAGAATCACTAGGAAAGTCCCTGGCAAGCGAGGGAAAAACACTTCAGTTGATTGGGCCGATGTGCGGCTCGTTAGTCACGAAAGCGGCGGGGATGATCTGACAGCCAACGTTTTGCAAGGCTGGCAAAGAAAATGTCGCAGACAAGTGGTGAATCGTGCTCGACGACGTTGCACCTCGTGCTAATTCGCTCTAAGTGAGTTACAACTAAACAGTAAAGCGAGCGAAGATGCTCACTTGGATCAGCGAACTTCGTGCAGCACCAGAATCCCCGGCACAGACCATTCAAGTTTCCGGTTCCGGGATGAGAGAGCCCTCCATAGCCAGAGAATCAAGTATTCCAGCCCTTCCCATGCCGGAACTTGGACGCCCATTACTGCTAGGCAGAGCAATTGCCAGCATATCCATCGCCTTCAACCATTCCCGCATCTCGTTTTACCTAAGATAACGTTACCGATGGAAGTGTAGGAGAGGAAAAGAACGTGTCGGTCGTTGTAGACCGCGCAAGTGGTGACAGAAGCATTTAGGGTCCGCTGAGGATATTGGCTAACGAGCCGTCGGCATGGACACGCGCGATATGGTTGACGGCAATGCCGTTATACATCGTGAAGGCGCCGCCTATGTAAAGGTCGCCCGTACCGTCCCGCAACGGGACGATGGTCAAGACTTCCCCATCCAAGTTGGGTTCTTGAAAGGTAGCCACCACCGCGCCATTTCGATTGAAACGGAGGAGGCGGCTACGATTATCCGCAAGTCCCGATGCGTAGAGGTCACCAGTACCATCCTGAACCGGAGCCATGGAGAAGATGATCATTGGGACGGCCGCTGTGAAGCCGCTGTCGAATGCACCAGTGCCCAGCACACGAAATAAGCCAATCCGACCGCCAATGTAAATGTCTTGAGAGGCAGGGCCTACCGGCGCCATCACTTCCACGACAGGGGTAGATGCGTAGCCCACGTGGCCTACGAACATCGTGTCCAGTGTGCCATCCACATTCAGCCTGACAAGACTTGATACGGCGACACCGTTATACGACAGCAAGCTTCCGCCTACGGCGACCTTTCCATTGGGCATAGCCAACAGCGATTGGATCCAAGCAGGGTTGGCATTCTCGGGCAATCCACCGGGAAAACCATGTCGCGTCGAAAAAGAAGGATCGACGCTGCCATCGACGTTCAATCGGGCGATTTCGAGGGCATAAGCACACTGCGGGTTTGCGGCAGCCTCCGGACCGCAATCGAGATCCGGTCCGCTAGTGACCGCGTACACGTCGCCACTGCCGTCCTCAGCCACCACAACGCCGCCTGGATCAAAGTCGGCAGCGAAACGGAACGTCGGATCGTATGCGCCGGTCCCAGTCAGCCGGACCAGGTGAGTCACTGGTTGTCCATCGAAATGGGTGAACGCTCCCGACACATAGAGTTCTCCACGCGTTTTAGCAAGCGCGATGCGATAGATATGGCCATCAAACCCTTGACCAAAACGATTCGCTACACTCCCATTGGCATGTAATCGGATCAGCTCGTTCGCCGTAGAGCCCTGGTAGGTCGTGAAGTCACCCCGGACATAGATATCTCCCGTGGTGTCGTCAGCCAACAGAATCTGGCGGACGACTCCAGCTGAGCGTTGAGTAGATGCCATCATGACGGGGGTGAGCTGACTACCAGCGGGCGGCCCACTGGGACCGGTTGTCGGAATGGTCGACCCCGGAAGCTGACTGCCCGCGGGCGGTCCACTGGGACCGGTTGTCGGAATGGTGGACCCTGGAAGTTGACTACCGGCGGAAGGCCCACTGGCACCGGTTGTCGGAATGGTGGATCCTGGAAGTTGACTGCCGGCGGAAGGCCCACTGGCACCGGTTGTCGGAATGGTGGATCCTGGAAGCTGACTACCGGCAGAAGGTCCACTGGCACCGGTTGTCGGCATGGTGGATCCTGGAAGCTGACTGCCGGCGGAAGGTCCACTGGCACCGGTTGTCGGCGTGGTGGATCCTGGAAGCTGACTGCCCGCAGGAGGACCACTCGGACCGGTTGAGGGAAATGTCCCTGGACTCGTTCCGGGGCCTCCGGGACCGAACATAGGTGAATTCGAAGAAGAAGGTGAACTGGAAGTAGACGGTGAACTAGAAGTAGAAGGTTGGGAAGAATTGTTCTCGCCGCCGCATCCTGTAATAGCTATACAAGCACATAAGATCCTTCGACAGCCGACAGTGGACCACCACTTGGCCATAACGACATTGGATTAGATAAATGTGCCTACTCGAATGATGAGGGTATGTAAGATGCGAGAAATTACAAACTCGCGCCTTTACTAGCGATGGAGGGAATTGCCCCTAGGCCAACAGGAGCGGAAGAGGCGGTTTACGGTTAGTTTTTGGACCGCTCTGACGTAGGAAATAAAGTAGTGGCAGCGCGGAGCATTGATTTCCCGAAAGTCCTTGATGGGCCAAAGCGAAGAGATCCCACCCAATAAAAGAGGGCGCTGGAAGAAGCATCATGAAAGGGAGTACATCATCTTTCGAGAATAGTTCATATTGGACCAAGTCGGTGTAGCCACTAAACCACCCGGCCAACGTATATTCTCCCTTCCGCCAATAGTGCCAGAACGCCCGCAGTTCGTTGACTTCGCTAACCCATGCGCGTCTCCCGCTGTGAACGACCGGCTCAACCGGCCGATGAAGAACATGGCAATACCAGACATACGGCAGACACAATCCTGCCGCATCGGCGAGCCCGGTTTGGCGATTGAAGCGACACGGCGTGATTTCGATGACCTTGTATGTGCCATTCCGTTCATCCTTTTTGAATTCGATACTGACATAACCGACGAGTCCCAGCTGCTTGGATATTTGAACGGTCAACTCACCCACCTCGGGTTCGTTCACCTGCTGGACGAGCGATGAGTTACCGAAGTTGGCAGGGAATTGCCGGATCTTACGGCAGGTGAAGATCCCCAACGGCTCGGACTCTTCAGTAAGATAGGTAAAAGTGCAGAGAATATCGCGCTCGCTTCCTGGAACAATCTCTTGAACCACTAGACGCTCGAATCGATTGTAGAGGCTTCGAAGTGTGCATTTCAGTTCAACGGCATTCTTCACAACGATGACCTTGTCATTCCCATACTGGCGTTGCCAAGCCTCATTGCGCCATCCCGGCTTCACAATACAGGGATAGGAAATCCCTCGCCTCGCTGTAACAATATCGTCCCAGCAACTGACAGGGAAGGTTCGAGGAACCTGAATGCCTCGCGCCTCGGCAAAGGGATAAAACAAATCCTTGCTCAGGAGTGTACAGAGCAAGCCATGTGACGGCATAAGGAGATGATAGTACTGTTCGAGCTGTTGTCGGTTGTCCGAAACGATGATCATGTCCTTATCGCTGGCAGGAAACAATACGGCCTTTGTTGGGCACGAAGCGCCTACCGCCAGAAGGCAGTTAATCATGTTCGTTTCGTAATTCGATTCGTCGAATATATGCGCTTTGGAGATGAATCGGCTCGATCGAACAACGGATGCATACTGGTCAAGAGCTCCGCGCCCGAATACCGCGATCACCGGAATATTTTGTCGACCAAGGGCACGAATTGTTGTCAACGCAGAAATGTTATTCGCATTGACGACGACGGCTGGAGTCGGAGACCCTTCGAAAGAGTGACTCACGAATTTCCTCTAAAGGACGGTTGAAGAGGTACTGTTCATGGCGATATGACTCTTTGACTTCTCTTCGTAACCAAGCGCGAGTCAAGGCTTCTCATGGACGCCGACGCTCGTCTCCAAAGAGGGTCAGAGCTTGGAGTCGCAGCGTAGCTTGCCTTGAGAACTACGAGACGAGATCAAACGCTTGGAGGTGGCCGGAAAGGGTGATACGCGGAGAACAGATGCTCAAGATAAAAGATAGCTGGCACCGCAGCTCTTCGAGCCATGCCAAGATCTCGCACTGTGATTGCCGCCGTTTCACTTGGCACGTGCTCAGTGACATGCGGTAAGGACGCCGTACCATCGAGCAGATCAATTTCTTCTCGAGCGTTATTGGTATTCTCTTGGGCGTAATGGGTCGGGGTCAGGTCTCCCAGGAATGCGAGGTCAACCAGATAGGGAAGGCTGAGGAAGGCGAGGATTACAAGAAAAAGCCTCCGTTGAACGCAGCCCACATATTGAGACAAGCCATGAATCATCATTTTCAAGCATACTGCCTTAATGTGCTGAAATCTTCCCTGCTTATGTATTAGAGGGGCTTACGTAAATTGCACTGTTCGTGCGAAACCTAGCACTCACCGCTGCGGCTTCACAGCCGCAGCAGCCGCACGCCGAGCTATGGCTTACACGCCGCACTCTCAGCCAATTTAGTGCGAAATCCCGCGTGTTTTGCAAGCTACGCGCTAGGTATGCTTCCTGCCAATGACCGTTCGAGCGAGCGATACACATCTAATAACAGCAAGGAGCGAATCATGAGGAAGTTTCGAGGAATTGCCTTGGTGCTTGCGCTGGCGGTCACATGCGAAGTCGGCAACGCCATGGCCGACACAATCACCTATACAATTGACACGCCTGGGAGTGGCCTTTCAGGATACACTGGGCCCTATGCCACGGTAACGGTAAACCTGGTTGACTCGACCAATGCGACGATCACGTTCAACTCCTCCACGACGGCTGGCATTACCTATTTGATGGGATCCGCCGGCGCAGCGGATATCAATGTCAACGCAACGAGCTGGAATGTCACCGGTTTGAGTGGGACGGTTCTGTCCGGATTCACCAATGGGACGCTGAGCGATACTGGCTCAGGAACCGTCGGTGGTTTTGGCGCGTTTAATCAGACATTCCAAAATTTTGATGGATATGTGCATTCTCACGACTCCATCACATTTACCCTCACGGACACGAGTGGAACCTGGGCAAATGCATCGAATGTCCTTACCGCGAATGCGCAAGGCGCCTATGTGGCAATCCATGGCTTTGCTTGCACCGCTCCGTGCGACTCTACCGCGGGCGCGCTCACTACGGGATTCGCTGCCAATGGCGGCGCAGTAAACACACCTGAACCAGCTTCCCTGATGCTGGTGGGAGGTGGTTTAGCCGGAATTGGCATCTGGAGACGAAAGATAGCGTAGAATCGAAATCTTACTTTTCACGAAGAAGAGTCTAACAACAAAGGGCCAGCCTCAAGAAAAAGAGGCTGGCCCTTTTGTTTGATAACCCACCGGTACCAGCGTGTTTGCTTTTGGTAGGAGCAACCGGCTTGTGACGGGTAAAAATAATTTTGGTGGAGGGCACGGGAGTTGAACCCGCGACCCCTACGTTGCGAACGTAGTGCTCTCCCAACTGAGCTAGCCCCCCACCTGAGGGAACGGCGACGCGAGCCCAGGATCCCGCAGGGTGAGGCGGCACATCAGCGTGCGCACCGAATGTCTGCGGTAGAAGAACGGGGAGGACATGGCCCGCGTCCCCGAGAAAAGGCATTATACACAACGTGCGTGGGAGTCTCTAGCCGAAAGAGACCGGACGACGTAGTTACGAGGCGCTGATAATCGCCTGCCCCACCGGCTGGCCATCCTCGATCAGCACGCGGCGGCCGTCGACTTTGAGCCGGCCTTCGGCGAAGAGTTGCACCGCTCGGGGAAAAATTTTGTGCTCCTGCTCTAAAATGCGCGCGGCGAGCGTCTCCGGCGTATCATGATCCAAGATCGGCACGGCGGCTTGAAGGATGATCGGTCCTTCATCGACTCCTTCCGTGACGAAGTGAACCGTGCAGCCCGTCACCTTGCATCCCCAATCGATCGCTTTCTTCTGCACCTCCAAGCCAGGGAACGACGGCAAAAGCGATGGATGGATGTTCATCATCCGGTTGACATAGGCATTGACCAACAGCGACGTGACGATTTTCATGTAGCCCGCCAACAGGACGAGCTCAACGCGGCGCTGCTCGAGCACGTCGAGCAGCACGCGGTCGTAGGCTTCGCGGCTGTCAGGCCGTCCGGCAAACGGTTTCGGATCGACGAAGAGATGGGGCAGCCCGTGCTTCCGGGCCCGCTCCAAGGCGAGGGCGTCCTTCTTGTTGCTGATCACCGCGACGATCTCAGCCTGAATGACCTTCGCCTCGATGGCATCGATGACGGCCTGTAGATTGGATCCTCGGCCGGAGGCCAGCACGGCGACGCGCAGAGGACCTGTCTGCCTAACCGACATACTCGACCTCCGGATCGGTGCCGGATGCTGCGACGATCTCGCCGATCTTCCATCCCTGATCACCGAGATCGGCCGCTTTCTTGAGCACGGCAGTAGCCGACTGCGATGGCACAATCAAAATCAGCCCGATGCCCATATTGAACACGCGGTACATCTCTTCGCGTTCGACTTGCCCCAGCTTGCTTAAGGCCTGAAAGATCTGCGGCACTGTCCAGGCTTTGCGATCGATTCTTGCCCGTACGCCCTGAGGCAAGACGCGCGGCAAATTCTCGGTAATGCCGCCGCCGGTGATGTGCGCGATGCCTTTGATGCGGAATTCCTTGACCAAATTGAGGACCTGCTTTGCATAGATGCGCGTCGGTGTCAGCAGCACCTCGCCCAACGGGCGATTGAATTCAGGCAACGTCGCGCTCACGCTCAATTTGGCCTTCTCGAAGAACACTCGCCGGGCAAGCGAATAGCCATTGCTATGCAAGCCGGATGAGGCTAAGCCCAAAATCACATCGCCGGCCTTGATCGTTTTGCCGTCGATGATCTTGGGTCGATCGACGACGCCCACCGCGAAGCCAGCCAAATCGTATTCGCCTTCCGGATACATGGAAGGCATCTCCGCCGTCTCGCCACCGATCAACGCGCACCCGGCCTGTCGGCAGCCTTCAGCGACGCCTGTCACAACCTGTTGCGCCTTTTCGACGGAGAGTTTTCCGGTCGCAAAGTAGTCGAGGAAGAACAACGGCTCCGCCCCGCTCACCGCGATGTCGTTCACGCACATCGCAACGAGATCAATGCCGACCGTGTCGTGCCGGTCCATGAGAAATGCGATTTTCAGCTTGGTCCCGACGCCGTCGGTGCCCGAGACGAGCACAGGATCTTCATATTGCTTGGCATGAAGGCGAAACAGCCCGCCAAAGCCCCCCAAATCCGTCAACACTTCCGGCCGGAAGGTCGAGCGGACGAGCGGCCTGATGCGATCGACGAATTCGTCTCCGGCGTCGATGTCCACGCCGGCTTCCCGATAGGTGGTCATGGCAGGGGAGGCATATTAGCGGAGCGCTGGAGGGAGGTCAAACAGAGGGAAGATCGGGTTAAGAACTGTCCTGGATACTAGGCTTCGGGCCGCATTTCGACATCCAGCAGCTTGATTTTGCGATGCAAATGGCTGCGCTCGATCTTCAAATCCTCGGCCGTCCGTGAAATATTCCAGTGATGTTCCCGTAGCTTGCGCGCGATGTATTCTTTTTCGAACGCATTGCGTGCATCGCGGAGGGAGTCGAACGGCTGGCTGAACAGGGGGCTCACGGCTGGTTGGGCAGGGCCGGCTGCCGTCGCAGGAGCCGCTCCAGAGGGCCTGGCTTGCAAAGAAGAGGTCGCTTGCCCCACATCGATGACGTTGCCAGGCACCATGATCATCAACCGCTCGATCAGGTTCCGGAGCTCCCGAATGTTACCAGGCCAATCATATTGCTGGAAGACGTTCATGGCTTCCGGCGTCACCTCCTTGATGCGCAGGCCCTGCTCTTCCGCATGCAGCTTCATGAAATGTCGGATGAGAAGGGGAATGTCCTCTCGGCGTTCTCGAAGCGGCGGCACGACGATGGGCACGACGTTCAGGCGGTAATAGAGATCTTCGCGGAAGGCGCCCTTTTCGATTTCTTTTAAGAGATCTTTGTTTGAAGCGGCGAGCACCCGTACGTCGACCTTTAGCAGCTTCGTTCCTCCGACTCTCGTGAACTGCTGTTCTTGCAGCGCGCGCAGCACTTTGGCCTGTGTATTGAGGCTCATGTCGCCGATTTCGTCCAAAAACAGCGTACCGCCGTCGGCCTGCTCGAATTGTCCGCGCTTCATCGAAGTCGCGCCGCTGAAGGACCCTTTCTCATGGCCGAACAGCTCGCTTTCAATCAGCGTTTCCGGTATGGCGGCGCAATTCACGGCGACAAACGGCCGGTCGGCCCTCGGACTCTGCAGATGGATGGCACGCGCGACCAGCTCCTTGCCGGTGCCGTTCTCTCCACCGACCAATACTCGGCTGTTCGTTGGGCCCGCTGTATCGATCAACTGACGAAGCTGCTGCATTGCGGCAGATTGCCCGACCAATTCGAACTTGCGCTGCACCTTGGTGCGCAATGACCGGTTTTCTTCTTCCAAGCGGTATTGTTCCAGGGCGTGCTTGACCCGCAAGGTCACGTTCTCTAGGGAGAGCGGCTTTTCAATGTAGTCGTACGCTCCCAGCTTGATCGCTTTGACCGCCGTTTCGATGGATCCATGGCCCGACATCACCATGACCTGTGCGGTCGGAACGATCTCTTTGATGCGGCGTAAGGTTTCGAGGCCATCCATGTCAGGCATCCAGATGTCGAGAAGCATCAGATCGGGCGGATCTGCCATATAGCTTTTCAACGCTTCGCCGCCGCTCTTGGCAACCGAAACCTCGTAGCCTTCATCCTGCAGGATGCTGCTGAGCGAGGAAACGATCGCTTCCTCATCGTCGACGACTAGAATTGAAGCGGACATGGAACTCCGTGCCTACTGCAGGCCCTATACCGGCAATTCAAACGTAAAGACGGCTCCCCGGGGCTGATTGTTGCCTGCCGTAATCTGGCCTTCGTGATCCGTGATGATGCGTCGCACGATCGCCAAGCCCAGTCCTGTGCCCGTCTTCTTTCTGGTGAAATAGGGAACGAACAATCGTTCCTGGTCTTCGTGGGCAATCCCTGAACCCTCGTCTGCAATCGATACCACCGCACGCCGGCGCTTTGTGTCGTATTGCGTCGTCACCCAGACGCGCCCCTTCTGATTCATTGCCTGGATCGCGTTATCGAGCAAATTGACGAGGACGCGTTTGATTTGCTCCCAGTCGAATTTTAAGTTTGGCAGATCTTCATCCAGCGACACGATCAATTGGATGTCTTTATGCGCCCCTCGGTATAAGGCGATCACTTCGTTGATCACCTCGCGCAACGATTGCTGCACCAGCTGAGGAGCCGGCAGCCGCGCAAATTTGGAAAACTCATCCACCATGTGCTTGAGGCTGGCCACCTCGTTGACGATGACGTTTGTGGATTCATCGAATACTCGTTCGAAATCTGGCGCCTTTTCTAAGAATTTTTTGCGCATGCGTTGCGCCGAGAGCTGAATGGGCGTGAGCGGATTCTTGATTTCATGCGCCACACGGCGAGCCACCTCCTGCCACGCCGCCACCTTCTGCGCTTTCAGCAGTTCGGTGAGGTCTTCAAATACGAGGACGACGCCAAGATCCTGCCCCTGCTCGTCTTTCATCCTCGAGGCATGCAGCGCCACCGTCAGGAATTTTCCCTCGACCTCCACCGTACCGTCGAGCGTCAAATCGTCGCGCTGGTCCTGGAGCATGCGATCGTAGATAGTCTGAAACAACACGAGCCCAAACTCCTTGAAAGCTTCATTGGCCGGCCGTCCCTGCATACGCCCGGCGGACACGCCAAGAATCCGCTCGCCCGACGGATTGAAATTGGTCACCACCCCGTTCTTGTCGATGGACAAAAGTCCGGCGGCAATCGTGTCGACCACCGTTTCGATGTACGCTCGGCGGCGGTCGAGCTCGAGGTTGTTACGCCGCAAGGAGAGGTTGGCGGCTTCAATGGTCGACTTGCTGCCTTGCAGGTCGGACGTCATGCGGTTAAAGGAGTCGATGAGTGTGCCAATTTCGTCGGTGGCCTTTGCGTCGATGCGTACTGAGAGATCGCCTTGTGCAATGGCATCGGTCGCTTCCGCCAGGCGCTGGATCGGCACGGTGATGCTGCGTGCGACGTAAAACCCGAACCATGACGCCCCGAAGATGATCAACACCGTGATAACGGCCACAAACAGATAGGCGCCGGCCTTGATCGGATTTTTCATCGCCTTGATCTGCTTGTACTCTTCGTACTGGCGCCCGATACCGTCCATCTTGGCGAGGAGCGATTCCGGGACGTAGGCATCGACCACTACTACGCCGCCAACCTCATTGCCGCGACCACTCGCCGCCACCGGCGCCGCGGCCCGGACGAGCCTGCCCGTCTGCGCCTCCTGAACGGTATTGGCCTCTTGCTTGCCATTGATGGCCTGAAGGACGAGCTGGCCGATGGGGAGGTCAAGCACGCCGGACGGCACATCTGAATCGAGCGATTTTGTCAGTGTCTCCATCTTGGCGGAGTACACCTCGATGCCCGCGACGCCGAACTCCACCCGTTTCCGGGCCATCGCGGCGACCAACAAATCACGCTGCTCGGGCAGCAGCATGTCCTCTCTGAAGATCTCATGACTGATCGCGCGTGCGCTGTTCACAGCTAGCGTGATATGGCCGGCATGCTGCATTTTCGCCACTTCATATGAATCGCGCATGACGCGGTCGATCTGATCGCTGAACCACACATCGACGGCCTTGTTCACCAAACCGCTGGCGACGAAGGCGAGCAGCACAGTGGGGATCAGCGAAAACCCAATAAAGGCGGCCACGAGCTTCGTGCGGAATCCGGAGCCGAGCAATCGATGCCGGCGTTCAAAGTAAGCCTTAATGAGGTTTCGCGACAGCAGCAGCAGGAGGACGACAAACCCGATGAGATCGAGGTTAATCAGTAAAAGAACAAGAGCATAACTCGTTGATGGAAAAAACGAATCCGGGTCATCGGTGCCCGGGACGACGACTTGGCCATAGTAAAAGGTCAAGGCGAGACAGGGAATGAGGAAGAGGAGCAGAATCCACACCGGCCTCAAATGCCGTTTGCGACGCTCCGGTTCCTGAAGGGCTGAAATAGGACGTCCGGCAGAAGGGGGGACTCCGGGTCCTTCTGCGACCGCACGACGTTCCGGGCCGGTCCACACCGGCGAGGCGACATTTGGGCGTGAGTCACTCACAGCCCCTACTCCTTTTCACTCATCACACGGACCTGTGGCGGCAAAGAGCGATTCACTATAGCGAAAAGGTAGCCTGGCTCTCAAAGGTTGCTACGCTCCCTGGAGGAGCAGGAGGCCGTACAGAGGTAGCAGGACTATTTCGAAGTCAAACTGACGTATTTCATGCGCAGCGCGTAGAGCATATCGCGCAGCACCGTTTGTTCTTCCGTGGTCAGATTTCCCTTGGTCTTCACGTCCAAGACCGAGAGAAGATCAATAATCTCTTTGGCTTGAGATAGATTGACCGGCATGGCTGGCTGCTGAGGGTCCAACTGTTCACCCATCAGCATGAGCGAAGAGCTCCCAAGGGAGATCACAAAAGACGCAAACGTCACCGGCATCCCGGTCCCGGATTCTTCTCCGGCTGCGGTGCCGGCCGATGCCTCTTTCGAGGCTGGTGAAGCCGACGGTGAAGCCGCGCTGGACCGGTCGGCACCCGTGCTGCTGCCTCGTCGATCCCGGATAATGAAACCTTCCTCTTGGTCCGCCGCCACCAATGCCTCCACCCTGTCAAGACGTTTGCTGAGGCAGCGTACCATAGGGCCTAAGCCGGCGCAACTCATTGAAGGCACATAGGAACGAGGTATAATAGCGCCTTTGCAACGATCGGAAGTCCATCTCGTTATGTCCCAACGATTTCAAAAACTCACTGATCTGATGGCCGCGTTGCGCGCGCCGGAAGGGTGTCCGTGGGACCGCAAACAGACGCATGAATCGTTGAAGCCTTACCTGCTGGAAGAAACCTACGAAGTCCTCGAAACGATCGATCGTCAAGACCGACGAAAGCTGTGCGAAGAGCTCGGCGACGTACTGCTCCAAGTGCTGTTCCATAGCCAGATCGCCGCGGAAACGGGGGGGTTTACCATCGACGATGTGCTCGAACGTCTGGCCGACAAGCTGATCCGTCGACATCCCCATGTATTTCCGAACGGCTCGAAAGATCCTATCCCGACCAACGCCGAACAGGTCTTGGCCAAGTGGGAAGATATCAAACGGGCAGAACGTCAAGCCGAGGGACGGCCGGAATCGGTCCTTGACGGCATCCCCCAAACTCTGCCTGCGCTGTTGCGGGCGTATCAGATTCAGGCCCGTGCCTCACGTGTCGGATTCGACTGGACGCATGACGACGCGGGGTTTGATCAGGTCTTGGCCAAGATAGAGGAGGAAATACACGAATTGCGCACAGCCATTCGGCAGTCACCCTCGGGCAAAGAGCAACAGCGGGAGATCGAGGCCGAATTCGGCGACGTCTTGTTCTCGCTCGTCAATCTCGCCCGTTTCATCAAGGTCAATCCTGAAGACGTATTGCGCCAGGCCGTGAACCGCTTCGTCGAACGATTTCACTACGTCGAGCGGCAAGCGGCCGCCAAAGGTTGCGCGCTTGCCGACCTGTCGTTCGATGAGATGAATCGGCACTGGGAAGACGCGAAGCGCCAGCCGCCTTCAACCGACGCGAGGGGATAATGGCCAAAGAGGAAGGTCCTTACCAGGAGGGGAAGCGCGCCGGCCTCCACCCGCTCGTCGTGGTTTTTGGTGTCCTGCTCGGTCTCTGGCTGTTCGTCGCGCTGATTGTCCCCAGTTCCCGCAACAAGCAGGCGACCGGCACCGAGGGCCCGGCCGGTCCCGTCGTTGAAGACCCCGAGGCAGCGCCCGTGATTTTCAAAGTTCAGTCGACGGTGCCCGACATGAATGCTGTCAGTGTGGTCGTGCCCGCACAGGCCACCGAAAGCCAGGTCGTCGGTCTGTTGAAGCGCCTCAGGAAGGAACGGCTCGCCGGGACGCTGACCGATCTCATCCCGGCAACAACGCCGGGGCACAAACTCGGCGAGCATGCGGTAGCCGACATCTATGTGCTTTCCGACCCAACATACGCGCAGCCAGATGTGATCCGAACGCTTTCCCGTGGCGCTCATGCGCCCGGAGGGCTCTATCCTGACCGCGTGCCCTTCGAAGTGGCCATGGAGGAAATCCGCGGCCATTACCGGATCGATCTAAACAACACGGGAGCGCCCGATACGGGATCGATCGGCTTTGCCGACGAATCGGGCGTTCATTCGAAACACTATCGGAAGATTTTTTAAGGGATTGAGAAGTCGATTAGATCTTGGCGCGGTCCTTGATCTCCCTTCGCAGCACCTCCTGCTGTTGTTCCAGACAGGACTCAAGGCGGGAAAACAAGTGCCCCATTGGACCGGTGAACGGCGCCACCACGACGTCCGCCCGTCCGGACAGCAGCCCGTCCTGATCAGCAATCCTGAGTTTCTCGTCGGCAATCCTTCTGGTCAGCAGCTGAGAGACGAGCAATTGCTGGCCCGGAGAGCCGCTGACCGCACCCAGAATCTTTCCTCGCAGCACATCGAGCTCCTCCGCTATGGCGACCTTGACGCGCACCGCATGAGGCATCGGCCACTGGGGACGCTGAATGGAATAGTCATAGGAAAATACCGGCTCCCGGGGCTCGCGAAACGGCCCGGCTACCCCGAGGATTTTTAGTGAATTCGTCATGGTCATGCGCGTGTCCTTTAGTGTCGTTCCCCTGACAAGTATCGCACGACCCTCACGGCCGCCAGCGACGCGTCGCGGACGCAATCCGGAATACCCACACCTCGATAGGCCGAGCCAGTGAGTACGATTCCGCCGTAGCGGCTCAATGCTACCTCAGCTTGCTCCACTCGATCCAGGTGGCCCAATATGTACTGCGGCATTGCCTTGATCCAGCGGTTGACTTCCACATACATCGGCTCGGTTGCGAGGCCACAGAAGTCCCTCAGCTCAGATTTCACTCGCGCAACCAATGACTCATCGTCAAGGCCACAAATCGCTTCGCGACCGACGCCACCGACATAACAGCGTGCCAGCAACAGATCCGGGGGCGCGCGGTGCGGCCACTTGAGCGACGTCCAGGTGGCTGCAATCAGATCGCGATGCTCAATCCGCGGTACGACGAAGCCGAAACCCTGAATCGAGCCGCGGATGACGGAGGCCGGGTACGTCATCCCGATGGTCGCCGTCGAGGCATAAGGAATCATGTCAAGCAATCCCGCCGCAATCGGCGTCAACGGACGCAGAAGTTCGGCCGCCACGAACGCCGGTGTTGCCAGCACCACGCTGTCGGCGGCGACCGCCGACCCGTCGGACAGCATCACGTCATATGTCCATCGCCCCAGTTCATTCGAGCGCACGCGCAGCGATTCGACGGCCGTACCGGCTCTCATTGTCACGCCTTGAGTCGTCAGCCGCCGCCGGAGCGCAGTCACCAGCGTTTCGAGGCCCGACTTGAGGCTGACGAACATCGTACGGCGCCCCGCAACCGATTCCCCGTCTCGAGAGGACGCGGCTGTGAGCATTCCGCGAAGCACGCTGCCATGCGCCTGCTCCAGCTCGACGAAGCGTGGAAACGTCGCGCGCATGCTCATTTGCTCGGCATCACCTGCATAAATGCCTGCCATCAAAGGCTCCATCATACGTTCGAAGGCCTGCCGGCCGAACCGTCGTCGGATGAACGAGGCCAGCGATTCGTCGCCCGCAGACCGTTTCGCCGGCATGATGAGATCCAGGCCCATACGAGCCACCCCGGCCGGAGACAGGAGGCCGCTCTTCAAAAAAGGACCGATCTGTCCCGGGCTGATCGCTACCAGACCTTCTGGCAGTTCTCGGAGGCGCCCGCCGGAATACACATAAGCCTTCTTACCCGATTCATTGGTGTTGATCAGCTCATGGGCAAGGCCAAGCTTTTCCACAAGCTGCAACCCGGCAGGCTTGTTCGAAAGAAACGAATCCGGGCCGGCCTCGGTAACGATATCGCCGATTTTGTGGGTAACAATTTTCCCGCCCCATTCCGCTGCCGCTTCGAAGACGATACACCGCAGCGTCAATCCCGAGGCCGCGGCCTGCTCGGTCAGGGCAAGCGCCGCGGCCAAGCCGGAGATGCCCCCGCCGATCACCGCGACTGTTGCAGGAAAGGTCACGACGGAATCGTCAACGAGGATTCATGCGCGGCGATGACGTGCAGAAGCGTCTCAATGAATGCCGGCGAGTCGTTAAGCATGGCGATGCGCTCGAGCTGGATCCCGCGCTCGGCCGCGAACTGCTTCAATTCAATGTCGATGTCGTAGAGCGTTTCCACATGGTCGCAGAGGAACCCGATCGGCGCCACCAACACCTGCCGTTTTCCTGCACGTGCCAGAGCTTCGATCGTCGATTCTACGGTGGGACCAAGCCATGGCTCGGCCGAACGGCCCTGGCTCTGATACGCGAAGGCGGTCGGCTGGCCGCCAAGGAATCCGGTGACTGCAGTCACCGTTCCTTTGACTTCATCGGGATAGACATCGTGCATCCCCGCGATCCGTTCCGGCAGGCTGTGCGCGGTGAACAGGACGGTGACGTCACCGCGAACGGAAGGAGCAAACTTATCGAGCCCCTCCTGGATGTTGTCGACGATGGCGGCGATGAGCTTGGGATGCCGGTTCCAACTTCCGACGTAGGTCACCGAATGATGATCGTTCAGGAGGGCTTGAGCTTCTTCGACCTTTTTTCGATAGGCCCCGGTACTCATCGATGACTGCTGCGGAGCCATGCACAACCCGATGATGTGCTCAGGATCGTCGTTCAAGAGATTCGCGACCGTATCTTTGATGAACGGATGCCAATGCCGTAGGCCCACGTACGTGCGATACCGGCCGTGGCCGGATTCGTTCAAACGCCTCTCCAGCTTTTTTGCGACGCTTGTTGTTATGCCGACCGCAGGAGACTTGCCGCCGGTGGCGCGATATCGGGATGTGATTTCAGCGATCAGTTCCGCAGATGTCGGCCGGCCGCCGCGCACGTCGAGCAGAAAGGGTTCGACGTTCTCGAGACAATCGGGCCCTCCCATGGCCATAAGCAGGACGGCGATCGGCTTGGACGACGGCGGCATCGGGATGGCGGCTGCTAGCGCTGACTTAGTTTATGGATCATGTTAATTGCCGCTTCGACATGCTCGACCGGCGTCGTCGGCAAAATGCCATGGCCCAGATTGAAGATATGTCCATTTCGGTTGGCTGCCCGGCGCAAAATGTCCTCAATCCGGCGTTCAATCTCATGAAGCGGCGCATACAACGCCACCGGATCAAGGTTGCCCTGAACGGCGCGATCATGGCCGATCACGGTCCAAGCCTCATCGAGATGAATGCGCCAATCGACGCCGATCACATCGCCTCCGGCCTCCCGCATTTGACGGAGGATCGCGGCGGTGCCGGTTCCAAAATGGATCATCGGCACGCCTTCGCGCTTCAACCCGTCAAAGATCAACTGGACATGGGGTTTGACGTATTCGCAATAGTCGCCCGCTGACAGGCACCCCACCCAACTATCGAACAACTGAATCGCTCCCGCGCCAGCCCTGATCTGGCGGCGAAGATAGCCGGTCACCACACGCGCCAGCTTATCCATCAGCTGATGCCAAACCTCCGGCTCGCGATACATCATGGATTTCGTCAACAGGTAGTTGCGGGATCCGCCGCCTTCGATGGCATAACTGGCCAGCGTGAACGGCGCGCCGGCAAATCCGATCAAGGGGACGCGGCCGCGCAAGCTTTGGCACGTCTGCCGTATCGCCTCGGCAACGTAGTCCAATTCATTTCCGTCGATGGCCTTCAGCCGGGCGACGTCCGCCCGCTCACGCACCGGGTTATGGATGACGGGCCCTTCTCCTTCGGCGAATTCCAGGTGTAACCCCATCGCCTCCAGCGGGAGGAGAATATCGGCGAAAATAATAGCCGCATCCAGAGGAAATCTGTCGAGGGGCTGGAGGGTCACCTGAGCGGCCAACGCCGGCGTCTTACAGAGCGCCAGCATCGAGTGTTTGGCACGAAGCGACCGGTATTCAGTCATGTACCGTCCCGCCTGCCGCATGAACCACACCGGCGTGCAATCGACCGGTTCGCGCCGGCAGGCTTTGAGAAAGCGATCATTCATAGGCGGCGCATTCTAGCAGGATGTTGGCGTCGTGCGCACCATCATCAGGACGAGCTGAGATCCATGCGGCGCGACGCTTCGAACTCCGCGAATTGTCTTTGAAGTGGACAGCAGCGGATCATCCGGTACACTTAAAAAACAAGCCCTACCATTCGGAGCGAATTAATGTATAATGAAGTCCCGTCGCTCAGGGCCGATGTTGAATCATCCGAAATAGCCTTGGCTTGTGCAGCAGCCCGCCTCGTGAACCACCACCAAGTGCCGAGGCCTTACTGAGAGTCAGCTGTCGTGTGTCCCCGGCTAAGTGCCGGGGTTGATTGGAGGTAATCCGAATGTCCGACGTGCGATCTCTTCATCCGAGCAAGGCGCAAGATCTGTGGTTTACGGTTTTGCGATGGTTCGATTCCTGGGCCGGCCTTGAGTACATGAAACCCGATGGCGTCCCCAAGATGGATTGGCTCAGATGCATTCCCATTATTGCCGTCCACCTCATGTGCCTGGGCGTGATCTGGGTCGGGACGAGCTGGATCGCCGTCGCGGTGGCGGTCGCATTCTATTTCGTGCGGATGTTTGCGATTACCGGCTGGTATCACCGGTATTTTTCCCACCGAACGTTTAAAACCTCGCGAGCCGTGCAGTTTGCCTTTGCAGTGCTCGGCGGATCCTGCGCTCAGCGCGGGCCTTTGTGGTGGGCCGGCCATCATCGCCATCACCACATTGCGTCCGACACAAAGGATGATGTGCATTCGCCGGCTCAAGGCGGGTTCCTGTGGTCGCATATCGGATGGTTTACCTCGCAGACGCATTTCGCTCCGCGTTTGAAAGCGATCGCCGACTTTGCCAAGTATCCCGAGCTGCGTTTTCTCGACCGGTTCGACATCCTCGTCCCTACGATTGCCGGGTTTGCAATGTTCGGCTTCGGCAAACTGCTGGAAATTTATGCGCCGCAGCTCGGAACGAATGGACCGCAAATGCTGATTTGGGGCTTCTTCGTCTCGACCGTCGCCCTGATTCACGGCACGTGCACGATCAATTCTCTCTCACATGTCTACGGATCGCAGCGCTATGACACCGGGGACGACAGCCGCAATAACTTTCTCCTCGCACTGATCACGATGGGCGAAGGCTGGCACAACAACCACCATTTCTATCCGGCTTCGACACGGCAGGGATTCTACTGGTGGGAAATCGACATGACCTACTACTGCCTCAAGCTTATGGAGTGGCTGGGGCTGGTATGGGACGTTCGAGGGGTGCCTATCTATGTGAGAGAGCAGAAAAGCAAAGAAGAGACCATCACGGGAACTCTCAGCGCCGCGGAAGGCTAGAGCCTCCGCGGCTCATACCCAATCTGATTCTTCCCTGTCCGGACGCTTCACCGCCTGTCCGATTAACCTTTCTCGGATCTGCCGGCTTTCCTGATCCAAGCAACCGGATTCGGCGGATGGCACGATCCAGGCGTCTTCCGGTGTCAGTTCAAACCGATAGTGGTTCCCTCCCGCCGAAAACCATTCCACGTAGGGATGAGGCGTCAGGTTGGGATGCGGATCGAATGAAATCAGGTTGACCGTTCCGATCTGCGGGTTTTCAATATCGCCGATCACCTGACCGGCCACATCCTCATCCTCGAACCGGCTGTTGCGGAACTCAATCAACTGGCCGGCGATATCGGGTTTGAAATCGCCATTGAGGTAGAGATCCACCGCACCGACGGCGGCGAAGACAATACGTCCGATGACCGTCCCCACGGTGCGATTGTCCAAAAAGCCTTCACTTACCCACCGACTATTTCCGAACTTTTGAGCCATCGTAGTCCTCCGATCACGCAGGCTCTGTCGCAGCGGCGACGGCCGGCGGCGCGGGCGACACAAAAGCTCCGATGAGCACCGCCGTGAGGATCAATCCGCTGCCGATCCAACCTTGGAAATCCAGCGTCTCGCCGAGGAAATACCATGACAACCAGGCTGCATAGGCCGGCTCGGATGCGAAGATCAGCGCGATCTGCTGGGCTGGAATCAATTGCTGGGCCCACATCTGCACCGCAAATGCTCCCGTCGCGAACACGCCGGTGACGGTCAATCCAATGAGGAGCGTCGATGAGAGGGAAAACGCCGCGGCGGGAGCGCGCTCCCACACCAATAATGGAAGAAACAACAAGCTCATGGCAATCATCTGCCACAAGAGCAAACTCGGCGCGTCGAACAGACGTGTGTAGCGTTCAAGACAGACGATATGGCCGGCAAACGCCACAGCGCAGCCAATCGTCATGACATCGCCGAGATTCATGGTAGCGCTCGGCTTGACGAGCAGCCACAGGCCTGCTGTCGCAATGACCGTCGCCGCGATCACACGTCGATCAAACCGCCGCAGGATAAGCGGCACGATGACCACATACAAGGCGGTGAGAAATGCGCTGTTGGATGCGCTCGTATAATGAAGTCCGACCGTTTGGAGCGCGTAGCCGAAGAACAAGAATACGGTGGCCACGACACCCGCCGACAAGATGCCGGCTTCGCGGCGAAACCCGTGACCGGTCGCCAAGAACCACCCTGCAATGAGCAGCGTGCCGAGGAGAAATCGAATACTGAGAAAGGACAAAGGCGGCATCTGCTCCAACGCCGCCTTCGTTGCGGGAAACGTTGCACCCCAGATGAAGGTCGTGAGCAGGAGTGCGAGTCGAGGCATGCAGGCGAAGTGTGTGCCGTACGGACTGCGTTAAGGGACGTTCAAACAGGTCGTTCGACGCCGCCGCAGCGAGCAAAGAGCGGAAGCGTACTGCTTGCCGTACGTTGAGGTTCTAAGCGGAGCGAGAACAACGTCGACGGCCTGTTTCAAGATCACGTCAAGGCTTACAGAGAGGGCAGCGCCGCAGATCGCTTGGTCCCGCCTGTTCCATCGCGGCGAGCGCGCGTTCCTTGTCGGGGTAATCGAACCACCCGCCCCCCCAATAGTCCGTTGACGTTTGAGAGGAAGGTACCTCGGAACACCGGTCCCTGTGCAGCGTCACCCGGTCGATGGAATGGGCTACGTGTATCCAATACGTCATTATGATTCGTAAGCGCTGAGCCGCGGGAAGGTCGGTACGCTCTTCTAAGGAAGGAGCTGCCATTCGTCCTTCTCAATGAATACCTTGACGCCGGTCTCCAGTTTTTTGACGTCGTCCTTCTCAAACAGGCGGAAATACCGCTCAATCCGATCGTCGTCGTCGATGCGCTCCTCCTGCATCATGCCGTTATGTCCCTTGTAGCGTCGAATCAACACCGCCATCGCACAATCCTCCTCATCGAGCAGCCGATATCCCCTAGTCTTCGAACCAGGCAGGTGTGTTACAATAAGGCAAACTTTAACGGATGGTCAAGGGCGCACAGCGCTCATCAGACCGCGAACCTGCGGGGGAATGCATGCCACTGTACGAATACCGTTGCCAACGCTGTGAAAAGCAATTTGACGTCACGCAATCCGTCCATGCACGCCCGGAAGACACCGTTTGCCCGTTTTGTCAGGCTCAGGATGCGACGCGATTGTTCTCTTCCTTTGCATCAACCGTCAAGGGCGACCACAAGCCCGGCTTCAAGGAAATGAAGGCCTATGACATGTTGAAGAGCCGTTCCGCCGGTTTCTCGAAGCTTCCCCCGATGTTCGGCGCGAGAACCGCGCCTCCCGCCATCCAGGATGTCTTCTCCGGTTCGGAGACTCCGGATAAGACAGGAAATTAACTCTCTCGCATGGACCTCCCGTTGCGCCCGTCCCTCGATCCACACCGTGTTTTCCCTTATGTTTTCCTCCTCTGCGCTTTCTACGTCCACATAGCCGCCGTGACGCTGCTGTCCTCCTCGGTCGAGGCCGAGGTATCCGGTAATCTGATCGTCGCCGGCAACGGACCGGAACAGACGACGATCGAATCGTTGGCGCGCGCCTTTGAGAAGGCCAACCCTCGCGCCTACATCGATGTCTTATGGGAAGACCATTCGAAGCCGGTGGAAATGGTCAAGACCGGCGAAGCTCACCTTGCAGTCACCGGATCGGAAGACCCCTCGTTGATGGCAACACAGATCGCATGGGACGGCATCGGCATTCTCGTGCACCTGTCCAATTTCACGAAAGAAGTGACGAAGCAGCAGATCGCCGACGTCTACTCGGGCAAGGTTAAGGAATGGTCGGAACTGGGCGGACCCGAGACCAAGATACTCTTGATTGACCGGCCGAAGAACCAGAACATCCGTGACGCGTTCGAGCGTCAACTCGGCATTAACGGTAAGATTCCCGACAATGCCAAAGTCATCGCGAAGGACGATAAAGTCATCAAGACCGTCGTCGGGACGCTTCCCCCGATGTCGGCCATCGCATACATCTCGCTGAGCCAGGGCTTGGCGGTCGTGACGAGCGGGGTAGCGGTCCGCCTGCTGCCTGTCGACAAGGTCGAACCGGAGGTTCCGACAGTCAAGGATGGGCGGTATCCCCTCAGACGGCCAGTCCTGCTCCTGTCCAAGAAAGATCCCAATCCATTGATCGACGCCTTCGTGCAATTTGCACAGTCGGCCGCTGGTCGCCAAATTATCGGAGAAAGCTATATCCCATTCGAGCGGAAATAATCCTGCCTTATCGTCAAGGAGGGCGCTATGCAGATCTGGCGATTATCACTTTACATGATTGGGTTGCTCAGTCTCTGTCTGATGTCGGCTATGGATCTTCACGCAGAAGAACCGCAGTCTGGCGAAAAAGGAGCCGTCGTCGAGGGAGCCGGATTCACGCTTTACGATATGGAATCCATCAAGGGATCGGATGCCGAACGCGTGGAACGCGATCCCGTCTGCGACCGGTCGAAACGTCCGAAAATCCACAAGGTGGACCCTGATGAAGCCAAGCCCGGTCAAAAAGTGACGATCAAAGGCGAGAATTTTGGGACGAAGGAATGCTTCCACGGTGTTGCGTTCAGCGCGGCCGGACCGGCCAAGATCGAATACAAGTTCGTCAATGACACAACGATCGAAGCGACAGTCCCCGACGTCAAAGCTGGAATGTCGTTTATCGACGTCGTCGCAGGCGGCGGCAACGCCCGATCGAAGGGATTTTTGGTACAAGCGAAGTAGCCGATAATTCCGGAAGAAGGGACGGCAGCCGTCCCTTCTTCCGCACCGTTCACTGCCCGTCATTCCTCACCAAGCGACGTTTCGTCCCACACCTTCCCTCGACATTCTTCCTGATCTTATGCTAACTTACGCCTCCTTTACGCCCGCCACCGGGAAGCGGTGTGCGCATCGCCAGGGAAGCAGGGACGTAACATGTTCAAGAAGATCCTTGTGGCCAATCGCGGTGAAATCGCAATGCGGATTATCCGTGCCTGCCGGGAATTGAACATCGCGACCGCCGCCATTTACTCGGAAGCCGATTCGACGGGCATCTACGTCAAAAAAGCCGATGAAGCCTATGTGGTCGGCCCGGGCCCCGTAAAGGGTTTTTTGGACGGGTCGCAAATCGTCGAGCTGGCCCTTCGCATCGGTGCCGACGCCATTCACCCCGGGTACGGGTTCCTCTCCGAAAATGCCGAATTTGCCGAGCGTTGCCATGACGCTGGAATCACCTTTATTGGCCCCTCGCCGGCGGCGATTACGTTGATGGGCAGCAAAGTGAAGGCCCGAGAACTGGCGGAATCCGTCGGCGTTCCCATTGTTCCCGGGACGAAGGGCGGTATTACCGAGGCAAAAGACGCCTTGGCCTTTGCGAAGCAGGTGGGCTATCCGGTGATCATCAAGGCAAGCGCCGGAGGCGGTGGACGTGGGCTGCGCGTCGTACGGGCGGATGACGAGCTGACCGAGAACATGGAAGTGGCCGCTCGCGAAGCCAAAGCCGCATTCGGTGACGGCAGCGTCTTCCTGGAAAAATACATCGAGCGGCCGCATCATATTGAATTCCAAATTCTGGCCGACCGGCACGGACATATTATTCACCTCGGCGAGCGGGACTGCTCGATTCAACGCCGACATCAGAAATTGATTGAAATCGCGCCTTCTCTGCTTTTGACGCCTCGCTTGCGGCAGGAGATGGGCGAAGCCGCGATTACCATTGCTCGGGCCGTCAATTACGATAACGCCGGCACCGTCGAGTTTCTGCTCGATCAAGACGGCCGGTTCTATTTCATCGAAATGAACCCGCGCCTCCAAGTCGAACATACGGTGACGGAACAGATCACCGCCATTGACATCGTCCGCCATCAGATTTCCATCGCCGCCGGCAAGCCGCTCGACATCCGGCAAGAGGACGTCATCCTCCAGGGCCATGCCATCCAGTGCCGGATCAATGCCGAGGATCCGAAAAACAATTTTCTGCCGTGCACCGGCACCGTTACGGCCTATCTGTCCCCGGGCGGGATCGGCGTCCGGATCGACGGCGCCGTCTACAAAGACTACACGGTGCCGCCGTATTACGATGCCTTGCTGGCCAAGCTCACCGTCCGCGGACGGACCTGGGAGGAAACGGTCAGCCGCATGAGGCGCTCGCTCGAGGAATACGTGCTGCGCGGCGTCAAAACGACGATTCCCTTCATGAAAACCATCATGCAGGAGCAGGACTTCCTCGCCGGGCGCTTCGACACCTCGTATTTGGAGACCCATCCCGACTTGTTCTCATATGACGAGTTCGAGCAGCCGGAAGATCTCGTGGTGGCCATTTCCGCCGCAATTGCGGCGTACGAGGGCTTGTAGCTCCGGCCGGCGGTTCATCGGTAACCCTCATGGCGACCAAACGATCGAACAAGCGGCCGACGGCAAGAAAGCGCCCTTCGGCGGGAACCGCAAAACCCTCCTCTCGTCCGCGCGAACTCGCCATCGAACCAGCGGCGGGCAAGCCGATCTTGATCACCGATGTCGCTCTTCGCGACGGACATCAGTCCCTTCTCGCGACGCGCATGCGGACGGAGGATATGCTCCCCATCGCCCAGAAGCTCGATGCCGTCGGCTTTTGGTCGTTGGAAGTGTGGGGTGGCGCGACCTTCGACACCTGTCTCCGATTTCTCAAAGAAGACCCTTGGGAGCGGCTACGGGCGCTCCGCGCAGCCATGCCACATACCAAGCTCCAGATGCTGCTTCGCGGTCAGAACCTCGTGGGCTACCGGCATTACGCCGACGACGTGCTGGAGCGGTTCATCGAGCGTTCGGCCGCCAACGGTATCGACGTGTTCAGGATTTTTGATGCACTCAACGATGTCCGGAACGTCGACCGATCGATCCGGGAAGTCAAGGCTTGCGGGAAACATGCGGAAGCCGCGATCAGCTACACGGTCAGCCCCGTGCACAGCATCGACCGGTACGTCGATGTGGCGAAGCAGCTGGAGGACCTGGGCACCGACACCCTCTGCATCAAAGACATGGCCGGCCTGCTCTCTCCGCTCGATGCGTATCATTTGGTCCGCCGTTTGAAGGCCGCCGTCAAGGTGCCGATCCATTTGCACTCGCATTACACCTCCGGCATGGCCTCGATGTCCGCCTTCATGGCCATTCTTGGGGGACTCGACATGCTGGATACCGCCATGTCTCCGCTGGCGGGCGGCACGTCACACCCCGCGACCGAAACCATGGTCGCCTCACTGCATGGGACACCCTACGATACCGGTCTCGTGCTCGACTCCCTGTTGCCGATCACGGAGCATTTCCGGACCGTCCGCCGGCGATACCGTCAGTTTGAAAGCGATTTCACCGGCGTCGATGCAGAAATTTTGACGTCGCAGATTCCCGGCGGCATGTTGTCCAACCTCGCAGCACAGCTTACGGAGCAGAACGCGCTCGACCGTATGAGGGAAGTGCTCGACGAAGTGCCGAGAGTGCGCAAGGACATGGGATACCCGCCGCTCGTCACTCCGACGAGCCAAATCGTCGGCACCCAGGCGACCCTCAACGTCCTGACCGGCGAGCGATACAAAGTCATTACGAACGAAACCAAAAACTATTTTCTCGGCCTGTACGGCCGTGCTCCGGGGCAGGTCGATCGCGACATCATGGCGCGCGCCATCGGAGACGAAGAACCGATCAAGACGCGACCGGCCGATCGTCTCGATCCCGAGCTGGACGCTGTGAAAAAGGATCTTCCGCCGTCGGCGGCCACCGCCGAGGACCAACTCTCTTTTGTGCTCTTTCCCGCGATCGCGCGTGACTTCTTTGAAGCCAGGGAGAAAGGCGACCTCGTGCCGGAACCGCTCGAAACGCCGGCGGCGAAGGGGCCGGCGGTCGCCGGTGAACTGCATTTGGCGCCCGTGGAGTTCAATGTCACCGTTCATGGCGAAACTTATCATGTGAAAGTCTCGGGATCCGGTCGCAAGACGGATGGACGCAAGCCCTACTACATCCGTGTCAACGACAAGCTGGAAGAAGTGTCGCTCGAGACGATTCAGGAAGTGTTGGCGGGTGTGCCGGAGGCACCGGAGACTGGCAAAGACGCCAAACCGAAACGTCCCAAGCCTTCGAAACCTGGCGACGTCGCGCCGCCCATGCCGGGACGCGTCGTCAAAGTGCTCGTCGAGAAAGACCAGCGTGTCAAGGCCGGCGATCCGCTGCTCATCATCGAGGCCATGAAAATGGAAAGCCGCGTGCCCGCGCCGGTCGACGGCAAAGTCACGGCGATCCTGGTGGCCGAGGGCGAAAACGTGAAAACGGATGAGACGGTCATCCAACTCGAATAACGCCGCCGGGCGATCGGTCGTCACCTGGCTCACGGCAGTCCTCATTATGGCGGCTTGCTCTTCTCCCCCTTCAATGCCTACCCACTTTGAAGCCTTCGAGCGCTTTCCCCTTCATACCGTGGACGTGAAGGGGCAACGCCTTGCATACCTCGATGTCGGACAAGGTCCTCCCGTCATTCTGATCCATGGCTTCGGCGGATCCATGTGGCAATGGGAACATCAGCAAACACCGCTCTCCTCCGAATTCCGTGTCATCACACCCGATCTCATCGGCTCCGGGCTGTCCGCGAAGCCGGACATCGAATACCGCCCTGACCAAACACTGGACTATTTCCTCGGATTCATGGACGCGCTGCAGATCCCACAAGCCGCGCTTGTAGGCAACTCGATGGGCGCAGGCTTGGCCATCGGCATGGCCCTCGCCCATCCGGACCGCGTGTCCCGACTCGTACTCATCGGCGGTCTTCCGGCCCACGTACGTGAACGCCTGACCAGCCCGTCGATCCAGCGAGCCTTGGACACTCCGGCGCCGTCCTGGCTCGCGTCGTTCGGCAACTGGCTGTTCGGTGGTTTGATGATCGAATCGGTCTTGAAAGAGATCGTGCACGACCCCGCGCTGCTGACGCCCGCCGTCATCGAGCGCTCCAACCGCAATCGTCAACGGCCCGGCGTGATGGCGCCGCTCATGACCGTCCGCGACACGCTCCCGTTATGGGAGTCCGGCTTTGCCAAGCGGATCGGAGAAATTCAGCATCCGACTCTGATTGTGTGGGGCGAAGAGGATCGTGTGTTTCCGTTGCAGGTGGGCGAAGAACTTCAGCGTACGATCCGAGAGTCAGCGCTCGTGAGAATTCCGGACGCCGGCCATATCCCCCAATGGGAACGGCCTGATCTGGCGAACCGAGCTATGATAGACTTTTTACGGCGGCACGACGCTGTCCGCATGCAACGCAATGGAGGATTGTGATGACGCCGATTCATATACGATGGTTTCTCATCGGGCTGGGCCTGGGTACGTGGGCTCTGGCCGGTTGCAGCGGCGGACGCGACACGTTCATGTATAAAAACTACCCCGTGGCCGACGGCAGCGCCGCCGCAGGCGATGGGCATAACATTTTGTTCAAAGGCAGTCCCCTCTCGCTGTCCGGCAACGGCATCAAGGTCGGCGATCAATTACGAAGCGTCAAACTCGCCCAGCCGGATAACACGCTTGTCAACCTGACGGAAACCAATGGCAAGGGCAAAGTCCGCATCATCAGCGTCGTCCCATCGCTCGACACCAAGGTCTGCGAGCAGCAGACCCATTACCTGAGCGAGAAAAACAAAGGGCTCGATAAAATGGTCGAGTTGATCACCATCAGCATCGATACGCCGTTTGCGCAGAAGCGGTTCGCCGCGGAAGCGAAAATCAACAATGTGACGTTCCTTTCGGATTTCCGCAATGCCGATTTTGGAAAGGCCTACGGACTCTTGTTAAAAGACCCGCATGTGCTGGCCCGCGCCGTGATGGTCGTCGACGCTGAAAACATCGTCCGACACCTGCAGATCACGCCAGAACTCGGTCAGTTGCCCGATATGGACGATGCCTTTCAGGTGACGCGCAAGCTCATTACGAGCAGTGGAGACACACTCAGCAAAAAGTGACGCCTCGCTCTATCCATCCCCGCTCTACGTCTCGTTACGTTTGAGGTGTTGGTGGCTCATTACGATCTTCTGGTCATCGGCACTGGACCTGCCGGTCAAAAAGCCGCCGTTCAAGCCGCCAAGCTCGGCAAGACAGTCGGCATCATCGAGCGGAAGGAGATGGTCGGAGGCGTCTGCATCCATACCGGTACCATTCCGAGCAAATCGCTTCGGGAAGCCGTCCTGTACCTCTCCGGTTTTCGTCAACGTAACCTCTACGGCGCGGGCTATCGAGTAAAGGCCCACATCACCATCGAGGACCTTGCCTTCCGGGCGAACCACGTCATTGCCAACGAAATCGACATCGTCAAAAGCCAGATGACACGGAACCGCGTGGACATGATTTATGGCCAGGCCAGTTTCATCGATCCCCATCGCCTGCACATCGAAGGATCGGCTGGCACCGTCGAGCACACGGCGGACTTCATCGTCATCGCAGTCGGCACAGAACCGGCCAGGCCTGAGGACGTGCCGTTCGATGGCGAGGCCATCATCGACACAGACGGGATCCTGCGGCTCAAGCGGATTCCCGAGTCGATCACAATTGTGGGCGGAGGCGTCATCGGCACTGAATATGCGTCGATCTTGGCGGCATTGGGCATTCCGGTGACGCTCATCGACAAGCGTCCTCGCCTGCTGGAATTCGTCGATGAAGAAATTATCCTGACGCTTCAAAAACAGATGGCGGACATTGGGGTGACGCTTTATCATGACGAAGAAGTACTCGCCATCGCGAAAGAGGGCGAGCATCAGATCAATGTGTGCCTTCAACACGCCAAACCCATTCAGACGAATACGTTGATGTATGCGGTCGGACGCGAAGGCGCAACCAAGGCGCTCAATTTGGAGGGCATCGGCCTCGAGCCGGATCAGCGCGGCCGCCTGTATGTCAACGCCCACTTCCAGACCGCGATCCCTCACATTTATGCGGCAGGCGACGTCATCGGGTTCCCGGCGCTGGCGTCCACATCCATGCAGCAGGGCCGCCACGCGTCCTGTCATGCCTTCGGCATTTCGGATCGCACAGATACCGACTTGTTGCCTTTCGGCATCTATGCTATTCCGGAAATCTCCATGGTCGGCAAAAACGAAGAGCAGCTGACACGCGAAGACGTTCCCTATGGCATAGGCATCGCCCGCTACCGGGAAATCGCGCGCGGCCAGCTGATTGGCGACGAGACGGGGATGCTCAAGCTGCTCTTCCACCGCCATACACGGGAATTGCTCGGCGTCCATGCGATTGGCGAAGGCGCCACCGAGCTCATCCATATCGGACAGGCCGTCATGGCGTACAAAGGAAGAATCGAGTATTTCATCGACACCGTCTTCAACTATCCGACGCTCGCGGAATGCTACAAGGTCGCCGCCTTAGACGGCATCAACCGCCTGCCGAGACCCTGGGCGCCGGAGTTATCCTGACGTCATGTCCTTTTCACAGCGCCTTCGACAGCTGGCCCAGCCCATTTGGGATGCGCAACTGACCCATCCGTTCGTCGCCGCACTCGGTGACGGCACGCTGCCCGAGCGCAAATTCCGCTATTACATCCTCCAGGACGCCCGCTTTCTCAGCGAATTGGCGCGTGTCTTCTCGGCCGGGGCCCTGAGAGCGCCGGATTCAGATTCGGCGCTACGATTGACGAAGCTGGCCGAAGAGACGATCGTGGTTGAGAGAAGTTTGCACGAAGGCTACGGCACGAAGTGGAAGATGAGCCGCAAACAGATGACGTCGGTCCCCATGGCGCCGACCAACTATGCGTATACGCGCCACATGTTGACCATTGCGCAATCGGGGTCGACGGCGGAGATCACCGTGGTGGCGCTGCCTTGCGCCTGGATCTATTGTATCGTCGGTCGGCATTTTCTGAGACACGGTCCTCCGCCGAAAAGCCATCCCTATCGGGACTGGCTCATGCTCTATGCCTCACCGGAGTTCGCCGAAGTGCAGCGCTGGATGCGCATGAAAGTGGATCAGTGGGCGAAGACCGCCGGCAAGGAAGAGAAACAGCGCATGGAGGATTCATTCATCATCAGTTCGCGCTACGAGTGGATGTTCTGGGAGATGGCCTGGAACGAGGAGAAATGGCCGGTCTGAGTTGGTTCAGGGAACCAGCGCCTGCCGGCTCAAGCACTGTCGCTCGAGCGCACTACGCCTCACGTCTGCTCGGCTGGGCAACTTGCTGCGTTCAACACTTCGCGAGAACGCAGCTTCGGGCTGGGTGGGTGAGAAAGGCGCCCGCTCGACACCGGCCAAGCGGAAAGAAGCAGAAAGTAGGAAAAACTGCATCGTTCCCAGACCCATCAGCCACGGCCTTGGAATGCAATCATACGGGATGCCGACAAGCAGATCTCCCTGCTGGACAGAGTTGAGCGGCAACATATATATATGCTGACTTTTCCGCTCCGCGGCCGACCCTCACCGCCATGACGACGACGCTCAAGCAGGTGCTGACTATTGCCGGGTCCGATTCCGGCGGAGGCGCCGGCATCCAAGCAGACATCAAGGCCATGTCGGCCAACGGCGTATTTGCGATGTCCGTCATCACGGCGATCACCGCCCAGAACACGGAAGAAGTGACCGATGTCTTCGAACTGCCGCCTTCCGTCATTGCGGCCCAGATCGACGCCGTGTTCGACGATTTCGAGGTGGCCGCCGTGAAAACAGGCATGTTGTCGTCGGCCGCAATCGTTGAGACCGTCGCACGAATGTTGAAGCCGCAACAGGTCACCAACCTCGTGGTCGATCCGGTCATGATCGCCAAGAGCGGCCATACACTCTTGAAGCCCGAAGCCATCGAAGCCATCAAAAAACAGCTGTTCCCGCTCGCCCTGGTCGTGACGCCGAACGTCCATGAAGCGCAGCAGCTCTCCGGCATTAAAATTACCTCGCTCGCCGATGCCCGCAGGGCGGCGAAAGTCATCCATGGCTTCGGCTGTAAGCACGTGCTCATCAAGGGCGGGCACCTCCTGACCGAACGGGCCACCGACTTGCTCTATGACGGAAGATTCTTCAACGTGTTCAAAGGAGACTTCATCGAGACGTCCCACACGCATGGCACCGGCTGCACATTTGCGTCGACGATGGCCGCCCATCTCGCGCGCGGCACGTCCGTCGTCGACGCGGTTCAATCCGCCAAGGCCTATGTGACGGAAGCGATCAGACACGGCCTGGCGATCGGTCACGGTTCGGGTCCGACCAATCACTTCTATTTCTTAACCGGCCAATGAGCCACTTGTTGGTTTCAGCTTCACAGGTTCGGCGTATGACCAAGCATGCATCGCCTTCCTCGGTGTCGTGGTGCGGCACGCCGTTGACATTTGTCCTGGCGGGCTTCACGTGGTTGGCATTGTCCTTCGTGCTCGGCATGGGCCTGCTCATCGGTCTGGTCGACGGGACGCCGCTGCCGCAATGGCTGAAGCCTCTGCATGTTCATGGCGCGCTGGTCGGCGGCATCCTGCAACTCGCAATAGGCAGTTTGCTGCTGTGGATTGTGCGCGTTTCGGAACGCCACGACGGGTATGCGCAGACGCACCCTGCGCTATTTCTGACCTTGAACGGTGGGACCGCAGCGCTGCTCCTGGGCTTTTGGCTTGGCAGCATGACGGCGGTGGGTCTGGCCGGGCTGCTGCTGAGCGCGCTCGTGTTGTCGATTTCGAAAACGGCCTGGACCCTGTTCGGCAAAGCGGCCGATGCGGGGGGCATGTACCGCGTCGCTCAGGTGGCGTTGCTCTGCGGATTGGCCGCCGGGGTTGCGATGGCATTTCGTTTGACCGGCAGCTACTCCGCCCACGCGCGCCTGACCCACATTCACCTCATTGTGTTGGGATTTGCGACGCTTAGCTGCCTCGTCGCCGTGCATCAGCTCATGCCGCTGCTCACGGGAACGCCTGTGTCATTGGGCCCTGTCCGCCGATTCGCGCTCTGGTTGTTGCCCGTAGGCTTTGCGGTCTTGCTGGCGGCATTTCTCGCGTCCGCCCTCTGGCTTCAAATCGCCGCGGGCTGCCTGCTGCTTGTCAGCATCGGCCTCTGTAGCGATCACCTCGCCGCACGCTGGTTCAAAGGCGACCGGCAGGGAACCGCTGCAACTGATCATCTGCTGACCGGCGTGTTCTTCCTCGTGTTGGTCACTGCCGCCGGTGTCGGAATGGCCGCGAATTATCTGAGCAATCCTCCATTGCTGCCGATAGGCTCTCTTCATCTTATGGCCTACACGCACCTCGCCTTCATCGGATTCATGACGCAGGTCGTCTGTGGCGGCGTGTCATTCGTTGTGCCGGAGGTATTGGCGCGCACTCGGGTGCCGAATACGGCGAAGCGGGAGGTCTATCGCGCCACGCTCGATGCGATTATGAACCGCTGGCGGGCGTTTCAACTTATCGGCATGAGCCTCGGCACCATGGCGCTCTGCGTGCTGGCCTCCCTGACATGGAACCTGCCGCTTAGCTCTTCCTACGTGCAGGGTACCGTCTGGATTGCAACCGGCCTGATGGTCTCAAGTCTGACGCTATTCGCCGCAAAGCTAGCCTGGGTTGTCGGCTTGCGGCCGTCCTAACCCGCCGTACATTCGCACCTGCACTCCGTGAACAATTCTGGCCAAGCTCATCACACCTAAGTCCCGGTTTTTACGACAATCAGCCCTTTTCCCCTTAAGCCTGATTTTTGCTCATTTGGAGACGAGGTGAAAACGAGCGCCGAAAGATCGTCCACGTGTGAATGAGGAATCTCATGAACGACGAATTGATCCAGATCATCCCGGATCCTTGGAAGAGCCTTATCCACGTGCTCACCATTCCCCTGTCATGGATTCCGGAGATGCAGCACACGCTGATGGACTTTGTCCTGGCCTCCTCGAACGGGTGGCTGGCGGGCCTCTACTACCTGCTGCTGTTGTTCCCCGTCCTCCTATGGATCGGCGCCGTGTGGTGCACGCATCTGACGCTGTATACCTTGCCGTTCCGCTCGGGCCGGATTGAGCTGTTGCGCATGCTCCTCTTGGCATGGTGGGACACCGCGTTTGCGATCTGGATGTATTGGGTCGGCCTGGGCCGGTTCCTCATCGTCATCGCCGGATGGCTGTTTACCTTGGGTAGACTGGCGCTGAAGCTCACCGCCGAAGCGATGAAGCAACTGGTGGTTCTTCCCTTCAAAATGACGGGACAGATGACCCAAAGCTATTTTCAACCTGGCGTGCCCTGGATCGCGTTTCTCCTGCTGATCTTCTGGTGCGTGCTTGAGGCCACGATCTTCGCTTACACGCTGATGCCGACGGTGACGGACGTGTTGGCGGGGATCACAGGAACAGACGCCTCGGTGATGACCGGCACGGTTCTGTACCTCTTCTTACTGCTGCTCATCATGGGGAGTTTCGCCTGCATCCAGGTACTCGTGGATTCGGTAAGGCTCCGAGAGTACAAGTTCCTGGTCCAGATGCTGCTCGTCGAGGTCTTCGTCATGACCTTCGAGGTCATGTTCCTCTATCGTGAACTGGTCGATGCGCTCTCTCCATGGATCGCCCAACACACAGGCGAGCAGTTTAGGCCTGGCATAGGCTTCACGCTCTCGTTGGCGACATTTGGATGGATGGGCGTCCGCGGCATGACCTGGTTCCTTTTCGGCCAATACGGCACGCCTCCGCTTCTCTCGTTCATCTCTCGGCAGCCGATGCATCAGGCAGCCGGGTCGAAGGAGATCGCCATTGTCTCCGGCGAGCCCTCGGCCTGGTGGAAAGCGCTGCTCGAGGACTTTAAAGGCGAAGTGAGCTGGCTCCACGATAGAGCCGGCGAATTGATGGAGTTCCTCATGCTTCCGGTGCTGCATGTGGCGGCAGCGCTGTTGAACTTTGCAATGATTCTCGTGGTCGGGAAACCGGTGTTTGGCATTCCATTCAAGAGCCTCAAGGATGTCGTGGAGACCCGTGAACTGTTGCCGACCGTCAGATGGCAACCGAAAAAGGTGGCCTCATGAGCCGAACCTCGTCGCTCCTTGCCGCGACGGCGCTCGCCGGCATCGTCTCGATCTCACTCGCCGGGTGCACGCAGGAACCGGCGCAGACGTATAAGCCCCACAACACGCTCTTTATCGGCGTCGACGCGAGCGGGTCCTTCAAGCACTCCGGCTATTACGACAACGCGCTCTTGTTCCTCGCCCATTACATCTATGGGCACTTGCACGCGCTCGGCGGACTCGACAAGCCGCAGGCCATGTTCATTGCGAGCGTCGGAGGCAAGGACTTGCGGGAACCGAAAAGCTTTCACCCGATCCACGACTTCGAGAGCAAAGACATCGCGCAGATTCAGGCTGAGCTGCACAAGTGGTTTCCCGCGAGCGATCGTGTGACCGACTTTAATCCGTTCTTCGCCGAAGTCGCTCGGATTACCAAAGAGCGCAATCTCGTGCTGGCGCCCATCAACGTCATGATCATCACGGACGGCGTGCCCGATACCGCAACACCAGCGGCGACCGCCGGATCTCAGGCACTGTACGAGAAAATCGACCTCAAGCCGCTCGAGTATCTGTCCCGCAACGTCACGTTGCGGCTTGCCTACATCAGCCCTAAAGTCGGCGACCACTGGCGCAGGCATGTCCCGCGTGAGCGTGTGCGACTTTGGACCGTTGACGGAGAAGTGATGAAAAACTGGCAGGAAAAGCTTGAGCCGAACCGTGATTTGGCCGAGCAGACGCGATTCTGGAAGTGGTTGCAAGATACGGTCGATTACCGCGTGCGTTCGAGCAAAACATAGACGCTTCCCGCTCGTTCCTCAGCCGACTCTGCTACAATGCGGCCGCATGGATGAGGCTCTTGTCTTCAAAGACGACCACGGCAATCGCATTGCGGCCACCCTCAGCCGCCCGGCCCGCCCGGCTGAAGCCACCGTCGTTCTGTGTCACGGCTTCCTGTCGAGCAAGAACAGTACGACCAACAAGACTCTAAGCAGAATGCTGACCGAGGCGGGCCTCGCCACGTTTCGGTTCGATTTCTTCGGACATGGCGATAGCGAAGGCTTGCTCGAGGACATCACTGTCTCGCTGGCCATCAGGCAGGCGCATGCGGCGGTGGAGCTTGTTCTATCGCAGGGTTACGAACGCCTCGGCCTCGTTGGATCGAGCTTCGGCGGCCTCGTGGCCATCCTCACCACGGCGCAGCGGCAGGACATCGCCTGCCTGGCCTTAAAGTGCCCGGTGGTAGATTTTGCGGAAGAACTTCGCTTAGAATTCGGCCCCGACGAGTTGGCGCGTTGGCAATCGACGGATACGATCCCAAATATCTTGGGAGGCACCGCACGGGTCCGACTCAAATACCAGCTCTATGAGGATTGCCTCCGGAACGTCGCCTACGAGCCGGCCGCCAACATCAGCGCGCCGACGTTGATCGTGCAGGGGGCGCGCGATGAACTGGTGCCTCTCCACCAGACTGAACGCCTGTTGGAGGCGTTGAGCGGTCAGAAACGGCTGGATCTTTTGCCGGAGGCGAACCACCAGTTTACACGTGGTGATGATTTTCGCATGATGACCGCGGCCATCACTGACTGGCTCGTCGGCCATTTGACGAAGGCGTGAATCTTGTGAGAGGCCGGGAGCTCGGATTGCCATGATTACCGAGGGCGTCCAACAGACACTCACGGTTCTGTATCCGTTGTACAAAACAGAAGTCTATCAGCGCCGGGAACAAATGATGCGCCTCACGGCGTTCGGCGCGTTCGCCTTGATTGCTATGACGTTTGCGTTGTTGTTGAGTCCCCTGAAGAGCCGCCTTTCGTCGTTTGAAGCCCTGCTTCTTGGCCTGGGGGGAGTCATCTGGTGCGGCCTCTGTTGCACATTGATTCTTCAGCAACAATATCGGCACCGGCTCGCCAAGCAAGTGCTGATACAGATTGAACAGGCGCTCGGCTTCTATGAGGACGGGCTGTTCATTGAGCACCAGACGCTCTATCCGCCCAAGTGGAAAACCGCCTGGCTCAAGGATCGCTCCGGCATACAGTATCTCGGCTCGCTCTGCATGCTGACCGGCATCTTCCTTCTCGCTCTGGCCCTCGTCTAACTGATCGTCGCCCGTCCATCGCCGTTTCTCCCCCCATGGTCTCAGGCTCGTTTTTGACTGAAACTGAGTATTTGTGGCCAACTCGAGACTTTCGTTTCACAATGCGTCTACGTGTCGTTGTTGACGCTCCGCCGTTCACATCTGACGAAAGACCGTTCAGTGGCCTCCGCTCAGTCTCGCCTTCATCGCTCGCCTCTCGTTCTGCAAGCTGCGGCGCTCGCTTTCGCCAGCTTGTGCATGGCAGCGAGTCTGTCTGCTGCTGATGCGCCGCAGCCGCCTACACCCCATAGTCTCATCCACCGCCAGAACCAACAGCCAGCCGCAGCGGAACGCGGACCCACGACCACGATTCCAGGGACCACCGGCTCCCGATCCACGAACGTGCCGCCTCCTCGCAAACTGACGAAGCGGCCAAGCCAAACCACCATCGTCACACCGTCCACTCTGCCAGCAACCTCATCGGCGGCTGTTTCTCCTCCTCGAGCGGTGGCGGCAGCGTCAATCAGCAAGGCGGTCCCCGAAAGCCGCGCGTCCAATTCTGCCACCGGGCTGGCCGCAGTGGGGTCGTCCCTCCTCAACACATCGCCATTGACCAGTGGAGGAGCGAACTCCGGCCCACCGACGGCTGCACCGAGTTCCACTGCCAAAGCACCCATAGGAAGCGCGCTCGCAGGCAACGGAGCGCCGTCATCGACGCCGGCCGGCGTCCCGGCAACCGGGCGCGGCCTCCAACGGTTGACTGCCCAATTGCCTGGACTGACTCAGCTAATAGCCCCGACGGTCACCGTCTCCTCTCCTCCGCCGTCGCCGGTACCATCATCAGGACCACAGCCATCTCCGTCTCCGTCTCCGTCTCCGTCTCCGACTCCCTCTCCCTCTCCGTCTCCTTCTCCACCTCCCTCGGCAGCTCCACCAACTTCGTCGCCGCCGCCGCCAGCTGCCGGAAACGCCATCCTCACTTGGACGTTGAACAGCGATCCTACTGTGGCTGGATACAAGATCTACGTGGGAACGGCGTCAGGCCTCTACACCTACCCTGGATCGCCTTTCGTGATCGGTCTGACCGGCAGCTATACCATCGCCGGCCTGCCATCCGGTCAAACGTACTACTTTGCCATCTCGGCATTTAATGCCTTGGGTGGTGAGAGCGCGCTGTCGTCCGAAGTCAGCAAGAGCATCTACTAGCGGCCAGGGGACTGACACCTTCCCCGCTTCTGAGCGCGGTGTCTGTCGCTTGCGAATGGGGCCAGGCGCCGAAAAGAAACGCGCCAGTCCCCTTATTTGGCGCAGCGGAAGCCCGTATAGCTGTTCTTCGTCTCAGGCGGAAGCTTGAACCGGGCGTACGTGAGAAGATACTTCGGTAGGTCTGACCAGGATCCGCCGCGAAGGACTTTGAACTGGCCCTGCGACGGACCGGGTGGATTTCGCTCCGGCGACGTCTCGTAGTAATTGGTACCGTACCAATCTTGTACCCATTCATACGCATTGCCGGCCATGTGATAGAGCCCGTACGGACTCTTGCCCGGTTCATGCGAGCGCACCGGCAGCAGGACCTGGTTGTAGCTGAAGCGCGCCCCCAGTGCAAAATTTGCCAACTCGCTCGTCGGCGTTTGATTGCCCCAGGGATACAGGCGCCCATCCGTTCCTCTCGCCGCTTTTTCCCATTCGGCTTCCGTCGGGAGCCGCTTGCGGCTCCACGTGCAGAACGCTTCCGCGTCCCGCCAATCCACGCCGATGACCGGCCGATCCCCATGCTGGGCCAGGTCCACCGTTTCCCATTGCCACGGCGCCCGTCGTTTCGTGGCGGTGAGAAATGCGGCGTATTGGGCGGTGGTCACTTCGTGCACGTCAATGGAAAACGCATCGAGCCACAGCCGATGAGCCGGGCGCTCATCTTCTAGCGCCTGCGTGCCGTCCGAGCCCATGACGAACTCTCCGGCCGGGATTTCAACCATCGGCGTTTCCACCGGCGGTGTCATGATGAACGATCTGGACTTCTTGAGGCGATCGAGCTGCGCCTGTGAGACCGTCGCATCGCAGAGGAGAATTATGACCAGAGGGATGGTCAAAACGATCATCCAACCAGACCGCAGGGAGTATGGCCCCCGAGGCGTACGTTTCGTTCTCACCATCCCTCAGTAGATGGTTCCGCCCACCACCCAATGGCGGTCATCAATCACATCGATCAGCAGCCGCGTCAAATTCAGGCGCGCCAGTTGCGTCGTAATTTCGTCTTCGGTAAACGCGGCCAACAGTGAATTGAAGAAGTCCCGCCGCAAAATGGCCGGAGCCCCGGCAGCATACCGGTCGACGATCGTTTGAGCCTCTTCGGGCGAATCGGGCCGAAGCAGATCCATGACAAGCACCGGCGCTCCCGGCTTCGCGAGCTGACGCAGCTTATGCCAGAACTGCAACGGATTTGGGAGGTGATGCAGCAGACTGTTGGAGAGCACTGCGTCGAAGACATTGGCACCCGGCACGTCGTCGAACCGCTCACATCGCAAGGTGATGCGATCATTCAAGCCGGCCCGGGTGACGGCCTGTTGAGCCAGCGTGATCATCGGCATCGAAGCGTCCACTGCCGTCACATGGCAGCCCGGATAGCGCCCTGCAAACCGAATGGGAATGTCGGCGGGTCCACATCCGGCATCCAGCACACGGCCGCTCGTGAATCCGGGAAAGTATTCCTCAAACCGCTCGACGAACCCCTGATTCTCGGCAGCAAAATCCGCGGCGGCATAGGCAGCCGCCTGTTCCGGATCATCCATCAGCTCAGGTTCAAGGACGCGATCCATACTCACTTCTGCTCACTGGCGGAAGGCGCAGCCCTCGCCTTTCCCTGTCTTACAGCAACGACGTCCCCCGGCCGGACCACCCCTGTTCGCAGCACTCTCGCGTAGAGGCGACTCCAGCCAGGATTGCTTTTTTGCGAGATCCGTGAGATGTCGCCCTCACGGAACCAGCGGGCGTTCCATGTGCATGGCGCGCAATAGCTGGTCACTTCGAGCTGAACGCTCGGACCGATCTTGAGCCTGCATCCGGGCTCGAGACTGTCCCACGCGAGTCCCGAAAGGGTCAGGTTTTCCCCCGACGAGCCGGCAGCAATTGAATGCCCCTCGTCCTGCATGCGTTCGATCAAGTCGACTGAGAACAGACACACGGCCCGATCGGGACCGCCATGGACCTTGAGGTTTCGCTGTCGGTCGCCTTCAATGCCCTCTTTCAAGACCTTCGCCTCAAGGACCGGTTGCTTGGGCACTCCGCCGTCCGACACGTTGATTTGGTGCACATGGGGGTAAGTCGGGCGCCCGGATGGGGTCATGTTCAAGGCTCGCAGGAGTCGGGCCGCGTAAATTCGACCGCTACCCATTCATCCCGTTCTCGTTGGCTGCCGCAATACAGACCTGCCTCGGCAAAAGCGGACACGATCTCGGCGCGCTGGTCGACGAGAAGACCCGAGACCAACAGCGTTCGACCGGTGCTGTCTGCCAAGGGCTGAACGAGTTCCAACAAGGTGCGGCGATCCAAATTGGCGAGGACCACATCATAGAGACGATCCGTCTTCACCGTGCCGCATCGAAACGCCAGTTCATCGCCAAATCCATTGGCGTCGGCGTATTCCCGCGCACAGTCGATGGCCTGGGAGTCGTGATCGATTGCGAGCGCTTCAGTTGCACCGAGTCGAAGCGCCACCATGGCCAACAGCCCGCTGCCTGTGCCGACATCGAGGACCGACTCCCCTCCCTTAATGTCGTCCTCCAGCCATTCCAATAACAGGCTGGTCGTTGCGTGATGGCCGGTTCCAAATGCCTGCTTCGGATCGAGAACGATTTCGATCTGACCTGTGGCGGGCTCGACCTCTTCCCAACTCGGCCTGACGACAATACGCTTTCCGATCCGCAATGGCTTGACCGACCTCGCCCATTCTCGGTTCCAATCGTGATCGGGCATCAACCGCACGACGATTTCCGGCTCATACACGTCATCGTCGGCCAATCGGCGAAGCGTGTGACGCAAGAACGTCAACTGCTCGGGAGACCACGTGTCTCTCGGCCAATAGAGATGAATCGTCCGCCCGTCCTGCCAGGCGCCCGGCAGCGCCGGGTCATCCAGCAATGCCAGTAATTCGCCGGCGTCGAACGAACATCGGATCTGCACCTCGATCCATTCACCGGTGATTGACGCCATATGGACCTTACCAGTATCGTCAACAAACGATGGCGGCACTGTCACGGGCCAAACAACTGCAGCGCCTGATCGGCAAAATCGAACGGCTCATGGCCCAGGGCACGGCCCTCAGTTCCCGCTTCACCACCTACCGTCTGGCCCTCTTCATCGCCGGCGTCATCTGTACCGTGACATTATTCCGCTCCGGCCAATACCAGAGCGGCAACCTGGCATTGGCCGCGTTTGTCATCCTCTTTCTCGTAGTCGCGTCGTATCATAACAGGCTTGAGCAGCGGATTCACCGACTGCGGCTGTGGACGCTCATCAAATCGACGCATCTTGCCAGAGTGCAGCTGGCCTGGACGCTCATTCCCTACAAACCGATGGATCAGTTTGAGACGCACCTCTACGCGCAAGACCTCGATATCACCGGCCCTCACTCACTCTTGCATCTGCTCGACACGACCATTACGGATCAGGGGCGAACACGGCTCACCTCATGGTTCCTCACGCAGCCACCGGATGCACGGATCTGGGAATCACGCCAAGCCCTCGTCAAGGAACTCTCCCGCCGCTCGCGCTTTCGCGACCGGCTCGTACTGGAAGCGCGCCTGGCGGGAGAACAGGAGATCAATGGGCGGAGACTTGCTGCCGTGCTTGAGCATCCGATCGGATTCCCGGGTTTGACGCGCGTTCTCAT
>DATJGE010000099.1:0-3109 GCA_035495295.1 Nitrospira sp. | reverse complement strand
CATGGGCGGTATGTTGGTCGATCACATGGAGTTCACGCCCCACCTGGGCGACCAGATAGGTCTGGAGCACTTGCCCGAACGGTGTGATCGCCACGCCCGGCGACGCTGAATACGATGCCGCCGCCTCCCTGACGAACAGCGACTGAGAGACGGCAGCGAACGAATCCGAGCCCTTACCTGAGGTCGCCTGACCCGGCCCTGACAACACAACCGGAGGTTCCGGCGCGGACACGGATCCGACAAACCCTGGACCGGCGAGCGACTCGCCCGGAACCATCCCCAGCACCAGCTTGCGTTCCACGCTACTGAACGCATGACGGACCGTCTGACGTATGAAGCGATGGACCGTCTCCTGATCCGCGAACCGTATCTCACGTTTCGCCGGATGCACGTTCACATCGATGCGATCCGGATCGATGTCCAGGAACAGCACATAGGTGGGATAACAGCCTTTTGGAAGCAACGACCCGTATCCCTCCATCACCGCATGGAAGACGGCGGCGTTCCGGACCGGACGACGATTCACGAACAAATCTTGAGGCGTTTTGGACGCGCGCGCGTGGACCGGATCCACCATCACGCCGGTGAGCGTGCAGCCGGCCATTCGGCCTCGGACCTCTACCGTCTTGTCCAGAAAGCTGGGTTGGTACACTTGCAGGACCCTCTCCCGGTCGGACGTCACCGCTGAATGGTTCAGAATCTCGTGACCATTGTGCGTCAGACGGAAATGCACGGAAGGCCAGGCCAAGGCGGCCTGCTGGACGATCGCGCTGATGTGCGAAAATTCAGTCGAGATCGACTTCAAAAACTTTTTTCGCGCCGGCTGGTTATAGAAGAGGTCTGCAACCTCGATTTTCGTGCCCGCCACGGGGGGCGCGTCGGCGAGCCCCTGCTGCACGCCCCCGACTAAGCACAACTGTGCCCCAAGCGCGTCCTCCTTCGTGGCGGTGGCGACCTGAACATGCGACACGGCAGCGATGCTCGGAAGCGCTTCACCGCGGAATCCCATGGTCGTGATAGAGGTGAGCTCGTCGTCCGTGCGGAGCTTGCTGGTGGCATGACGCTCGAAGGCAAGAGGAAGGTCGACGCGCCGGATGCCTTCGCCGTCGTCGGTGACACGGATGAGAGCGCGGCCCCCATCCTTGATGTCGATCACAATGTGCCGGCTGCCAGCATCAAGGCTGTTTTCAACAAGTTCTTTGACGACTGCGGCGGGCCGTTCGATCACCTCGCCGGCGGCGATACGGCTCACCACCTCGCCAGGAAGCACTCGAATCATCGGCGAACAGCGCGCAGCGGGCACCGGCTTACGCTCCCAAGACCCTGCCCATCATCGGATTTCGGCCAGTTTGTTCTTGGCGAGCTTGGCTTCATCCGAGGTGGGAAACTCTTCAACAACCCGCTTTAAATTCTTTTTCGACTTTACGAGGTCTCCGGTCTCCGCCGAGGCCAAGCCCAGCTTGTACAGTGCGGCCGGGACCTTCTCGTTGCCGGGGTATTCCGTCGAGACATACTCAAAGGACTGCATCGCTCGCGCGTAATCTTTCTGCTGGTAATAGGATTCGCCGAGCCAGTAATAGGCATTCGGTGTCAGAGAGGTGCCGGGAAAGTCCTTGACGAAACGCTGAAAGCCGGACACCGCCAGGTCGTATTTGCCGTTCAAGTAATCGTTATAGGACAAGTTGAACGCGGACGTCGGCGTGATGGAAGGAACATTCGGGATCATGGGCTCAGCCCCTCCCGGTTTTTGCGACTTCGCCGGTTTCGCGGAATCTGCCGCCATCGCGTCAAGCTTGGGCATTGCGGATGCGACCACCGAGTCATCGAATTTGGACAGTCGGGCCTCGAGTTTCTGCATGCGCGCACTGAGATCGTCGAGCTTCGCCTTCGACGGCTCGGCATCCTTGACGCGCTCCATGGAGTCCATGCGTCGCTGCAACGCGTCCAGCCGCTTTTGATCCTGATCCTGGGATTTTGCCACAGTCGCCAGATGGTCGCGCAGTTCGACGAAATCTGCATGCTTGGCGCAACCGGCGATGGTGCCGAAGGCTGCAGCAGTCACCAGTCCCAGCCCAAGTCGTATCATGCCGTGCGTGACAGTCACCGGACTTCCTTCAGCTGGTTCAATTTATCGTAGGCCTTTCCTGCCTCCGGACTCTTGGGATACAGGGTCACGACCTGCTTGAAGGCCGACGACGCCCGCTTCTTGTCCTTCAACGCAAGATAGGCAAAACCCTTTTTCAGAATCGCGGCCGGCACCTTTTCACTCTGCGGATAGTCGAGTTCCACTCGATCATACGACTCGATGGCCTGTTTATAATCTTTTTTACCGTAATGGGATTCCCCAAGCCAATAGCGCGCGTTCGGGGCGAGATCCGAGTTCGGATACTCCGTCAAAAAGGCCGAGAATCCGTCGCGGGACCCGTCCAAATTGCCTTCCTTGAAATAGGCGAGCACCCGCTCGTATTCAGCCCTATCAGACCGTTCGGGCGCACGGACCGCGGCGACGGCAACCGGCTCCGGCGCCTCCGCGGTGACTGGCGCGACCGTACGCTCCACCGCGTGGTTATTCAATTCCGGCTCCTGAGAGGGCGCCGGGACAGACTCCTGACGACCGGCCGTCACCGGCTCAGCCTGAGTGGCCGCTTCAGCCGGTGATGTTAGGGAAGACCGGTGTACGGACTTCGTCGTCTGGGGCTGGCGTTGGCCTCCCTTCGGAATGGCCCCTTTGACGTGAACCTCCTGGGCCACGTGATCCACATTTTTGGCGAGGCCATCGACCCGATGCTCCTGCTCGGTCATGCGTGCATCAAGACGCGTCACATTCTTGTTTACTTCACCGACTTGCTCATCGATCCGGGCCGCGAGTTTCTGCGCCACTGCAGAAACGCTCTTGTTCACCTCAGTCAAGTGTCCCGACATCGTCTTCGTGGTCTCGTTGATGTGTACGGTGGAAGCTTTGGTGTCGGCTTCGATCTTCGTTGCCAGCGCCTTGTTGGCCTGCTCCTCCTGCCCAACACGTTCACTCATGGCGGTCAACGAGTCGCGGAACCCGGTCAAGGCCTGGTTGAACTGTGTAAATTTCACCGACAATTGTTCGGTGCGGACC
>DATJGE010000098.1:0-3900 GCA_035495295.1 Nitrospira sp. | reverse complement strand
CGTAAGGATGCCGGCCCGGTCCGTAGATGCCGGCCACTCGCAAGACGATCGCCCCGCATTCGGCACGGAGGAATTCTTCGCCTTGCACGCGCGGTTTCTCGAGATCAAGTGGCGCGGTTTCATCGATCCAGGGCGGTGGATAGTCGTGAGCAATGCCGGTATCGTATGCCGACGTGCTGCCCAGGACAACGAGCGGTCGAGATGTTCCATTGATGTGTGAGGCGAATTGTTGAACGGCGGGTAACGGCGAAGCAGGAAAACACCACAATAAATCGGCATCGGAGGGAATGTTGCTCCATGTATCCGTTTCGTTCAGATCGAACCGCAGCCTTTGTGCCTGTGGAAGCCACGTGAGATGGTGCTCCGGATCTCGGCTCGTATGTAGGACATTCTGGTAAAAGTCTGTGAGGAAAGGCATGAACCTGGCCAAGTAGCCGGATCCCAGGATCACAACAGTGTTTCGTTTTATTCTCATGCGAAGTGCCTGTCTGGATTTGAGGACAGTTTGCCTTCGTCGCTTGGCGAGAATCTACGAAAATCAACCAGGGGCATTTGGCATGCATTTTTAGTTGATAGCTGCGCTTCTCGGAAGACAAAGTGTCCTGATCACGGTGTCGCCGGACGAAGCCTTCCTCTATGTCGCCAACCAAGGCTCTAACGACGTCTTCGCCTATGCCATCAACGGCACCTCGAGCGCGCTGGCCGCTGTGTCCGGCTCGCCGTTCCCGGGCGGGTGTCACGCCGTGGGCAATTGCGACGCCGGCACGGCCGTAATCTTGAGAGTCAGACTACACACTCTCTAACCGCAGACTTCTCCCCTACAGAATGTCAAGTAAGGCACTTTCAAAGATACGTAATTGTGCATACATAATTTCGGACCTAGGTTGAGTTAGAATGCGGTGACTATGAAACCGGCACTCCTCCTCGTCGCTGTAACTGTCCTTTTCTTGACAAGCTGTGTCGATGACAACGGGAGCGGCGGCAATGTCGTCCCCGCCAGCGGAACAGTCGTCTATCTTGCAGATCAAGACATCGTCGGTGTCTTTGAGTTATTTCTGGCCACCTCGGGAACCAAGCTGAATCCGCCACTGCCCGCAGGACGCACCGTGCAAAGTTTCGCATTAACACCGGATGCCACAGCGGTGGTGTATATCGCCGATCAAGACCAAAACGATGTCTTCGAACTCTATCGCGTGAATTTGGCCTCGCCGGGATCCAGTACCAAACTCAATAGCCCGCTTGCTCTTTGTGGACTTGCTGTCTGCGGAGATGTGACGGCGTTTGCCATCACGCCCGATAACAGTGCGGTGGTATATATCGCCGATCAGACCGCCGACGATGTGTTTGAGTTGTTCCGGACCGTTCTGACGAGTCTGGCGAATTCAAAACTCAACCCCAATTTTTCGGCAGGGCAAAATGTCGATGCTTTTGCGGTCCTACCAAACAGCACGGGCGTGATTTATCGAGCCAATCAAAATACGCCGGGTGCGAAAGAGTTATATCGGGTACTGTTCGCAACGCCTCAAATCACTGACCGACTCATTACAAGTCCGCCGCTCCTCACGGGACAAAACGTGGGCAAGTTTACACCAACTCCCGACAGTGCAAATGTTGTCTACATCGCGAATCGACCCGTTGCTATGAACTTGTTTATCGTCTCGGCCGGAGGAAATGGGGTCAGCACCCAACTCAACAGTGTCTCTCCACCGAATGCAAACGCAAATGTGACCGATTTTGCAGTGACGCCTGACGGGCTTTCTGTGGTCTTTCGCGCCGATCAGGATATTGATCAGGTCTTTGAACTGTACCGGACCGTGATTGCCTTAGCACCGGCGAACACCAAACTGAATTCTCCCCTTGTTTTCGGCATGAATGTAACTTCATTTGGCGTCATTCCAGACAGCAGCGGGGTCGTATATGTTGCCGATCAATCGACTGTCGATGCTTTCGAGTTGTTTCGGACAGTTTTCTCGGGCGGGAACTCTCAGGTGAATCCCCCTTTCCTCGGAACTGAGGATGTGGTCGATTTTGTCCTGCTGCCGAATAGTACGGGAGTCGTCTATAAGGCTGATCAAAATACCGACGGGGTGAACGAAATTTATCTAGCGGTGTTCGGATTTCCCGCTTCGACCAGACTCAATCCTGCGCTCTCCATCGGGCAAAATGTTGCAACCTACACCGTGTCGCCCGATAGTGCTAGTGCAATTTACCTTGCCAACCAGGACAATCCTGCCGTCACAGAACTGTATCGGGCGATGTTTTCTTCCCCTGGTGTGAGTGCCAAATTGAATGCCCCACCACTTGGTGCAGGGAAGAACGTCACAGATTTTGCGGTAAGGTGACAAAGATTTTCGGTCATTGGCGGGTACAGGCCTTGACTCAACGTTGACGGCGTCCTAGCATCACTGGATGCCGTTAACGCGCTTTCATCCCCTCATCGCTGAGTGGTTTCAGACCTCCGTCGGCGTCCCGACCGAGGTGCAGGCCGAGGCCTGGCCGGTCATCCAGTCAGGACGGGACGCGCTGATTGCAGCGCCAACCGGTTCCGGAAAGACCTTTGCCGCGTTCCTCTCCAGCATCGATCGGCTCTTTACGCAGGCGTTGGCGCGTGAGCTCGACGACCAGACTCAGGTCCTATACGTCTCTCCGCTGAAGGCTCTCAGTAACGACATCCAGAAAAATCTTCGGCAGCCACTGGCCGAGATCGCTGACGCTGCCCTGCATGCCGGGCTCCTCATGCCCGATCTGCGCGTGCTGGTTCGAACTGGCGACACGCCGATGGCGGATCGCCAGCAGATGCTCAGGCGGCCGCCGCACATCCTTGTCACGACGCCGGAATCGCTATTTATCCTGCTCACGGCCGAGAAAAGCCGGCGCCTGTTGCAAACCGTCCGGACCGTGATCGTCGATGAAATTCATGCCCTTGTGCCCAACAAGCGCGGGTCGCATTTGGCGCTCTCGCTCGAACGCCTGGAAGCCTTGACGCTCGCGAAGCCGCAGCGAATCGGGTTGTCAGCCACGCAGCGTCCCATCGAATTGGTGGCGAGATTCCTGGCCGGAGACCGTGCGCTTCCGACCGTCATCGACGTCGGTCACAAGCGGCGGATGGATGTCGGGATCGACGTCCCCAAGGACGAGTTGAGCGCGGTTGTCACCAACGCTATTTGGTCGGATATCTATGATCGTGTGGCGGAGCTGGTACGAGCGCACCGGACAACGCTCGTGTTTGTGAACACGCGCCGGTTGGCTGAGCGGGTCTCGCATCATTTGGAGGAGCGACTCAAGGACCTGGGACCAGGCGCGGTGGCAGCGCACCACGGGAGCCTGTCGCGGCAGATCCGGCTTTCTGCGGAAGAGCGCCTCAAGAGCGGCACGACCCGTGTCGTAGTGGCCACGGCATCGTTGGAGCTGGGCATCGACGTCGGAACGGTGGATCTCGTCTGTCAGATCGGTTCGCCACGGGCCATCGCCACGTGTTTGCAGCGGATCGGCCGCGCAGGGCATTGGGTCAGGGCGATTCCGAAGGGCCGGCTCTTCGCCACAACGCGCGACGAATTGCTCGAATGTGCGGCGCTGATACGAGCTATCAGGGGGGGAACATTGGACCGCATTTGGGTGCCTCCGGCGCCCTTGGATATTCTCGCTCAACAACTCGTCGCCGCCGCGGCGACGCAAACATGGTCTGAAGCCGACCTCTACGCACTTGTCCGCCGTGCGTTTCCCTATCGAGAGCTCGAGCGAACGGAGTTCGATCGCATCGTGCACATGCTGGCGGAAGGCATCTCAACGAATCGAGGACGCGGGCTGGCCTACCTGCACCATGATCGCATCCATCACACGGTGAAAGGGCGGCGGGGTGCGAGGCTAGCTGCGATCACGTCGGGAGGCGCGATTCCCGAT
>DATJGE010000097.1:0-20128 GCA_035495295.1 Nitrospira sp. | reverse complement strand
GCTCGATGCCTCCGACAGCGACCACATCAATCCAATCTGGGAAGGCCAAGAAGCGACCGCATTTCCGGATAACTGGTCGATCGGCCTGAGCTTCTTCCATAACGTCTTCGCCCGCGAGCATAACCAGTTCGTTGACTACTTGCGGAGCCAAGATCCGCAGGAAGACAGCGGATTACGACGTCCGGATGCCCCGACCGAGCCCGTGCTATTCGCAGACGTCACGCCGAGGGAACTCTTCGAGATTGCCCGGCTGGTGGTTTCGGCCGAGATTGCCAAAATCCACACGATCGAGTGGACCACCCAGCTGCTCTATGATGAAGCGCTCTACAAGGGCATGAACGCCAACTGGTTCGGTTTGGCTGAACGTCATCCGGTCGTCAGCGACGCGATCGAAACGGTGATGGATCGCATGAAGCACTCGGGCGACGTCACGGAGGCCAATCTCAAATACTCCGCCTTTGCCGGAGGCCCTGGCATCTTCGGAATGCGCAATGAAATCCGGGACTGCTGGCACATTGTCTTTTGCCCGAACACCTGGACGTTTCCCAATCCCGATCACATCAATGGCGGGACACACCACTTCGGATCACCGTTCAACTTTCCCGAAGAATTCATCACCGTCTATCGCCTGCATCCGATGCTTCCCGACGTGATCGAGTATCGGCAGCTTGATGCGCCTCATCAGATTGACGAAACGATCGCCGTCGTCGACACCTTCAGGAAACACGCCACGGCGGTCATGCACGACAAAGGGCTGCCCAATCTCGCATTGTCCATGGGACGGCAGCGGCTGGGCCGGCTCACGCTCTTGAACCATCCTCAGTTCCTTCAAAATCTGCAGATCGACGAAGCAGGGCACCGGATTGACGTCGCGGCGCTCGACATCATTCGCGACAGGGAACGCGGCATTCCGCGGTTCAACGAATTCCGCCGCCAATACGGGCTGCGCACCTTGACCAGCTTCGAGGATTTCATCGATCAGAGCCTTGTCGAGACGGCCAAGACAGATCCCGCGAAGCAACAGGAGCTGGAAAGACAGGTGAAGATCGTCGAGAGACTTCGAGCGATCTATGGCCGCCACACCTGCGAGAAGGGAAAGGTCATTACGACGGCACAACGAACCCCAATTCAATCCGGGCGTGTCCTGCAATGGGCAGACATCGACGATTGCTTGGGACACAGCAACGGCACCGACGTCGACAACATCGAGGATCTGGATACGATTGTCGGCTGGCTGGCCGAACCGGTCAGGCCCCACGGCTTCGCGATTTCAGAAACACAGTTTCAAGTGTTCATCCTCAACGCGTCCAGGCGGCTGTTCAGCGACCGCTTCTTGACCTCCAGCTTCACCCAGGAATTTTACAGCAAGGTCGGCGTGGAATGGGTCATGAACAACGGTCCGGAGGATCAGTGCGTGCAGCGCACGTGGCTCTGGTTTCACAAGGTCGATGCTTCGCCGCTGAAATGCGTGTTACGGAGGACGATCCCTGAGTTGGCGCCTGAGCTTGTGCCCGTCGTCAACGTGTTCGATCCCTGGGCGCGCGATCGCGGTGAGTATTACGACCTGCGCTGGAAGGCGCGTGAGGATGCGACGGGGGATCCGTCGTTCACGTCGTCGAATTAGGATGCACCGGATGCTGAAAAGACCGTTGGTATACGCCGCGCTTGCCGCAGTGGCGCCGATCATACTGCTTCTGAGCTGCCAGTCATTATTTTTGACCAAGCAGGCCGGCAGTCCGGGCGAAGTCGAAGATGAAGCCCGTATAGCGAATCGCTACGCCCCGACGTTCCCGCCGGCGGACGAAGATTACTTCGCCGCCATGGACGGCGGCCGGAGGCTTACTGCCCAAGAAGTCAAGGGTCGAAACACGTGGATCGTGTGGACCGGCGGGAACGACCGCTTCTGGGACGAGCTGTCGAGACTCAGCTACGGCACCCTCGATTTTCTCAAGACGCTGTCTTCGCATCCGAGTCTCAAATTCAGCCGCGACAATCGCTGGAATTATCTCGGCTTGGTCAATGAGCCCTGTTTTGAAAAGGCCACCGGTCCGGATCCGAACCGTTTTGGGCTTTGGCTCGACAAACGCATCACAAGCCCCGATTGCCCTCCTGATCCATTCGAAAACGAAACAAAATATCCCGGCGTCAAGACGGGCGCCCGAGGCTTCACTCTTCCCGTCGGTTCCTTCTATGGCTATGCAACCGGCATTGTCGGTTTGCGCCTCTTTCCGAATCCGGAGTTCGGCAAAGAAGCGGCTGAGAAATGGGATGCCAAGCGGTATTACGAAGACCCGACGTACTACCTGTCGAAAGATTTGGTCAAGCCGTACCGCGTCGGCATGTCCTGCGGATTCTGCCATGTGGGTCCGGCCCCCACGAATGCGCCGGACGATCCCGAACATCCCGGATGGAAGCATCTCAGCTCGAACGTCGGCGCCCAATATTTTTGGATCGACCGGATCTTTTCCTGGGAAGCCGATGAGAGCAGCTTTCCCTATCAACTCTTCCACACGTCGCGCCCGGGCGCGCTCGATACGTCGCTCATCTCAACCGACAACATCAACAATCCGCGCACGATGAACGCGGTGTATCATCTCGGTCCCCGCCTCCAGCAAGCGAAGCGCTGGGGACAAGAACGCTTGGCCGGCGGCGGTGTGAACAACAAGCAGTTGAACGACTATGCCTCAAGCGGACCGCTCACGGAATTCTTCCTGCCTCCCGACACCGTCTGGACGCCTCACGTCCTCAAGGACGGATCGGATTCAGTCGGGGCCTTGGGGGCGCTCAATCGCGTGTTCCTGAATATCGGTCTCTTCAGCGAGGAATGGCTGCTGCACTTCGCACCGTTGATCGGCGGCGAAAAGATTACGCCGATCAAGATCAGCGATGCACGCAAGAACTCGACCTATTGGGAAGCGACCGAAGCGCAAACTCCCAACATGGCCTTGTTCTTTTTGAAGAGCACGGCGCCACACAAGCTCACCGATGCGCCGGGGGGCGACACATATCTCACCACCAATGCGCCCGTCTTGTTGCGCGGCAAGGAAGTGTTTGCCGAGCGTTGCGCCCGCTGCCACTCGAGCAAGATGCCCGTCGCCGTGCAAGGTCTCGATCCCCATGGCTGCGCAGGTCCGGCCTATATGAAGTGCTGGAACACATATTGGCAATGGACAAAAACCGATGAGTTTCAAACAGCCATGCGAAAGATCGTCCTGGCCGACGATTTCCTCGAGAACAATTATTTGTCGAACGACGCGCGCATTCCAGTCACGCTCCTTGAGACCAATGCCTGCAGCACGCTCGCGACGAATGCCATTGAGGACAATATCTGGGACAACTTCTCTTCCCGATCCTATAAAGACCTGCCCTCGGTTGGCACGATCACGGTCCACCATCCCATGACCGGCGAGCCCCGCCCCTATCAGATGCCGGCAGGAGGCCGTGGCTACACGCGGGTGCCAACGCTCGTCAGCATCTGGTCAACAGCGCCGTATCTGCTGAACAACAGCGTCGGCAAATTTGATCCGAGACCGAGCGTGGATGCGCGCATGCGTTCATTCCAAAATTCGATCGAGCAATTGCTGTGGCCGGAGAAGCGGGACAAAGACCGGGTGTTGGGCGACAAAGTCCCAGGAGTGATCGATCGCACGACGAAAACGAGTTACCTTCGTGTGGCCAAGGGGTACCTGCCTGAATTTCTTCAGGACAGTATGGAACTCAAGGAACATGTGTTTCCTGGCGAGGAGCCCTCACCCTTCTTTAAGGATATCGGCGTGGTCATCGGTCCGATCCCCAAAGGCACGCCCGTCAACCTGTTGGCCAATCTGAATATGCTGCCGGACGACGCCGGCATCATCGGGACGTTCACGCATAAACGCAAAATTCTGAAGCTGCTGATCAAGGTGAAGAGCGCGCTCAAAGCGCTCCCTCCAAATGCCACCGATGAACAGGCAAAACAGGTCTTTATCGAACAAGGAATTGCCGACGAACTGCTCGAGTTGAGCAAATGCTCGGACTTCGTCGTCAATCGCGGCCACTACTTCGGGACGAGTTACTTGAACAAGGCAGAAAATGAGCCTGGCCTAAGCGACGACGACAAGCGCGCATTGATCGAGTTTTTAAAAACATTCTAGCGGCCGGCACGATGATGGATGACGCGATGACACCGCTCTCCCGACGAGACTTTTTCAAGTTGGCGGCCGCGACGGGAATCGTCGTCTCGCTCGGCGGCTGTGCGCTCTTCAGCTCTTCGCCGAAAGCTCCTGATGCCGGCCAATGCGCCGCCACGGGACCCGTACCGCATGAGGAATTCGATTACATCGTCGTGGGTTCCGGCGCCGGTGGCGGCCCCGTCGCCGCCAACTTGGCGCTCGCCGGCTACACGGTGCTGCTCCTGGAAGCCGGCGGCGACACGGAGAACGCCCATTACTCGGTCCCCGCCTTCCATCCGCTCTCGACCGAAGATCAAGACCTGCAATGGAACTACTTCATCCGTCATTACGCCAACGACGATCGACAACACAAGGACACAAAGCGAAATACGAATGGGGACATCTGGTATCCCAGAGCCGGGACGGTCGGCGGATGCACGGCGCACAATGCCATGATTACGGTCTATCCGCATCAAAGCGATTGGGATCGCATCGCCCAACTGACCGGAGATGACTCATGGTCTTCTGACAAGATGCGCAAGTACTTTCAGCGGGTGGAGCGTTGCCAATATTGTTCCAAAGGATGGGACATCGTGACCGGCGGGGAGCACGGCTTCAATGGATGGCTCACCACTGAACGGCCCAGACAGGAAACGTTAGAGAAGTTTGTCAAAAACGACCCGCAGCTTCAGCGCATCCTCGCCGCCGTCGCGCTCACGACATTGGAGGATGCCCCCGGCTCCCCGACTGAGGCGTTTCTCAAGCGGGCCATACCAAAGCTCTTCGGCGCTGCGTTGAAAGAAGACATCAATCATATGGATTCGATCAAACACCGTCCCGAGGGCTTGTACCTCACACCGGTGGCGACGAACGGCGGCACACGAGCAAGCGTGCGCGACCGTATTCGAGCCGTTCAACAGGTCTGCCCGAATCGATTGATCGTCAACACGAACGTCTTGGTCACGAAGGTGTTGTTGGAGAAGGAGTCGGGTTCGATCGGCAAGGAGTTCACAGCCGTCGGCGTCGAATGCGTCGAAGGCGCTCATCTCTATCGAGCGGACCCCAAGGCCGTCGATGCGTCGCCGCCGCCAAAGCAATTCAAGGCCAGGAGAGAAGTCATCATTTGCGGCGGCGCCTTCAATACGCCGCAGCTGTTGATGCTCTCCGGGATCGGGCCGAAAGCAGAACTGGAAAAGCAGAACATCCGGGTGAAGCTCGACCTTCCCGGCGTCGGCAAGAACTTGCAGGACCGCTATGAAGTCGGGATCGTCTACAAACTCAAAGAGAATCTCGCGACGCTCGCACAGGCCACGTTTGAAGGCAATGAGCAGACGGACCCTGTCTACAAGGAATGGATGGAAGCCACTCCCGAGGAGCGGAGGGACGGCAAGGGCTTCCTATACTCGAGCAACGGCGTCATCATCGCCATTCTCAAACGCTCCTCCATCGCCAGGAACGCGAATGAGAACCCCGACCTCTTCATCTTCGGCCTGCCGTCGGATTTCAGAGGCTACGAGCAAGGCTACACAAGAAATATCACGATCAAGAATCACTTCACATGGCTGGTCTTGAAGGCGCACACGCGAAATAGTGGCGGCGAAGTGACGCTTCGCTCGAACGACCCGCGCGATACGCCGCAGATCAATTTCAAGTACTTCGAAGAAGGCAACGATCGCAGCAAAGGTCAGGAAGATCTGCACGCCATGGTGGAAGCCGTCGCCTTCATCCGACAGATCATGAAGCGCCTGTCAGATGACGGGGAAGCGGAAGAAATCTGGCCGGGAGCGCACGTCACTGACGCCGCGCTGCGTGAATGGATCATGAACGAGGCCTGGGGACACCATGCGTCTTGCTCATGCAAACTCGGCGCGGCCGACGACGGCACGGCGGTGTTGGACAAAGATTTCCGCGTCCGCGGCACGACCAACCTTCGCGTCGTCGATGCCTCGGTCTTTCCGTACATACCAGGGTTCTTCATCGTCACACCGGTATACATGATCGCCGAGAAGGCGAGCGAAGTAATTTTGGCGCATGCCAAGCAGGCATCCGCCTCATGAACGATAGACCAGAGACGCGCAACCGTGTTGCGCCCACTGAGCCGAGAAGCAGGCAACTGGCGAGACTAGGAGAGGGATCCGACTGAGGGATGCTGGGATGCTGTCGCTATGGAACGTCGCTCCGGCTGGTGTCTTGACCCAGCGTTTTGCAGGATCAACCGACTACGCATCATGACCCATGCGGACGGGCTCCCATCGGTGTGGCTTGGTCGGTTTGTGCAGTCCTCACGCTTGAGTATTTGGTTGATGATCATGATGACGTGGGCGGGCACAACAGCATTCGCAGAGACCATTGATCCGACGGGACGGTCGGGCCAACCCCCCGGCCCGTTGAAAGAAGAGTTTCAGCGGCCGCACCCGCCGCCAAGCCCTGTCCTACCGATTGTTCCGGTACCTCCCGAAGGGGAAGCGCCGAAAAAGCCGGGCGGCTTGCAAGTCTTTGTCCGAGACATCATGGTGACCGGCAACACGGCGTTCTCGGAAGCGGAGATTAACGAGGTGACGGCGCCGTATAAGAACCGGACGCTAACGACGGAGGATTTGGAACGACTGCGGCTTGCGCTGACGCTCCTGTACATCAACAAGGGGTATTTGACCTCCGGCGCCATTATCCCGGATCAGGAAGTGCAGGCCGGCGTGGTGGCGATACACATTCTTGAAGGGCGGCTTACCGACATTCACGTCGAAGGCAACCGCTGGTTCAGATCTTCATACATCCGTAACCGCCTGGAACTCGGAAGTCAGACGCCTGTGCGGCTTGAGCCGTTACAGGACCAACTGCAACTCCTTCAACAAGATCGGCGGATCGAGCGGATCAATGCCGAACTGAAACCCGGCGACCAACAGGGCGAAAGTGTCTTGGACGTCCGCGTCCAGGATAAACAACCCTTTCATGCTTCCATGGAAGTCAACAACTATCAGACGCCATTGGTCGGCGAGTTTCGCGGCATCGGCACGCTGACCGACGATAACTTGACCGGCAACGGCGACCCACTCAGTATCAGTTACGGCCAGTCGAGCGGCGCATTTCCCATCGTCTATGGCTCTTATGAATTGCCGTTGAACCGCTATGGGACGACGTTTTCACCGTACTATAGGCGATATGATTTCAATCTTATTGAACAACCGTTCAGTCCATTGAACATCCATACGAATACGGAAATCATCGGACTGAGTCTCAGACATCCGATATACAAAACAGTGACAGACGAAGTAGGCTTGTCCGTCATCGGCGAACACTTGTTCACGCAATCCTTTCTCTTTAATGGCACCCCAGACCAGATGACGTTCAATATCTTTCCGGGATTCCAGAACGGCGCTGCTACAGTATCGGCGCTCCGCTTTGCGCAAGACTGGACGCATCGAACGATCGATACCGTCCTGGCCGTTCGCTCACGATTCAGCGTCGGCCTGAATGTGTTGGGCGCGACGATCAATGCGAATCCGGATACACCGGACGGACAATTCTTTTCATGGCTCGGCCAACAGCAGTTCATTAAGCAATTTGGCGAAGGGCTGCTCGGGATGCAACTCCTGCAACGCATGGACCTGCAGCTGACCAATTCACCCCTCTTTCCACTCGAGCAGGTCGCCGTCGGAGGCCGCTATACCGTCCGGGGCTATCGTGAGGTGACCCTTCTCCGTGACAACGCGTTCCTTTTTTCCGTTGAACCCAGGTTCCCGTTGTATCGTTGGGGCAGCGGGGAGCCGATGTTTCAACTCGCGCCGTTCGTGGATGTGGGCCACGGTTGGAACCTCGGCCAAAACCGGCCATCTCCGGTCACGCCGAATCCCTCGCTGCCCGACACCCTGGCCAGCGTAGGGGCAGGGCTGCGATGGAATATCTTGCCCAAGGATCGTGCGTCGTTCGAAGTCTATTGGGGGTACAAGCTGAATCGTGTGCCGAAGGAGGGCAATACGCTTCAGGATCATGGGGTGCATGTAGGGTTGGTGGTGAATCTGTTTTGAATTGGTATTCGAAATCGTCGCGGGTCCTGTCGCCGACCGCGCCTGCGGCTGAGCCCACAATCGTGATTCGGTGACAGAAGCGAGGGTGGAACATCCTTGAGACGTGAAAGCAGACATGCACATGCAAGCTAGACTGTTGAATCTCGTCATCTTCCTCGCTATCGCAGCTGGTCTGTTGGTGACGAGTACGGCCGGAATAACTGCGGCCGAGCCCAATCCCGACTCCCTCATGAAGCAGGGGCTTGAGGCCTATCGGCGAGGGGTATTCGATCAGTCGTTGGCGGTCTCGAAACAAGCTGCGCAGATGTATGAGCAGCAGCACAAGCCTTTGGAACAAAGCCGAGCGCTGGTGCTAGCGGCGCAAGCGTCTGAAGCGATCGGACAACTGAAACAAGCGCTTCAGCAGCTCGAACTCGCATTCGGGTTGGCGCAGCAAAGTCAGGATAAGCTCTGGACGGCGACGATTTTAAGCAGTCTGGGCCATGCCTATCTGACCGGTCGTCAACCGGACGCGGCGGTGTCCCACTTGAAGCAGGCACTGGAGACGGCTCCACAGGACGCGACCTCGGTGATAGCCGGCATTCACAACAATCTCGGTCTGGCCCACGTGGCTCGCAAGAACTTCGCTGACGCGTTGGCGTCCTTTACGGAAGCGGCCAACATGGCCGCGCAGGCGGCCGATCGGCCATTGGCGGTACGCGCTCGGATCAACGCCGGCCGAACGGCGCTCGCCCTAGATCAGGCGCAAGCCGCGAGAGATTGGTTTGATAAGGCGCTGGACGAACTCAAAGATTTTCCACAGTCCCACGAGAAGGCGACGGGCCTGCTTCAGATCGGACTGGGGTATCATCAACTGCGGGGCGCCATGCCGTCAAACAGTGCGGGCCTGCTGTTACGGGCCGCCGGCACCTTCGTCGAAGCCGGCGAGGTGTCGGACAGTATTGGGAACGTCCGCACGAGGTCCTACGCGGAGGGATATCTTGGCCATCTCTATGAAACCGAGCACCGCTATGAGGAAGCCCTGGAGTTGACGAGGCGCGCGATTTTCTCTGCTCAAGCCGCCAATGCTCCGGAATCGCTGTACCGCTGGGAATGGCAGTTGGGGCGGTTATTGGCCGATACAGGAAAATTGGATGAGGCCATCAGTGCTTACTATCGCGCCGTAGCCGCATTGAAGCCCATCCGCATGGAAGTCGCTTCCGCGCTGTCGGTCGGCGCGGTGTCCGGCGAAGAATCGATTAAACCTCTCTTCATCGAACAGGCCGATCTTCTTTTGCAGCGAGCGACGTTGAGCACGGACGCCAAAGCGACCGATCAGTACCTCCGCTATGCCCGCGATGCGATTGAAGCATACAAGGCGGCGGAGTTACGAGATTACTTCCGCGATCAATGCGTGGACACATTACAGGCGAAACTCACGAAGCTCGATACGATTTCTTCGACGACCGCCGTGATTTACCCGATCATATTTGCCGATCGGACGGAATTATTGGCCAGCTTCGGGTCGGGGATGTTCCGCTACTCCGTACCGATCAGTTCCGAGACGCTCACCAAGGAGGTACGGTTGTTCCGACGGACGGTCGAGAAACGCACGACGCTGGAATATCTTCCGCATTCGCAACAACTATATGATTGGTTGATCCGCCCGATTGAATCGGAATTGATCCGGCACAAGATTGAGACACTGGTTTTTGTCCCAGACGGCGCCCTCCGGACCATCCCGTTCTCGGCGTTGCATGACGGCCAGTCGTTTTTGATCCAACGCTATGCCATCGCCATGACGCCGGGTCTGTACTTGACCGATCCTCGCCCGCTGAATCTTGAAAAAGTTCGTACGCTGGCGGGAGGTCTGATCAGCTCCGTGCAGGGCTTTCCGTCGCTACCCTATGTCGCGGAGGAGATGAATTCCGTTCGTACATTGTTTCAAGCGGATCAATTGATCAATGAGGAATTCCGTACCGGTTTATTGGAACAGGAATTGCGTGAGAGCCGGTACGGCATTTTGCATATTGCCACCCACGGCAAGTTTTCGACCGATGCTGATGATTCGTTTCTCCTGACGTTCGATGGAAAACTGACGATGGATAAACTGGATCAGTTGATCGGTCTCTTCCGCTATCGGCAGGATCCTCTGGAGCTGTTGACTCTCAGTGCTTGTCAAACCGCCGTCGGCGACGACCGTGCGGCGCTCGGCCTGGCCGGCGTGGCCATTAAAGCGGGAGCGCGCAGCGCCTTGGCCACATTGTGGTTCATTAATGACGAAGCTTCGTCAGCGTTGATCTCCGAATTCTACCGTCAGCTCAGGGATCCATCCTTGTCAAAGGCTGTGGCTCTTCAACGGGCGCAAAACAAGCTCTTGCAGGATCGGCTGTATGATCATCCGGCTTACTGGTCGCCATTCCTGCTCCTGAATAATTGGCTGTAAACAGTAGGGTTCCTATGCTAGAGTGCATCGCTATGCGGTTTCTCCGTGGCCATACCTTTCCATGGTTGACCGGTCTGCTGATTGTCTGCGCCGTCAGCATCGCACAATCGGATCTTTTGGCGGCAGCCCCGCAGCAATCATCGGAAGAGTTGTCGAAACCCTTGTACAATCCGCCGAAAAAGCTTGCGCCACGGGCCCGCGTGGGCGGCGATGTTCGCGGTACCGACGACACGGATCCGGAAGTGATTTTGCTGGTTCCCGATCATGTGGGATACACGATGCAGCAAACTCCCGCCGTCAACTGGTTTTTGTCGAAAACCACCGGGTACCAGGTGCGCTTCACTCTTCGCGATGATCGGTCGCAACGATGGTTTAAGGAAATTACGATTCCAACGCCGCAACATCCCGGCATCCACACCATCAACCTCAAGGAATTCGGTCTCGTGCTCGAACCGAATGTGCAGTATCGATTGTATGTGTCCGTCATCCGCGATCCCCAGTCGCCTTCCAAGGATATCGTGACCGGAGGCATGATCGAGCGATGCGAACTCAGCGAATGTGTGGAACCCATGGGTGCCAAGCTGACCTGCAGTCTTGACACCGTGAATGAGAATGCGAAGGCCGGCTTTTGGTACGATGCGATGGGATGTCTCTGCAGTCTCATCGATGCCGATCCCAAAAATGAAAAGCTTCGACGCGTCCGTGCCCGTCTCCTTAAAGATGTCGGGCTCAACGGCGTCGCTGACTGGGAACTGCGCGCACTGCAAGCTTCTACTCGCTGACCTGCTTCCCCGCCTATTCTTGTCTGGTTTTCTTCTGATCTAAAAAGGATTCACCGCCGAATCGATTTTGATTCACTTCGGCGGACATCTCGAAATCTTATTGTCCCAGCCCTTCCGCTATCCGCCACGGACTGCATGTAAACCAGGCATTCTGCCGCACGATTAGGCTGCATCGCGCTCGCTCGACACGCGGCCAAGAGCAACTAGGCTTGGGCATAAGGATTGCTGACTAGTCACACAGACATTGCAATTGATCACCGGTTCACAAGAGGAGGTGCCCCATGACGCAAGAACTCGTTCTCGTCGTTCTGCTGAGCGGCTTGGCCGGTCTCTTGTGGGTGATGAGGCTTGCGATCGCGGAAGAGAAGCATTCGCCAGAGCCGCATCATGAGTCGGAATCCTCGGCCGTAAGCGGTGACGTTCAGCCGCACGAGCGAACTTTCAAGCACTCCACGATTGCCGCATGAATACTCGTCTATCGCGTCACCATGAGGCCACTATGCTGCCGGCGATTGAGACAGCCTTTTCCAAAAAAGTGAACGGCTCCAGCAACGGATCGACGCTCTCGTCTTGTCGTCCTTCGAAGCCTCGGAAGCAACGCGTCACCATCACCTTGCCCCTCAGCCTGCTCGAGCGGCTTCGGAACGCCGTCTATTGGACCGGGCACGGCCCGCTCGCACAACTGATTTCCGACGCTCTGGATGAGGCCGTCACTCATATGGAGCAGGCCAACGGCCAAGCGTTTCCCCAGCGCCTTGCTGCCCTCAAACGCGGTCGGCCCCGCACAAAGACTCAACCTCCGCCGCTTCCCCTACCGCCGGCAGCGACCGAACGCGTTCAGTAGGCAATCAAGCCCGATATTCCATTAGCCCACCCAGCCGTGAGAGAGGCTCTTGGGTACTTGGGTGGGTTGACCGTCGTTGATCCGGCTTCATGGCAAGCATGTGTTTTGCTTAAGCCACCGTCCTGAGCCGTGGGACAAGTGGGGCGAGGGCGGACGAACGACAATTTAGCTGCGGCGTTGAGCCTTCAGTAAGCTGCCGTATGGGCCGTTAATTGCCTTAACCGACGAATACAAGAACCTCCGGCATTGTGACAAGAATATTAAGACTCATAAGGAACGCTTACTCTCGTGACTAGAAAACTTACCAGTCTATTGACCCTCTCTCGCGCAGCCATGAGAATGTCGCCAGCAATTGTCGGCCAGACGTTCTCCGCGACAGGACGGCCCATGCACGCATTCGCGCGCAACGGATGAACCGGGGACGGCAAGTCCCCTGAGGAAACGATGGTCACTGCTGGCGGTCGGTATTCCGTTCTTGTGGTGGAGGACAACCCCGACATTATCGTCGCCCTTGAAGATTTGCTGCACCATGACGGCTATGAGGTGACGGAGGCCGGGACCTGCGCCGCGGCCATCGCCTTGATCTCCCAACAGCGCTTCAACGCCATTCTCCTCGATCTCGGGCTGCCCGACGGCGATGGGATCGACGTCTTGAAGGAGGTCCAACGTCGCGACGCTTCGCTGCCCGTCATCATCATTACCGCGCATATCGCCCAAGACCGCACGGTCGGCTCGCTCGGCAAAGGCGCGTTCGCCTATCTGACCAAGCCGTACAATCGCGAAGAACTCAGACAAACGCTCCGCCGCGCGATCGGCGTCAAAGAACTCGCCGCCAAGGCTGCGCGCGCCGAGCAGTCGCTGACGGAAAGCGAGCACCGTTTCCAATCCCTCGTCGAATCGGCGACTGACGGCATCGTCGTCGCCAATGGACGGGGCGTCGTGATTTCATGCAATCGCGCGGCATCACGACTATTCGGGTACTCCACCGACGAGCTGATCGGGCAACCATTGACCTTGATCATGCCCGACCGCTACCGCGAAGCGCATGAGCGCGGCATGGCGCGCATTGAAGCCACAGGCAAAGGCCGCCTCATCGGTTCCGTCGTCGAGTTGCACGGCCTTAGAAAGAGCGGAGAGGAGTTTCCCATCGAACTCTCGCTCGCCACCTGGAAAACGGCGCACGGCAGCTATTACAGCGGCATTATCCGCGACATCTCCGAACGCAAAAAGGCCGCTCAGGCGCTCGAACAGCTTCAACATCAGCACACGCTCATCCTCACGCAGGCCGGCGAAGGCATTTACGGCCTCGACAATCGCGGCAGCACCACCTTCGTCAATGCCAGCGCGGCCGGGATGCTGGGCTATGCCGTCGAGGAACTCCTGGGCCGTCACATGCATGACCTCCTCCACCATACAAAGCCGGACGGCACGCCCTATCCCGTGGACGAATGTCCCATCTATGCGGCCATCAATGATGGAGAGATTCATCGCGTCATCGATGAAATCTTTTGGCGCAAGAACGGCACCGCCTTTCCCGTGGAATATGTGAGCACGCCCATCACGGAGGGCGACCGGGTCGTCGGCGCTGTCATCGTCTTTCGAGACATCACGGCGAGAAAGGAGGTCGAGTCGGCGTTAAAGGCGAGCGAAGAACGGTTGGAAATGGTCATTCAAGGCTCGACCGACGGCTTTTGGGATACCCGTCTTCTGCCGAATGAGCCGTGGACTTCCCCAAGGACGCCCGTCTGGTGGTCGCCGCGCGTCAAGACGATGCTCGGCTACACGGACGACGAATTTCCCGACCTCCTGGACAGTTGGACGAAGCGGCTCCATCCCGACGACCGCGACCGTGTGTTTGCCGCTATCACGGCCCACATCGAACGGCGCGTCCCCTACGACGAGGAATACCGGCTCCTGACCAGGTCGGGAGACTACCATTGGGTGCGGGCCCGAGGCCAAGCCGTGTGGGATGCCGAAGGACGGGTCACCCGCATGTCCGGTTCGCTGCAATCGATCATGGAACGGAAGCGGGCGGAAGACGCGCTCCGTCGCAGCCAGGAACTGCTTCGCGCGATGGCCGACAACACCACCGCGGTCATCTACGTCAAAGAGGCGAGCGGCCGATATCTACTGGTCAACCGTCGGTTCGAAGATATCTTCGGGTTGAAAGCGGATCAGATTCTCGGTTTCACCGACCATCAGATTTTTCCGCGCCATTTCGCCGATGTGTTCCGCAGTAACGATGTCGAAGTGCTGGAGCGGAATGCGACGCTCGAATACGAAGAGACGGCTCCTCATCTGGATGGGCCCCATACGTATATTTCGATCAAGTTCCCGTTAAGGGATCAGGCCGGCATCCCCTATGCGCTCTGCGGCGTGTCTACTGACATCACCGAACGCAAGCAGGCGGAAGATCTGCTTCGCTCGCACGAACAGCAGCTCCGTCAGGCGCTGACCTCGACTGAAATCGGCCTCTGGAGCTGGAACATCGAATCGGACTCCATGTTCTGGTCGCCTCAGGTCGACGAATTTTTAGGAATGCCGCCGGTCCCAGGCCATAAGACACCGCGAGGGCTGTTGGCGCTCGTCCATCCAGCGGATCGAGAGGCCATCACCCGGGCCACGCGGCAGGTGATGGAACCGTCCCGCAGGGACATCACGTTCCAACATCGCGTGAAGAGATCGGATGGCATGGTACTGTCCTGCATCTGGATCGGTCATATCGTTCGCGATCATAGCGGGAAAGCGCTGCATGTGCTGGGAACCGTCCGTTCGATTTCAAGTCTGCATGAACAGGCGGGCTCTGAGGATGAAGCCAATATCTGACCTTGTCTCCATCGTGCGCCTCATCCGGGCAGCACATCGCCAAGCCGCGAGACTCCTCTTCGCGGCAGGCGTGCTGGCATCCGCAGTGTCGGGAAACGCGGCTTCTCATGCTGCAGAAATCGCCATTCTCAAATCCTCGAGCATTGCGGCCTACGACCAAGCCATTACCGGATTTAAATCGACGGCGCCGTCAGGAGTCTTTTATTCGGAGTACGACGTGCAAGGCGATCTCGAACAGGGCCGAAAGCTCGCCAAAAAAATTCGGGCATCCGACACATCATTGGTCGTGGCGGTCGGCTTGAAAGCGGCCTTGGCTGCCAAACTCGAGATCATCGACATTCCTATTGTGTATATGATGATATTGGACCCGTCCAGGCACAATCTGACCGCCCCCAATATGACCGGGACGCTGCTGGAAATACCGGCTGAGCGCCAGTTCAAAATCCTGCACGCCTTTTTGCCCAATTTGCGCCGTGTCGGAATGCTCTCCACTCCAGCGAGTAACCAGGGAAAACTCAAGGACACGATTTCCCAGGCTTCCGCGAATTCGTTGCAGCTCCATGACTTCCCCGTCGAGAGCGAAAAGGACGTGCCTCAACAGCTGCGCACGCTGCTTGCCGCCAACGAGGCCTTGTTGCTGGTACCGGATTCGACCGTGCTGACAAATGAGTCCATCGGATTTATCCTGGAAACCTCACTGGCCAAGCGCGTCCCTGTCATCGGATTTTCCCCCGAATTCACCAGGCTCGGGGCTTTACTGAGCCTCTCTGTGGCGTACGGGGAAGTGGGCCGTGAGACAGGGCTTCTGGCGAAGCGTATCCTGGACGGCGACCGGAAGCTTCCGGCCAGACCGATTCCGATTGAACGGCTTAAAATCACCGTCAATCTAAAGACCGCGCGCTTTCTTGGTATTGAGTTTCCCAAGGACGTGAATCACTTGATCGATGAAACGTATTGACCGGCGATGACGACGCTCTCACAAACGCCCAGGGACGCTTCGCCGCTGACGGGCGGCAAGATCGCCAGTCTGCGCACGAAGTTCGTCGTCTTCTTCAGCCTGATTTTGATCCTGACCTGCTCGACGCTCAGTTGGTATTTCATCGAGGTGAGACGGGTCTCGATGACGGAGAATCTCAATCAACTCGGCACGATTCTGCTGACCAGCGTCGTCAAGAACGGCCAGTTTCGGTATGGAGGATTAATCGCCGAAGACCGGACGACGCTGCGGGAATTCGTTGACAGTCTTATGGCCGTCGACGATGTGGTCTATGTGGTCATTCGGGGCGCCGACCATCTCATCCTCGCACAGGAGAACAAAATCGTCCGCGAGTCGTCCGGCAGCGTCACCTTCTCGCAAGAACGCCGCTATTACCCCGATGAAGCTATCGCCGAAGAACTCTACCGCCAGCCGACGACCACTCCGCGGATCACGCCCGTCGCACTGTCACCCGAGAAACTTCTGGTTCCTGACGGCGGCAGCTCCGACGCGCTCTGGATCGTTTCGTCGCTGACCGAGAAAGTGTACGACTTCGCGTTGCCGGTCATGCGCAAACCGTCCTCCGATCCCTCGCTGTCGCCGATGCTCCTTGAAATGGAGGAACGCATTGCGTCGAAGAAGAGCGCCGCGCCCTATCTTGTGCAAGGCGTCGTACAAATCGGCATCAGCGATGCGGGAGTCAAGCGGGCGCTCTTCGACATGATCCGCAACGTCCTCATTCTGACGACCTTGCTCATCAGCGCCGGCATTTTGGGGGCGCACTTTCTCACCTTGCGCGTCACCACGCCGCTGCGAAAACTGGCGGCGGTCGCGCGACAGCTCGCGGAAGGCGAATCGCCGCCGCCTATCCCCGCGACGACGGGCGATGAAGTAGGACAGCTGACGCAAACCTTTAACGTCATGACGGAAGCCCTCAAGGAACGGAGCGAGGCCATTACCTCCAACCTGGAGACGATTCGTAAACAGATTACGCAATTGACGGCCGTCCATCAGACGAGCGCGGCCATTACGAGCACGCTGGACTTGCACGAACTGATGGACACGGTGCTCCAACTACTCCGGTCCAACCTGGGATTTTCCCGTATGGCGCTCATGCTCCGGCACGAAGACCGCGAGGTCGGCTACGTCGCTCAAGTGGCCGGCGTATCGGACGAGATTACGGAAGCCGCTCGTTTTCTGACGGTGCCCATCAAGGACGATGATACGATTCTTGCGGATCTGTTCATTCACGCCAAGCCGGTGCTGGCGCGGGATGTGAACACGGTGGCCCACCGCATGCATCCGGCGCTGCTCGACCTGGCGCGGCGCGTCGATCTCCAATCATTCGTGTGCGTGCCGTTGCAAAGCCACAGCCAGATTCTGGGTTTCATCGCGGGAGACCGAGGGGCAATGGCCTGCTCGGAAGAGGACCTGCACATCTTGATGACCATCGCGAGCCACGTCGCCACCGCCATCGACAACGCACGGACTTATGCTGATTTGGCCCAGCTCACCCAGCATCTGGAGCAACGCATCCAGGAGCGCACGAAGGAATTGTCGGTCGCCAACGAACGGCTTCAGGAACATGACCGGCGCCGGACGATGTTCGTCTCCGTCGCGTCGCATGAGTTACGCACACCCATGACCGCCATTCGCAGCTTCGCGGACAACATGCTCGACGGGGTTGCCGGAGCACTCTCGGAGCGCCAGAAAACGTACCTTGACCGCATCGGGCATAATCTGAACCGGTTGACGAGAATCATCAACCAGCTGCTGGACTGGTCCCGGCTTGATCTCAACAAGGAAATCCTTCGGCTGGAATCCCTGCGCGTGGATGAAGTCGCCACGGTGGTCGTCGAGAGCCTACGGACGGTGGCAGCAGAAAAACACGTCGAGATCCAGATCGATGCTCCGGAACACCTGCCCATGATTCATGCGGACCGCGACAAAGTGGAACAAATCCTCTGGAACATCATCGGAAACGCTGTAAAATTTACACCCCCCGGCGGCCGCGTGTCGGTCGGCTTTCAGACAGCGGCCGACGGCATGGTGCAGACCTGCGTCAATGACACGGGCTGTGGAATTCCGCCGGAACAACTGGACCGGGTGTTCGACGAGTTTTCAAAGGTCGCCTCGACCATGCCCACATCGCAGGGCGCGCAGTTGGGACTCTTCATCACCAAGAGCTTCATCTCGATGCACAAGGGGCGCATCTGGGTTGAAAGCGAAGTCGGCGCGGGATCGCGGTTTTATTTCACGTTGCCCGGCAATGCAGCCGGAAGCCCCATGGCGCAGTCTTCGCCGGAAATCGTCTCTCCGGGTTCGGCCACGGATGCGCCATCGAGGGGCGCCAGGGGTTGACGATGGGACTACACGACGGCATGTGCCGAAGGGCCCCGAGTCCAGCCGCATAGGAGGATCACCGCATGCGCGCGCGCATACTCATTGTCGACGACGATCCAGACATCGTCCTGGCGCTCGAAAACCGCATTACCTGGATGGGACACGAACCATTGACGGCCTCGGACGGCAAAGCCGCGCTGCGTGTCATTCAGACCGAACAACCGGACCTGATACTCCTCGACATTCAACTGCCGGTGTTTTCGGGATTGGACATTTTGCAGCAGCTCCATGATTCGATGGGAAAGCACGCACCGCCCGACAACACCGCCCCTTCAATTCCACCTATCGTCATGCTGACGGCCTTCGGTACCATCGAGCTCGCCGTGAAAGCGATGCAGCTCGGCGCCGTCGATTTCATCACCAAGCCGTTCACGGGCGACCACATCACCGTCGTCATCAACAAGGCCCTGGACGCGATCGCCCTGCGCCGGCAGGTCGGCGTCCTTAAGAAGGAGCTGGATGACCGTTACGGCGGCATGGTGGGCGCCAACGCCAAGTTTACCGCTCAGTTGGCATTGGCCAAACAGGCTGCCGCATCCAACGTGACGGTGCTCATTCTGGGCGAGACAGGCACGGGCAAAGAGGTGGTCGCTCGCGCGATTCACCAGTGGAGCCCGCGCAGAGACAAGCCGTTTGTCGCCGTCAACTGCGCAGCCATTCCGAAGGACCTCCTCGAAAATGAGTTGTTCGGCCATGAAAAGGGGGCCTTTACCGGGGCTGTGAAACGGGAGGCCGGAAAGATCGAGATCGCCGAAGGCGGAACCGTGTTTCTCGATGAGATCGGCGACATGTCCTTGTCGCTGCAAAGCCATTTGCTGCGCGTCCTCCAGGATCAGACGTTTTATCGGGTCGGCGGGACCCAATCCGTGCGCACCGACGTCCGGTTCGTCGCCGCGACGAACAAAGATCTGAAACAGGCCATCCGTCAAGGGGCGTTCCGAGAAGATCTGTTTTATCGACTGGAAGTGATCTCTGTGACGCTGCCGCCGCTGCGCGAGCGCATCGATGACATTCCGGCGCTTGCCGGGTACTTCCTCGGACGGGCCGGTAGGTTTGGTCTGAGCAAGCAGTGTACGGTGAGCGACGCAGCATTGCGCAGGCTTGCGCAATACCGCTGGCCTGGCAATATCCGCGAACTTGAAAATGTGCTGACCCGCGCCTATATCCTCACGCCGGGCAAAATTATTGAACCGGAACACTTGTGTCTGTCCGAAGCGGCCGGCACCGCGAGTCCTGTTTCAGCCCACGCCAGCGAACATCACCCTGCAATGGGAAGCGGCTATCACGAAATGATGGAGGCCTACAGCCGTTGGGTGCTCGAGGATGCCTTGAAGAAAAATGATTGGAACCAGACACGCGCAGCGGAAACCTTGGGACTTCAGCGGACGTATTTCACGAAACTTTTACGGCAAAAGCAGATCCCGGGGCGGCAACCGAAGCCTGCCGCGCCATCGCCCCGCGACGCCGGTGCCGAGTAGTTGCCAACTTGACTCGCGATCCGTAGACAGTGCGGCCGTTCCTCGGGTAAGATTGGCTTCCCCTCGCGATTCCTCGACGTGGCGGTGTAGCTCAGTTGGCAGAGCAGCGGACTCATAAGCCGCGGGTCACCCGTTCGATCCGGGTCACCGCCACCAATAAATCCCGCGACTTATCACTCCCCTGCTCGGCTGCATCTCCTCGAGGTTGCGTCTGGGTT
>DATJGE010000096.1:0-51076 GCA_035495295.1 Nitrospira sp. | reverse complement strand
TCGCCATCGTGTTTGCGTCTTCGGCCCATTCCTTCCTCACCTCTTCTCGAGTCCAAGACAACACATTTCTCAAAGGAGGAACCCAATGGGTTCGAAGATTTATGTTGGGGGTTTGCCGTATTCCACAACCGAGCAGCAACTAAGCGATCTGTTTGCTGCCCATGGGTCGGTGGCGTCAGCCCGAATCATCACGGATAAGTTCACCGGTCAATCCCGGGGCTTCGGCTTCGTGGAGATGTCTGGGGATTCTGAGGCTCAAGCGGCGATTACCGCTTTGAACGGTACCCAACTGGGCGGCCGCACGTTGACCGTCAACGAAGCGCGTCCGCAGGAACCACGCTCAGGCGGCGGAGGCCGCGGCGGGTTCGGTGGCGGCCGGCATTAAGCCCGAGCCGTTCTTTTTCACGTCGGGGCTGCCAACCGGCAGCCCCGCTTATCTCCTTCCTAGAATTGCCCATCTCGCTGATGTGTGTTCCGGCCGGATGAACGGCCGCTTTGCAGTCTCAGGAAGTTGATTCACACAAGGAGTGTTATGTCTACGTTTGCTCAGATGAGTTTGCCCCCGACTATTGCCCACCGATTGATGCAAGGCGGTATTACCGTCCCGACGCCGATTCAGGAGGCGGCCATTCCGCCGGCCTTGGAAGGCCGCGACATCATGGCCCAGGCCAAAACCGGCAGCGGAAAAACCTTGGCGTTTCTTCTGCCCATGATCGTCCGTGCGCTGCACCGTTCGGAATCGAGTCCAGGAGTGGTGAGCAATACCACGGGGCCCGAATTTTTGATTCTTGCACCGACCAGAGAATTGGCGCTGCAAATCGATGTCGAATTACGAAAATATGCGCCGCCGGCGATGACGTCCCTCGCGCTATACGGTGGAACGCCCATTGAGCGGCATTACCGCGCCCTTCGGCACTCGCCGAAAGTCGTGGTCGGCACCCCAGGCAGGCTGCTGGATCTTGCAGGGTCCGGCCACCTGCGGCTCGGAGCGGTGACCTGGGTCGTCATGGATGAGGCAGACCAAATGTTGGATCGCGGCTTCCTGCCCGACATCCGCCGGATCCTTGCATTGCTCCCGCCGCATCGACAAACCTTAATGTTCTCTGCCACCTTTTCGCCAGAAATCCAGCAGCTCGCACGAAGCATGCAGCACGATCCGGCGAAAATCTCCGTCGATCCTGGTGTGAACAGTCCGACGACGATCACCCATGCGTACTACGTCGTGCCGGCCGAACAGTCGCGTACCCAACTCGTGCATACGCTGCTTAAAGGCGTGAAAGCCGGTGAGCGATCGATGGTGTTTTGTGATCAAAAGTACAAGGTCCGACGATTGGCTGCGAAGCTCGGCGGTGAAGCGGCCTCAGTTGGTGCAATTACGGGCAATCACAGTCAAGCGCAGCGTGAACGGACGCTAGGTGCCTTCCGAGCGGGACGATTGACGTCGCTGGTGGCGACCGACGTCGCGGCGCGAGGTCTCGACATTCCGGATGTGGCGCAGGTCATTCATTATGAGTTGCCGGTGAATCCCACTTCGTATGTGCATCGCGCCGGCCGGACGGGCCGTGCCGAAAAGGAAGGTGCGACGTTTCTGATCCTCTCACAGGATGAAGAACGGCAGTACCTACGTATGGTGGGACAGTTGAACATCCGGACGAAGAGACTGTCACTTCCGGAGTTCGTGTCGCTACCTGTTGCTGCCCCTCCGAGGAACGAAATGCATGGACCTCGTCCCACCTCTGAGGCGCACGACCATCAAAGATTCCCCGGTCACCGCAAGCACCGCCATGCGGGGGCTTCTGTCGGTCGCCGCACCTCGTTTCAGCCGGCGCGACAACGACAATTCGGGCATTAATCGCCCGAGTCAACGTCGGTCCACAACATGTCCTCGGTCCCGTGAGGGCCGGGGACGTGTTGCATTTGGCCATGGTAGAGTGGAGACGCCGTAGGACGCCAGAATGCCGCCGTTTCAACTCGAAGCTCCATACAAACCGACAGGCGATCAAGGTCCGGCTATCGAGGCCTTGGTGGCCGGAATACAGAAGGGTCAAAAGCATCAGGCCCTTCTGGGCGTGACCGGCTCGGGCAAAACCTTCACGATGGCCAACGTGATTGCGCAGGTCCAGAAGCCCACGCTGGTCCTCGTGCACAACAAGACGCTCGCCGGTCAGCTCTACCATGAATTCAAGCAGTTCTTTCCGCAGAATGCGGTCGAGTATTTCATCAGCTATTACGACTACTACCAGCCGGAAGCCTACATACCTCAGACAGACACCTACATCGCAAAGGATTCATCGATTAACGACGCGATCGATCAGATGCGCCATGCGGCAACCACTTCGTTGCTGCAACGCAATGACGTGCTGATCGTGTCCTCCGTGTCCTGTATTTATGGGCTCGGCTCTCCTGAGGTCTATCACGGCATGCTCTTGTACCTTGAAGAGGGGATGGACATCAGGCGTGAGCAGATACTGACTAAGCTCGTCGACATTCAGTACACTCGCAATGATGTGGATTTTCACCGCGGGACATTCCGTGCGCGCGGCGATGTCATCGAGATTTTCCCGGCATCGAACGAAGCCCGCTCCGTCCGCATCGAGCTGTTCGGTGATGTGGTCGATGCCATTCATGTCATCGATCCGTTGACCGGGAAAGCGATCGAGAAACTGCCCAAAGTCGCCGTCTATCCGAACACGCACTATCTGATCGCGCCCGACCGTTATGAGCGGGCGATCACGGGCATCGAGGAGGAATTGGACGAGCGTATCGCCTACTTCAAGAAAAACAACCAGCTGCTTGAGGCGCAACGCATCTCGCAGCGCACGAAGTTCGATCTCGAAATGATCCGAGCGATGGGGTATTGCCATGGGATTGAAAACTATTCCCGCCACTTGAGTGGACGGGCGCCCGGCGAGCCTCCCCCCACGCTGATCGATTACTTCCCGAAAGATTACCTGCTCATTGTGGACGAATCTCATGCCACGATTCCGCAAGTAGGCGGGATGTATGAAGGCGACTACTCGCGGAAACGGACTCTCGTCGAGTATGGGTTTCGTCTTCCCTCGGCGGTCGACAATCGGCCGCTCAAATTTCATGAATTCGAGCGCTACTTGAACCAGGTCATCTATGTCTCAGCGACGCCCGGTCCGTATGAGTTAGATCATACTGGGGGGCGCGTCGTGGAGCAGATCATCCGGCCGACGGGTCTTCTGGATCCGGTTATTGAAGTGCAGCCAGCGAAGGGGCAGGTCGATCATCTGCTCGGCGAGGTCCGTGAAGAAATTACCCGAGGCGGCCGTGTGCTGGTCACGACGCTGACCAAGCGCATGGCGGAGGACTTGTCAGAGTACTATCATGAGCTGGGGGTCAAAGTCCGCTACCTTCACGCCGACATCAAGACCCTGGAACGCGCGGAGATCATCCGTGATCTGCGTCTCGGCCGGTTTGACGTGCTGATCGGCATCAACCTTCTCAGGGAAGGGCTCGATCTTCCGGAAGTCAGTCTTGTGGCTATTCTGGATGCAGACAAAGAAGGGTACTTGCGATCGCATCGATCGCTCATTCAAACGGCCGGCCGTGCTGCCAGAAACGTCCGTGGACGTGTACTGTTCTACGGCGACGCGATCACCGACGCCATGCGCCACGCCATGACGGAAACCGCTCGTCGAAGGGCGATTCAGGCGGCGTTCAACGAGGCGCATGGCATTGTGCCCATGAGCATACTGAAGGCGGTGCCGCGGCTTGAATACGCCGAAGCCGACGCTGAGGCCGAACAATTAACGATGGCCGCTGAGCCTACCGCTGCATACACTGACGAGGACGAGGCCATCGAGGGGCAGATTCGCCGTCTCGAGTTGGAAATGAAAGCCGCAGCGAAAGATTTGGAATTCGAGCGCGCCGCGGCGCTTCGCAACCGCATTCGCGCTCTGCGATTGCGCGACCTCGAACTCAAATCGGGCGGCTAGCGAGACGGTTCTTAGAGCGCCAGCCTTCGGCCGGCGCAACGACCGTTCCTTCACACGTTCTTGTAAAGATAGATGCCCAGCAGCATGCCGAGGACGCTCAGGAGGCTAATCTTGAAGCTGAATCCCAGCGTGAGCTTTACAAGGATGAGATCGATCGTTAAGGGCGGACTGATGCCGGGGGTGAAGTTCGTGGCAAAGATCGTCTGAATCGTCCCTTGCGGCGCCATGACCCGGAGAATTTCCCCGAGGATACCGCCGAGCAACCCGCCGATGAGCAGGAATATCAGCAGCAGCCACGGCGATTTTCTCACGTCAACGGCCTCTTAACCTGTTGATCAGACTCACCGATTCTTCGAGGACGACGATATCGGAAGGGGGGTACCCTGTCAACCAGAATGCCGCTCTGTGCGCCTTGACTTATCCAGGGGGCTCCATTAGACTGCCCGGTGCTCTTTTGCTAGATTTTTCGAGGCGATCGAAGATATAGGAGCCTGTTCGATACTGCCCCTCTACTGCGGCGAAGATGCACAAGCATCTGCATCGTTCTCGGCGCTGAAAATCCTCAACGTATTCCAGTGAATACGCCTCCGGTTTTTCAGGGCCTGTGGTCGCGCACCTGCCTGCGCCTCCTTCGCCTCGTGACGAACGGCAATGCGAGCACGCTCCTCACTTAAGCTTCGATTGCTTTTTTTGTGTGATCGTTATGTTGGATGCGCTCAGCGAAAAATTCGAAAAAATTCTTAAGAAGCTCCGCGGAACCGGCGTCCTGACTGAAGAAAACATCGCGGAGGCCTTAAAGGAGGTTCGTCTCGCTCTCTTAGAGGCGGACGTGAACTTCAAGATCGTCAAAGATTTCGTCGAACGCGTTCGCGAAAAAGCGATCGGACAGGAGGTCCTCCAGAGCCTGACACCCGGCCACCATGTGGTGAAAGTGGTATGGGATGAATTACGGGCGATGATGGGCCACGAACGGGCAGGGCTCTCGCTAAGCTCCATGCCTCCCACCGTCGTCATGATGGTCGGCCTTCAAGGCTCAGGCAAGACCACAACATGTGGCAAACTCGCCAGATTCTTCAAGCAGCAAGGGAAACGCGTATTGTTGGTCGCTGCTGATCCTCGCCGGCCGGCCGCCGCCGATCAGTTGTCCAGTATCGGACGGAGCTTGGATATCGACGTTCATCGACAGGATCAGCCGGGAACCACGGCACAGGATGTGGTCCGCGTCTGTCGCACCGGAGTTGAACGCGGTCGGGCACAGGGGTTTGATCTTGTCATCCTCGATACCGGCGGGCGTTTGCACGTGGATGATGAGCTCATGAACGAGCTAGCGGCGGTGAAGTCAGCGGTCGCACCCCATGAAGTCTTACTCGTCGCGGATGCCATGACGGGCCAGGACGCGGTCACGATGGCCGGTCAGTTCGATCAGCGTGTCGCGCTCACGGGCATCATTCTGACGAAGGTGGAAGGCGACGCACGCGGCGGAGCATTGCTTTCAATTAGAGCCGTAACCGGAAAGCCCGTCAAGTTTTTGGGCGTCGGTGAAAAGCTCGACGCGCTGGAGTTGTTTCATCCCGACCGGATGGCATCGCGCATTCTGGGCATGGGCGACGTGCTCTCCCTGATAGAAAAGGCGCAGGAAACGTTCACCCGCGAGCAGGCCGAGGAGGCGCAGAAGCGGCTGACCACCAACACATTTACGTTGGAGGACTTCCGTGCCCAGCTCGGACAGGTCAACAAGCTGGGCTCATTGGACCAGATCCTGAGTATGCTGCCGGGCGGCCAAAAGTTGAAAGGCGCGATGGAAGGCCAGATGCCGGAGCGCGAGCTGAAACGGGTCATGGCGATGATTGATTCGATGACGTCGCGGGAACGCCGTGACCACACCGTGATCAATGGCAGCCGGAAAAAGCGGATTGCGCGCGGAAGCGGAACAAATGTGACCGAGGTCAACCGGCTGATCAAACAGTTTCTCTCCGCCAGAAAGATTGCCAAGGTGATGACAGGTACGGCAGGGCGCCATCAGCTTGCCCAGCTGCTCCGTTCGATGTGAGCTCGAGTATCCCGCCCGACTACGCGGGCCGTCTGACGCATAGAAACCAGATCGCCAGCCTATTGCCGGCGGCATATAAGGGAGGAAGACAGTGGCCGTTCATCTGAGACTGACCAGGACCGGACGACATAAGCGACCGATCTACCGCGTGGTCGCGGCGGACTCGCGCATGCCGCGCGACGGACGCTTTCTGGAAATTTTGGGCATTTTCGATCCCCTGAAAGAAGCAGGTCTTCCGGAGCTCAAGCAGGAACGAGTGCTCACCTGGCTTCGTCAAGGCGCGCAGCCGACGGTGACGGTGAAGACGCTCCTTCGGCGTTCAGGATTGTGGAAGCAATTTGAAACGGAAAAGGCGGCCAAGAAAAAGGCCTGATTCATGGCGGCCTTGCCTGAAATGGTCACTATTGGCAAGATCGACCGGCCGTTCGGTGTCCGCGGAGCAGTCAAAGTCCGATCCTTAAGCGACCGGCCGGGACGATTCGAGCGTTTGCAAGCGGTGCGTGTCGCCGCTCAAGACGGGCATACCGTCGACCGAATCGTGAGGCACGTGCGCCGCGCTGGTGCTTCGTACATCGTGGAGTTCGAGGACGTGAACACACCGGAGGAAGCCAGGAAGATGCGAGGAGCATTGCTTCAGGTTGCGCAAGACGTGCCGAAGCAGGAAGGTGATCCCTGGTACGAATGCGACCTCATCGGCATGACGGTTGTCGACGAAGGCGGGCACCAACTCGGGTGTCTCGAAGCGATTTTAGAAACCCAGGCGCATCCGGTGTTTGTCGTCCGGCAGGCTGGCCGCGAAGCCTTAATCCCCGCGGTCAAGGAATTCATCCGATCGGTGGACGTCGCTCAAGGGCGGATGACTGTGCGTACCATTGAAGGACTGGTTGAGGCCTGACATGCTGCGGTGCGACGTCATCACGCTTTTCCCCGAGATGGTAACACCCGTCTTGGAAAGCAGCATGCTGAAACGGGCCAGGGAGAAAGGTCTCCTCGAGGTCAATGTGCACAACTTGCGTGATTTCACGGTCGACAAACACCGGGTCGCCGATGACATTCCGTACGGCGGCGGCGCGGGCATGGTTATGAAGGCCGAGCCGATTCTGCGCGCGGTGGAAGAAATCCGCCGGCCGTATGAGCAAACTGGCGAAACTGTGAGGATCCTGTTCCCGTCGCCGCAGGGCCGTCCGTTCAGTCAAGCTTACGCCCATGACCTGGCAGCGGATCGCCGCCGGCTCCTGATTCTCTGCGGACACTATGAGGGCGTCGACGAACGCGTGAGGCTGGCGCTCAACCCGGAAGAGGTCTCGGTCGGCGACTATATACTGACCGGCGGGGAATTGCCGGCCCTGATCCTCATCGATGCGGCGTCCCGGCTTATGCCGGGCGTGCTTGGCGATCCATCGTCAATCGTCGAAGAATCATTCGCCGAGCCTTTGCTGGAATATCCGCACTACACGCGGCCGGCAGAGGTTCGGGGCTTGGCGGTTCCAGACGTATTGCTTTCCGGACATCATGAGGTGATCCGTCGGTGGCGCAGGAGAGAGGCCCTGCGGATCACCTATCACAAGCGACCCGATCTGCTGAAGGATCGGCAGCTGACCATAGAAGATCAACAAATGTTGGATGACATAATTCGTGAAGGCGTGCCCGGTGCGCCGGTGCCATGCGGGGAGGAGAGGTGAAGTCATGAATCAGCTTGAGCGTGTTCAACGGTCGTTGCAGAAAAAATCCGTCCCGCGCTTCGAAATCGGAGACACCGTGCGGGTTCACGTCAAAGTCGTTGAAGGAGAAAAAGAGCGCATCCAGGTTTACGAGGGAGCCGTCATCGCGCGCAAAGGGAGCCTGAACACAGAGATGTTCACCGTGCGCAAGGTGTCCTATGGTGTCGGCGTCGAGCGCATTTTTCCCGTGCATTCACCGATCGTGACGAAGATCGATGTGGTACGCCAAGGCAAGGTGCGTCGCGCCAAGCTTTACTACCTGCGGGAGAAAAAAGGAAAGTTTTCCCGGGTCGAGGACCGCGAGTTCGTGGCGGAGAGCAAGGCGCAGGCCGCAGCCGCGCGGCAAGCCGAAGCGCCCGAGGAACCCGTCGAGGCCGGCGCGGCGAAATCCTAGCCGCCACCGTGCATTCCAACAGCCACGAGGGAGCGGGTGACCGCACGCATAGTTCACTTCGTGGGTCCCACAGATGACTTTGAACTGGAAGCCCGTCGTCGCGGGTATCGCCGGATTGCGGGTTTGGATGAGGCTGGCCGCGGCCCGCTGGCAGGTCCCGTCGTCGCATCGGCGGTTGTCCTGCCCAGCCGGTGCCGCCTGATCGGATGCGACGACTCCAAACTCCTGACTGAATCCGAGCGCGAACAGCTGTATACGACGATCACGCGGCGCGCCGTCAGTATCGGCATCGGCTCCGCGACGGAGCAAGAGATCGACCGGCTGAACATTCTCGAAGCCACCCGGCTGGCCATGCAGCGTGCCTTGGCGGGGCTTGCGCCTCAGCCCGATTGCCTGCTCATCGATGCGATCTCGCTGCCCGCATGCCCTATCCCGATTCGGGCCATCATCAAGGGCGATTCCCTGTGCATGTCGGTGGCAGCGGCGTCAATCGTCGCCAAGGTGACGAGGGATCGGCTGATGGCCGAGTATCACCGGCTCTATCCCCACTACAATTTTCTTTCCCATAAAGGGTACGGCACCGAAGAGCATCTCCAGCAGCTTGCAGTGCACGGACCCTGCAAGCTTCATCGTCGAACGTATGCACCGGTGGCCGATGTGATTGCCCAACTCGCTGGCGCCTGCCGGACAGTGCGGCGTCACCCCAATGGACAAGAGCGTGACAATTCTTGACCCTAGGCGTCTCTTTGGGCAAGAAGGAGAGGCGACGGCTGAGCGGTATCTGCGCGGGAAAGGGTATCGCATCGTCGCCAGAAATCTTCGATCCTCGTTGGGAGAATTGGACCTGGTGGCTGAAGACGGCCAGGTGTTGGTGTTCATCGAGGTCAAAGCGCGGCGAACCGGAGAATTTGGCGGTGCCGTCCATGCCGTCCATCGCCAGAAGCAACAGAAGCTGATTCGTCTGGCGTCCCAATTTCTCGCTCAACGTCATTGGACGGAGCGGCCGTGCCGTTTCGACGTGGTGTTGCTCGAAGGGAAGGACTCAGCCGTGCTCAAGGTGGAGCATATCCAGAACGCCTTTGAAGTTCCGAGCGGCGATCCCAGCAGATGATCCAGCTTGTCCATGTCACCAAGCAGTACGACCGGCGGCCCGCCTTGGCGGACGTCACTCTGGAGGTGGAGAAGGGAGAATTCGTCTTACTGATGGGCCCGAGCGGCGCGGGAAAATCAACGCTGCTCAGGATGTTGATCGGGGCAGAGCGGCCTGACGACGGCCAAGTCTTCGTGAACGGCAAAAATGTCGGTACGCTGGCGGCTTCCGAAATCCCCTATCTGCGGCGGAAGGTCGGAACTGTATTCCAGGATTTCCAACTGCTCGTCAAAAAATCCGTCTTCGACAACGTGGCGTTGCCGTTGCTCGTTCAGGGAGTGTCCCAGTCGGATATTAAGCGCAAAGTGACGGAAGCGTTGCGCGCGGTCGGCGTGGAACACAAGCGCGACCAGTTGCCGATGAGTCTCTCGACCGGTGAACAGCAGCGGGTCTGTATTGCCCGGGCGATCGTCAACGGTCCGGTCGTGCTCCTTGCCGACGAACCTACGGGCAACCTCGATCCGGCGTTGACGGCGGAAATCATCGAGTTGTTCAAGCTGATCAACGCCCGCGGCACGACGGTTATCGTCGCAACCCACGATCCCAGCGTGATGGCGCAGGTGAACCGCCGGGTGGTGACCCTCGTCAAAGGCGCGCTCCTGCCGGAGCGGCAGGTCGGCCGATGAGGACGATCTTCTATTTGCTCCGTGAGGCCTGGGCCAATATTTGGACGAACCGCACGACGACCGTTGTGGCGATCTTTACGACGGCGTTCACGCTCGCGTGTGTCGGCATCTTTCTACTGCTCTACGTGAACCTTCGTGCGGCTGCCGGCTGGCTGCAGGAAGACATCAAAATCATGGTGTATCTCGATGATCGAGCCGCCGGGACGGCGGTCTCCGACATCGAACAGCAACTGCGGAGCGATCGCGCTGTCGCGGCGCTCCACTTTATTTCCAAAGAACAGGCGTTGGGCGAGTTTAAAGCGCAGTTCCCTTCCGATTCGCATCTCCTCGAAGGGCTAGGCCAAAACCCGTTGCCCGCCTCCTTTGTGGTGACCTTGGCGCCGCCGTACCGGTCGCCTGATGCCGTGAAGCGGTGGGCGGAACGCACGTCGGGTTTGGCCGGCGTTGAAAAGGTGGACTATAACCAGGACTGGATCGATGCCATCTCGACCGTCATACGGTCCATCGAGCTGGTGGCGATCGGGATTGGCCTCATCCTCTCGGCGGCCGCGGTCACCATTATCGCCAACACAATTAGGCTGACGTTGTTCACCCGCCGCGACGAAATTGCGATTTTGCGGCTGATCGGCGCCACCAAGACCTTCATCCGCATTCCCTACCTGCTCGAAGGGGCGGTCCTCGGAGGCTTGGGAAGCGCATGCTCATTGTTCATGCTGAAGGCCCTCTACGAACTGTTCCGACAGCAGATGCGAACGACGGGCCGGCTGCGCGGCCTGGAGCAGCTGACGATGTTTTTCCCGCCGTCTATGTGCCTGCTGCTCGTGGGCGTCGGCATCGTCCTTGGGTTCGCCGGCAGCTTCGTTTCTCTCAGGCGATTCGACGAGGTCAAGGTATGAGATGGCGTCCCGTTCGTTGGATGGCCTCGGCGCTGTTCGTGGCTCTTTTGATGCCGCCCAGCGTCTTTGGCGATTCCATCAACGAAAAAATCGATAAAGAGCGAAGGACGCTCGAGCAGCTCAAAGATCAGATTGAAGAAAAGCGCCGGCAAGCGGATGAAGCGGGAAAAAAACGCGAGTCAATTCTCCAAGGCATCCAAACCCTCGACGAGCGGCACATGCGGTACCGCCAGTCCCATCAGGACATCAGTCGCAAGCTGCGCAAGAAGGATCAGGAAATCGAAGGCATCAATGCGCAGATTGCTCGGTTGCGGGACGGTGTGCAGGTCCGGCAGCAAGCAATTTTGGCCCGCCTTCGGGTTCAATATATGGAGGGTCGGTTCGGACATTGGAAACCCCTGCTGGCCTCCGATTCGTATGGAGACTTTCAACGGCGCCTCCGGTATCTTTCGGCGGTCTCCGCGCGGGACTACAGCATGATCGAAACATTTAAGACCGACATGTCGAATATGGAGGACGCGGAGCGGCAGCGCGAAGCGGCCCGGGTCGGCATGCTGGCCTATAAACGCACCACCGAGAAGCATCTCGAGGAGATCAAGGCGGTCAAGAAAGAGAAAAAGCTCTATCTCGCCAAGCTGACGCAAGAGAAGGAATCGTACGAACGGGCGCTGCAGGAACTCGAGCGATCCGCTTCTCGCATCGACAGTCTGCTTCGGGAGTTGGAGCAGCGCCGCAGGGCGGCGGCGGCCAGGCCGCCATCCGGAGCGCTGTCGAGGGGCGTCAAAGGCGGCCTTCCGTGGCCGGCGGAAGGCAGCGTGTTGACCTATTTCGGTCGCCAGAAGCATCCGACCTTCAATACGTACGTTCACCGAAAGGGCATTGAGATTCGGACGTTAGAAGGGAGCGCCATCCATGCAGTCATGTCGGGGACCGTGGTGTATGCCGACTGGTTGAAAGGCTACGGACTCGTTATAATCCTCGATCATGCGAATGGGTTTTTTTCTCTTTACGCGCATGCCTCGAAGATCTTGACCTCGGTAGGGGCGCAGGTCGCCTCCGGACAGTCGATCGGTGAGACCGGTGATACGGGCATGACGGGGGAAAATACTTTATACTTCGAATTGCGCGAAGGGGCTGAACCGGTGGATCCCCTCCAATGGCTGGCAAAGCGATAGCGCAACAAGGGACCGTGCGGGGGAAAGGACGCTTATGATGGAACAGAACCAACGGCGGCGATTTTGGATGCTGGGACCCATGGTCATGGTGGCCTTGCTGTTCGGTGTTTTGATCGGCAAGGGATGGGAACGGACCGGCCATGCCACCGAGACGTATGAGGAGCTCCGAACATTCTCGGAGGTCTTGACGCAGGTCCAGAAAAACTATGTCGATGACACAAAGGTCAAAGATCTCGTTCAGGGAGCCATCAGGGGAATGTTGTCGACGCTCGATCCACATTCGGCCTATATGACCCCCGAAATGTACAAGGAGATGCAGGTCGAGACAAAAGGGGAGTTCGGCGGCGTCGGCATTCAGATCGGCGTCAAGGAGAACCGCTTGGCTGTCATTGCGCCGATTGACGGGACACCGGCACAGCGCGCGGGCATCAAGGCCGGTGACTACATTACGAAGGTCAATGAGGAGTCGACGAAAGACCTGTCGTTGATGGATGCCGTGCAGAAGATGCGCGGCCCAAAAGGCACGAAGGTCAATCTTACGATCCAGCGCGAAGGAACGGCGGATCCGCTCCAGTTCACGCTCGTGCGCGATACGATTAAGATTGAAAGCGTGAAATCAAAGGTCCTCGATAACATCGGCTACGTCAAGCTCACTCAGTTTCAAGAAGCCACCGGGCGTGACTTGGGCAGAGTCCTCAAGCAGTTTAAGGACCAGAAGGTCCAGTCCACAATCCTGGATCTGCGCAACAATCCCGGCGGTCTTCTCACGGCAGCCGTGGAAGTCTCCGAGCAGTTCTTGCCGAACGGCAAGCTCGTCGTCTACACAAAAGGCCGTGAGAGCAAAAAGGACGAGTGGTTTGCAAAGGGAAGGGACCAGATGGACGATTCGCCCATGATCATCCTTGTCAACGAGGGATCGGCGAGCGCTTCCGAGATCGTGGCCGGCGCGTTGCAAGACTACGGTCGAGCGGTCATCGTGGGGACGACCTCCTTCGGCAAAGGGTCCGTGCAGACGATCCTACCACTGGGAGATGGGTCTGGATTGCGGCTGACGACGGCGAAATATTACACCCCGAAGGGCCGTTCGATCCAATCGACCGGCATCACTCCCGACATTGTGATCAAGCCGCAGCCGGCGACCACCGTGGCCAAGGCGGAGGGCAAGCCGGGCGATAAAGAAGCCGAGGGGAAAACCTCGAAAACGCCCCAGAATGCCGGTCCTGGAAAGGAGCAGTCCGTCGCGACGCCGAAAGGCGCCGAGGACGGCGTGCAAAAAAACGGCGCAGGACCGGTGACACCTCCTCTTGACCTCTCGGGCGAGCCCTCGCTCGAGCAGGATGTGCAGCTACAAAAGGCGGTCGAGCTTCTCAAGACGTGGAAGATTTTCAAAGAGCTGCGGCCGTCGTAATCTAGAGGGACCGTCGGCGTAGCTCTTGAATCGCCTGAAGCAGGGCGTCCTCGGAACCGGAAAATCCTGGCACTGTCCTCAGCATGTGCGAGCGCACGAGCTGCTCGAGGTCTGCCAAGGTGACGATATTCAGTCGACTATAGAGGTAAGCAACAAGAGATTCGGAGAGACCCGGCAGCCGCGCCCAGGCTTTGACCTGCTCTGGCAAGGGCAGGCGAAGGGCTTCAAGCGTCATAATTTTGCCGGTTCTTAAAAATTCTTCGATCTTTTCCGATAAATCGCTTCCTATGCCGTCAATTTCTTCGAGCGCATTCCTCCGCGCCACATCGGCGACGTCTTCATTAAGCGCGAGCAAGGCGTCGGCGCCCCGCCGATAGGCGCGGACCCGATAGGGATTGGCGCGGTGAGCGGCGAGAAGCTCGGCGATGGAGCGAAAGAGAGCGGCAACCTGCTGATTGTGCTCGGGCGCGGCCATTGGCGTTCCTCGTATTCTGCCGCGTTCGTCTGCCGTCAGCAAGACAGCCTTCCTCTCGATTGACAACGGGAAACGGGGTTCCCTAGGATGATAGATCATGGCTGATGCCATGCAAATTCAGGTCAACGGCCAACCGCGCGATTGCCGGTCGGGTTCGACGGTGGGCGATTTGCTCCGCGAGTTGGAGATCAAGATGGAACGGGTCGCTGTGGAGTTGAATCTTGAAATCCTTGATCGGAAGGACTTTGAGGGGCGAAGTCTCAAAGAAGGAGATCGAGTGGAAATTCTGAGCTTCATCGGCGGCGGAACGCTCGCCGCCGGCGATGCAATGGAAATAGGACGCACGCATGTATGATGATCGATTAATCATTGCCGGCCGCGAATTTAAGTCGCGGCTTTGGGTCGGGACCGGCAAGTACAAAGATTTCGCCGAAACGCGGAAGGCGATCGAAGTGTCGGGCGCCGACGTCGTGACAGTCGCAGTGCGGCGCGTCAATATCACCGATCGTTCGAAAGAAAATCTGCTCGACTTCATCGATCCGAAGAAATACACGATCCTGCCGAACACCGCCGGCTGCTACACCGTCGAAGATGCCGTCCGATATGCGCGGCTCGCGCGGGCCGCCGGCATCTCCGATCTTGTGAAGCTCGAGGTGCTGGGTGACGAGAAAACGCTGTTCCCGGACACCGCCGGTTTGATCGAGGCGGCCAAGATCTTAATCAAGGAAGGATTCATCGTTCTCCCCTATACCAACGACGATCCGATTGTGGCAAAGAAGCTTGTTGATATCGGCTGTCCCGCCGTCATGCCGCTGGCCGCCCCGATCGGCTCGGGCCTCGGCATCCGCAATCCCTACAATCTGAAGATCATGATGGAAACGGTCAAGGTTCCGATTATTGTGGATGCGGGCGTCGGAACCGCTTCGGATGCGGCGCTCGCAATGGAGTATGGCGCCGATGCCGTGTTGATGAACACGGCGATCGCGGGGGCGAAGGACCCAATCGCCATGGCCGAAGCCATGAAGTATGCAGTCAATGCGGGCCGGCTCGCCTATAAGGCCGGACGGATTCCGCGCAAGCTGTATGCAACGGCGAGCAGCCCCATCGAAGGCATGCTGTAATCAGGATGCTGAAAACGCCCGTCAGTTGCGTTCTCGCATCGCTCAGAGCGCTCTACGTGCGACAATAAGCACGCTTCGTCGTTCGCTCGCTGCGGCCTTGCTGCTTGGTGACATGCGCGCCAAGACGCGCTTATGGGTGGGCTGGTGAACACCGTCTATCGTTTTGAGCATCCTGCGAACACCTACCCGTGATTCTGCGTTCGCGTCAGATCTTTCATGCCGTTGCTTGAGTCGCGTCTACTCCTCGTCACCGATCGTCATCAGACGAAGGGGAGGGCGTTGGCCTCGGTCATGGCGCAGGCGCTGAAAGCCGGTAACCCCGGCATACAAATCCGTGAACGAGACCTCTGCGCGAAAGAGCTGTTGGTCCTGGCAGGCGAGATCCGCGATCTCGCAGCGGCGGGCGGCAGCCAAGTCCTGATCAACGACCGGATCGACGTCGCGCTCTCGTTGGAGGGCGCCGGCGTCCATCTCCGCGGCGACAGTCTTCCGGTGGCGGTGGCGCGGCGGTTGATCGGGTCTCAGCGGCTGCTCGGCGTGTCCGTCCATTCGGTGAGCGAGGCGGTGCAGGCCGAAGCCGACGGAGCAGATTACATCGTGCTCGGGCCGATCTATGAGACCGCTTCGAAGCAGCGCTTCGGATCTCCGCTTGGTCTATCGACGTTGGAACACGCCGTGCGGACGGTGCAGTTGCCGATCGTCGGCATCGGCGGCGTCACGGCCGCTCGCGCCCGAGACCTGCGCGCCGCCGGCGCATTTGGCGTCGCCGTCATCACAGCCGTTCTGGCCGCCGACGACGTCCAAGCGGCGGCGCAAGCGATGCTTGATGCGGTCACCGCATCGTAATTCTCGACGCTGCGCCGTCGATTCCACGAGCGGGAATCGGTCGCGTAGTTGACCGTGAAAATAACGAGTGTTAGAATCCGCTCAAGACTTGGAATTTGCGATTCAGCGAGGTTTGTCGCTTGTCCCAGGTGGTCCCATGGCGGATTCGAAAGGAAGTCCAAGCCGGCTCCGGTCCCTCCGAGATTCCGTTAAGCACATCACGAAGCGGCTGTCCGAGGGAGATCCAGACGTGATTCATCGGAACGACGAACAAAGCCGGGAGATGGAGAAGCTTCGTGTCCAAATCCAGTCGATGGAAGAAGAAATCCGTCGGCTGTACCAATCTCGTTACCAACTCGATCAGGCCACCAAGCAGAACGAAAAGCTCGTCACGACCCTGCAGGAAGCCAAAGCGCAAATCGAAGCGCTGCGCGCCGAGGTCGAAAAGCTGACCGCCCCTCCCTCGACCTACGCGATCTTCTCCAGCCTCAATCAAGACGGCACTGGCAACGTGTATGTGTCGGGACGGAAGATGAAGGTCAGTCTCCATCCCTCGGTGGGGAGCAAAGGGCTGCGCAAGGGACAGGAAGTTATTCTCAACGAAGCGTTGAACGTCATCGAGGCTCGCGGCTTCGATGTTCAGGGCGAAGTCGTCCGCCTTAAAGATTTGCTCGAGGGCAACCGTGCGTTGGTCACGCTTCACTTCGACGAGGAAAAGGTGGCCGAACTCGGCGAGCCGCTCTTGGCCGAACGTCTGAGCGTCGGCGATCATCTCCTCTTCGACCCTCGCTCGGGCTGCGTCATAGAAAAACTGCCGAAATCGGAAGCCGAGGAATTGGTACTTGAGGAAGTGCCGGATGTGGATTACGCCCATATCGGCGGACTTCAGCATGAGCTGGAGCAGGTCCGGGACGCCGTGGAACTGCCGTTCCTTCATCCGCATTTATTCTCCGAGTATCAGCTCAGCGCGCCGAAGGGCGTACTTTTGTACGGCCCTCCGGGCTGCGGCAAAACGCTCATCGCCAAGGCGGTGGCGAACTCGATCGCCAAGAAGCTGGGTCATCTCACCGGCAAAGAAGTGCGGAGCTACTTCCTGCACGTGAAAGGCCCTGAACTGCTGAATAAGTATGTAGGGGAATCGGAACGTCAGGTCCGCGAAGTGTTCAAGAAGGCGAAGGAGCGGGCTGCCGATGGCAATCCGGTCATCGTCTTCTTCGACGAAATGGACGCGCTGTTCCGCACGCGGGGTACCGGCATCTCGTCGGACATCGAATCGACCATTGTGCCGCAGTTCCTCTCCGAAATCGATGGCGTCGAACGCCTGCGGAACGTGATCGTCATCGGTGCGAGCAACCGGCAGGATCTCATCGACCCGGCAGTGCTTCGGGCCGGCCGGTTGGACGTGAAGGTCAAAGTCGGCCGCCCTGATGCCGTGGCCGCCAAGGACATTTTTTCCAAGTACGTCGGGACGACTCTGCCGTTCGATGAAGAGGAGCTCAGGCGCCACGGGGGGGACGTGAAGACTTTCGTCGAACACCTGACCGACGTGACGGTCGGCACCATGTATGCGACGTCGGAAGAGAACAAATTCATCGAAGTCACCTACGCGAACGGCGAGAAGGAAATTTTGTACTTCAAGGACTTCGCCAGCGGGGCCTTGATCGAAGGGATCGTCTCGCGCGCCAAGAAATACGCGGTGAAGCGTGCCATCGCCCAGGAAGGCCGCGGGCTGAGGTCCGACGACCTCATCCGCGCGATTCGTGAAGAGTTCAAAGAACACGAAGATCTGCCCAATACGACGAATCCGGACGACTGGGCTAAGGTCGCCGGGAAGAAAGGCGAGAAGATCGTGCATATTCGGACGATCAGCGGCGGTCCCAGCGAGTCTCGCCAGATCGAAACCATCACCACCGGCCACTATCTGTAAACCCCCATGCGGGAATCCACACCCCCGGCGGCTCCTCGCGTACTCGGAACGGAAACGGAATTCGGCATCGCCTCCCGGGATGCCTCGGCCACCGATCCGATTTCGAATTCCCTGGCCGTTATCGGTCATTATCCCGGCATCTCGGTTCCCCATGCGGTGTGGGACTATGAGAACGAAAATCCGCTGCTCGATGCCCGGGGCTTTGAGGTGGAGGGCGAACGGGAGCGGCCGAATCCCGACTACAACCGCCAGCTCAACAAGGTGCTGGCCAACGGCGGCCGCCTGTATGTGGACGGCGCTCATCCGGAATATTCCACGCCGGAATGCACCAACCCGCGCGAGGTGGTGGCCTATGAGCGCATCAGCGAGCGGATTCTCGCCCAATGTCTCGAGAGCATGGCACGCCTGCGCGGCCGGGATCAGTTCGTCCTTTACAAGAACAATTCCGACGGCAAGGGCAACAGCTACGGGTACCACGAAAATTACATGCTGTCCCGATCGGTGCCCTTTGAACGGATCGTCAAAACCTTGGCGCCCTTCTTCGTCACGAGGTTGATTTACGCCGGGGCGGGAAAAGTCGGCGCTGAAAATCAGACGAGCTTTACCGACTTCCAGATCTCGCAGAGAGCGGACTTCTTTGAATGCCTGGTTGATCTCAATACGATGGTCAAGCGCCCGATCGTGAATTCGCGCGACGAACCGCACGCGGATTACGGTAAATATCGCCGACTGCACGTCATCGTCGGCGACGCAAACATGGCGGAGCTGTCGACCTATCTCAAGGTCGGGACGTTGGCGATTGTCTTGGATCTTCTCGAGGCGGGCATCGAGGCGCCGCAGATTGAACTGGATGATCCCGTCCTCAGCATCAAGCAAGTGTCGCGCGATTTGACGATGAAAGGCTCGGTGAAGCTGGCGGACGGCCGGTCGACGACCGCCGTGGAGGTCCAGCGGATGTATCTAAAATCCGCCATGGACTTTTACGCCTGTCATGAGCTGGATCAAGTGACGAAAGACATTCTGGTCCGCTGGGAAGACGTCTTGGACAAGCTGGAGCGGGATCCGCGCTCGCTGGCCCAGGAGCTGGACTGGGCGGCCAAGCGCCACATGATTGAATCGTACATCGACCGCAAAGGCTGCGGATGGAACGATCCGCGGGTGCGCTTAATGGACCTGCAGTACCATGACATCCGCCCGGAGAAGGGCTTGTACTACACGCTTGAGCGCAGCCATCTGATCGAGCGTGTCGTGCATGACGTGGAAGTGACCAGAGCGGAGTTTACGCCTCCTCCGGGCACCCGCGCCTACTTCCGCGGGCGGTGCATCGGAAAGTTCTCGAAATCGATCTACGGGGCGAGCTGGACTTCGGTGCTCTTCGACGTCGGCAACACGACGATCAAGAAGGTTCCCTTGATGGATCCCCTCCGGGGGACGGAATCACTGACCGGGGAATTGCTCGAGCAATCCGATACGGCGGAGGCCTTGCTCTCCAAGCTGAAAGCCTGATGAAGCTCCCCTTCCTCCCCAATCACGACGATGCGAGTTTTTTTAGTTTTCTGACCAGACAGCACCCCGAGTTGATGTGGGGAGGCCGGCGGCTCACGGCAGAGTCGACCTCCGCTCCTCACGAACCGCCAAGGCCCGTACAGCCCCTGTCCGTCCCGCATGCGACGACCGTGCTCGCCGTCAAGTATCTGAGAGGCGTCGTCATCGCCGGAGACCGCCGTGCCACCGAGGGATTCCAGATCGCCGAGCGGCGCATCGAAAAGGTGTTCAAGATTGACGACTACTCGGCCATGGCGATCGCCGGCGCGGCCGGGCCCTGCATCGAAATGGCGAAGTTGTTCCAGACCGAGCTTGAGCACTATGAGAAGCTCGAAGGGATGCAGTTGTCATGCGAAGGCAAAGCCAACAAGCTCGGTCAAATGGTGAAGGCAAACCTGCCGATGGTCTTTCAAGGCCTGGTCGTGATGCCGCTGTACGTCGGCTATGACCTAAAGCGCGGGGAAGGCCGCATTTTCAAGTACGATCTGGCCGGCGGACGCTACGAAGAGTCCGACTACCATGCGATCGGCTCCGGCGGCAAGGACGCGCGCAACACGATGCGCGAGCATTTCAAGAAGGCGATGCCGGAGCCCGACGCTCTGAAGCTGGCGTTGCTCGCATTGTACAACGCCGCCGACGACGATGTCGGCACCGGCGGGCCCGATCTCGTGCGGGGGATTTATCCGACGGCGAAGATCGTCAGCGGTACCGGAATCACCGACGTGGACGAACCACGGATTCGCGGCGTCTATGACGAACTGCTGGCCGGCCGTGTGGCGAAGGAACGATAATCATGCCGATGCCCTACTACGTCTCTCCCGAGCAGATGATGCAGGACAAGGCGGAGTATGCCAAGAAGGGCATTGCCAAGGGCCGCTCGATCATCGCCATGGAATACGTGAACGGCATCCTCCTGGCGGCCGAGAATCCCAGCGCCAGCCTTCACAAAATCTCCGAGATTTATGACAACATCGCCTTTGCGGGCGCGGGGAAATACAGCGAGTTTGAAAACCTGCGCAAGGCCGGCATTCGCCATGCGGACCTCAAGGGGTTCATGTACAGCCGGGAGGACGTGACCGCCCGGTCCCTCGCCAACGGCTATTCCCAGAGCCTCGGTACCATTTTCAGTCAGGAAATGAAGCCGCTCGAGGTTGAGATTCTCGTCGTCCAGATCGGGCACAATGGACACATGAACGAAATGTACCGGATTTCGTTCGACGGCAGCATCATCGATGAAAAACAATTCGCCGTCATCGGAGGAAAATCCGAGGCCGTCCAGACGGCGCTCAAGGAAAAAGTGCCGGCCCAGCCGCCGGATCTCAAGACGGCGCTGAATCTGTGCATCGTGGCGCTTGAGCAAACAGGAAGCCAAAAGCTTTCGCTTGAAAGCCTGGAAGTCGCGGTGTTGGACCGCACACGAGACAACCGAAAATTCCGCCGGTACACTGCCGCCGAGACCAAGCAGTTCCTCTCCTGACGCGCGGCCAATCCTTCCGCTTCTGTTGAACATGAGCCGGAGGCCGTGTATTCTGCTCTTATGCCGTCTCCCGGTCCCATGAAGCAGCGGATCTTCGGCCTCGAAAACGAGTACGGCCTCATTTTCTCTCCCAACGGCCGTATTTACCTGCCGATGGAAAAGGTGCTCGGCTACATCTTTGAGGGCCTGATTCCGAACAGTTGGCCCTCGAACGCCTTTTTGGTCAATGGCGCGCGGTTCTATCAAGACACGGGCTGCCATCCCGAATACTCGACACCCGAGTGCGACAACATTCTGGACCTGGTCGTTCATGATAAAGCCGGGGAACGGCTGCTGGAGGCATGCTTGCCCGCGGCGGAGGAGCGTCTTCGCGAAGAAGGACTGTCCGGCGAAATCTACATCTTCAAGAACAACACCGATTCGCTCGGCAATACCTACGGCTGCCACGAGAATTTTCTCATGCGTCGGGACGTCGACTTCTGGAAAGTCACGGAACAACTGATTCCCTTTTTCGTGACCCGTCAGATCTATAGCGGCGCCGGGAAGGTGCTGAAAGTGTCCGGGAAGCCCCAGTTTTTTATCTCGCAGCGGGCTCAGCATATTCACGAAAAGACCTCCTCGTCGACCACCTCGTCGCGCAGCATCATTAACACCAGGGATGAGCCGCATGCGGACGCGGAACGCTACCGCCGCTTGCACATCATCGTCGGCGATTCGAACATGTCCGAATTGGTCACCTACCTGAAAGTCGGAACCGCGACTCTGGTGCTGTCGATGATTGAAGAGGGATTTTCCGTGCACGGGATGGAATTGGAGGATCCCGTCAAGGCGATCAGGGAAATCTCCCGCGACCCGACGGTAAAGCGGAAGGTCAAACTCGACGACGGGCGGCAACTGACGGCGGTTGAAATCCAGCGCGTCTATCTGGAGCGCGCTCATGAGTATCTCGCCCAGCAGGACCATGATCCCATTTTGGACGACGTCTGGAAGCGGTGGTCGGCGATTCTCGATAAGCTCGAAGACGACCCGATGCAACTCGTTCGGGAAATCGACTGGATTACCAAGCGCCATCTGATCCAATCCTACGTCGACAAGAAAGGATGCAGCTGGGACGATCCTCGTGTGTTTCTACTCGATCTCCAGTTCCACGACGTCAAACGCACGAGGGGCCTCTACTACCTCATGGAATCCCGCGGGCTCGTGGAACGGGTTGTCGAAGAAGACGCGATTCAGCGCGCCATGTCGACGCCGCCCCAGACGACGCGGGCCAAGGTGCGCGGGGACTTCATCAGATTCGCCCGTGCCAAGAACCGCTCGTATACGGTCGATTGGACCTATCTCAAACTCAATGGCTACTGGGAAGAAACGATTCTCTGCATGGATCCGTTTAGCGCCGTGAACCGGCGCGTCGATGAGTTGGTATCGCAGGTGTCGGGTTTGCGGTTTTACAGATAGGTGTCACCGATGCTCACTGCTGCGTTGAAACAGGCCGGTCAGCGTCTGTCTCGGCTGGACCGGACGTTGATCATGATGGTCGTGCTGTTGACCAGCGTATTTCCGGTGGAACTGTTTCCTAATGCCCCTCCTCCTCCCAAGGGCATCGACGGACAGTACAGCGGCCGCCAGGGCCAGGTGCTTCTTGTCAAAGTTCACGTCGCTGAAGAGGCAACCGACGTGAAAGGCACGTTCCTTGACCGGACGATTCCTTTTTTTCGGGAGGTCCGTCCTGGGGAACCCGCCGGCTACTTGGGGTTAGTCGGCATCGATATGCAGGACGCGCCGGGCACGTACGAACTCGCCGTGACCGTCAAGAACGGCGAGCAGCAAGCCAAACGGCTCAGCTATCATGTGCTGGTCACGAAAGAAAAATTCGCCGTCGAGCACCTGAAACTTCCCAAAGACAAGGTTGATTTGGACGACAAGACGCTGGCCCGCTGGAAGATGGAACAAGACCAGGTGCGGCAGGCGTTGGCGGATAACTCCGCGCTCCGGCTATGGCACAGCGGTTTTATCGAACCGGTCAACGGCAAGCGCACCGGAATCTTCGGCAGCGTCAGAATCATGAACGGTCAGCCGCGCAATCCGCACAACGGCGAAGACATCGGCGCACCGTTGGGCACCGACGTGGCCGTGACCAACGATGGCGTCGTGCGGTTGACCGTGGATCACGTGTTCTCTGGGCGCGGCGTCTTCGTCGACCACGGCTTGGGGTTTTATAGCATGTACTTTCACCTCTCCGAAATCCTGGTCAAAGACGGCGACCTCGTCAAAGCCGGGCAGATCATCGGCAAAGTCGGGGCGAGCGGCCGCGCCACCGGCCCGCATCTCCACTGGGGCGTTCGGCTCAACGGCGCCCGCGTGAACCCCTACGGACTCCTCGATCTTCCGTTCAGCAGCAGGTCGGGGCCAGACGCGCTACCCGTGAAGCAGCAGTAATCCATGAGCATCGCGGCAACGACCAAGAGACGTCGCTGCGACAGGCTTGGCCGTCGGTTTCTCAACCGGCAAGCCCGCTCGCGTCGCGTCTTGCGGTTTCGCCACGAATCGTCTTGACGAATGTCGGCTAGTAATTCGATTCGATGCTTGACGGGGTTTTATTGAGAACCGTGGCTGCAGCTCGCGACAGCGCTGCGTCGTGCCGGTGATCAGCGGAATAGATCCTGAACTGGACCAGGCGGGTCGGCAGCAGATCGAGGAATTCTTCGAGCGGTTCACTCGAGACAATCCTGGTCCCTGGATCAAAGACGTAGAGTGGAATCCCCCGCTGGTCCTTGGGGTCTGGTCGTGGATCGAGCGGCGCCATATCGACGCGAAACTCGATCTGCTGAAGACTTCGCGGCATCTCTTTGCGGATCTGCTTTTCAAAATGCTGGTGGCTCGGAAAGTCCATTCCGCGCTCCTGCCCCTTCTCCTTCAGGACGGTGCTGTAGGCCATCTTCCATTTGACGTCGCGACCGAGGATCCTTGCCCATTCGTCCGCAAGACGCCGTTCGGCGGCATGACGGGACGTTTTCCAGCCGCGCACCGATTCGAGGAGCGACCAGTCGGTAAACGTCAGATACTCGTCCATCCGTTTCCGAGGGTCGTGCGGGAACAAGAGCTTCATCGTCTCTCCAAAAATGTCACGCAGGTGGATGTCGATCGCGCGCGTCGTCCGATGGAAGTACACGTTCGAATACAGGTACATCCTGGTATTGAGGAACATCTGCAGGGCCGGAAGACCGGTCTTGTGGATGGTATATCCCTTCTCCGTCACGATCGTGTAATGAATGAGCCGCGTCAAATCGACCGGCCCTACGGCGACGCCGCACATGTACGAATCGCGCAGCACATAATCCAGGTTGTCCGCGGTGTAACTTCCGGAGATGACGGGCTGGAGCATGTTCAGCCAGCGGGGGAGGCGTGAATTGTCCTTCCCTTTTTCCTTCAGAATCACATGCGCAATCTGGTCCGGATCAAGTGCTTCCCCCTTCGCAAAAGGCCCGGACGGGCTACGGCGGATTTTCCTGATCAACGCGCCGAGATGGTCCCGGATGATGATCTGGCCTAGCTTTTCATGGCTTGTGTCGAGCGCATGGAGGTAATTGTCGTCGAAGAAATGGCAGAACGGGCCATGGCCGATGTCATGCACGAGAGCGGTCACGCGCAGGAATTCCTCGACGTAATTGGCGGAAGGCGCATCGGGCGCAGCCTTGACGAGAAACGGGTACAGGTGGCGCGCGAAACGGCCGGCGACATGCATGGTCCCGATGGAGTGCACGAAGCGCGTATGCTCGGCCGACGGGTAGACCCACCGCGCGCTTTGAAGTTGATAGATCTGCCGGAGACGTTGAACCCAGGGACTGTCGATCAGGTCTTTTTCGGTCCGCTCATGCGCGTCGGCCTGAGCGGTCGGCACTGTGAAGGACACGTACTTATGAATCGGATCAGCGATGAGAGCCGACCCCTCATAAGGAGCGTCGGGTTGGCGGGTGGGCTGCCGTGGCATGGTGCGGTAGCATCTTATCGTAGCGGCTTGGGAGGCGGCAATGGCTCGGCATGACGGGCCGCCGTCTGGCGGTGTTTGGTGATGATATAGAGCGCCACCGGATAGGACACGAACGCGGCGGCCACGCTCAGCACGACACCTCCGACGGCGAACGGCACGGCATAGGGCATGACCTGCTCATATACCGCGCCGAACCCCAGCTCCCTCCAGTCGAACGCAGGCGTGTCGGAGCGTCCCAATAGGAGCGCGCCGGTCCAGTAGGTCGCCCCGAAAATCGGCACGATGGTCCAGGGATTGTTGATCAACGCGCCGGCCAGCAAGGCCACGAAATTGAGCTTGAATGCCCACGTAGAAAGGCCGACTAATACCATGTGGAAGCCATAGAGAGGGCAGAAGGCGATCGCGGCGCCGACGGCGAAGGCCACGGCGGTGCGCTGCGGCGATTCCTGCAGGTGGAGCATCTGCTTCAACAGGGTCTGCAATGAGGCCATAGAGGTTGCACGCGACGGACAGTGTTAACGAAAATGCTCGTATCCGATCGACGGCAGCGCACGCTCGCGCCCGTCGCTCAGCATCATGCGAAGCCCTTCCTCGGCGGCGGTCACCCTTCCCACCCTCGTCGCGCGGACCCGGTGCTGCGCCGACGCCCGGTGAAAGCGCATCCGCTTCCTGGCAGGGACCGTGAACAGGAGTTCGTAGTCTTCTCCGCCTGCCAATGCAAATGTCCGAGCGTCTTCTTTGACAGATTCGGCATATTGCCGGCAAGCGGAAGAAATCGGGAGCGCCGAAAGTTCAATGACCGCTCCGACGCGGCTTTCGGTGCAGAGATGCCGGAGGTCTCCCGAAAGTCCATCCGAGAGATCAATGGCTGACGTCGCCCAAGCCGCTTGTGACAGCCACATCCCTTCCCGGATGCGTGCGGTCGGCCGCAAATGGCGCCGGATTAAAAACTGCCGTTGAGCGGCGGCAAGTCCTCGGGCCGATGCCGTGCGATTGCGCCGCTGCAGTAAGCTCAGCCCCGCGCGTGAATCGCCGAGCGTGCCGGTCACATACAGATCGTCGCCGGCGCGAGCGCCGCTCCGAAACAGAATGCACCCTGAAGTCGCCGATCCGGTGAGCGTAATATTGACGAACCAGCCACCTCGCGAGGCGGAGGTATCGCCTCCAATGAGTTTGACTCGATAACGACGACAGGCGGTCATCATGCCTCGATACAACTCGTGGACATGCCGGGCCGTGGCGCCCGGCGGAATGGCTAATGAGACGAGGAGGTATTCAGGCCGACCGCCCATCGCGGCGATGTCGCTGAGGTTGGCCGCGGCGGCTCGAAATCCGATGTCGGCGAAGCCGGCGCTCCGACAGTCGAAGTGAACCCCTTCCGAGAGGAGATCCGTTGTCAGTAGACAGAGGCGGCGGCGTCGTGGGGCAATGACCGCTGCGTCGTCGCCGATCCCTCGGAGGAGTTGCGGAGTCGACGCGCGGTATCGCTGCCTGAGCGTCCGAATCAGTGAAAATTCGCCGATGCTGGAATTGGCCTGAGGACGGGCCGACGATGGCATGCTAACGCGGTCGCTGAGGCTGCCGGCCTGTGACGGATCGGGCGAGAGCCGTCTGTTCTGCTCGTCGTGACTTGTCGATGCGAGGGACCGGCTTTGGCGATTCCTGGGGAGCCTGCGGCCGGCCCGATTTCTTTTTGACCAGGGCTCTCCGGCGCAAAGCCACTTTCATCACATCGTCCATCGTATCGGCAAACACGAGCTGAATGCCTTTCAGGATGTGTTTCGGGATCTCGTCCAGGTCCTTTTTGTTGCGCTTCGGGAGAATCACCGCGGTCAATCGCGCCCGTTTAGCGGCGAGGATTTTTTCCTTCAAGCCTCCGATCGGCAGCACCCGGCCCCGCAGCGTGATCTCCCCCGTCATGGCCAAGTCTCGCCGCGTCGGGACTTGCGCCAGCGCCGAGGCGATCGCCGTGGCCATCGTGATACCCGCGGAGGGGCCGTCTTTCGGAATCGCGCCGGCAGGCACATGGATATGCAGATCCTGCTTCGTGAACATGTCGGGGTTGATGCCGAGCGATTTCTCGCGCGATCGGACGTAGCTCAAGGCCGCTTGCGCCGACTCCTTCATGACGTCGCCGAGATGGCCGGTCAAGGTGAGGACGCCTTTGCCTTTCATGACCGTTGCTTCGATATAGAGGACGTCGCCGCCTGACTCGGTCCAAGCGAGACCGGTGGCGACGCCGATTTCATCTTTCTCGAGCTCCGACTCGGGGACGAATTTCGGGACGCCCAAGTACTTATGGAGGTTGCCGGCGTTCACCGGAAACCCCAATCCTTTGCCTTCGGCCACTTTCTTGGCCACCTTCCGCATGACGTTCGCGATTTCGCGCTCGAGGTTCCGCACACCGGCTTCCCGCGTGTAATGCACGATGATTTGGCGAATCGCCGCCTCGGCGATCTTGACGTGCTTCTCCGTGATGCCGTGCTCGTTGAGTTGCCGTGGGATCAGGTAGCGCTGCGCGATGCCAAGCTTCTCCTCTTCCGTGTAGCCGGGGATCTCGATGATCTCCATGCGGTCGCGAAGCGCTGGAAGGATCGGGTCGATCAGATTCGCCGTGGTAATGAACATCACCTCGGAGAGATCGAACGGCACGCCGAGATAATGGTCGGTAAACGTGTTGTTTTGTTCGGGGTCGAGCACCTCTAGCAGCGCCGCCGAGGGATCGCCGCGAAAATCCATGCCCACCTTGTCGATCTCGTCCAGCATGAAGACCGGATTGCTGGTACCCGCCTGTTTCATGCCTTGGATCATGCGGCCGGGGAGGGCGCCCACATAGGTCCGACGGTGGCCGCGGATCTCGGCTTCGTCACGCACGCCCCCGAGACTGATGCGCACGAATTCACGGCCGAGCGCGCGGGCGATCGATTTCCCGAGCGACGTCTTGCCGACGCCTGGAGGGCCCACAAAACAGAGAATCGGCCCCTTCATCTTTTCTTTCAGCTTCCTGACGGCGAGGTATTCCAGGATGCGTTCCTTGACCTTCTCCAGATCGTAATGATCCTCGTTGAGCACCTTGTGCGCCGCTCGGAGATCCAGGTTGTCCTTCGACTTTTTCGACCAGGGCAGCTCGACCATCCATTCAAGGTACGTGCGGACCGTGGCCGATTCGGCTGTGTCCGGATGCATTTTTTCCAGCCGCTTCAGCTGCTTTTCCGTTTCCTTGAGCACCTTCTCGGGCATCTTCGCGTCTTTCACGCGCTTTCGGAATTCCGCGACTTCCTCGGCCCGTTCGTCCAGCTCGCCGAGCTCCTTTTGAATCGCCTTGAGTTGCTCGCGCAGAAAATATTCCCGTTGGGTCTTGTCCATCTCGCCCTTGGCTTGCGCCTGAATCTTCTGCTGCATCGAGAGGACTTCGATTTCCTTGGCGAGGATCTCGCTGATTTGCCTGAGGCGTTTGAGCGGCTCCGTAATCTCCAGGACCGACTGCGTCACTTCGACTTTGAGTCCCAGATTTGACGCGATCATGTCGGCGAGGCGGCCCGGATCCTCCAGGTTTTCGATGACCACCATGACGTCCGGAATCAGGACCTTGCCGAGGCTGACGATCCGTTCAATCTGCTCTTTGACCGTCCGCATCACCGCTTCGCTCTCGAGCGTGGAGGCCGCCGCCTTCGCCTCCGTAATCTTGTCGATGCGCACGGAATAGTAGGGATCCGTCTGGATGTAGCCGGATATTTTCGCCTTCGACAGCCCTTGAACGAGGATTTTGATCCGCTCGTCTGGCAGCTTCAGCATCCGCATGATGATGCCGACGGTGCCGATCGAATGAATGTCGTCCGGCGTGGGATTTTCCACGTCCAGCGCCTTCTGCGTCGCCAGGAAGATCATCCGATTGCCCGCGAGCGCGGCTTCGATGGCCTTGATCGACATCTCCCGGCCGACGAACAGCGGCAGCACCATGTAAGGAAACACGACGATATCGCGGACCGGCAAAAGCGGCAGCTGTTCCGGAATTTCGACGTTTTGAGGCGGCGTCAAGTCTTGTTCGATCGATTCGCTCATCGGCGTGGTCTCACGACTTCCCGTGTACCGTTCTTCGACACGGAGCGGATGCGATGGCTAGGCTCTGTTGGTGCGGCGGTGTTCTCCGGCCGACTCCGTGCGGGTTCGAAGGTAGTCGGCGAAGTCTGCGCCCAATGACGGGTTTTTCAGCGCGAATTCGACGGTTGCAATGAGAAAGCCCAGCTTGTCGCCGGCATCATAGCGGTTGCCTTTGACTTCGAGCGCGTACATCGGCGAGTGCTTGGCCAACTCTCTCAAGGCGTCGGTGAGCTGGATTTCCCCGTTCTTACCTGGCTTCGTCTTCCGCAAAATAGGAAAAATCTCCGGAGGCAGCACATAGCGTCCGATAACCGCCAAATTCGAGGGGGCGTCGGAGGGGGCGGGCTTCTCGACGAGGTCCGTCACTTTATAGAGGCCATCCGACAACCGTTCCGGCGAAATGATGCCGTAGCGATTCACTTCTTGATGAGGCACTTCCTGAATGCCGAGGACCGCGCCGTTGCGCTTCTTGTACGTGTGCACCAGCTGCGCAAGAGCGGGCACGTGGGCGTCGATGATTTCATCGCCCAGCATGACGGCGAACGGTTCGTCGCCGATCAGATGCTGGGCACACAAGACGGCATGTCCCAGTCCGAGGGCTTCCGACTGCCGCACGTAACAAAAATTGGCCAAGTTGGAAATGTGGCGGATCTGACTGAGCAGCTGCCCCTTCCCGTTGCCTTTGAGGTTTTCTTCCAACTCGACGGAGCGATCGAAGTGGTCTTCAATCGCGCGCTTGCCTCGCCCCGTAATCACGATGATGTCCTCAATGCCGGAGGCCACCGCTTCTTCCACCGCATACTGAATGAGCGGCTTGTCGACCAACGGGAGCATTTCTTTCGGCGAAGCCTTCGTGGCCGGAAGAAACCGAGTCCCGAGACCGGCGGCGGGAAGAATGGCTTTGCGAACCTCGGCGCGCGACATACGGCGATACTATGTGATGGGGTAGGTGATGTCAAGGAATCGCGCCGCTCAACCACGTCCCGAGTCGCCGGCAGGTTATCGGCCGAGATCTGCTTTACATTAAAGTACTTGCCCCATATAATCCGGAAGTTTTTTACACAGGTTCGTGGTGACGCTCCGACGCTGCACGCGTAGGCGTCTCACGCCAATTGACCTCATTGCTGCAATCATTCATGCCTCCCGGCCGGGCTCAGCTGCGGGGCTCAAGTGAAGAGCGTTCTCTCTGCCCTCATCGAGGCCGTTGGATGGGGTTGTCATCGTCTATGGTCCGCTCGGGGTGCGAGTGACGGAGGTGTCTTCGCTTCAGTGCCGCCGCTGGCTGCTGGTGATGCTGGTCTTGGTCTTCGTGGTGGCCGGTTCTGTGCGTGAGGCGCAGGCCCAAACAGCCGCGACAAAGGTGGCCTCGATCGAGATTCGCGGCAACAAAAAGATTGAGCTACCCGCGATTCAAGGGCGATTGACATTAAAGCCGGGCGATCCCTACACCCCCGAAAACGTCCGGGGACAGATCAAGATCCTCTATGACACAGGCTATTTCGAGGACGTGCAGGTCGAAACCGAATCGGCGCCTGACGGGGTCGCCCTGACGTTCATCGTCCAGGAGAAGCCGTTCATCACGGAGATCGTCTTCGACGGCAACGAGGAATTGAGCGACGACAAGCTCAAGGAAAAAATCACGATCAAAAGCCAGGCCTTTTTGGACCAGCAACAGGCGAAGGAGAGCGCGGAAAAAATCCGCCTGGCCTATCAGGAAGACGGCTACTTCAGCGCCGAGGTGATTCCGATCGTGCAGACGCTGGATGAAGACCGGAAACGGCTCACGTTTTTCATCAAGGAAGGGGAAAAAGCCAAAGTCAAAACGGTGAATTTTGACGGCATGCGGGCGGCGACCAAAACCGAAGTCTTCAAGGTGACGGCCACCCGCGAGTGGGTGCCTTGGTACGGCCTCTTGACCCAACTGAAGCTGCCCTCGTTTCTCTCGGATGCAGGGGTGCTCAAGCGCGAGGAGATGAACAACGACGTCGAGCGGATCAGGGAAGTGCTCCTGAATAAGGGCTATCTCAACGCCCAGGTCGGACTGCCCACGGTCGAGCTGAGCGAGGACAAGAAATGGTTTGTGGTCACTTACGCGGTGAACGAAGGCGAGCCGTTTACGGTCTCCGAAGTCGGCTTCCGCGGCAACACCGTCTTCGAAGAGCCTGAGCTGCGCGACAAAATGAAGATCAAGCCCGGAGAGATTTTCCAGCGCCAGAAGATTCGGGACGAAATTACCCGCCTGACCGACCTCTATGGTAGCAAGGGCTACGCGTTTGCCGACGTCGTCCCGAACGTCAATCCGAACGCGGAAGAGCGCACGGCCGCCATCATTCTCAATATCAAAGAAGGCGAGATGATGCGCATCCGGCAGATCAACATCAACGGCAACGACAAGACCAAAGACAACGTCATACGTCGGGAACTGCGCGTCGACGAGCAGGACGTCATCGACACGCCCTCGCTGAAGCGCAGCTTTCAGCGTCTCAATAACTTGAATTTCTTCGAGACCGTTGAAATCCTTCCGCAGCAGGTCGAGGCCGACAAGGTGGATCTTAACGTGCGCGTCAAGGAAAAGCCCACTGGGCAATTCAGCATCGGCGGCGGATTCAGCACGTTGGACAAACTGGTGGCGATTGCCGATATCACGGAAGGCAATCTCGGCGGCAACGGGTGGATGGGGCGCATCCGCGGCCAATTGGGCCAGCAGCGGACCTTGGGCTTGATCACCTTCCGAAACCCGTACCTGAACGACTCGTTGACCTCGATGCAGATTGACGTCTACCGCAGTATGACGAACTACATCACGTATTTTGAAAAGAAGTCCGGCGCCAGCCTTACGTTTGGCCGATGGTTGTCCGAGTACGTGAGCGGAAGCATCAGCCTCGTGGCGGAGCAGCTCAATTTTTCCGATCCCAATGGCACCTGCGCGAACAATCCCACGCTGTTCGTGTGTCTGCAGCTGGGGAACCAGACGACGACCGGATTCCGGACGTCGCTGGCGCGTGACACGCGTGACTACTTTCTTGACCCGCGCAGCGGCCTACGAACCAGCGTCGGATTCGACTTTGGGACCCCCTATCTCGGCGGCACGAACAATTTTTACAAGTATTACCTCGACGCGATCAAGTACACGCCGCTTCCCTTCGACACACGATATGCGCTTCGTGGTCGTTTTGGAGAAGCGAACGGAATCCATGACAAGCCGGTTCCCTTGACCGAACTCTTTTTCGTCGGTGGTATTAATACGATGAGAGGGTTTGTGTTCGGCCGAGCGGGACCTGTCGATCCGATCACGGGTACACTCCTTGGAGCGTCCAAGGAGTTGATTTTCAATAACGATTTTATCTTTACGGTCTCTCAAGAGGCGAAGCTGAATGGGGTGATTTTCTTCGACTACGGAAAAGGATTCGGCGCGAACGAGCCGCTCTCTTTGAACTTGCGATCGGCCGTTGGTCTTGAAGGGCGCTGGATATCGCCCTTCGGCCCGCTTCGCGCGGCCTACGGCATTAATCTCCATCCTAACCCCGGCGAGCGGAAAGGCGTGTTTGAATTCACCATCGGGTCCTTGTTCTAGGATGGCGACGATGCAAAGATTTGGCGTCGTTCAAACGATATTGGCAGCAGCATTGGCGGTCTCGATGGCCGTCGCGGCGGGATGCGCCGGTCGGAGTAAAATCGAAGGCAAGATCGGGCTGATGGATCCGGCCCGTGTGCTCAACGATTCGAACGCCGGAAAGAAGGCGAAGGACTCCCTCACGGCCTTCTCAAAGAATCGGCAGGCGCTGATCGAGATGGAAGAAAAGGAACTGCGCCGCATGGAGGAGGATTTCATCAAGCAGGCCAGCATTCTCAGCCCGGCCGCCAAGAGTGAACGAGAACAGGTGTTCAGACGCCGAATGGCCGAGTACCAGCAAAAAGCCGGCGAACTCAACCGGGAAGTGCAGGAAAAACAAAAGGACGTCCTCGAAGCGTTCCGTGATAAAGTGGAGGCCGTCGTCGCCAAGATCGCGAAGCGCAACGGGTTACAGGTGGTCATCGACAAGGGGAAAGGCGGTCCCGCCATCTATGGGGCGGAAGAGTTGGACATCACCCCGCAGGTGATCGAGGAATTTAACAAAGATTATCCCTGAACATCGCCGGAGAGGAGACATCACATTGACCGGCGGAAGAGGAGACCATCCATGAGGAAGCACATCTGCGTTCTGGCGATGCTGGTGCCCGCGCTTCTTGCAACCATCGCGCTCGCCGCCGATCCCCTCAAAGTCGCCGTCATGGACCAGCAGCAGGTCATCGAGCGGTCGAAAGCCGGCAAACGGGCGCTGGACGAACTCAAAGCCTATCAGGCCACGAGGCAGAAGATTATCAATGCCGACGACCAAGAACTGAAAGAACTGGAACAAAGCATCCAAGAAGGCAAGCTCAGTGAAACGGCGAAGCAGGAGAAACAGAACCAATTCCAAGCCAAACTCGAAGCCTACCAGCGCCGCTTGGCGGACTTCAATCGAGAGGTCCAGCAGAAGCAGCGCGAGATGGCGCTTGAATACACGAAGAAGGTTCAGGACGCGGCCCAGGTCGTCGCGCAACGCGACGGCTATATCGCGATTCTCGATCGCGGGAACGAATCGATGATTCGGATCGTGATCTACCACCAGCCGAGTTTGGATGTAACGGACCAGGTGGCGAAGGAATTCGACAAGCAGAATAAATAAGGATGCTGAAAATGTCGTGTCGACATGGGAGGGCCTGCTCTGCTCCGTCGAGTGCCCAAGCCGCATGGCGTGTCAGCGCTCGGCTGTGCGACTTGCTCCGTTCTCGACTGCGTCTGAACGGACCTTCGAACAATGCTCCCCGTCGCTACTACGACCACGCGTCCTCGCCATGCGATCCCTCGCAAGTGGCTGGCAAGAGCCGCCATTTCTCTCATCGAGGGAGGGGGGAAAGGTGAGGTCATAGTCGATGGAGGTTTCGCGATGGCCGTGATGGAACAAGCCGAGATCCAGGCGCTCTTGCCGCACCGCTATCCGTTCTTGCTCGTGGATCGGGTACTGGAACTCGACCCGGACCGGCGCATTGTCGGCATCAAAAATGTGACGGTCAACGAACCGTTTTTCCAAGGACACTTCCCCGGGCGACCGGTCATGCCGGGCGTCCTGATTCTCGAGGCCATGGCTCAAGTCGGAGGCCTTCTCGCGTTCAAGTCGCTCGGTGCGGCGAGCAGGCCGGTGGTGTATCTGACGGGCGTCGACGGAGCGAAGTTTCGGAAGCCGGTCGTGCCGGGGGACCGTCTCCGCTTCGAAATTGACGTGCTGAAGAAACGGTCGCCCTTCTGGAAAATGGCGGGCAAGGCCTATGTCGAAACGGAACTGGTGTGCGAAGCCGAAGTCACGGCCATGGTGACTGAAGAAAAGGCTTGAAACGTGGTGGGTGACTGGTGATGAAAGGCTGCGCACAGCCTTCACTGGTCACCCGTCACTGATCACTCTACTGGAGGTAGTCGCGTGCAGATTCATCCCAATGCCATCGTTCACCCGAACGCGAAGCTAGCCGACGACGTCGTAATCGGACCGTTTTGCGTCGTGGGAGAGCACGTGACGCTCGGCAAAGGCACAAGGCTGCTCTCGCACGTGACGGTGGAGGGATGGACCGTGATCGGTGAACGGTGTGAACTCCATCCGTTCGTCTCGATCGGCGGACCGCCGCAGCATCTGGGATACAAAGGGGAACCCACTAAGGTGACGGTCGGTGACGACAACGTGTTCCGTGAATATGTGACCGTGAATCGGGCGACCGTCGAGGGCGGCGGGGTCACGTCCATCGGCCACAAGAATTTTCTCATGGCGTACTGCCACGTGGCGCACGATTGCCGCCTCGGCAACTCGCTGATCATGGCGAACGCTGCCAGCCTGGCCGGGCACATCACGATCGGCGACCATGCCATCATCGGGGGCCTGTCCGGCATCCATCAGTGGGTCCGGATCGGCGCGTATGCCATGGTCGGCGGATGCTGTGCGCTGGGCCAGGACCTTCCGCCGTTCATGCGGGCGGCGGGCGGTTACCGGGCGCGGATGTACGGACTCAATTCTGTCGGTTTGCGCCGCCATGGGTTCTCCCCTGACCGGGTCGCGGTCCTCAAGCGGGCCTACGACATTCTCTTCCGCTCCGGCCATCGGATGGCCGAGGCTGCACGGCTGGCCAAGGCGGAGTTCGGCGATCAGCCGGACGTGATGGCCGTCCTGGCATTTCTCGAGGGAACGAAACGGGGAATTTGCCATTCGATCAGCAAGGACGACGAGGACGAGGAATAGCGTCGATGACGCAAGCGCCTGAAGTCGCTACCGGGGAGCGGCTGGGTTTGATTGCCGGTAACGGCCGGTTTCCGATCATCTTCGCGGACAATGCGCGCAAGCTCGGCTACCATGTGTCCGCCGTGGCCCATGAAGGAGAGACCGACCCCGAGTTGGCCCACCATGTGGACCGGATCCATTGGATCAAAATCGGTCAGCTCAACAAACTCATCAACGCGTTCAAGGACGACCACGTGCATCAGGCCGTCATGCTCGGGGGAATCAAAAAGACGCACGTGTTCACAACCGTGCGCCCGGATTTCCGCACCCTCGCACTCGCCGCCAGACTCGCCCTCTGGAAGGATGACGACATTCTGCGCGAGATCGCCAAGGAGCTCGAAAAGGAAGGCATCACAATCTGCGAATCGACGTTCGGACTCGAGGGCATTCTTGCTGATGAAGGCCCGTTGACGGCGCATCTTCCGAGCGAAAAGGAATGGGAGGACATCCGGTACGGGTGGGAGGTCGCGCATGATATCGGACGGCTCGACATCGGGCAATGCGTCGTCATCAAGGACCGCATGGTGGTGGCCGTCGAAGCGGTCGAAGGAACCGACGAAGCGATTAAACGGGGCGGCCAGCTCGCCAAAGACGGCGCTGTCGTCGTCAAGCGATGCAAGCCGCAGCAAGATTTGCGATTCGATCTGCCTGCCGTGGGTCCGCGGACGATCGACATCATGGCGTCGGTACGCGCATCGGCTTTGGCCATTGAAGCCGGCCGCACGATCATTCTTGACCGGGAGCTAACCATCAAGAAGGCGCAATCCGCCCGCATCGCGGTCGTCGGCATCGTCAAACCGCCTCCCAACAGCGGAGGATCATAAGGTTGTGACACCTTTGCGGGCGGGGGTGATCGGGGTCGGGCATCTGGGCCAGCATCACACCCGGCTCTATGCGTCGCTTCCCGGCGCGAGCCTCGTCGGCGTGGTCGATCAGTCGGCGGAACGGGCGCGCATGATTGCCGAGCGGCACGGCGCCAAGGTCTTTCGAACGCTGGATGAACTGCTGCCCCACGTGGATGTGGTGAGCGTCGCCGTGCCGACTTCGGCGCATTACCAGGTCGCCAAAGCCTGTTTGCAGGCGGGCAAGGACGTGCTGGTCGAAAAGCCTATCGCCGTCACATCGGCCGAAGCACAAGAGCTGGTGCAGCTGGCGGCGCAGCAGCGCTGCCGCCTTCAGGTCGGGCATAGCGAGCGGTTCAATCCGATCATGCAGGTCATGCGGCCTCACATTGGACGTCCGGTGTTCGTCGAGTGCCATCGCTTGAGTAGCTTCACCGATCGCGGAACGGACGTCGATGTGATCCTCGATCTCATGATCCATGATTTGGACATGGTACTGTCGTTTCAACCGGGCGACGTCGAGGACGTGCAGGCGGCGGGGGTGCCGGTTCTGTCATCGACGATCGACATCGCCAATGCGCGCATTCAATTCACGAGCGGCAGCGTGGCCAATCTCACGGCCAGCCGCGTCTCGACGAATAAGATGCGACGGCTGCGGTTGTTTCAACGAGACAATTACCTCTCGATCGACTTCCACACGCGGCAAGGCATGATCTGCCGCCGCGAGGCGGGAACCGGCGTGCGACCGTCGATCGTTATCGAGCAGCTGCGGGGCAGCGAAGAGGAGCCGTTGAAGCTTCAGCTCGAGTCGTTCCTCGCTGCGGCCGCCTCAAAGCAGCGGCCGGTTGTTTCGGGGGAGGACGGAGCGGCGGCATTGAAGCTCGCGCATCGCGTGCTCGAGGCCATCGAGCGGTTTGTCAGGCGCAATCAAGGAGAGGCCGCCTCGTCGGCCTCATCCTGAGCCCTCCATGCCACGCATCCTGATTATTACCGGTGAAGCTTCGGGAGATCTTCACGGGGCGCACTTGGCCAAGGCGATTGCCGCACGTGATCCACGCGTGCAGCTGGTCGGCATCGGCGGTCCGGGCATGAGGGCGGCCGGCGTGACGATGATTCCCGGCATCCCGCAGTTGGATGTCGTCGGACTCATCGGGCTGTCCGCCGTGAAATTTCTGGTCCGCCGTGTGCTCGCGATCCGACGGGTGTTGAAGGCCGAAGCCTGGGATCTCGTCGTCTTGATCGACAATCCCGGCCTCAATTTTCATTTCGCCCGTGTCGCCAGGGCCGCAGGGCTTCGGGTCGTGTACTACATCGCCCCGCAACTGTGGGCCTGGCGTCCAAGGCGGATGAAATGGATTCAACGCAACGTCGACCATGTCGTGGTGATTCTGCCCTTTGAGGCCGAGCTCTACCGTCGGGCGGGCGTCCGCTGTACCTTCGTCGGCCATCCGTTGCTCGATTCGGTGGCGCCGCGCTATGACCGCTCGGCTTTACGGGCGAAATACAACCTCGATCCTTCGACGACAGTGATCGGCCTGCTCCCTGGCAGCCGCGTGGCCGAAGTCACGATGCTGCTGCCCCTGCTGCTCGAGACGGCCGGACGCCTTGCGGCGAGCGATCCGAAAACGCAGTTTGTCCTGGCTCAGGCTTCGACGATTGCCGAAGATCTCCTGCAAGGGTTCCTCGGGAGCAGCCCCGTTTCTGTACACGTCGCGAAGGACCAGGCGAGTGAAGTGATGGCGGTCTCCGACCTGCTGCTCGTTGCCTCGGGCACCGCCACGCTGCAGGCGGCGGTCGTCGGGACGCCGATGATCCTGCTCTATAAGACTACGCTGCCCACGTACTGGCTCGCCCGAATGTGGATCCGAGTCAAGTGGATTGGATTGGTCAACCTCGTGGCCGGCCGGTCCATTGTGCCGGAGCTCATTCAGGACGAGGCGACCGTTGACCGGCTGTTGCAGGAAGCCCGCCGCCTGCTCACGGATGCGGGTGCCTATAATGACATGAAAGAGGGACTGCGCCAGGTGCGAGCATTGCTCGGCGAACCAGGCGCCTCGGGTCGTGCCGCCGACGTGGTGCTGGAAGAATGTCGAGCCTAGACCGCTTCATACGAATGATTCGGTACCTCAAGCCGTACCGGTTCCGGTTGGGCGCGGCCTTCGTGTGCTCCGCGCTGGTCGCGGCCCTGTCTGGAGCCTACGCCTGGTTGGTGAAGCCGGTTCTCGATGAAATTTTCATCAACAAGAACGAAACGCTGCTGTTCATCCTGCCGCTGGCCCTGTTTGCCGTTGCGGTCCTGAAGTCCGGGTTCAGCTACGGGCAAAATTATTTGATGAATTATGTGGGCAATCATATCGTGACCGACATCCGTCAGGAACTGTTCGGACGGATGGTGCGGTTGCCGGTTTCATACCATGATTCCAACACCTCCGGGCGGCTGGTCTCCCGTGTGATCAACGACGTCACGTTGATGGCCAATGCGATCGCAGGCGTCCTCAAGGACATTTTTCAGCAGGGGCTGACGTTTGTCGTGATGCTGGGCGTGATTTTTTATCAAAATTGGAAGTTGGGCGGGCTGTCCTTGATCGTCATTCCGCTTGCCGGTGTCACCATGGCACGGATGGGGAAGCGGCTGCGTGTGCTGGGAAAAAGCGGGCAGGAGCAAATGGGGGACATGGCCTCGACGCTTCAAGAAACCCTCTCCGGCATCCGCATGGTGAAAGCGTATGGCCGGGAAGCGGCGGAAGCCGAACGGTTCAAAGAGAGCAACAAGGCCTTCCTCGGCACGACCATGAAAGCGATTCAGGTCTCGTCACTCGGCTCGTCCCACATCGAGGTGATCGGCGTGGTCGGCGTCGCGGTGATCATTTGGTACGGCGGGTCGCTCGTCATCAGCGGAGACATGACCCCCGGAGCATTCTTCTCATTTTTGGCGGCGATGTTCATGGTCTTTACGCCGCTCCGGCGGCTCTCCGGGTCGAACAACACCATTCAACAAGCGCTGGCTGCGGCCGAACGGGTGTTCGGGGTCATCGATCTGGTCACCGAACAGGAAACCGACCGGGGCCAACTGGTGATGCCGCCGGTTGCCCGGTCGGTCGTCTATCAGGACGTGACGTTCCTCTACGAAGGACAGGCGGTCGCCGCGTTGTCGGATGTCGATCTCGTGATACCCGCCGGTCAAATGGTGGCGGTGGTCGGCAGCAGCGGAAGCGGAAAAACGACGCTGGCGAATCTGCTGCCGCGATTTTACGAGCCTACCGCGGGCGCGGTGTTGGTCGACGGCGTCAATATCCAATCGTTCACCTTGGCGTCGCTGCGCGCCCAAATCGGCATCGTGTCCCAGGAGGTGGTCCTTTTCGACGATACGGTGTTCAACAATATCGCCTTTGGGCGGCAGAATGCGACGGAGGCCGAGATCGTCGGCGCGGCGAAGCTTGCCTACGCTCACGAGTTCATTGAGCGTCTGCCGCAGGGCTATGCGACCATGGTCGGCGAAAAGGGCATCAAGCTGTCGGGAGGGGAGCGGCAGCGCCTGGCGATTGCCAGGGCCATTCTTCGGGATCCTCCGCTGCTCATTCTCGACGAGGCGACTTCGGCGCTTGACACCGAGTCGGAGCGCATCGTCCAACTGGCATTGAGCAATCTCATGGCGCATCGAACGACGCTCGTGATCGCCCACCGTCTGTCCACCGTGCAGCGTGCGGACCGGATCGTGGTGTTGGACCGCGGCACGATCGTCGAGACGGGCACCCATGACGAACTCTTGCTCCGGGGCGGTCAATACAAGCGTCTTCATGCCCTCCAATTTCAGGATGCGCCGAATGGGTAGCGAACAGTTATCACCGCTGAGGCGCTGGTCGATGATCGCCTCATTGGACGCATCGATTTTCCGGTATCTTGGTCGTCGACATGTGGAATGTCCTCTATAACGGGCTGCTGCTGCTCGCTGCACCGGTGGTTCTGGCGCTGCTGCTCGCGAAGCCTCGCTGCCGGCGGGGATTGCCTGAGCGGTTCGGCTTCAAGGTTCCCGGCATCAGGCCTGATCACCGGCCGCTCATCTGGGTGCATGCGGTGTCGCTGGGCGAAGTGGTGGCCATCACGCCGCTCGTGCGCGAGCTCCATCGACGGCACCCCGATCATCGATTTGCCGTCTCGACGGCGACCGAGACGGGACGTGACGCGGTCGAGCAGCGCCTGGCAGGCGTCGCCGAACATCTGTATGCTCCTCTGGATTTTCCGTGGGCTGTCTCGCGCGCAGTGAATTCCGTGAGGCCGGCACTGTACGTGTTCATTGAAACGGAGCTGTGGCCGAATATGCTGGCGCAACTCGCCTGTCGAGGCGTCCCCGCCATCATGGTGAACGGCCGACTGTCGACGAGTTCCTATGCCCGCCAGCGACGGCCGCCGGTCCGATGGCTGTATGAGCGCATGCTGCGTTCCCTGCGTTTGTGCCTGATGCAGTCGGATCGCGATGCTGAGCGGATCATCTCCTTGGGCGCCGATCCTAAGACCGTGCACCGGACGGGCAACATCAAATTCGATCAGCCTCTGCCGCTCTCGGAGCGCCGGCTGACGAGGGCCGAGCTCGGCCTGAGCGAGGGAACGTCGCTGCTGGTTGCCGGCAGCACACACGCGGTCGAAGAAGAGATGCTCGTCGACGCGTATCGAGCGGTGCTCGCCAAATATCCGTCTGTGCAGTTATTGTTGGCTCCGCGCCATATTGAACGGGCTGACGCTGTGGAAGGCATGGTCCGTGACCGGCATCTTCGAGTGCGGAGACGGAGCCAGGGTCGACCGGCCGGACAGTCCCCGGCAGCGAGACCACAGGTGATCATTCTGGATTCCCGGGGAGAGCTGGCGGAAATCTATCGGGAAGCCACTGTGGCCTTCGTGGGCGGAACCCTCGTTGCGATCGGCGGTCATAATCTATTGGAGCCGGCGTCCTGGGGGAAGCCCGTCCTGTTCGGACCGCATACTGACCACTGCGTCGAAATCGCGAATCTCTTGGTACAATCCGGCGGCGGACGGCGGGTGGCTGATGCCGCTCAACTCAACGCAGAGCTCACAAGGCTGTTCGACCGGCCGGACGAATGTGCCCATATGGGAGAAGCGGCTCAATCGATGGTGCGTCAACACCAGGGAGCGCTGGCTGCGACCATTGAAGCCATCGATCGCGAGCTGGCATCCATGGGCCGTGCTCCGGCATCTTCGCCTGAGCCCCTTCCGCTCGTGGCAGGACGATAGCAGAACGGTGCTGACTCCGGGACAGAGAGCGACCTGGTGGCTTTCGTGGGCGGCGGCGCCGTATGCCGCGGGCATGCGGGTGCGCAATTTTGGCTACGAGCATGGATGGCTGACGCAACGGCGGTTGCCGGTGCCCGTGATCAGCATCGGCAATCTCACCGTGGGCGGCACGGGAAAGACGCCGATCGTGATCGAAGTGACCCAGTGGCTGCTCTCGGCGGGGAGGCGGGTGGCCGTTCTCAGCCGCGGCTATCGGCGAACCAGTCGGGAATCCTTCCTGCTCGTGTCGGATGCCAGGGAGATCCTTGCGACTCAGGAGGAAGCCGGCGATGAACCGTGCGTGATTGCGCAGCGTTGCCGCCGGGCGGTCGTGGCCGTCGGCGCGGACAGATACCGGTCTGGCAGGCGAGTGCTCGAACAGGCTGCGGTGGACTGCATCGTTCTGGATGACGGATTTCAGCATCTGGGACTCCATCGGGACGTCAATGTGTTACTCGTGGATGCGACGGATGCCAGCGGATTGGAGCAAGTCTTGCCGGCAGGTCGATTACGGGAACCGCTCACGGCGGCGCGCCGTGCCACAGCGGTGATCGTGACGAGGGCAGAGATGCCGCACCAAGTAGACGAAGTGCTCACACGGTTGCGGTCGGCGGTCGATACGCTTCCGATGACAGCGCAAGTCGTCTTCCAAGCCGTTGAGCTCGTTTCCTTGGCCGGCCAGGCCAGCCGTTCCCCCGACTCGTGCCGGAGCAGAGCAGCATTCCTGGTGAGCGGCGTCGGGCATCCTGCGTCGTTTCGAGCCACGGTTGAGAAGTTAGGCGTCACGGTCATTGGCGAGGCGGCCTATCCCGATCATCACCGGTATAGCCCGCGTGATGTTGCAATGGTTCACGCCAGAGCCGTCGATCTCAAAGCGGACCTCGTCCTGACCACCGAAAAAGACGCGGGCAAGATTCGGCCTCATCTCAGACAGGACGACGGCCGGTGGTGGGCCGTGAGGCTTGGGGTCGAGTGGCTAACCGGCGAAGCCGACATTCGCAAGACGCTCATGAACGTGCGATTGACCGCAGGGAGGGGCGTGGGTGCCTAAGCGATCGCTGCAGCAGATTCTGGTTCGTGGACCCAACTGGCTGGGAGATGCGGTGATGTGCGAGCCGGCGCTGAGCAGCCTGCGGCGCCTGTTTCCTCATGCTTCCATCACGCTGCTTGTGAAACCTGCCGTCGCAGAATTGTTCGGGTCGCATCCGGCCATCGATCGGATATTCCTCTATGAGGACAAGGGCCGTCACGCCGGATTGAGCGGAAAATGGCGGTTGGCGGGCGAGTTGCGCCGCGAAGGCTTCGAGTTGGCCGTGCTCTTCCAAAATGCATTCGAAGCGGCCTTGCTCGCTGCGCTCGCCGGCATTCGGCGGCGCTACGGGTATGCCACCGATGGGCGCAGCCTGCTGCTCTCGGAACCAGTGGCGCCTCCTGATCGCCGAAAGCCGATTCATCAAGTCCGCTATTACTGGGATCTCTTGAAACCGCTCGGCTTGACCGGGGACCCGCCTGAGCCCGAGTTACATGTCTCGGCTGAGGAGGAACGGCGCCTTGCGGAACGGCTGGCTCACACGGGCATTGCGGCCGAACATGTCGTGATCGGCATCAACCCGGGCTCGACCTACGGCGGGGCGAAACGCTGGCTGCCCGAGCGCTTTGCCGAATCCGCGGAACGCCTCTGCCGTGGCCTCACCTCATCAGGCAGCCGGCCGGGGATTGTGATCATCGGCGCCAAAGGGGAGGAGGGCGTAGGGCGGGACATCGCCTCGAGGCTGACGGTACCGACGGCGGTGTTATCTGGAACGACCACCGTCCGCGAATTAATGGCGGCCATCAAACGTTGTGCGGTGCTGATCACCAATGATACGGGACCGATGCACATCGCCTCGGCGCTTCGAGTGCCAGTGACGGCGATATTCGGGCCGACCGATTGGCGAACGACGTTCCCATACGGTGGCGAGCAGGCGCTGCTCCGGCATCCCGTGGATTGCGCGCCCTGCATGCTGAGGGAATGTCCGATCGATCATCGGTGTATGACGGGTGTGACGGTAGAGAAGGTCTGTGAGGCGACGCAGTCTATTCTCTCACGCCGGAAGAATCCCTCGAAGGAACAGCCTGGCCCCGTCATTGGGAGAGGAACGGTCGACCCCAGCCGCCTGCTTGAAGGTTACACGATCTTCCTGGATCGCGACGGCACCTTGAACGAGGATCCTGGGTATTTACGCTGCGCGTCGGATTTGACGTTGCTGCCAGGGGTCGCCGAGGCTCTGGCGCGTCTCAAGGCTGCGGGCGCCCGCTTGGTGGTCGTGACAAACCAGTCCGGCGTCGCACGGGGCTTGCTCTCGCTCAAGGATCTGGAGGCGATTCACGCGAGGCTCGAGGGTTTGCTGGAGCAGCGCGAGGCGGCGCTCGATGCCATCTATTTTTGTCCTCATCATCCGGATGACGGCTGCCGTTGCCGCAAACCGGCCACCGGGATGATCGATCGTGCCGTGTCGGAGTTGCAGGTGGATCTTCGAAAAGCGTATTTGATCGGCGACCATGCGCGCGACATCCAATTGGCCAATACGGTGGGCGCCAAATCGATTCTCGTCACGAGCGGCACAGTGGACGATCAAGCCTTGAATATGTTACGGGCTGCGCAGGCCGAGCCGGACATGGTGGCGTCGAGCATGGGCGAGGCGGCGGACTGGATTCTCCAGGATGCCGCCCATAGACCGGTTTCGACGATGCAAGGCTCGGCGAGGGGATAGCGCACGCGTCGTTTGATCGATAGTGACTGACATGAACATCCTCCTTGCCAGGCCCGACGGGATCGGTGATGAGATTCTTTGTCTGCCGGTTGCGGGCGCCTTACGGCAGGCGAAACCTCAGGCTCGCATCATGTTTTTATCGAGCGAGTATGCGGCACCTGTACTGCAGCATCATCCCGACATTGATGAAATTCTCACGGTGTCCGGCAATGAATCGTTGCGTGACTTGGTCGCGCTGTTTCAACGCAATATCGATGCGGTGGTCTTCCTGAAGCCGTTCCGTCGCCTCATGTGGGCGGCATGGTTGGCCCGTGTACCCCTTCGAGTCGCGACGGGCTATCGCTTGTACAGTATTCTGGCAAATCGCCGGATCTACGAGCATCGGAGTGATTTTTCCAAGCATGAATCCGTGTATAACGTCCAGATGTTGAAAGGGCTCGGCATCGATCCGCCCGCCGGCCCTGCGCCAACGCTCGTCGTGACCGAAGAAGAACGGCAGAACGCGCGCCGCCGGCTCTCTGCCGTACCCACGCCGCGCGTCGTACTCCATCCGGGCGGTTTCGCGGCGAGAACGTGGCGACGGGAGCATTATTGGGAGCTGGCCGAGGCTCTCAGAGCCTGCGGGTTCGGCGTGGTGTTCACGGGCAGCAGGACGGAAGAGGCCCACTTTTCCTGTTCCACGGCCGCGAAGTCTTCGCTTCCAGAGGGCATGGTCAGCCTCATGGGGGTTGCGACGCTCAGGGAATCGATGGCAGTCATCGCGGAGAGCGAGGCGGTCGTTTCCGGTGCAACCGGTCCGGCGCACATCGCTGCTGCCTGCGGAGTGCCGAACGTCAGTCTTTTCGATCCGCGGCGCAATAACCTCCCGACACGGTGGCAGCCCTTGGGCACAGGAATCGTGCTTCGCCCCGATGTGCCGACCTGTGAAAAATGTGTCTATGAAGCCTGTCCTTACTGGGATTGTCTGGATCGAATCACGGTGGAGAGAGTCGTTCAACAGGTCAAAGAGGTCACCGCGCGGTCGTTCCCTCTGAGGGTCGTGGCTGTCTAACATCATTGGAGCGTCCAGGGTGCTCGATTGGTCGGTACAACAGCGAGTCGTGTTCTGGTGGGTGCTCTTTTTCATCATGCATCAGGTCGAGCGGTGGTGGTTGCTTCCGGAAGTCATCAATGCGGAACTGCCGAGCAATACCCTGCTCTTCCAGACGTTCGAAACTGGATGTCGCGCGGACCTGATCACATCCACCGCCGCGATTGTGCTGGTCACGCTGCTGGCCGGTCTTGTGAGTCTTGTCTCGCGGGCCATAACCGGCCGGCGGGGAGCGACCACATTCTCGGCGTCCGTTGGCGGGGCGCTGACGGGGTGCGGTGTGCTGGTCGGTCTCCTCTTCGTGATCGTGCTGCTCTTAGACGTCACCTCCTATCGGGACCATCAGCAGCGGGTGACCTTCGCATTTTTTGAATACCTTCGGGACCTCCCGGCACGATGGACACAGACAGGATTCATCCAATCTCGAGCGGAGGGCCAGGGCGGCGTTGGATCAGAGGGCGGCAAATGGGTTAAGCCCGTGCTCGGCTTTCTGCTTTGCGAATCAGTCGCCATCCTCGCCTGGTGGCGCGGCTATGCCAAACTGGTCCGGCCGCTGTTGAGCCGGTGGTCTCGTGGGGCAGTACTTGCCCCAAGCCTGATCTTGCTCCTGGCCTTGAGCATCGGCTTGACCGGATTCCACCGGCGGGGGCCGGGGGCGGTCCTTGGCGCCGACATCAGCAGCACGGCCTATTACACGCTTGCGCAAAATTCTGTCTTGTATGCGGGCGAGGGCTTGCTGGCCAGCCTGCATGCCCAACGGACGGTCGACCAGGGAATGGTGTTCGACGAAGTGCCGCTGCCGGAAGCCGTTCATCTCACGCGAGAGCTCATTGCGCCGAAGGAGGTCTTTCCCTATGAGGGCTATCCGCTGCTCCATCATCCGACAGGCAATGCTGGCCTAGGGCTAAGTCGGCCAGCCGATATCCTGATCATCGTGGTGAATGCGCTGGACCGGCGCTATCTGAATAAGACGGTCGGCGGAGTTCCGGTCACACCGTTTCTCGATCAGCTGAGAAACGACAGTGTGTACTTCGAGCATTTTTTTGCCAATGGCGCGCAGACCGCGCAGGGATTATTTTCCGCGCTCTGTTCCTACTATCCGCGCCAGGGCACGGCCGCCATCCAGACTCACTATATGCATGACTATGCCTGCCTTCCCTCGCTTCTGAGGGAGCGAGCGTATCGAACCGAAATGGCGACTGGGCATGACCTCGACGTGAACCGGCTGCAAGTATTTATGTCCCGTAACGGCCTGCATGAATTCTTCGACCGCAGCACGTCCGATGCTGCGCTCTTGAACCTCATGCGGACGCGAATCGAAGCGCTTCGAGCGATGGGAAGACGCTATTGCTTCGTCGCGATGACCACGGGCTCGTATCGTCCATCGACCGTTCCTGCGTCAGCGGCGCACCCGGATATCACAGCCCTGCAGAAGGATCCGGATCCCTATCTCGCGGTGCTCCGCTCTGTCGATCTTGAGCTCGAGCGCGTCTTGACGGCAATGAAGCGCGACGGCCTCTTGCAGGACACGGTGGTGCTGATTCTTGGCGACCATGGCCGCCAGGAAAAGCTCGGCCAGAGCGATTTCGAGCGACAGGCGGGCCATTTCATGACGCCTCTCTTCCTCTGGCTCGACGACAGCCTGCGGACGCCTGTCGGCTATCAACCGCGCACGGTCACGACGGTTGCGAGCCAGGTGGATGTCCTGCCGACGATCCTGGGACTCAACGGCGGGCCACCGCGGTTGAGCGCTTCGGTGGGACGAGACCTGAGTTGTCTCCTGGCGTCCGATTGTATTGAACAGAATGCGGCGTTTTTGAGCAGCGTTGATGAGGATCTCATTGGACTGGCCGACGAGGACGGGGTGTTGCTCTATTCGCTGCGGACCCGTACGCTGCGTCGCGGTGATCTCGACCTGCATGAACCGGCGGTCGTCTTGGATGCCGCGAACCCGGCGGTCGCTCACCGATACCGGCGGCTACTGGCGCTCTATGTGGCCGCCAATTTGACGCTCAATCAAAACAAGATTTGGTCGTGGAAGGAATTCGGCTCAAAGCTGTGAAGGACCGCCCCCTGCCGCTATCTGTCTACGTGATCGCCTATAACGACGAGCCTAACATCAGGGCCTGTTTGGCCTCGGTCGCAGGTTGGGTCGAGGAACTGGTCGTCGTGGATTCTCACAGCACCGACCGCACGGCCGCCATTGCCGCAGAGTTCACCGACAAAATTTATCAGGTCGAGTTCACAGGCTTCGGTGCGTTGCGCAATCAGGCGGTGTCTTATTGCTCGCATGAGTGGATCTTCAGCTTGGATACCGACGAGCGAATGACTCCCGGCTTACAGGAAGAAATTCGCGGCGTGTTGTCGGGGCCTGCGCCCGCCGATGCCTACTTTGTTCCCCGAAAAAACTACTTTCTCGGGCGCTGGATCAGGCATTGCGGCTGGTACCCGGATTATCGCCAACCCCAGCTCTTTCAGAAGGGCCGTCTCCGCTATCGTCAGGAACTCGTGCATGAAAGCTTCGATTGTGCTGGAACGATCGGCTACCTGTCGCAGCCGGCGCTGCAGTATCCCTTTCGGGATATCGATCATTACATCGCCAAACAGGACCGGTATTCGGACCTCATGGCGCAGCGCATGGCTCAGGACGGACGCCGGTTCCGGTCGCATCAATTGCTGACCCATCCACTGGGCGCGTTCTTCAAGATGTACGGGCTGCGCCGCGGGTTTCTCGACGGGATGCCGGGGTTGATTCTTTCGGGGCTCTATGGCTATTACACGTTCATGAAGTACGCCAAATTTTGGGAACTCGCGAAGGACAACCGACGCTGATCTCACAAGTCCAGCTGCCACATGAACGACATGACCACAACGCCCAAGAGCAATGAGCGATGACTGTCAGCGGGTTCACGTTTTGCCGCAACGCCGTGAAATATGATTATCCCGTGCTGGAATCAATCCGGTCCGTCCTGCCGGTGTGCGACGAGTTCATCGTGAACGTCGGCCGCTGCGGCGACGGCACGTTGGAACTGATCCAATCGATCCGAGATCCGAAAATCAAGATCATCGAATCCGTCTGGGACGACTCATTGCGCAAAGACGGCCTCATCTATTCGCAGCAGACCAATGTCGCACTCAAACACTGCAAGGGCGACTGGGCGCTGTATGTTCAAGCCGACGAAGTCGTGCATGAACACGATTTGCCGGCGCTCCGGCAGTCCATGGCCCATCACGCCGGGAATCCGATGATCAAAGGGCTGCTGTTCCGGTATCTGCATTTCATCGCGGATTACTGGTCGACGAATCCCTGGTTCTATCACAAGGCCGTGCGTATCATTCGAAACAACGGCGAAATCGAGTCCTGCGGCGATGCCGTCGGATTTCATTTCAAGCCGACGCAGCAATATCTGCAGAGCGGTCCCCAAGAATGGCTCGCCTATTCAGGCGCCACGATGTTTCACTACGGCTGGGTCAAAGATCCCAAAACGATGCTCGAAAAAAAGCGGGAACAAGCCTCGGCCCATCATGGTTCGGACCTTCCTCCGGAGGTGGCCAGAGAGTTGATGGGCGACGTCTTTCGCTTCGAGGACTATGCGATCTTGAAGGAATTTTCCGGCAGCCATCCCGGCGTGATGCAGGGGCGCATTGCTGCCGCCCGCCGGTGGGGCGCCAGACGAAACCGCTGGCTGAACCCGCGTTTTTATCGCGAGGTGATTCGGCGTGGGTTTCGCGGGTAACCGGCGATGTTAAGTATCGTTGTGGCGGTTCACAATCAGCTGGGCCATAACCAGCTCTTTCTCGACGGCATCAGGCGATATACCGCCGCTCCCTACGAGGTCATCGTGATCGACAACCACTCGTCCGACGGGTCGGCCGAATTTTTCGAACGGAACGGTTGCCGCGTGATTCGCCACGATCAGAACCTCTGTTATCCGGAATCGATGAATGCGGGGTCGCGCGTCGCCGCCGGCGACTGGTTGTGCCATATCAACAATGATCTGTACGTGGCGCCGGACTGGAACCGGCGGCTGATCGACGCGATGGAGCAACACGCACTCGATGCCGCGTCCCCGCTGGGTCTGGAAATGATGCCGACGGCCGCGCTGACTGATTGGATGCAGCGGCGATGGGCCGCCATCGGTCAAGGGCGCCTTTCGACCGGGAAGGGTCTCGAGCAGCTGCAATCCTTGATTCGAGCCATGTATGGTGATTGGGAGCGCTACTGTGCGGAAGTGCATCACGCGTTTTCGGGCCGCGTCTTCGACGGAATCGTAGGGTCCTGCGTCATGATTCGCAAGGCGGCGTATGAAAAAATCGGCGGCTTGGATGCACGCATACAAGCCGCCGATTGGGACCTCTACTTCACGCTCAAACAGCGAGAACAGGAGATCGGCGACGTCAAGCGGGTGATGGTCCTCGGCGCGACGTTCGTCCACCACTTCATTCGCGCCACCATGAAAAGCAAGCGAGAGCCCTTTGCCTGCGCGCATGAACGGTGGTCGATCGATCAAAAATGGAGCCGGGAACAACAGGCCGGCCTCTGGTGCAAACCGCAGGACTTTGGGTCTCCGTCCCGATATGCCGGCCCATTGAACCGGCATCTGGTGAAACCCCTCAAAAAACTGTGGCTGGAACTTGACCGTGCGACGGCGTTCAGACGCCTGTGGTCTAATCCTGTGGATGTTGTCGCAGAGTACCGTCGGCGATTTGATCGGTTGGGACACGCAGGGGCCGTTGAGATCCCCGCTTGACGATGAGGCGCGCGCCGTGCCGAGCATTGCTGCCCTGATCATCACGAAAAACGAGGAAGCCAATATCCAAGACTGCCTCGCGTCGGTCGCTTGGACTGGCGAGCGGCTCGTCGTGGATGCCGAGAGCAGCGACGGCACGGCCGAGCTGGCTCGCATTGCCGGTGCACGGGTGATCGTCCGTCCCTGGCCGGGCTTTGGGGCGCAAAAGAACTACGGCATGGACCTGGTGACGGCGGAATGGATTCTGATCGTCGATGCCGATGAGCGCGTTCCCGGGCCGCTCCAAGCGGAAATCCGGTCGAAGATCGCGGTCTGGAAGGCGGGCGACCCGGTGGCCTTCGAAATTCCGCGCAGAAACTATTTTTACGGAGCGTGGGTCCGCCATGCCGGAGTCTATCCTGATTATCAGATTCGCCTGCTCCGAAAGGGCAGCGCCCGGTATAACGATATGCCGATCCATGAAAATCTGATCGTTGACGGGGTGACCGGACGGCTGACGAACTCGTTGGACCACTTTACCGAGCGTCGCATCCGCGACCATTTCCGGAAATTCGGCCTGTATACGACATTGGCTGCGGAGGAAAAGAGCCGGACGGTCCGGGTCGTCAGAGCCTCCGACCTTATGTTCCGGCCGCTCATCGTCTTCGTGAAGAGCTATTTCCTCAAACGGGGCGTTCTTGACGGGGTCAGGGGGTTCGTCGTCAGTGTCTTTGCGGGCATGTACACCTTCGTCAAGTATGCCAAGCTTTGGGCCATGACTGCGCCCTCTCGCGCGCCGGATTCACCGTAGTGGCGACGAGGATTCTGTACATTCATGGCATCGGCCGGATTGGCGGTGCGGAGCGCGATCTGCTGACGATGCTTCGTGCGCTCGATCGCGACCGGTGGGAGCCCTACGTCGCCTGTCCCCCCGGCACGCCTTTCGCCGAGCGTCTCGCCAATGACGGCGTCCCCATGCGGTCTCTTTCCCTCGTCGCCTGGCGGAAGTGGTATGCTCCTGCAATCCGGTGGCGGGCCGTCCGTTCACTTCGCGCCATGGTCAGAGACCTGTTGCCGGCGATCATTCACGTCAACGATATTTGGTGGGTCCCTCACACGGTCACGGCGGTACGCGGCTCCCGTCTCGGCCGGCCGATCGTGGCCCATGTACGCCAGGAGATCGAACCGCA
>DATJGE010000095.1:0-33621 GCA_035495295.1 Nitrospira sp. | reverse complement strand
ATGCCGTTCGTTATAGCCCAGTCGTGTCGTTCGGAGTTTCTTTTTGCTCGGTTCGCGATTCATCGCTCACACTTGCTTCATCCAATCCGTGTGACCGATTTTTTCCAGTTCAATAAACATGGTGATCCACGGACAGGTCATCTCCGGGTAGACCTCGCAGAATCCGCCTTTTCTGACACCTCCGCAAGGGCCATGAGCCATAAATTTCGGACACTCGGCCTTGACGGAGTTATCCGGAATCGGAGGCCGCTTATGAACGCCTCCTACGAATCGGGCCTCTTCATCTTCGCCCGCAATAATCACGCGTATCGGCATATCCTCCGTAGTCTAGACGCATTCCTGCTCCAGGGCAACGACCATCGCCTCGCCGGCAGGAATTCGACGGCGGAACCCCTGGTGGTTAGGGCGAATGGCCTACCGGATAGGAGGGGGCTAGGCCTTCTTTCGGACAAGGTGGGCCTTCTGCAAAGTTGCATTGATTTTCAGGAAGTTATAAAATTTTTGTAGTCACGCAACGAACCCCGGTGCCGAGAACATATAAATTGACACTGTTTTTTGAGCTTTGCTAGGATGGCCGCGACGCCGAACATGACTCATGTCGCGTCGCGCTGGTCCGTGCTTTTCCCGCAATTGTCTTTCGCACCTATGATTTCACGTCGATTGAATGGCGACGCCCGAGCGTCGCAGTGAATAAGGGAGGTGTCCGATGAGTCTCGATTATGTAAAGTTTTCAAGCGGCTTTGAAAAATTCATGCCGAAAGAATATCGGGACATGGTCGAACATGGTCCCTTCGGAAAGAAGGTGTCCGTTTCGCAGATGGGCAGCTTCAAGGAAGTCCTCGAAGAGCATCCCATGTGCGCCGGCTGCGCAATGACGTTATTCATTCGCTTGGCGATGATTGCCTTTCCCAATCCTGAAGACACGATCACGGTCGGGACAGCAGGGTGCGGCCGCTTGGCGATTTCCCAAGCCGCCATTCCGTTCGTGTATGGCAATTACGGCGACCAAAACGGCGTGGCCAGCGGTCTTTCCCGCGGTCTCCGGCTCCGTTTCGGCGACAAGCCCAAAGACGTGGTGGTTATGGCGGGCGACGGCGGAACCGCCGACATCGGCTTCCAGCAGGTTCTGCACTCGTGGTTCCGGAAAGAACGGTTTACCACGATCATGCTGGATAACGAAGTCTACGGCAACACCGGCGGTCAAGAAAGCGGCATGACCAACCGGGGCGCCGTGTTAAAGATGGCCCCCCTCGGCAAGAAGTTCGAAAAGATGGACATGGTGCAGATGGCGAAAGTGGCCGGATGTGCCTACGTCGCGACCGTCGTCCCCAACAATCCGCGCCGCGTCGAGAGCGTGATCAAGAAAGCGGTGTTGATCGCCCGCGAAGTCGGGTCGACCTACATTCAGGCGTATACCTCCTGCAACATCGAATACGCCATTCCGACCGACAAGGTCATGGAAGACGCCAAGACGGTCGAGAACGATCGTTACGCGTTCTCAGAGTACGTCAGCGATGAAGCCAAGCAGTATCTGACCGAGCGGTATGGGTACAAGGAGTATCTCCCGAAGCCCGCTGCTCCCGCCTCAATTCCGGGCAAGGCCTAAGCCGACGAAGGAGGTTGAATTATGGCAAAGCGGTTCAACATTCGAATGGCAGGTGTCGGCGGCCAGGGCGTCGTGACGGGATCGCACATTCTCAGCACAGCGGTCATCAACGCCGGAGGCGAAAGCACGATCGTCCCCTTTTACGGATCCGAAAAGCGTATGGCACCGGTGGAAAGCTATGTGCGAGTGTCGGACGAAGCCATTTACGAGATCGGCGAAATCACGTTTCCTCACATCATTATCATCTTCCACCCTCAGGTCATTACCCACGGCAAGTCATATACGATGCCGTTCTATTTCGGGTTGAAAGAAGACGGGATCGCGCTGATCAACAACGACGGGCCGATGAAGCTGCACAGGGATCAAGCCCGTGAGTTGGAAGAGCGCCGCGCAAAACTCTACTATTTTCCCGCAACGAAGATTTCCCTCGAAGTTGCCGGAATGGACCTCGCGACCAACATGGCGCTCATGGGTGCCATCGGCGCCATCACGGGGTTGACGAATATGGCCGGTTTGGAACAAGCCGTAAAAGACCGATTCCTCGGCAAAGGGTTTGTTGTCTCCGGAGGCACCGCCGCTCTTGACAGCGTCGTGGAACGGAAGTTCAAGAAGAAACAGGAATTGATCGAGAAGAACGTCGCGGTGATGCGGGCGGGGTGGAACTACGCCGTCGACCACGGGTGGGCATCCCCAGATGTCAAGCGCGTCGAAGAGCCGGTTGCGACGACGGCCAGCGCATAAGCAAGTGTCAGCGTATAAGAAGGAGTTCCAATGTACCTTGTAGCCGATATCAACGTTGAAATCTGTGCCGCCAAGAGTTGCAAGCTCTGCACGCAATATTGTCCCGAAGCCAATACCATCCTGTATAGCGACGAGATGGGGAAGGATAAGGGCTTTAAGTATGGGTCGGCCTATGTCGCGGTAGACCGCTGCAAAGGATGCGCCCAATGCGTCTGGGTCTGCGACAACATGGCCAAGAACAATGCCATCAAGATGATCATGATCGATCAGCTGCCGAAGGCGGCGCTGACCGACAATGTCACGTACGGCGAAAAGAGCACCACCGCGGTGCTTGCGAGCCCTGTCGTCGGATAAGCGTCGAGATCCAGAAAGGGGAACCGAGTGGCCACTACAGCTCAAGACACGAGGGAAAGAATCATCGTTCCTGGTCCCGCCGGCTTTCATCCGCCCTCGGCGGCCCAGTTGGGAGTGTCCCTGCCGGACCCCGGGCAAGGACTCTTTTACGGCCTGCTCGAACCGAACGAAGAAAAAGTCATCGAAGAAATGGCGCGGAAGATGTTGACCAGTCCGAATGCGACGATTTTCCCCGGTCCTCTGTTGCTCTGGGCTTGGAACGACCATGCGGTAGAGAAAGCCAAGGCGACGCTGGAGATCGCGGCGCAGATTCCGGAAGTCATGATTATTCCTATGCCGGATTACCGTCCCAAGTATCCTAAGATTGATCCTGAAGAGGTCATCAACCCGAACCATCCGAACCTCACCATCTGGGGCAATAAGATCGAGGCCTGCATTTTTATCGGGGTGCACTGCCATTACGCGAATCTCACCTTGAAGATGATCCGAGCAGGAACAAACTGCTGCACCATGGCGATCTGCGCCGAGCAGGGTCATGAAGATGCGATGCTCACGATTCGCGACTCCGATACGCTCAAGATCAAGCGGGTCGCGCAGATTTTTAAAAAGGTGCGCGAGGAAATGGGCATCAAGCTCCCCGACAATGGAGAGAACGTCCGGTTTACGGGGACACAGTCGAAAGTGCACGGCGGAAAGACTCACACGAATCCCATGACGTTCGCGCCGTCGCCAGCCGGAACGGGCAGCGCGGCGATGTTCGGTCATTCCCCAGAGCACATGAAACGGGAAGGCTAATCGCGCAGGTCATTCAGGGATCAACATCCTGCCTAATGAGGTGCCATCATGAGTGAAGCCTTAGAGGCCCAACAAAAGACCAATCCCCAGGGCGACCCGATTACGAGCGTCGCGGCTCCGAAATCAGACGGCAAAAAGGATCCGCACGCCGAGGCGAAGCGGCAAAAGGTCGTGACGCCCGAGTACATGTTCCACGAAGCGCCCCGGACGAAGGAATTCATCACCGGGAGCGAAGCGGCCAAGGAAGCCATTCGCCGGTCGAATGTGGACCTCGCGGTCGCCTATCCGATCACGCCGCAGAGCGAGACCATGCAGTTGGTCGGCGTGCTCTATGGGGAAGGCTACGTGAAGGAATATTACCGTGGTGAGGAGGAGGTCGGCGTCATGGCGGCCATCGCCGGCGGCTCGCGTTCCGGCGTCCGGTGTTTCACGGCCACCGCTGGACCCGGCACGTTGCGCGGCATGGAGGGCATTGCCTCCTGGCCTGGCCATCGGTTGCCTGCCGTGGCTATGTTCACGTGTCGTGTCGTCAATGCGCCCCTGGCCATTCAGCCTGACAATATCGAAGTGGCCTATCTGCTGAATTGCGGCATGATCGTCTTCCATGCGGAGAATCAGCAGGACATGTTCGATTTCATCATGGCCGGCTTCACGATCAGCGAAAAGAATGATGTCACCCTGCCGGTCGGTGTCTGCTGCGACGGCTTCTTCGTCACGCATGCCCGGGGGTATGTGCGCATGCAGGACCGCGGGATCAAGCTTCCGCCGCGCGAAGCCTGGCGCGGGGCTGTTCCAGTGCTCGATGCGGAGAATCCTCCCGCGCGACTGTCACGCGACGCCCCCGTCCAGAAATCCAATTTCATGGCGTATAACATCCACGCGGTGTGGCAGCAGGAAGTGTGGGCTGCCGTCGAGCGCTCCCGCAAGTACATCAACAAGTACATAGGCGGTATGCTGACGGCGGAGAACGTAGAGGGCGCGGACGCCGTGATCATCGCGTCGGGGAGTGCATGCGCGCAATCGCGCGAAGCCGTTCGCCTCTGCAAGGAAAAAGGCCTGAATGTCGGCTTGATCAAGATTCGCTCGTTGCGGCCATTCCCGACGCTGGAACTCCGTAAGCTCTGCGGGAACGTCAAGCTCATCGTCGTGCCGGAGTTTAATTATGTGGGCTGGCTTGCAAAAGAAGTGGCAACCGCGATCTATGGGTATTCCAAGGCCAAGATCATCGGTGGCCCGCGCGTCTACGGCGGCCAGTCGATGCCGGTGGAATTGATTGTGGACGAAGTCGAGTCCGGTCTCACGGGCAAGAAGTCCACGAACGTCGCGATGTCCTCGATCATGGGCGGCGCCGTCAATCCGGATGAAGTGGCGCACTTCATGCGCAGCATCTAGTAGCACCTGAAGAAACACAAAGAGCCCGTCAGGCCTCGATCCTGACGGGCTCTTTCATTTTGCTCCAGACGAGTACTAGCCCTGGATCTCGTCCTCCACCATTTCTTCGCTCGCCGGCATGCCATAGGCGACGTATTTGGCATACGACAAATAAATGCTCGCGCTGTCAGTCATGGCCTTTGATCCTGCCGTCATGCGCACGAGCTTGTCCGAGCCAGGCGGTTCCACATTCTGCATCATCGTGACGTGGTCATGCAGGAGTTTAATATAGCGCTCGACAGCCTTTTCCACATCTTTGTAAGCCTTGAGGATTTCATCGGTCATGGTTGTCCTCCTCAGAAAGGTCAGCATACACTAGGCCATGACGACTTTCCAAGGCAAGGCGCCGGCTCGACTGTCGGCATTCCTGCTCAAAATTCTCGATCGCTCGCGTGATGAAAACCCCGCCGGCGTCCACCGATACGCTTCGGCGGTCGCGGAGCTCTCGCGTCTGTTCACCAAAGGCCGAGACGCACTTGGAGCCGATTATCTCGGCGATCCCGTGTTGGCAGGGGCGTATCTCGCATATTTCTTTCCCGTCAACCTGTCCAAGATTCAGGTTCTGGTCGATGAATTGCCGGATGACTGGTGCCGCTCTTCCGGCGGGGAGCCTCTTCGGGTGCTCGATCTTGGGGCAGGACCCGGCACCGGCGCGTTGGCCGTTCTCGATTGGCTCAATCAGCACCATCCCGATCACCTCGAAAGACTGCGCGTTATCGCCGTTGATGCTTCTGCGGAGGCGTTGCGGCAGGCGCGATGTCTTTGGACCGCCTACTCAGACGAATTGAACCTCAGTGACGAGAGCCTTGTTCTTCTTGAGGGAAACCTGGCGCGGCCCGGCGTCAACGGATGGCGTGCGAGCGTCGGCCAGAAGGCGCCTTATGACCTGATCATTTCGGCGAACTGTCTCAATGAGTTGTTCCTGGGAAGCAAGCATCCGATCGAAGAGCGGTCCGCTCTGATCGCTGATCTGCTGACGCAACTTGCGCCGCATGGAACGCTGATGATCGTCGAGCCCGCGCTCCGAGAAACGTCGAGGGCGCTGCATCAGCTCCGCGACCAATTACTTGAGAATCAGCGGTGCACCGTGTACAGCCCCTGCCTGCATGAGAACAATTGCCCTGCCTTGCTTAATCCGCACGATTGGTGCCATGAAGAGCGCGCGTGGGAACCATCGGCCATGATCCAACAAATCGACCGGGAAGTGGGCTTTATCAAAGACGCCTTGAAATTTTCCTATCTCCTGTTGAGAACCGACGGGCGAACAATCGCGGACCGCAGTACAGATACGTTCAGAATGGTCAGCGAGTTGCGGAAGCTGAAAGGCGATACGAGAGCCTGGCTCTGCAATGAGCTGGGGCGCCATGAGGTTGGGCGCTTGGACCGCGCAACATCCGACAGCAATTCCGCATGGGACCAATGTGACCGCGGGACCATCGTGCGGATCGACGGCCTGAAACGGAAGGACGGCGCGACGTTGAGCAGAATTCCGGCTGAAGCGATTGTCGAGATGGTCAGACCTGTGTAAATCGAATGCATATAAGCTTTAAGCGAATTCCCTCTAAGGACTGGCGTATCAGCAGCGCAATCGATGGTCGTCGACGCCGAGCACTTTTGCGCGGGCGATCATTCGCCAATATTGTGAAAGCTATTGCAAAGCACGCGACTGTCCTTACGCACAAGCGGGCGAGGATCGACGCATCTCCAGAGTATTACCGAGCTGAGGTTACGCTTCATGTAAAAGCCATGATGGTTGACCTATTTCATAATTCGTGCACTGGCTACCGTGCTCAGTATTATCACAGTGCAAAGACTGGCGAGGTAGCCAATCGGTATGCGCTTTCAAAGCTGGGTCCGCGCGTTATCGACTTGTTATCGAAGAGACATAAACGAACATGTCCGCTTTGGTGGGTCAGGAAGTCTTTGCAACTTCCAGCGGCGAAAGCTTGGATCCACCAGGGACCATGGCTACGTTCTCCCAAGAAAGGCGACAGAAATCTAATGGTAAATAGGTGGCTCGGAGCAAACCCTCCTAAAAAGAAACGAGTGTTATGGGCTACTCTCACTCCAGCAACGGAGTTGCGCATAGATCTGAAAGGAGCCCCGCTTACCCTCACAGGTAAACCACTTACTACGCGTCTGAAGCCGCGACGCAGTAAGGATATCCATGAGGTCGGCTTCACGTAGCGATTGAAACCAAGTGCTCGTTCTCAGGCGACGGGTTTCTAAACGACTCGTCGCCGTTTCTTTTTTGGTGAATCGGGGACCCGGCAGCACCAAGTGGGCGCCGCTGCCGACTTCACCGGAGGCGCGGGGACCCACTGAGATTGAGGCGAGAAGGAAAGCTGGAACTGACTGAAGCACTGCGATCGCATGATCGCAGCTGAAGGAATTCCAGAAGGCCTTCCGGTCGCCGAGATCCAGAAGGGTCGCGACGGGAGGTGTGAGGCAGGTGGCGCCTACTTGGTGATTGTCTAAAGATGCGGGTTAGTCGGCTTCCGGTTCTGACGAACCGTGCTGGTGTGAGACTTTATCTTCTTCGAACAACTCTTCCATCTCCTCTGCAATCATGTCGCGATCGTTCGGGACGGAGATGAGTGGGATCTCTTTGCGGGCTTTGGGCGTCTCGTCGGGCGGCTTGGGTGTTTTCGGATCGTCGCTCATATGGCAAGTATACACTAAGGCGTCCAGTTATTCGAAGGCTTCGAGGGAGGATTTCTCGGCGAACTGCCGTTTACAGCCACCGCAGGTCACAAAATAGATCGATTCGCGTACCGACATGGTCGCCCGAAGATCCAGGCTCACGCCTCGATGATTACAGGCCGTGCAAGAGATCTCTTTCAGGCGATAAGGAATGTCCGGCTGGGTGCGCAGATAAAACTCCATATCCGTGTAGACGGGAAAGCTGTAAAAGCATTTCTTGCAGACGCCGCGCCACTCGCCGTCCGACTGCATGAACCGCTGATCGATGCCGAAGCTTGATCCCTTGCATATCGCGCACTTCGCCTCGCTGAGTCTCTGTTCGACCTCTTGGACGGTCAGTGCCGGCATCAGCGGTATCCCCTTACAGGCAGTATAACGTTCCGGAAAACTTCGCTGCAACCGATCGTCTGCAGCTTTCTGCTTGACGTCGGCGGCATCCTCTCTAATACTGACTCCATGTATCAAATTACGGATACGCTCTACGTGGGAAATATTTATGAAGTGGAGAGGCCGCCTGCTCACATCGGTGCGGTCCTCTTGGTTGCAGAAGAGTTCACCCCCGCGCCGCCCCCCGGGGTCATTTACGACAGAATTCCCTTCAAGGAATTCGGAGAGGCCAAGCCGGCTTCGCTGCATGAGGCGATTGAGTGGATCGAGCGGCATCATCCCGACAACCATGTGCTGGTATGCTGCCGTGCGGGAATGGGCCGCTCTGTGTCTGTCGTCATGGCCTACCTTTGTTGCGTGCAAAACATGGCATATGCCGACGTCTACCAGCTCGTCATGAACCGCCGCCCTGCGGCCTGCCCGTTGCCCAACATCCAAGCGACCATCAAACAGGTCCAGCAACTTCGGCAGGCCCGCCAGACGTAACCGTCAGGGGCCATTGCGTTTTTCCCCGCAGGGATGGCCTAATCTTCCCATGCCGGAACTCCCGGAAGCCGAAGTCGTCGCCAGGCAGATCAGGGATCGTTTGGTCGGAGCTGCCTTAACGGATACGTGGATCGGTCGAGCCGATATCGTTCGGGAAGGGTTTCGCGAACGGGGCTGGTATGCGGGATCCGTCCTTCGTTCCGCGGAACGTTTCGGTAAGAGCGTGGCCCTGGGTTTCGAGCGGCAGTGCGAAACGAGGTACATCGTGGCCGAGCTCGGCATGACGGGGCTCCTCCTTTTTCCCTCCGTACGTCCCAGGTTTCCTCAGCATATCCATGTTCGCATGAGGTTTTCCGGCGGCCTAGAATCCGAATTGCGCTACTGGAACCCTCGGAGATTTGGACGGCTCTCGATGTTGGATCCGCAGGGCCTGAAAGACTATCTCGCACGCCGGTTCGGCTGTGATCCCTTGACCGTGAGCTGGGAGGAGTTCCGCGGGATCGTAAAGGCCCGTTCCGGCCGGCTGAAGTCCTTGCTCATGCATCAGCAGATTATCGCCGGAATTGGAAACATCTATGCCAACGAAATTTTGTTCCGCGCGTGCCTGCATCCCAACGCACGCGCCAGTGGCCTCCCCCTCGGGAAAATTGAACGGCTGTTCACCGTCACGCAGGAAGTGCTCCGTGAAGCCATCGCCTGCGGCGGGTCAAGCATGCGCGATTTTTTTGCGCCCGATGGAAGCGAAGGCAATTTCAAACAGAGGCATCTTGTGTACGGCAAGGAAGGAGCACCTTGTCCCAATGCCTGCGGCCGCGCGATCAGGCGCCTTCGGGGCGAACGAAGCTCATTTTTCTGTCCACTTTGCCAATCAAGAACGCCGTTGCAACAACGACGTGGCCGACCGACCAAGGGGTTTCCCTAGGTAACGACATGCAAATCCGTAGACTTATGGGCGCTTTTCTCCTCGCGGGTGCCGCCTAGGCCTTTTGATCCCTATTGGCTTAGGACCTCTGGTGTATTGAGTCATCTCCGCGGTTTCGCTACAATCCGGCTCCCTTTACCTCGATTTCTCGTACCCTCAAGGAGCGATGCCATGGCCAAGGTGCTGGAAGGTCCCGGGATGGGACTGATGAAAAAATGGGGCATTCATGTGCCCAACTATGTCGTAGTCACTTCAGCAGATGAGCTCGCCAGGCTCGGTCAAGCCAACGAATGGATGAAGCAAAGCAAATTAGTCGCGAAAGCGCATGAGGCCTTGGGTTCTCGGTTCAAGCTCGGCCTCGTGAAGGTGGGGCTCGATCTCAACAGTGCGGTTGCAGCGGCGAAAGAGATGATCGGTCGTCAGGTCGGCAGCATCACGGTTTCCCAAGTCATCGTCTCGGAAATGGTCGCGCATAAGGAAGAATATTATTGTGCGGTGAAATCGACCCGCGAAGGCAGCGAAATTCTTGTCGCCAATTGCGGAGGCGTTGAAGTCGAATCGAACTGGGATCGCGTGAAGCGGCTGTGCTTGGACGTGGGCCAGCAACCCACGCCGGAAGCGCTGGAAAAATTGGCCAAGGATGCCGGCTTCACCGGTCCGTTGGTCAAGAAGGTGGCGGATTTTGCGGGTAAAATGTTCACCTGTTTCGACAACGAAGACGCGCAATATCTCGAAGTGAACCCTGTGGTGACTCGGGAAAGTGACGGCGAGCTGGTTGCCTTGGATGCGGTGACGCTGCTCGACGGCGATGCAAAATTCCGCCATCCTGATTGGAATTTTCAATTCGCGGCCGAATTCGGTCGGGCCTACAGCAAAGACGAAGTCGAGGTCATGGCGGTCGACAGCAAGATCAAGGGGTCGGTGAAATTCATCGAGATTCCCGGCGGTGACACGGCAATGCTTCCGGCGGGAGGCGGCGCCAGCGTGTACTATTCCGACGCCGTCGTCGCACGCGGCGGTAAGCTGGCCAACTATGCCGAATATTCCGGCGATCCCCCTGACTGGGCCGTTGAAGTGTTGACGGAAAAAGTGTGTTCGCTCCCCGGCATCAAGAACATCATCGTCGGCGGGGCAATTGCCAACTTCACCGACGTGAAGAAGACTTTCGGCGGCATCATCAACGGCTTCCGGAAGGCCAAAGCCGATGGCAAGCTCAAGAACGTGCGGATCTGGGTCCGCCGCGGCGGCCCCCGCGAAAAGGAAGGCCTCGACGCGATGCGCGCGCTGAAGGACGAGGGCTTCGACATTAACGTCTTCGATCGCAATACCCCGCTGACCGATATCGTCGACAAGGCGCTGCAAAAATAATGAACGGTGAGCAGTGATGCGTGATCGGTCTGGACGGCCGTACGTCACTCATCACCCGTCACTCATCACGGTGAAGAAGAGGAGATTGCGATGAGTATTCTGGCCAACAAAGACACCCGCGTCGTCATTCAGGGCGGGCAGGCCGGCGTGAACGCCGCGCGGCGCATGGCGGAATTCTGCTACCTGATCAAACGGCCCCTCAATGTCGAAGCGTTCGTCTATCCTCCTGATGCTGGCAAGACCAACGAAATCCCCTACGGCAGCGGACTCATCGCCATCCCAGTGTACAAGACCATCGCGGAGGCCACGAAGAACCATCCCACGATCAACACGAGCCTTGTCTACATCGGCGCGGACCGTGCCATGAAGGGCGGCATGGAAGCGCTCGACGATCCGCACATTAAGGTTGTATCCATGATCACGGAAGGTGTCCCGGAAAAGGACGCCAAGCTCCTCGGGGCGCATGCCCGAAAGCTCGGCAAAGTGTTCAATGGGCCCTCCTCGATCGGTATCATTTCGGCCGGTGCCTGCCGCCTGGGCGTCATCGGTGGCGCCTTCGATAACCTCGTCCTCTCCAAGCTCTATCGTGAAGGCTCGTTCGGCGTCATCACGAAATCAGGCGGTCTCTCGAATGAGATCATCTGGATCTGCTCCCAATTTGCCGACGGCATTACGACCGCGATTGGCATCGGCGGCGATGCCTATCCCGGTACCGACTATGTCAGCTATCTCGAGATGTTCGAAAACGATCCCCAGACGAAAGCCGTCGTGATTGTCGGTGAGATGGGCGGTGACCTCGAGGAACGGGCGGCTGAATGGTATGGCGCGAAAAAACGCCGCATCAAGTTGATCGGGGTCGTCTCCGGCTTCTGCCAGGAAAGTCTGCCCAAAGGCATGAAGTTTGGACACGCCGGCGCTAAAGAGGGCATGAAAGGAGAGGGCTCGGCCCGCTCGAAATCGGATGCGCTCAAGAAGGCTGGAGCGATCGTGCCTGCGACCTTCGGCGCCTTGGGACCGGCGATCAAGGAGACGTATCAAGAGCTGCTCAAGTCCGGCCAAATCAAAGAACCGATCGAACCGGCCGCATTGCCGAAGCTGCCGAAGTCGGTCGAAGAGGCGATGAAAGCGGACGAAGTCATGGTGGCGCCGCTGATCCGGACCACCATCAGCGATGACCGGGGCGACGAGCCTTGTTATGATGGGTATCCCGCCTCGGAGCTTATCAACAAAGGCTACGAAATTCCGCATGTGATCGGGCTGCTGTGGGATAAGCGGCTGATCTCAAAGCAAGAGGCGGAGATTATCAAGCGCATCATGATGCTGTCCGCCGACCACGGCCCCTGCGTCAGCGGCGCCTACGCCACCATCCTGGCGGCCTGCGCCGGCATCGGCCTCTCGCAGTCCGTCGCGGCCGGCCTTATCATGATCGGCCCCAGGTTCGGCGGCGCCGTCACCGATGCCGGCCGCTGGTTCAAATATGCCGTCGACAACAAGCTGACGGTCGACGACTTTTTGGCGTACATGAAAAAGAACGTCGGTCCGGTCCCCGGGATCGGCCATCGCGTGAAGAGTCTCCGTAATCCCGACAAGCGCGTCAAAGAGCTGGTCGGCTACGTGAAGAGTCTCAACATTAAAACCCCATGCCTCGACTTTGCCCTTCAAGTCGAGCAGGTGACAGCGGCCAAAAAAGACAACCTGATTTTGAACGTGGACGGCACAATGGCGGCCGTCCTCGTGGACATCGGCTTTCCCGTGGACAGTCTCAACGGGTTCTTCATTTTGTCCCGGACAATCGGATTAATCGGCCATTGGGTCGACCAGAAGCGCCAGGATAGCCGGCTGATCCGGCTGTTCGATTACCTCGTCAACTATGCGGCGCCTAAACGACGGGAAGTACCGCCGCTGAAATAGGCAAGTGGCGAGAGGCTCATCGCCAGAGGGAATCGCCTCTAGCGCCTCGCCTCGAGCCTTTGGCCATTTTTAAGGAGTAAGTCATGTCGATGGATCTTGCAAAAAAACTCTACGCGAAAATGCCGGATACCTGTGCCAAGGCCAGGGCCAAGTTCGGCCGTGCCCTGACGCTGACCGAAAAAATTCTCGTCTCTCACGCCGACAACTTCGACACCCAAACATGGGAGCGCGGAAAGGCCATGCTGTTCCTGCGGCCCGACCGTGTGGCCATGCAGGACGCGACGGCGCAGATGGCCATGCTGCAGTTCATGCAGGCCGGCAAAAAGAAAGTTGCGGTGCCGAGCACGATCCATTGCGATCACCTGATTCGGGCGGAGATGGGCTCCGAGAAGGACCTCTTGCGGGCAATGGACGAAAACAAGGAAGTCTACAACTTCCTCGCGTCGGCCGCGAAGAAGTATGGGATCGGGTTCTGGAAGCCGGGCGCCGGCATCATCCATCAGGTGGTGCTCGAAAACTACGCGTTTCCCGGCTGCCTGATCATCGGAACGGATTCGCATACACCCAACGGCGGTGGACTGGGCGGATTGGCGATCGGCGTGGGCGGAGCGGATGCCGGCGAAGTGATGGCGGGCCTGCCCTGGGAAGTCCTGCACCCGAAGTTGATCGGCGTCAGGCTGACCGGCAAGCTGAGCGGCTGGACGTCGCCCAAAGACGTGATTCTGTACCTCTGCGGCCTGCTGACCGTCAAAGGCGGCACGAACAAGATCGTCGAATACTTCGGGCCTGGGGCCGAAACGATCAGTGCCACCGGCAAGGGGACGATTTGCAACATGGGCGCTGAGCTGGGAGCGACCACGTCGGTGTTTCCGTTCGATCAGAAGATGGTCGCCTACATGAACATCACCGATCGATCGGATCTGGCCAATCTGGCCCTCGCCAACAAGACGCTGCTCGTGGCGGACCCCGAGGTCTATCAATCGCCGGAGAAACATTACGATCAGATCGTGGAAGTCGATCTCTCGAAGCTCGAGCCGCACGTGGTCGGCCCGCACACCCCGGATTTGGCCCGTCCGATCTCGAAGCTCGCCGCCGAGGCGAAAGAAAAGGGATACCCTGTCGAGCTGAAGGCTGCCTTAATCGGCAGCTGTACCAATTCCTCGTATGAAGACATCAGCCGGTCCGCCCACATTGCGCAGCAGGGGCTGAAGGCCGGCCTGAAAGCCAAGACATCGTTCCTCGTCTCGCCGGGATCCGAGCGCATCTACCATACGATGAGGCGCGACGGGTTTTTGGACACGTTTGAACAGCTCGGCGGCACGGTGCTCTCGAATTCGTGCGGTCCCTGTATCGGTCAGTGGAAGCGTGCCGACGGCGTCAAAGGCAAGGCGGATTCCATCGTCAGTTCGTTCAACCGCAATTTCCCCGGCCGCAATGACGGCATCAACGAGACGCTCTCGTTCCTGGCGAGCCCCGAAGTCGTAACGGCTTACGCGCTGTCCGGCGATCTGGGCTTCGACCCCATAAATCAGAAGCTCAAGGCGGCGGACGGCAAAGAGTTCAAGCTCGAGCCCCCCGTCGGCGAGGAATTGCCCGCAAAGGGCTTTGCCAAGGGCGAAGAAGGCTTCGTGGCGCCGGCGGAGAACGGCGACGCGCTGAGCGTGGACATTCCGCCGACCAGCGAGCGCTTGCAGTTGTTGCAGCCGTTCCCTCGGTGGGACGGAAAAGACTTCGAGAAGCTGCCGCTCTTGATCAAGACAAAAGGCAAAACGACCACCGACCACATATCGCCGGCGGGTCCCTGGCTGAAATTTCGCGGGCACTTGGACAAGATCAGCGACAACATGTTCCTCGGCGCCAACAGCGCGTTTACCTCCGAGCCCGGTAAAGGCACAAACGTGCTGACCGGCGAGTCGAATCAGACCATTGCGCAGATCGCGCGCGCCTACAAAGCCAAGGGCATCGGATCGATCGTCGTCGGCGATGAGAACTACGGTGAGGGCAGCAGCCGGGAGCATGCCGCGATGTCACCGCGCTTTTTGAACGTCCGCGCGGTCATCACCAAGAGCTTTGCCCGCATCCACGAGACAAATCTCAAGAAACAGGGAATCCTGCCCCTGACCTTCTCCGATCCCAAGGACTACGACAGAATCGAGATGAACGACCGTTTGAGCGTCATGGATCTGGCGAATTTGGCTCCCGGAAAACCGGTCACCGTTATTGTTCACAAGGCAAGCGGCGACGTGAAGATTCAAGCGAATCACAGCATGACGGCACAGCAAATTACCTGGTTCAAGGCCGGTTCGGCGTTGAACGCGCTGAACTAAACCAACGATTGAAAGAGGACATATCATGGCAAAAGCAGACAAGATCATCTATACGAAGACCGACGAGGCGCCCATGCTGGCGACCTATTCCTTCCTGCCCATCATCAATGCCTTCTCAAAGGCGGCGGGTGTCACGGTCGAATTGCGCGACATTTCGCTCGCCGGCCGAGTGCTCGCCGTGTTTCCGGAATATTTGACGCCGGAGCAAAAGCAGCCTGACGCTCTTGCGGAGTTGGGGGAACTGGCCAAGACGCCGGAAGCCAACATTATCAAACTCCCGAACATCAGCGCCTCGGCTCCGCAGTTGATCGCAACGATCAAAGAATTGCAAAGCCAAGGCTACAAGCTGCCCGACTATCCGGAAAATCCGAAGGACGACAAGGAAAAGGGGATCAAGGCCCGCTACGACAAAGTCAAGGGCAGCGCCGTCAATCCCGTGCTCCGGGAAGGGAACTCGGACCGCCGGGCTCCGCTCTCCGTGAAGGCCCACACCCGGAAACATCCGCATAAGATGGGTCCATGGAGCTCCGATTCGAAGACCCATGTCTCGCATATGACGGGCGGTGACTTCCGGTCGAACGAAAAGTCCCTGACGATCCCGGCGGCCACCACGGCGAAGATCGAGTTCGTCGGAGCCGATGGCAAGGTCACGGTCCTGAAGGAGAAGATCGCGTTGCAGGCCGGTGAAGTCCTCGATGCCACCTTCATGAGCGTCAAAGCTTTGCGCAAGTTTCTCGAGGAGCAGATCGAGGATGCGAAGAAGAAGGGCGTGCTGTTCTCACTGCACATGAAGGCCACGATGATGAAGATTTCGGATCCGAAGATCTTCGGTCATGCCGTGACCGTCTTCTATAAGGACGTCTTTGAAAAGCACGGCGAGACACTCAAGAAGCTCGGCGTGGATCCGGACAATGGGATCGGCGACCTGTATGCCAAGATCAAGTCACTCCCGGAGGATCAGCGAAAGGCGATCGAACACGACATCCAAGAGGTCTACAAAAAGCGGCCGCCGATGGCCATGGTCAATTCCGACAAAGGCATCACGAATCTGCATGTGCCGAGCGACGTGATTATCGACGCCTCGATGCCGCCGGTCATCCGTGACTCCGGCAAGATGTGGAACCCAGAAGGCAAACTTCAGGACGTCAAATGCGTGATTCCCGACGGCAGCTATGCGCCGGTTTACCACGAGGTGGTCGAGTTCTGTAAGAAGCACGGCGCATTTGATCCCCGGACGATGGGCAGCGTGCCCAACGTCGGTTTAATGGCGCAGGCGGCGGAGGAATACGGCTCACATGACAAGACGTTCAAGGCGCCGGGCAATGGCACGATCCGTATCGTCGATGCGTCGGGCAAGACGTTGCTCGAGCACAAGGTCGAAGAAGGCGACATCTGGCGGGCCTGCCAGGTGAAGGATGCGCCGATCCAGGACTGGGTCAAACTGGCTGTGAGCCGCGCCAAGGCGACCGGTGCTCCGGCCGTGTTCTGGCTGAACAAGGAGCGCGCGCACGACGCCGAGCTGATCAGGAAAGTGAATGCGTATTTGCCGAAACATGACACGAGCGGTCTCGAGATCAAGATCATGTCCCCGGCCGACGCCTGCCGATTCTCCCTGGAACGAATGAAGGAAGGCAAGGATACGATTTCGTGCACCGGGAACGTGCTTCGCGACTATCTCACGGACTTGTTCCCGATTCTGGAAATCGGCACGAGCGCCAAGATGCTGTCGATCGTTCCGCTCTTGAACGGCGGCGGTTTGTTCGAGACGGGAGCGGGCGGGTCGGCGCCGAAACACGTGCAGCAATTCCAGGAGGAAGGCTATCTGCGGTGGGACTCGCTGGGCGAATTTTTGGCGCTTGCGGCGTCACTCGAGCATCTCGCCAAGGTGGGAAACAATCAGGTGGCCAAGATCCTCGCGGATACGCTGGATCAGGCCAACGCGAAGTTCCTCGAAAGCAACAAGTCGCCGGCCCGTAAAGTCGGCGAGATCGACAACCGCGGTAGCCATTTCTACCTCGCCCTGTACTGGGCGCAAGCCTTGGCGGCGCAGACGGCGGACAAGAACATCGCACATAAATTCACGAAGATTGCCAAGGATCTCAGTGACAATGCCGCGAAGATCGATCAAGAGTTGCTGGCGGCGCAGGGCAAGCCTCAGGACGTCGGCGGGTATTATCATCCGAACGACGAAAAGGCTGCCAAGGCGATGCGTCCCAGCGCGACGCTGAACAGGATTATTGACGCGATTGCCTAAGAAAGGCGCGTGGTTAGGTGGCAGGGGCAAAAGGAAACTCCTTTAGCCCCTCGCCTCGTGCCTCACGCCACTAACAAGTTATGGCTACAGAAACAACGGACAACCAAAACGTCATCGACCAGCCCGAGGTCTTGAAGCCTCGCATGGTGACGATCGAAATCTCCGGCAAAAAAGTGGAAGTGCCCGAGGGCATTACCGTGATCAAGGCGATGTGGTACGCCGGCCAGGACGTTGTGCGGGGAGTCGGATGCCTGGGCGGTTTCTGCGGCGCCTGTGCGACGTATTACCGCACGAAGGACGATCCAAAAGTACGGACCTGCCTGGCCTGTCAGACTGCGGTGCAGGACGGCATGTCCTTCACGATGATGCCGCCTTTTCCCGCGCGCAAGGCGACCTACGATATTCAAAAGCTCGAGGATCCCAAGCAGGATCTCTTCAATCTCTACCCCGAGGCGCCGCTTTGCCGGAACTGCAACGCCTGTACGGAAGCCTGCCCGCAGAAAATCGATGTGCGGGAAGGCGTCTGGAAGGCGGTGTTCGGCGACTTCAAGAGTGTTTCCGAGATGTTCATGGATTGCGTGATGTGCGGGATGTGCGCGCCGGTGTGCATCGCGGACATTGCGCCGAATCTCGTCGCGTTATACGTGAGCCGAGCTCAGGGCGCGCATTTTTCAGACAAGCCGGTCGGATTGGATGCGCGGATCAAGGAAATCCAAGACGGTCGGTTCAACGACGAGTGGAACAATATTCTCAAGATGAACGAGAAAGAACTTGCCGACCATTGCGCGACGGTGAAATGACATTCGGCCACCTGGTAAGAGGCAAGGGGCACGAGAGAAAGAGAACATCTTAGCCTCTTGCCCGCGAATCATGGACATTCACGCACTACAGCAAATCGTCCACACCACCAGGGATGACCGTCGCAAGCAGGCCATTGCCAAATTTTCTCCCGTCGATCGCGATCAACTGATTCACAAATATCATCCGGATTACCGCGCGAGCGCCTACCGGCCCATCCGCTTCGGCCCGAACAAGGGCGACCGGACGGTGGTCGAACTCGCAACGCTGCTCGAGGGCGACAGTCCCATCCAGGACGATGTGGATCTGTCACCGCACTATACGACGGACGTGCTCGTCATCGGCGGCGGCGGCGCAGGCTGTGCGGCGGCGTTGCACGCCCATGGGTCCGGTGCCAAGGTCATGCTGGCGACGAAGCTGCGCCTGGGCGATTCCAACAGCGTGATGGCGCAGGGCGGCATGCAAATCTCAGTGTCGCCCGAAGATTCTCCTGTGACCCACTTCATCGACACCCTCAAGGGCGGCCACATGCAGAATGACCATGCCCTGTTGAAGGTGATGGTGGAAGAGGGCCCGGCCATCGCGAAGTGGCTGATCGAACTCGGCGTGTTGTTCGACCGGCAGGCCGATGGAAATCTCCATGTCAAAAAGGGCGGAGGCAGCTCAAAGCCAAGGCTCTTGACGTGCTCGGATTACACGGGCCTGGAAATCATGCGGGTCCTTAAGGACGAGGTGCTCAACCAAAAGATTCATGTACTGGAGTTTTGCGCTGCGATCGAGTTGCTTAGCGACGAGGACGGAAACTGTTCCGGCGCGATCTTCAAGGATCTTGACAATCAGCGGCATGTGGTCGTGGCGGCCAAATCCGTGATTCTTGCCACCGGCGGCATCGGACGGCTGCACATCCAGGGATTTCCCACGAGCAACCACTACGGCGCGACGGGAGACGGGCTCTGCCTTTCCTATCGCATGGGCGCGAGGCTGGCACACGTCGACACGTTTCAGTACCACCCCTCCGGGGCCGTCTATCCCGAACAATTGATCGGCGCCTTGGTCACGGAAGGCATTCGCTCCGAGGGCGGGCATTTGGTGAACGCGAAGGGCGAGCGCTTCGTGAACGAGCTGGATACGCGCGACGTCGTGTCCTCCTCCATCATTCGGGAATGCGAAGAAGGACGGGGCATCCGGACCATGTCCGGCCGCGTCGGCGTATGGCTGGATACGCCGCTCTTGGACGTGGAGCATGGTCCGGGAACGGTCGAAAAACATTTCCCGGCGATGATGCTCCAGTTCGAGCGGTTCGGCATCGATATCAGCAAGGACCCGGTGCTCATCTATCCGACGCTGCACTATCAGAACGGCGGGGTGAAAATCGATACGCATGCGGAAACCGACATCAAGAATTTGTTCGTCGCCGGTGAAGCCTCAGGCGGCCTTCACGGCCGTAACCGGTTGATGGGCAACTCTCTCCTTGATCTCATGGTGTTCGGCAAGCGATCGGGTCTGACCTCGGCCGCACGAGCCCTGTCCATCAAACAGGGCAAGCTGACACTCAAGCATTTGCAACGTTTCCGTGCGGAAGCTCGGAAGCACGGGAGTCCCAGTGGTGTTATTTCCCCCATGATCCTTCCGGCCTATACGAGAAAGATTAACTAGAGGAAGACGGCAGTGGGTCAGAGGCTCGGAACGTCGCTCTGACCCTTTGCCCTGTGCCCGGGGCCCTGCGACATAAGGAGCGATATGAACGTTCATGAGTTTCAAGCCAAGTCCTTGTTTGCCCAATTCGCCGTTCCCGTGCCTCGAGGAAAAGAAATCACCTCTCCCGAGGCGGCGACCGCGTGGGCGAACGAATTGAACACGCCGGTCTTCGTCGTTAAGGCACAGATTCATGCCGGCGGCCGAGGCAAAGCCGGCGGCGTGAAAATCACGAAAGACAAGGCCGCCGTGGCCGGCCTTGCCAAGGAGTTGATCGGCAAAACGCTGGTCACGCATCAAACGGGACCAAAAGGTCGGAAGGTGCACCGTTTGCTGATCGAGGAAGGGGCGAACATCGCCAAGGAACTGTACCTCTCGATTCTCGTGGATCGCGACACGGGCTGGCCGACGTTTATCGCCAGCACGGAAGGAGGGATGGAAATCGAAGAGGTCGCGGAAAAGACACCGGAGAAGATCATCAAAGAAGCCATCGATCCCGCAGTAGGGTTTCAGGGCCACAACGGCCGCAACGTCGCGTTCGCCTTGGGTCTGCAGCAGATCGAGCCGGCCGTCATCAACCCGTTCGTTCAAATGCTTGGCAATCTGTACCGTCTGTTTATGGACAAGCATGCGGCGCTCGTCGAAATCAATCCGCTCATCATCACGAATGAAAAGACGTTGATCGCCCTCGACGGCAAGGTCTCCTTCGACGACAACGGCCTGTTCAAACATGAAGACGTGCAGAAGATGCGCGATTTGAATGAAGAAGAGCCGTTGGAAATCGAGGCGGCCGCCAATAATCTCAACTATGTGAAGCTCGACGGCAATATCGGATGTATGGTGAACGGCGCCGGTCTTGCCATGGCCACGATGGACGTCATCAAACTTGCCGGCAGCGAGCCGGCCAATTTTCTGGACGTCGGCGGCGGCGCAACCAAGGAAACCGTGGCGGCCGGATTCCGGATCCTCCTGAAGGATCCGAACGTGAAGGGCATCTTCATCAACATTTTCGGCGGCATCGTCCGCTGCGAGCGCATTGCGCACGGCGTCATCGATGCTGCCAAGGAAGTCAAAATTACCGTGCCGTTAGTCGTGCGGTTGCAGGGGACGAATGCGCCCGAAGGGCGGAAGTTGCTGGCAGAATCCGGTTTGAAGCTGGAAGTGGCCGACGATTTGTGGGAAGCCGCGCAGAAAATTGTGAAGTTGACGGGTAGGTCCTCATAAGGATGCGGGTCCTGTCGGCGAGCAGCCCCACGGTGCTCGCACCCCCGCCCGGGTGTGGGGTTTCCCGCTGCGCGCGCTGGGGCGCCCGCTCGCCGCCACCCGCGAAGGAAGATCTTACTCGCCATTTACTTGCTAGTTAGTTGAAATAAAGAGGTCAATCGTGAGCATTCTCGTCAATAAGAATACGCGTGTGGTCGTGCAGGGGATTACGGGTAAGGAAGGCTCGTTTCATGCGACCCAATGCAAGGCCTATGGAACTCAAGTCGTCGCCGGAGTGACGCCGGGAAAGGCCGGACAAGAAGTGGAAGGCATTCCCGTGTTCAACACGGTGGCCGATGCTGTGAAGAAGACCGAGTGCGACACCTCCTTAATCTTCGTGCCGCCTCCGTTTTGTGCCGACGCCATACTGGAAGCCGCCGATGCCGGCATCAAGCTGGTGATCTGCATCACTGAAGGCATTCCGGTCAACGACATGGTGAAGGTGAAGCGGGCGCTGAGGGGCCGCGACGTCCGGTTGATCGGCCCGAATTGCCCCGGAGTGATCACCGTCGATGAGGCGAAGATCGGCATTATGCCCGGGTTCATTCACAAAAAGGGCATCGTCGGCGTCGTTTCGCGCAGCGGCACTCTCACCTACGAGGCCGTGCATCAATTGTCGACCCTTGGACTGGGCGAAACCACTTGCGTCGGGATCGGCGGCGATCCTGTCAACGGCACCGGCTTTGTGGATGTGCTGCCGTTGTTCGAGAGGGATCCGGAGACTCAAGCGATCGTCATGATCGGTGAAATCGGCGGCGATGCCGAAGAGAAGGCGGCCGAATTCATCAAGAAGCATGTGAAAAAACCGGTGATCAGCTTTATCGCCGGCATCACGGCGCCTCCCGGCCGACGGATGGGTCATGCGGGCGCGATCATTTCAGGCGGCAAAGGCACCGCCAACGAAAAAATGAAGGCGCTCGAGGCGGCCGGTGTGAAAGTCGTCAAGAATCCTGCCGAGATCGGCAATGCCGTGAAGCAGGCGCTGGGCCGTTGAGTCGTATTCACGGGTGAAGTGGATGGGACGCAAACGCGCCGTTCCGTTCGACTCCAAGGCCTTCCTTGCGAAAGTCGACGGCGGGAAAACAATTCTTAAATTCCGAAACAAGCAGGTGCTGTATTCACAAGGGAATGCAGCGGATGCTGTGTTCTATCTGCTCCTGGGCAAAGTCAAGTTGACCGTCTTCTCCGCCAAAGGCAAAGAAGCTGTCATTGCGATTCTCGGGCAAGGGGACTTTCTCGGGGAAGCGTGTTTGGCGGGGCAAGTGGTTCGTACCGCTACCGCCACTGCTCTCGAAGAGTCCACCGTCATGCGCATCGACAAAGCCGCGATGATCCGTGTGCTTCGCGACGAGCCTTCGTTCGCCGAACTGTTCATGTCCCATCTCTTGTCTCGTAACATCAGAGTGGAAGAGGACCTGATCGATCAACTCTTCAATTCCAGCGAAAAACGACTCGCCCGTATTCTGCTGCTCCTCGCCCATTATGGGAAGGAAAGCAAGGTGGAAGACCTCATCATTCCGAAAATCAGTCAGGAAACGTTGGCCGACATGATCGGCACCACGCGATCACGAGTCAGTTTCTTTTTAAATAAGTTCAGGAAACTCGGCTTCATCGACTACAACGGCGGATTGCGCATTCGCAGTTCTCTCCTCAATATCGTCCTGGTCGACTAACCCCCTGCTAGGTCACGATCACTTCGCTCATGGAGCAGCGGTGCCCGCTGCATCCGTGTCTTAAAATGAGCAATTTTGGACAGTCCTCTATGTTTCTTTCGGGCATACTTCCACCCAAATTGTACAGGTCCGCCAAGCTGCTCCGGCGCCTCCATGCGGGGAGGTGCGGCCAGTCTGTGGATTTGATGTTCCCTGATTGCTGGGAATGGGAGTTCTACGAGAGACAGCTTGAGGATGAGACACCGCTTGGTCGTGTTGGATCATGGACTGGCTGCAGACAGCCCCTTGAACGAACTACCCGTGCTGCTGCAGGAGGGATGTTCCCCTTGCGGTATTTCCTTTGAACGCGCACCATATCGTGCTACTCTCCCGACATCAATTCGCTTCGAGCCTTCGACCAAATCTGCGCCGAATCAGCCTCGCAGATTAGCAGACTATCAGCGCTCTCTCCTCGGAACGGATCGTTCACACGTCGTTTTGGTGTCCCCGAAAGAACTCCGACCAGGACGTGAAAAAACGCAGCTAGAGTTGTCTCAGCCGGAAACCATGAGGGCCGGCTCCCAGTAAGTACGGCATATCAAGCAATCCATTCTGGGAGGTCAGCATGCTCGTGTTTCTCATTCACGTTCGCGACCCGCAGTTCTACGCACTTCCAGCCAAGACGCGCGCCAACAATGGCAACATTCGGGTGATGGGTTTCCCACCCATTGGCATCATGTCGCTTTCCTCTGTCCTCAAGCAGGCGGGGCATGAATGCGTGATGTTCGACCAAGCCAATCCCGACACGCCCAACGATGTCATTATTGACGAGATGAAACGGCGGAAGCCTGCGCTCATAGGGCTGAGTTTTCTCAGCACGACGAGCTATCCCTATGCAAAGATTCTGGCTCGCCAAATTCGCGCCGCCGATTCGACGGTCAAGCTGGCCTTCGGCGGTGTGTTCGCCAGCCTCAATGCCGGGCTCGTCAAGCTGCAATGCTCGGAGGTCGATTTCGTCTGCCGGGGGGATGGCGAGCAATTACTCCTCGACCTGCTCGCTCGACTCGATTCGCCTGAAGAGGTCGCCAGCCTTACCTGGCTGAAAGATGGCAAGGTAGTCAACAATCCAGGCCGTCCGATGGAGCGGCACCTCGATCAGTGGCCGTTTCCCGATCGTGAAAGTCTCAAGCTGGATTTCGTCGAATCGATGCCCCTTGATGTTCCGGCCGTCCTGTCGATGGAGCGGTTCACGACGATGCAGACTTCACGCGGCTGTCCCTGGCCCTGCGTGTTTTGCGATATCCCCATCTTCAATGAAGGCAAATGGCGGGCGCGCAGTCCCGCGCATGTTGTCGCCGAGCTCAAGTCTCTCGAAGAGCATGGGTATGGATCCGTGTATTTTGTCGACGACCATTTCCTGCTTCAACCGAAGCGCATCGAAGCGATTTGTACTGGCGTGATGCACGAAAAGTTGACGATCCAATGGGGCATCGAGGGACGGGTAGACTCGGTTGCTCAACATCTGTTTCCCGCGATGGCCAAGGCCCATTGCAGGACCGTAATGTTCGGAATTGAGAGCGGCAGCCAAAGGATTCTGGATCGGCTGAAGAAAGAGCAAACGCTGCAGGAAGTGACCACCGCGGTCAAGAACGCCAAGCAGGCCGGCATCGAAATCGTCCACGGGTTTTTCACCGTCGGAAATCCAGACGAAACGGTTGAAGATATGCAGAAGACGTTCGATTTTGCATCGAAATTGCCTCTCGATACGTTTGGCTTCAATCGGCTCTGCGTCTATCGCGGCACGCCCTTGTGGCAGGAATATGTGAAGCGTGGGTTAGTCAACGACATCACCGATTGGTACAAATACTTCAAGTGTTCAGAAATCGATCCCACCTGCTTACCGGGAGAGGTGATCAACAACGTCAGGCAAGAAGGGTTGAAGAAGTTGTTTCTCTACAAGCTTTTCCATTACCCGCTGCAGTCCTACCGGCTCTTGCGGCGCTTTTTGCGTTTCATGCCGGTCCGCGACGTAATTTACCTCCTTATCAAGCCATTCCTTGGCCAAAAGAAGGGCGCCACCAAGGCCGAAGTGCTGTCCCGCGCGGTGGAACATGCCGAAATGAAAGATGCGGCGGCTCACTTGACTCAATTGACCGATGACATGCTTCACAGTGTATTCGAAGCGTCACGCACGGAACGTCTACGGATTCAGCAGGATGCGGAAAGATCCCGCGAGTTGCCGATGGTTCCTGCCCGATGAAGAGCGCCTAAAAGCGGAGCTGTTATGCGGCTCTAAGTAGAGTCTGGATGCGGTCAGCCCAGATCCAGGGTGAACCCTCGTCCTCGTGTTTGCAGTAGACATAACAGCTCTTTCCCTGGCCAACCATCTTTCGGATTCTGCCTGCCCACTGTCCGAGTTCGTCTTCTGTATACGCGCTTCGGCGCAGTCGTAGATACCAGAAATCTGCCGTGTCTCGGCATTCAGCCGGCCGCTCTTCGGTATCCGCGGCCACCCATGACACATTGAATCGTCGAAGCAGCGCTTCCACCGCGGGGTCATACCAGGAATCGTGACGAAACTCGACTGCCCATCGTACGCTGACCGGCAGCTGTTCCAAAAACGCCGCAAGCCGGTCATCGTCGCGGACGAGGTTCGGCGGCAGCTGGATCAGGAGGGGCCCGAGCCGCTTGGCTGAGGCCAGCGCATTCAGCCGACCCAACATGACGCGAACGAAGTCGTAGCACTCAGGTTTGAGGCGCGCGCGGTGAGTGATTTGTCGGTGCACCTTCGGGGCAAAGAGAAAGTGAGGGGGCGTTGATGCGAGCCAATCAGCGACCGCTTTCTCCGAGGGCAGGCGATACCAGACGCCGTCCAATTCCACGGTGTCGTAGCGCGTCGCGTAATATCCGAGAAAGCCCACCTGTTTGAGCGTCGGCGGGTAAAACCTGTCCGCTCCTTGCCACGGCTTATAGGAATAGCCGGACAAGCCAATATGCGCCTCCGCCATTGACGACCCCTCTGCGGAGGCTATTGTATCGGGCCGCCACCCTGCCGCTTACAGGGCGATTCCCCAGAGGCGCTTGGCGAACACCCCGATACCGTAGGTGACGCTGACGGCGATGGTGATCATGGCGAGGTTGAGGAGAATACGTCGGGCGATGTCCATACCGGACAAGAATGAGAGGATGGCGGAGACGATGATGACCACAACACCGGCGGTCAGTACGGAGACGACAGCCGTTGTGGCGCCAAAGATGACCGGCAAGACCGGAATGAGCGCTCCGGCGATGTACGCCGTCCCGACGACCACCGCCGATCCAAACGGAGATTCCTCCATCGGCACGACCTCCGAGGCTTCGCCGAGAAAAATTTTCTTCGCAACCTCCGTCGTTTTGACTTCTTTCTCGCTGCTCAGAGCAAGGAAGGCGCCGGCGGCCATCGAGAGTGCGCCGGCGACGGCGGTCGTTGAGGCGGCAACGAGCACCATGGAGGCTTCGCCAAACGCGCCGAAGAAACCGCTGACGGCGCCCAGAATTTCCACGAGCCCGTCATTCAGGCCGAGAAAGATGTTGCGGATTTTCTCCGCGTTGATCTTTCGTTCGGTCAGCGCAGTGACGAGCGTGTCTTCATGCTTGAATTCATCCATGAGGATGCCGCGCAGTGCCTCTCCGAGAGGCTGGCCTTGGTATTCACGCCAGAGCGTGAGGTACTTGCGCACTCCGTGAACTTCGATCGCCTCGAGCACCAGATGGACGGCGGTTGAGTCGAAGAGCTTGCAGATGAACATCAGCAATCCCAGTTTGAGTTTCCGCCCCAGATTGAGTTCATCCACGGTGAGGTTGAAAAAGCGCTTCCAAAACGCCAAGTGCGCGGTTTCGACGGTGATCAGCTCATCCAAGGTGTGATGCACATCGGGTCGGGTCACATCCCTGAGGGCTTGATAGAGCGAGAGATCAAAGAGTTCATCGAGAACGAGTGTCCTCGCAAGCTGCGGATCATGGGTGCGGGATAGGTTTCATTTCATTTCGGCGCGTGGTGATAAGGAATAGGCAAGCGGTGGGCGATTATATCAGAGATCTGACTTGGGCCGGCCCCGGTCTTAATTGAGCGTCTTCGCCATATTCATTCTGGATCAATTCCAATACGTTCAAAGTATGCGGATCGATTCAGAGGCGAGCGTCACCCGCTACGTCAATTTCGCTATCGAAACTGGTAACTCCTTGATCATTGAGCGCTTCGTGGTGGATTCCTCGCCACGGTCGAATGGAATGTCAGGGGGTACATTTTGTGCTTACGCATTAGGCGGAGGCGTGCGTCCCATGGCCGGTACTGAGCTTCCAATGCGTCCCTCCTATGATCCTCAGAGCCTCTTGAATGCCCAGCCGGTCATGGTTGCCGTCATAGATCCAGCCAGTTACACCATTCAATTTCAAAACGAAACAAGCCTCCAACGACTTGGGGATCTTTCCGGGCGAACCTGTTATGAAGCGATTGCCGGCTGTCCGACGCCTTGTGCGTTCTGCAAGATGCCTCACGCGTTGACCACTGGGGAAGTGACGGTGAATGAGGTGTCCTTGCCGAATAAGCAGCATCTTCTTGTCCAGTGGTCAAAAGCTGCAACCCATGAGGGACGCACTCATATTATCGAAACCATCACAGACGTTACCGCCCATAAGCGTTTGGAAGAGGCCGCTCAGAAGGCCGACAAAATGGAAGCCTTGAGCCGCCTGGCGGGCGGGATGGCCCACGACATCAATAACCTGCTCACTGTGATTCTCTGTGCCAGCGAACACATCGCCCACGGCACGGAAGATTCAACGCCCACGATGGATTCGGTCGTGCAGATTCATGGTGCAGTGGACCGGGCTGCGGAACTGACGAGGCGACTGGTCGCCTTCAGTCATCATCAAATGGTACAACCCTGCCGATTAGACCTCAACGCCGCTCTCAACGAGTTACACGCTCAGATCTGCTCGTTGGCAGGCAAAGGCATTTCCCTGCAGATGGCCCTCGATTCCAGGCCGGTTCCTGTCTTGGTTGATCGACAGCAGATCGAACACATTCTCACCGTCCTCGTGTCGAACGCTCGTGACGCGATGCCCAATGGTGGATCCCTCACCCTGTCGACGACCGCTGATATTGTGAAGGAGGAGATTGCCACGGAACATAATGTCAAGCACGGCCCCTACGTGTATCTGATCGTGCGAGATACTGGCTGTGGAATCGCGCCGGAGGTGCAATCGCATCTGTTTGAGCCGTTCTTCATAAGAAAGGGACAGGAAACAGGTCGTGGGTTGGGATTAGCGAGCGTCTACGGGATGGTGAGACAGAATGGCGGGTTCATTACGGTCGCCAGTGAACGGAATCTCGGAACAGAGTTCACCGTGGCTCTTCCGCGTGCCGACCTGGTGCAGTCATGGGCGCCTCCTTCCGCCAGACCTCTCTCAACCGGCGGTGAAACGATCTTATTGGTCGAGGATGATAAAGACGTTCGGATGGCCGTGAGCGACATGCTGACAATGGCAGGCTATACGGTTCAAGAAGCCGGTGATGGGATGGAGGCACTCGAACGGTTGCAGCGCATGACCACGCCGCCCACTCTTGTCTTGACCGACGTCATGATGCCCCGGATGACAGGCCCGCAGTTGGCCAAGCAGATTCACGCCGTGATGCCCGCTGTCCAGATACTATACATGTCGGGGTATACGGATCGGATTCTTGAGCCGATTGGCGGGCGACTTGCGTTCATTCGCAAGCCCTTCACGGCAAGAGAACTTATTCGTAAGGTCTCGGAAAGTATGAATGCCTAGACCTAGATCGACCTCGCGCGACGAGCACCCACACCCAGCCCCTCAACGCTAGATCGGTCGTGCCGCCCGCCTCTCTCCGCCGGTTCGACGCCTAACCCAGAACGAGAAAGTAGGCGCCAATTCCAATCGCTGCGAGCAACGCGATGCTGAGCATCGCCTTTTCGTGCCCGCACATGCCGGCTTGCGCTTTGCACGCGGCCAAGGAACACATGACCGACATCGTGTGTGTTCTCCTTCCTGAAGGTAAGACGATACGCCGCTTGGCCATCCCAGTCAATGATGCCGAACCTGCAACCCCTCCCTTTCAGCCTCAACAGGGTCGGAGAACCGACTCGGTAATCGGCTGCTATACTTGGAGAGCATCAGTCTGGTGAAACAAGAATTCAGCCATGGCCAAGCAACGGCAGCTCTTTCGTGTGGCGATTGACCGAACCGGGATCGTCCGGTGCGGAGACCAGACATTTCCCTGCAAGGTCGTCGATCTGACGGAAAAAGGGGTTCGATTGCAGGTCGATAAGGCGTTTTGCGTCGGCGATGAGATGCACCTGGAATTTGCGCTGACTGAGGCGGATACGATCGCATGCATGATCCAGGTCACCTATAGCCTGCCGCCTCATATCGGGGCTGCAATCGTCCAAATGGCGTCCGAGAACCAGCAGCGTCTCTCCAACTTTATCGATGAGCTGAACGCTCTGAACATGGCCGGATTCTGACCCATGCCCACATCGGAAGACACAGCCGATCGCCTGCCGAAGCACGCGTCGGCCGTCGTCCCTCTCGCCTGCCTGATCGGAGTTGTGCTGCTCTTAAGCTCGGTCACGCCGGTGATCAAATACGTGTTCCAGCACAGCCATGTGCAGCCGATCGGATTGGCCTCATTCCGGGTCATGATCGGGTTCTTGTTACTGTTTTCTATCACATGGCTCTTGGACCGGCGCGGCCTTCTGTCGCTATCGCTCGGCAATCTCGTGCGGTTGGGCTTGATAGGGTTTCTGGGGGTGTTCTCATACGCGATTGCCGCATGGGGCTTGATGAATACCACCGTCGTGCACTATGCGCTTATTTACGGCCTGTTGCCGTCATTGACCGCAGGGTTAAGCGTGCTCTTCGGACACGATCGGCTCACTGTCCAGAAAAGCGTCGGCATTATCTTGTCCTTGGTAGGCTGCGTTGTGGCGCTTTCGCTCGCCTCCCACAAAGAGGCGGTATTTCAATTCGGCGATTGGTTCGTGCTTCTGTTCACCGTCATGATGTCTGCGCATATTGTATGCAGCTCCGGCATCGTCAAACGGTTCGGTGTCATGGTTTCGAACACCGTCATGTTCGGCAGCAGCTCCCTGCTCTTGTCTTTTGGATCCGTGGCCTGGCCGAATGCAGGGCAGGACGATTCATCGCTACTGGTCATGGTCTCGGTGTTGTACATCGGATGCGCGACGGCGGCTGTCTTTCTTCTTCGTTGCCGGTCGTTACAATCACTGTCGCCGGCGACCGTCGGCACCTATCATAACCTTGTTCCGGTCTGTACGGTCATGCTGGCCTTCCTGTGCCTGGATGAACCGCTCGGAGGCGGGACGATTCTCGGGGGATTCATGGTGCTGGTTGGCGCGGAAGTCGTCCGCCGGCCGCAGCTGCTGTCGTTGACTGCCCTATACTGGACGAAATCCCCCGCGGTGCCCGACCTCGAGGGCGGCAAGGAGCCGACCACCTGAAGTTGTAGCCCGGCATCACCCCCGCCCGCCAGCACCTTTTCACATCAGGATTTTAAATTCCAACGGATTGGAAGCACACGAGGCGACGACGTTTGAGCGCCCGAAACCCGGCATCAGCCGTCACGCCGAGGCAGGACCTCGGGTCAGTCAATTGCGTGTCTTGTTTCATCCAGGTGTTTTTGGAGATAGGCCATGAAGGGGGTGCCGCCGGTTCCGACGGCCGTCGGATTGCTCACATACGACTGGTGCTGGCGATGGATGTAGCTGTCGGCGTAACCGATGTGAATCTCGCGGAATTGGACGAGCAGAGTAACGCAGCTGCTATAGGCGGTCCAGAGGTCTGGGCTCTTGGCCTTTCTCTCGCGGACGTACGCGGCGAGTAACGGTCGGCCGCGATCGTCTACGGCCTGCTCGAGGTTTTCGAGGAAGGCGCGATGCCGGGGCGGCATATAGTCCCGCATCTCCCGCAGGTAGACGGTCAATGGATCAGGGGCATGAGCGATGCCGAGACCGGCGTCGAGACAGGGCACAATGGAGCTTTGTGCGCCGGTTTCGCCGCGGAACGCCTGCGGCCGATCGGCATAAGCGGATACGCCGCCGTACCGCAGGCCCTCGGGCAACGTGGGGCTGTTTTTCCATCCGTGAATATACGGACGGACACGCGTGTAGTAGACATAGGGATCGCAACGCTCCTTCATGCGAAGCAGCGTGTCCCGCATCTCGGTTTGGGCTGAAGCCAACGCCTGGAGGCCGTTGACGACCTCGGCCTCACGATCAAGCGCTGCTGCCTGCATGGCCTGAAACAAGCCGGCCAGGCCCGATCCTGCTTGCCGCTCGATCTGGATGTGCACGACGACGAACCATTCCTCATCGAGACCGCCCAGAAAGTTTTGCAGCAGCACGATGTTGTCGAGCGCGATCGGTTTGGAAGGATCGAGGCGTCGCCAGTTGTCGAGGGCGTAAGAGGCATAGGAGAGCACCGGCGGACGGCCCAGGTGGCGCGCGACCTCATACCAGGGTTGCGCCAGTTGAGCAGGCAGCGAGCCGGCCGGATGATCAGGCGATTCCCAGACGTAGGCATGCCCGGCGAACGAGAGGATCCGCATGGCGGATCGATAATCCTCTTCCTGCCAAGACGTCGGAATCGAACTCACAAGAGCAGGTTGCCGGTCGATGAACGAACGCACCCTCCGGGCGCTCAAAAGCTTCGGCAATGCATGGCCGAGCTCGTTTAGCGACGGACAGTCGGGAACTTGCGCACGGGGGTCGTCTGGAAGAAAGCCGTGATCGGAGGAGACGTCAAAATCGGAGAGAGACGGCGGGGGGACACTCGACCTCATCGAGGCTCCGGTCAAGGAATGGTACGCGCATTCCACTGTAACACATTTGATGACCGGCGAACGGAGCGAGGTCTCGTCAGCGGCAGACCGGAGGCGGACTGTTGCCGAACACCTGCTTGAGGTTGGTCCATCGCTCGAATTCGGATGCGGAAAGATCTCTGGCTCCGATGCTGCTGGATTTGGTGGAGAGTCTGACCCATTCCTCGTACATCGCGCACTCTTCGGGGGATGCAGCCGGAAGCTTGGGTTGCCCGTCCTTGGCGACTCTCCCGGCGTCCCCGGGTGAGACTGCGCCCTTCGAGTTGAATTCAGGAGCCTCCGGAATGGTGCTGAAGCCTTCCTTGCCGGTCTCCTGCATTGCTGTGCAGCCAGGACGGGCCACATCGGTATACACATCGCCTGGGCACACGTACATTGCAGCAGCAACCAGAATGATATCCAGCATGGGGGGACCCTCCAAATAGTGAGCAGACAAGCCACAGTAGCATGGGAGAGCTCATCCGAAAAGCAAATCAGCAGGTTTGGCAAGCGGGCTTATGAGTCACCGAAAGAGTGGTGTTAAACCTGCGTTCTTCCTCTTCTCAGGTGGAGCGAGGAGGGAGATTCTTGGAGCGAGCATCAGAGCGGCGATGGGTCTCACCGCTCTTGCTAAGCCGAAGCGGCCCGGAAGGGTGGCGAAGATGTTCGAAGTTCAATTCAGCGAAGCTCGAATTGAACAAGTTTCTAAGCCAAGCGTAGGCGAAGCTTAGAGCGGTCAGCGCAGCTCTGCAGCGAGCGGAATAGAATCTCTCCTCGCTAAGTTCCCATCTCCCAACTCGCCAAATATTTCTTTTGTTCTCCCGTCAAGGTATCGATAGCCACGCCCATGCCGGCCAGCTTGAGCCGGGCAATCTCTTTGTCGATCGCGGGCGGCACCGGATAGACCTTTTTCTCGAGGTGCTTGTAATTCTTGACGATGTACTCCGCGCCCAGCGCTTGATTGGCAAAACTCATATCCATGACGCTTGAAGGATGGCCTTCTGCAGTGGCTAAATTGACGAGGCGGCCTTCGCCCAACAGACTGACGCGGTGCTCGTTTTTTCGGAGTGTAAATTCTTCGACGCCCGGCCGCACGATGCGGCGTTTTTTGGCCTGTTTTTCGAGGGCGGGAATGTCGAGCTCGACATTAAAGTGCCCGCTGTTGCAGACAATCGCACCGTCCTTCATGACGGCAAAGTGTTCGCCTCTGATCACGTGAATGTTGCCGGTGACAGTCACGAAGAAATCGCCGATCGGAGCCGCTTGCTCCATCGGCATGACCCGGAAGCCGTCCATGACGGCCTCGAGACCCTTTAATGGATCGATTTCCGTCACTATCACGTCCGCGCCCATGCCTTTTGCCCGCATCGCGATCCCTCGGCCGCACCACCCGTAACCGACGACGACCACCACTGAGCCGCAGACCAACCGATTGGTCGCGCGCACGATCCCGTCCATCGTGGACTGTCCTGTCCCGTAGCGGTTGTCGAACATGTGCTTGGTGTCGGCATCGTTGACGGAGATCACGGGAAACCGGAGCACCTTTTTGTCCGCCATGCTCCGCAGACGGATCACGCCGGTGGTGGTCTCTTCCGTGCCGCCGATGACATTTTTGAGCAAGTCCTTGCGTTTCGAGTGCAGATGCGAGACGACGTCTGCGCCGTCGTCCATGGAGAGGTGCGGACGATGGGCAATTGCGGATTCAATGTGCCGATAGTAGGTCGAATTGTCTTCCCCCTTGATGGCAAAGGTCGGGATCCCCTCATGCTGCACGAGCGCCGCCGCGACGTCGTCTTGGGTGCTCAGCGGGTTGGATGCGCAGAGCCGCACGTCGGCGCCGCCGGCCTTCAGCGTCATCGCCAGGTTGGCGGTCTCCGTCGTCACGTGCAAGCAGGCGGTGACCCGCACACCCTTGAGCGGCTGCTGCCGCTTGAACCGTTTTCGAATCAGGCGAAGCACCGGCATCGTCGCTTCTGCCCATTCGATCTTGAGTTTGCCCTGGTCGGCGAGCTTGATATCTTTCACGTCGTAATCCACGAAATCCTCCCGT
>DATJGE010000094.1:0-23599 GCA_035495295.1 Nitrospira sp. | reverse complement strand
CTTCCACCCGAACGGTTCTTGGACCTTTTGATCGACCGCGTCGGCTATTCCTCCTACCTGAAGGATCAGATTCGGAAAGAATTGAAGAGTTCCGGCGATCCTGTGACGCAGATCACCGTCCTCCAAGGCGCCATCAGAGAGTTATAAAAGCGACTCGCTAGTTCAAGACAAATCCGTTTATAGCGATCCATTCGCTCCGAAGAGATTTGGTGGCATCTCGTTTTTCAGAGCCGTCATCAAGCCATCCACCCTTTACTACCAATCTTCTCCCAAATGGTGCCCGAACGCCTCGCAATGCTTCGATGAACTCGTCTTCCTGAATCGCGTCTGCCCTCTGGGCACGTTCTACCCATGGTCTGTAATCAATCTCAATTTGAAGTTGGCTAGAAATCGCTGCGGCCGCCTCCGTTTCGTCGATCCATATCTTGGCATCGATTGCATCGAGGGAGGCTCTTACGTTATTCAGGGGAACCGCAGCTGTTGTCAGCCGTTCTGCAAACGCTAAAAGCTTCGGTTTCAGTGCGTCCATTAGCTGTCTGTTTGCTGATTTTCCTTTCTCGACACTTAAGCAATATTGGGCACGATAACCGACTGGCGAGTTAAAGAATGCATCATAGCCATGCGGATCAACACTGAGAAGAAAGGACGCTCGCTTACAACCTCTTAGCCTGGCATCTTTATAAGGCTCCGGTTCGTATGCGAGAACGATGCTGGTAAAGATCACCGGGTTTACGGCGTCCTCAAAAGCTGTGCAGTTTTAGTAATCTAGTTCTACGCTCGGTGGTCACGAGGTTCGTGAAGTCCCATAGAGGAGTCATACCCGTACGATGGCCATCTCAGGTGCCGAGCGGCGTTATGTGTCCCAGGTCCCGCCTTCTTTATAAAGATTGTTCATGATCTCATTCTTCTTCTGCGGGTCCTGCTCGTACTTGATCGCTTTCGTGTAATTCTCGATCGCTAACTGCACTTTCCCACGGCTCGCATAACACTTAGCGACGCCCAAATACGCCCGGGCATTTTCAGGATCCGCTCGTAGCGCCTGGTTAAAAGATTCCATCGCTTCCTCACGATGGCCGCGGTCGAAGAGCATCCACCCCAATGCCGAATGGGCCGGTGCAAGATCCCGGTTGGCCTCCACAGCGGCACGGTACTCTTTCATGGCCAGGTCGGGCCGGTTCTTGCTTTCATAGAGACCGCCGAGGGCAAAATGTACTTCGGCATCGCGCGGATTCAACCGCAATGCTTCCTGATATTCCAGCAAAGCGGCCTGCAATTTCCCCTGCTCGGCCAGCGCGCATGCCAGGTTGGCGTGTGCCACAGCATCGTCGGGATTCAGTTTGATGACCTCGCGGTACTGAGGGATCGCCATCTCCAACCGTCCTTGCTCCTGATAGGCCACGCCGAGGTTCGTCCTGGCCGGTGCGTACTCGGGATCCAGTTTGACCGCCTCCCGATATTCCTTGATGGCCATCTCCATGTGATTGGCTCGCTCATGGATCTGCGCGAGGAAGTAATGCGGGTAGGCCGAGTCCGGGGCCAGCTTGGCGGCCGTGCGATAGGACTGCATCGAGAGCTCTGACTGCCCTGACTGCGAGAGGAACAGTCCCATCATCAGATGGGCTGCGGGCCGGCCGGCATGAGCGGCGACCAACCCTTCAACCCAGAGTTTGACGCGTGCAATATCCTCGGCTTCAAGAAGACACAGCGCATGGCTCGTCCACGCTTCGGCAAATTCTCCTTTCACTAAGTGCACGACATTGAGCGCAAAATGTGGACGCGGATCGCGGGGCATCCCCGGCTCCGGGTGCCGCGCCCATGCCAGCGCGCATTGAGCCGCCTGTTCCCACGCCGCGCTGACCAATGCGGTTTCACAGCTTGTTTGGTGCTCGCTCATCACTTAGGAGAAAACTATCTGGTCAGCGTATCTTCAATGTCGGGCGAGGTGGCCTGCATGTGCAGGCCGAGCGCGGGGTACCGTTCGGTCAACTTCTCCTTAATCAGCCACGCGATGGTGCGGTAGGACCAGTGACCTTTCACGCCGGAACGAAGCTTCGCAATGTATTCTGCTTCCGCAAAATCCATTTTGAAGAGGCATCGGACTTTGAAGCCGAACGGGATGGCGTAGAGAGCCGCTTCGGCGCTCACTTTCTTCAAGCAGTCGATATCCGTCCGCACCGCATCCATCGCCTGGCGATATTCGACGTCCAATCCGGCCTGCACGAGCGGTGGAGGGACGTCATAACCATGAACGGTCGTAAAGTTCTGCTGGATTTGCTGGCAGCGACGATGGCGGTGCAGGTCCCGCCAGCCGCCGATGTCCATAAGGATATCGAAGGTGAATGCGTAGCCCGTGCGGAACTCTCGCGGCAACTCGTCGTAGGGGCCGCGGTTGCCGAGCGCGACGGCAATGGTGTCCTGTTTTTGTTTTTCGGACCAGTCACCGACGACGGCGAGCAGTTTGCGGTAGGGAGCTTGTGACACCCGATAGAGCAGAGTGGCCACGGTTTCATCCAACGGGTGATGCGGCTCAATCAGATCTACGGGCTGTTGAGATCCCCAAGTCGAGGGATCGTCCAGCCCGGTGCCGCGGAGCGCCTCCTTGGCGTAGCGCGCGAGCTCCGTATACACGGTTGCCTGATAGTCATTGGCCTTGGCGTGGCGCGCTAGCGTGGGTGCCATCGGTTCGTTGACTCCGCCCGTTTGGCCGGACAGTTCTCCCCAGACGTTCATCGGCGGCCGCTGGCACGCATCCTTCAATTCTTCGCCGATCATGCGAAGCTCGGGCAGTTGTGAAGAGAGCAGTCGCGTGATCTGCTTTTCGAGTGTCCGGATGCTGACGACCTGGCCGACGTTCGTCCGACAGGCAAGTGGCAGTAGATATCTGGTAACGTCGAATGCGCGGGCATTGATCGTCCGCTGATAGTCGGCCGGCTTCATGACGTCGGGGCGGGGGTCGCGATCGGAGAGATATTTGATCAGCGGCTCCTGAAGCAGACGGTAGATCTCTCCGAGGCTACGCAAAATGCCCTGGTAGGTGCCTTCCGTTTCGCTTCCATGAATGGCGTCCGGCACATACCACGCGCCGGACGCAAAATTCTGATACCGGCTGGACTTCGCCTGACCATCCCACACCGGTTCATCCTCGATCCTGATCGCGGCGAGTTCGGTGATGTCCTCGAAGCAGATGATCACATGCCCGAGGTCCGCAATCGACGCGTGCCCGTAATCAAAATAGAATTGCTCCCAGAATTTCTCCGACGAGTGTCCATGCACCCACTTGATGCTGTGCTCGATCGAATCCGGCGACCGGCTGTAACGCGCGAGCGCATAGGCGGACTTCTCCGGCGGCATCGGCGCGAGGGCGATGACGCGGCGTACGGGGCGATCACTGGTCACGAAATGAGCTCCTTTGTGAACGGGCGCCGGAGGTTGCGCACTATAGCGCCAGGTCAGCGTTCCGTGCAAGAACGGAGGCCGCCGCGCGTTGACTTGCCGACAAACCGGTCGTTATAGTCGCGCGCGTTCAGGGCACGCTGCTATTACCGTCCGGCGGACATGATAAAAGGCATTAAAGGCGTCAAGGACATCCTTCCCGAAGAGACGCCGCGGTGGCGATTGGTCGAAGACGCGGCCCGGCGTTGGGCTGATTACTACGGATTTAAGGAAATCCGCATTCCCATTTTTGAAGTGACGACGCTCTTCGCGAGGAGCATTGGAGCGGCCACCGACATCGTCGAAAAGGAAATGTACACGTTCCCCGATCGCGACGGCACGTCGCTGACCTTGCGGCCTGAAGGGACCGCGGGGACGGTCCGTGCGTTCATCGAACATAATCGAGGCGCCGATCCAGTCCCCCAGAAGTATTTCTATCTTGGACCGATGTTTCGTCACGAACGGCCGCAGGCCGGTCGTCTGCGTCAATTTCACCAGTTTGGCGTCGAATATTTTGGGACCCAGGACCCGAAGGCCGATGCCGACGTCATCGCGCTGTTATGGCGTCTGCTCTCGGATCTCTCGTTACCGGACCTCACGCTCGAGATCAACAGTCTCGGCACCGCCGCTGACCGCGCAGCGTATCTTCCCGTCCTGGTGTCTTTCCTCAAAAGTCGCCTGGACGATCTCTGCGAAAACTGCCGGCGACGGATCGAGACGAATCCTCTGCGCGTCCTCGATTGCAAAGTGCCGGGCTGTCGTGCGGCGACTGAACACGCCCCCCAACTCCTGTCCCACTTGTCTCCTGCGGCGAAAAGCCATTTCGATGAAGTGCTGTCGACGCTGGCGACTCTCGAGATTCCCACTCAGCTCAACCCGAGGCTGGTTCGGGGACTCGATTACTATTGTCTGACGGCGTTCGAGATTACGTCATCGCACCTCGGCGCCCAGAACGCCGTCGGCGCGGGCGGCCGTTATGACGGCTTAGTCGAGTTGCTCGGAGGCCCCGCGACCCCTGCCGTCGGTTTTGCCGCGGGTCTTGAACGCATGGTCATGATGCTTCCCCCACAAGCTCTTCCTTCCATGCCGCCGTCAGTGTATGTCGCAGCGTTTGGGACTGAAGGAACACAGGCTGGCGTACGTGTCCTCGATGCGCTTCGGCGAGCCGGCATGTCGGCACACTGCGACTATCGCGCCACGACGCTTAAGGGCCACCTCCGGCAGGCCGACCGCAGCGGTTGCCGCTTTGCAATCCTTCTCGGGGATGATGAGGCCAAATCCGGTTCGGCGGTCGTCCGCAACATGGATTCGAAGGCTCAAGAGACGATTGCTCTGCCTGAGCTTCCTCGTTATTTTGCGTCCCTACTGAAGGGCTTTTAACGTCGCATTTTTCCGATTGACTTCGTTGGAAAAACCCCGTAGTCTCGCCGCACATAATTATTCGTATAACTGGTTGATTCTTAATAAAAACTTCGTTTTAATTTCTAGAGATTCACAATGCCTTCCCGCAAACTTGGTTTGCTGTTATCCACAGCCCCAACGCACGGGAGTATTGAGACCGTTGTCCGGCTCGCCGAAGCCGCCGTCAGGCAAGGGGTAGAAGTCTATTTGTACCTCATTGATGAGGGTGTCAAATCCTTCACCGATGTCCGTTTTGGTCGTTTGCTCGATGGAGGCGTCAAGATGTCCGTGTGCGCCTATGGATGCCAACAGCATGGTGTTTCCACAGAGGGCGTCGATTCCCGTGTATCCCTGTCGGGCTTAGTTGTGCTCTCCGGCATCATCGACGGCTGTGATCGTTTTTTGGCGTTCACGTAAGTGTAGATAACGGCTCAGCAATGTCCAAACGCGTGGCCGTCATCATTGCACAAGACCCGACAAGCACGCACCGTCCGGTGGAAGCCCTGCGCATTGCGCTTGGCCTCTGTGCCGGCGACCATCAGACCACCGTTGTTCTCTTGGGACGAGCCCCTCTTCTCTTGACCGATGAGACGGACGATGTCGTCGACGTGGAGATTCTTGAAAAATACCGTCCCTCGCTCGCGCAGATGGAAGTGCCGTTCATTGTGGAATCCGGGACGGCTCTTGATGGGCTTCTCGAAGACTTCTCGGTGACGCCGAAATCTCCAGCAGAGATCCGTCACCTTATCGAATCGTGCGATCGTACGCTGGTGTTTTCTTGAAGAAAATTTTGTATTTGTTTCGAAAGCCGCTCAATCGAATTGATCCCGCCGTATTTCTTGCGTCCGAATCCCGGGGTGATGTGGTGCTTTTGGAAGGAAGCGGTGCTCGAACGTTCGAGTATGCAGGCGGGACGGTTTTTTCTCTGGGCGATGGTGATGGCGGTCAACACCTGAACTATGACGCCCTTGTGAAAAAAATCTTTGAGTGTGATCACACGGTGGTGATCTAGCTCGTACAGCTCTTCTCCGAAGATGTGTGGTACAAAGAAACACAGTCGTCGTCGTAGGAATCGGAGTAGGAGCGGTGTATGACGGGGATTCCTGCTAAGCGGCTGATGCACATAAGGTCTTCCACTTGAGGGACTGTGGATGAACTTGGGGATTGACTCGGTGTGGGATGAAAGTGCACTGTTCATAACTTCTTGAAGGCAGACCGACATGACATGGATGGCATGCCTCATAACGGAAAAGTCCTTGCAGTGTCACCTGACCAAAGAACGCTTTCGAGGCATTATCCACAGGTGTGAATAAGCCTGTGTATGGGGAGTCTACGCGGGAGATGACGCTTTCGACGGTCTGGCAGGAAGCTTTGGCTTTTATCCAAGGACGAGTGCCTAAACAGGTCTATGACACCTGGTTTATGCCGGTCCGCCTAGAACGCATTGAAGACAGGACTGCGCAAATAGGCGTCCCAAATAAGTTTTTTGGCGATTGGCTCAGCCAGCACTATGGTCCTCTGCTGCAAGAAGCCGTCTCAACGGCCCGCGGAGGAGGAGAGACGGCCGTCTCCTTTGTCGTCTTCAGCAGAACGATGCCCACACAGGGTGATGCAGCCGCTGTGGCCCAAGCCGTCCGGGCGGCAACCCCGGCAAAGCCGAAACGCGGGATCCAACTTAACCCAAAGTATTCTTTTAAGAATTTCGTGGTCGGCGCCGGGAATCAGTTCGCTCACGCGGCTTGTATGGCGGTGGCCGAGCAGCCTGCCAAGGCCTATAACCCCCTCTTCATTTACGGGGGCGTCGGCCTGGGGAAAACTCATTTATTGAACGCGATTGCCAACCATGTCGCGGAACGAACGGATCTCCGTATTGCCTACCTGACGACGGAACAGTTTACGAACGAGGTCATCAATTCGATTCGTTACGACAAGATGATGGATCTCCGTAAACGGTATCGGCATATCGACATGCTGATGATCGACGACATTCAGTTTTTGGCCGGGAAGGAACGGACTCAGGAAGAGTTTTTCCACACCTTCAATGCGCTCTATGAAGCCCACAAACAGATCGTCCTTTCAAGCGACCGCTTTCCGAAGGACATGCCGGACATCGAGGAGCGGTTGCGCTCCCGCTTTGAATGGGGACTGATCGCCGACCTGCAGCCTCCGGACGTCGAAACACGCATTGCGATCCTGCGAAAGAAATCCGAGGACGAAGGCGTCACGCTGCCCGAAGACGTCATCCAGTTTCTCTCGAACACGATGAAAAGCAACATTAGGGAGCTTGAAGGCTCGCTGGTGCGTCTGGGGGCCTATGCCTCGTTGACCGGCCAAGCGATTACGCTGGAGATGGCTAGGAACGTCCTCCGCGATCTGATCGGGGATAAAAAAAAGATCGTCGCGATGGAGGATATTCAGGAAGCGGTGGCGGCCTGGTTCCACATCAAGATCGCGGATCTCAAATCGCGACGCCGCAGCAAAACGCTCGTGCATCCGCGACAGATTGCCATGTACCTCTGCCGTGAATTGACCGACGCGTCGTTTCCCGAGATTGGCCGATTGTTCGGCGGGAAGGACCATACGACCATCATGCATGCCTGCCGCCAGATCATGAAAGGCAAAGAGGCCGACAGTGTGTTGAACCAGACCCTTGACGGATTGAAGGAAAAAATTCTCAGAGGCTGACCGGCGGTCAACGACGGGGGCGACTATGAAAGTTCGTATCGGCAGGGACGAGTTGCTGACGGGGCTTCAGCGGGTGCAGGGCGTCGTGGAAAAGCGCAACACCATGCCGATCTTGTCGAATATCTTGATCGAAGCGAAGCAGGAAGGGGCCGAGATCGTGGCCACCGACCTTGAGATCGGCATGCGCGGGCTCTACAAGGCGACGGTTCAGAAGGCGGGCGGCATCACGGTCTCGGCTCGCAAGCTTTACGAGATCATCAAGGAGTTGCCGAGCGGCGAGATCGACCTGATCTCGAGTGAAAACAACTGGACGACAATCCAGGCCGGAAAGAGCCAGTTCAAGGTCGTCGGGCTGCCGAGCAATGATTATCCGGCGCTGCCCGCGATTGACCGTGAGGGATTGACGCCGCTCGCCGGCGCTGGACTGTTGGAATTGATCAGGAAGACGCTGTTCGCGGCAGGAGACAACGACGCCCGATATATCCTGAACGGTCTGCTCGTTACGTTGATCTCGACTGAAAAGAAGACGACACTCAGGCTCGTGGGCACTGACGGCCATCGCCTGGCCGTGGCCGAGCAGGATTTGGGAAAGGCCGGCGCGAAAGGCGCGCCGCAGGAAATCAAGGCGATCATTCCGAAAAAAGCCGCACATGAAATGCGTCGTCTGCTGGAAGAGGGTGGTGACGCAGAACCCCTCATTGGATTTACGAAAAATCTCATGATCTTCCGCAAGAGCGGTCTTCTTCTTACCTCTCGCCTGATGGAAGGCAATTACCCCAACTACCAACAAGTCATTCCCAAGGAAAGCAACAAAAAGATCATCATCCAACGCACGGAACTGGAAAGTGCATTACGCCGCGTGTCGGTGCTGTCGAAGGACAAGGCCAATGCGGTGAAGCTGTCGTTTGCGGCCGGCCGGCTCACGCTGTTTTCAAGTAACCCCGACTATGGCGAAGCCACAGAAGAGATGTCCGCGCAGTACGAGGGTGAGGCGATGAACACCGGATTCAATGCCCGATATCTGCTCGACGTGTTCGACGTCATGGATGGGGAAAAGGTGTCCTTGCAGATGGAAAGCGCCCTCAGTCCCTGCCTCATTCAGGAAGCGGAAACACCGGGGTTCAAGTGCGTCGTGATGCCCATCAAGATTTGAGAGGGATGTTGGAGTACGCCGCTGAAAGACGCCTCGCCGCTCCCCTTGCTGCCGACAACCTTTGCAAACATCCTGATAGAGTACACGGACACGGGATGTAGGAGCCTGAATGGCCACGGACGAGACCACCAAGCCCAAATCGGACAGCTACAGCGCGGATCAAATTAAAGTGCTGGAAGGTCTCGACGCCGTGCGCAAGCGGCCGGCGATGTATATCGGCAGCACCGGCGTGGACGGTCTGCATCACCTCGTCTATGAAGTCGTCGACAACAGCGTGGATGAACACATGGCCGGCTTTGGAGAAACGATCGAGGTCACCATCCACATCGACGGCAGCGTGACGGTCATCGACAACGGCCGCGGCATCCCCACCGGCATGCACTCGACGCAGAAGAAATCCGCCGCCGAAGTGGCGCTCACGGTGCTGCATGCGGGCGGGAAATTCGAGCAGGGTGCCTATACGGTATCTGGCGGTCTGCACGGTGTCGGCATCTCTGTCGTGAATGCGCTGTCCGAGTGGCTGGAGCTGGAAATCTGGCAGGACGGGCAGGTGTTCGAGCAACGGTATGAGCGTGGGAAGGCAAGCGCTCCGCTCAAAAATACGGGCATCACGAAGCGGCGCGGCACGAAGGTCCGGTTCAAGCCGGACGGGCAGATTTTCGAAACGCTCGAGTTCAGCTTCGACGTCCTCGCCCAGCGTCTGCGCGAGCTGGCGTTTTTGAACAAGGGCCTCTCGATTACGCTAAAGGACGAACGAAAAGAGCCGGCCAAGGAACAGGTATTTCTCTACAAGGGCGGCATCGTCTCCTTCGTTGAGCACTTGAACGAAGCGAAGACGCCGCTGCACAAGCCCATCTACGTCAAGGTCGAACGCACGGAGATGATTCTGGAGGTCGCTCTCCAGTACAACGACAGTTACGCCGAAAATCTCTTTTCGTTCGCCAACAACATCAACACCAAGGAAGGCGGGACGCATCTCGTCGGCTTCAAGGCCGCGCTCACACGCACGATCAACAATTACGCCAACGCCAACGAACTGCTCAAGAAAGAGACGGAATCGCTGACCGGCGACGACGTCCGTGAAGGGCTGACGGCGGTGGTGAGCGTGAAGGTCCGTAATCCGCAGTTCGAAGGACAGACGAAGGCCAAACTCGGCAACAGCGAGGTCAAGGGCGTCGTCGAGACGGCCGTCAATGAAAAGCTCGGCGCCTACTTCGAGGAGAATCCTCCGGTCGCCCGCAAGATCATCGGTAAGGCAATCGACGCGGCTCGTGCGCGCGAGGCGGCACGGAAGGCGAAGGACCTCATCCGGCGCAAAAGCGCATTGGACGGGGGCTCGCTACCAGGGAAGCTCGCCGACTGCTCTGAACGCGATCCGGCGTTGAGCGAACTCTACATTGTCGAGGGCGATTCCGCCGGTGGCTCAGCCAAGCAGGGCCGGGACAGGAAGTTTCAGGCCATCCTGCCGTTGAAGGGGAAAATTCTCAATGTGGAGAAGGCTCGTTTCGACAAAATGCTCACGAGCGATGAAATCCGGACGCTGATTATGGCGCTCGGGACCGGTATTGGGCGGAAACGCGAAGAGGGCGACAAGGGTGACAAAGACACATTCGACATTGCGAAAGCGCGCTACCACAAGATCATTCTCATGACGGACGCCGACGTCGACGGCAGTCACATTCGTACGCTCTTGCTCACGTTCTTTTTCAGGCAGATGCCCGAACTGCTCGAGCGCGGCTACATCTACATCGCACAACCGCCCCTCTTCAAAGTAAAAAAGGCCAAAGTCGAACGCTATCTCAAGGACGAAGGGGCATTGAACGAATATCTGGCCGACCTCGCAGTCGAGGATGTGCAGCTCTACCTGGAGGGCGCCCAGGATTTCGTGACCGGACGCCGGCTGCTGCCGATTTTGAAAAAGATGATCTCCTTCGAAACGTTGTTGGCGCGCTTCAACAAAAAGCCTCATGAAGCCGCGATGATGCGGGCCTTTGTCGGCGAGCCGGGGCTCGATCGGGATCTACTCAAGAACCAGGCTGCGTTGACTGAGGCCTGCGCAAACGTGAAAAAGACCCTGCGCATCGTCTATCCCAAGCTTGAGCCGACGCTCGAGATCCTGCCGGACGAAGAGCACCAGTCCAACAAGGTCCTGTGCCGTGTACAGGCCAGCGGGACGACCTTCGGTCTCGATGTGACTCACGAGCTGGTCGGATCGGCGGATTTCCGCGAGTTACAAAAATTTGCCCCCTCTGCGATCGGGTTGGGTCGTGCCCCGTACAAGCTCAAGGCAAAGGGTGAGGAACAGGAATTACGATCCACGGCCGATCTTGTGAGAGCCATTTTGGATCTCGGCAAGCAGGGCCTGGCCATTCAGCGCTACAAAGGTTTGGGCGAAATGAACCCCGGTCAATTATGGGAAACCACGATGAACCCGGAAGCGCGCACGCTGTTGCGGGTCAAGCTCGAAGACGTGACGGGGGTCGATGAAATCTTCACGATTCTCATGGGCGACGAAGTCGAGCCGCGAAGAAACTTCATTCAGACCCACGCCCTCGAAGTACGGAATTTGGATGTATAGCAGTATCCCGGAGGAATGCCTGCAGGCTTCACTGCCTCAGGTCGACCGTACGATGCTTCGCCTCCTCTCGGCTGCGCAACTCGGTCCGTCCGTCCTTCACTTGAACGGACCTTCGAACAGTGCTCGTCGTCTCGAAGCGCGACCGCTACGGCTTCGCAGTACGGTGCCCGGCAAAGTCGCGTGCATAGCATCCTACCGCAAGAGCGAAAGAGTGAAGGAGAGGGGAACACAGGATGCCGCCTGATGAAAGACTAGGCCAGATCGCCATCGAAGACGAAATGCGGTCTTCCTACCTCGATTACGCGATGAGCGTGATCGTCGGCCGGGCTCTCCCCGACGTCCGGGACGGTCTGAAGCCCGTCCACCGCCGCATCCTGTTCGGCATGAACGAGATGGGGCTCGTGCACAACCGCTCTTACCGGAAATCAGCCAAGATCGTCGGCGAGATCATGGGCAACTACCATCCGCACGGCGATTCGGCGATCTACGACACCCTTGTGCGCATGGCGCAGGACTTCAATATGCGCTATGTGCTCGTCGACGGCCAGGGCAATTACGGCTCGATGGACGGGGACTCTGCGGCGGCCATGCGGTACACCGAAGCGCGCATGACGAAGCTGGCCGAGGAGATGCTGGCGGACATCGACAAGGAAACCGTCGATTTCGGCCCCAACTACGACGAATCGCGTCAAGAGCCGTTGGTCCTCCCGACGAAGGTCCCCAACCTATTGATCAATGGCGCCGGCGGCATCGCCGTGGGCTATGCCACCAACATCCCCACGCACAACATCGGAGAAGTGATCGACGGGCTGCTGCTCCTGCTCGAAAACCCGGATGTCACAATTCCGCAGCTGATGAAGAAAATCCCTGGGCCGGATTTCCCAACCGCCGGATTCATCTATGGGATGAGCGGGATCAAAGAAGCCTACGAAACGGGACGCGGCCTGCTGACGCTGCGGGCGAAGGTCGTCGTTGAAAGCGACGAGCGGACCGAACGCGAACGCCTGATCGTCACTGAAATTCCCTACCAGGTCAACAAGGCCAAGCTCATCGAGAAAATTGCGGAATTGATTCAGGAAGACCGCATCAAAGGCATCAGCGACCTCCGCGACGAATCCTCCGACCGTGAGGGAGTCCGGGTTGTCATTGACCTCAAGCGCAACGAGATCCCGCTCGTGGTCTTGAATAATCTCTATAAGCACACGCAGCTCGAAACGACGTTCGGGGTCATCATGCTCGCGCTGGTGAACAACCGGCCCGAGGTGCTGAATCTAAAGCAGATCCTGCACCATTTCATCGAGCACCGGCGGGAAGTGGTGGTCCGGCGGACCATCTACGAGCTGCGCAAGGCGGAAGAGCGCGCGCACATTCTCGAAGGCTTGAAGATCGCGCTTGATAATCTCGACGCGGTGATCGCGCTCATCCGGCGGTCGCAATCTCCCGATGAAGCGCGTGTCGGCTTGATGCGGCAATTTTCACTGACGGAGATCCAGGCGAATGCCATTCTAGACATGCGTCTGCAGCGCTTGACCCAGCTCGAGCGTGCGAAGCTGGTCGAGGAATATCAGGAAGTCCTCAAGCAAATCGAATATCTGAAATCGGTGTTGGCGAGCGAGGCCCTTGTCCGGTCGATCATCAAGAACGAGTTGACCGAGCTTCGGGAAGCCTACAAGGATGACCGCCGGACCCAGATCGTGAAAGAAGAAGCGGAGATCAGTCTCGAGGATTTGATCGCCGAAGAAGAAGTCGTCGTGACGATTTCCCATGCGGGATACATCAAGCGCAATGCGGCGTCGCTGTATCGCGCTCAGCGCCGGGGCGGCAAAGGCAGGATCGGCATGGGGATTAAAGACGAGGACTTCGTGGAAACGCTCTTTACGGCGTCGACGCACGACACGTTGCTGTTCTTCACGGACGCCGGCAAAGTCTTTTGGCTGAAAGTTCATGAGATTCCGGAAGCCAGTCGGGCGGCGAAAGGCAAGGCGCTTGTGAACCTCTTGGCGCTGGCCGGCAACGAGAAGGTCACCGCGACGCTCGCCGTCAAGGAATACTCGGAAGACCGGTTTGTCGTGATGGCGACCAAGAAGGGTCTGATCAAGAAGACGGAATTGTCGGCCTACAGTAATCCCCGCCAGGGCGGAATCATCGCGCTCGGATTGGAAGAGGGGGATAAGCTCATCGGCGTACAGGTGACCGACGGACAGCGGCAAATTCTTCTTGGCACGAAACAGGGTATTACCATTCGCTTCTCCGAGAGCGACGTGCGGTCCATGGGGCGCACGGCATACGGCGTCAAAGGGATTACCCTCGAAGAAGGCAATGAAGTCATCGGCATGGAGACGATCACGCCGGACTCCACCACCGCCATTCTGACCGTGACCGAGGGCGGTTACGGCAAACGCACGCCGGTCGGCGAGTATCGCGTTCAGGGCCGTGGGGGCAAAGGCATTATCAGCGTCAAAACAACCGAGCGCAACGGATTGGCCGTGGGGTTCCTGCAGGTACGCGACAGCGATGAAATCATGCTGATGGCTGCGCAAGGCAAGGTTCTACGGTGCAAAGTCGGCGACATCCGGGAGATCGGCCGCAATACCCAGGGCGTGAGAATTCTCGATCTCGAAGGGGAGGATGATCGGGTCGTGGCCGTAGCGCGGCTTGCCGACAGCGGCGAGCGCGAAGAGGCCGGTGCGGAAGAGGGTCCTGCCGGCCAATAAGACGCCTCCCAGGTCTGCCCGTGCTTCGATGAATGATACCGCGCATCACGTTCCGTCCCTGCCGAAAAAAAAGCCGCTCGATACGATCGTCAAACTCGCTCTGACCGTGTTCTTCGGATCGTTCGCCCTGATCTGGGGCGGCATGTACCTCAGCCGGCCCGATCGGTCGATTCCTCCTTACAGCATCGGCTCTCAGGAGGGCACCGCGGTGGCCGTCCATGTGCCGGCATGGACGAGCGATCCCGAAATCGAAACATTGATCGAGCGCTTTCGCAAGGTCGGCAGGGAGACGAGAAACTTCGGATCCATGAAAATTAGGCCGACGACGCCGGACGATTCGTCCGGCCGGTATCAGCGGATCACCATTTACATCTTTACGCATGACGCGTGGGCCGAGGCGCCGATTCTTCATAAATTTTTGAGCGGGGAAGACAAGGAGGTCCGCGACGGCTTCAAGCGTGCGCTTCGGGGTTTCTATCAGCTGACCGAAAGCGAGGAAGAGGGCCGGATCGGTCCGATGGTGGACGGACCGGACTCGGCCGCCACGGCGGCGTATTCCCGCCAACTGTTCAAGGAGGCGGCAGCCCGGCGGCCTTCTGAACCGACCGACAAAAGGCCTCCGCCATGACGGCAGCCAATCGTTGCCTCAGTTCGGGGTCCTGGACGGCGGCGGCATGGGCATTGGCTTCTACGAGCGCCGCCTCGCTGACGTCGACGGTGTGAACCGGCGCCCGGGCAGGCTCCGGGCCAGCCTCCGGAATCTCGCCGACGCGAAACGCGATGTCAGTGATCATCTCGGATCCGCCCTGTTCAATGAGCTTCGTCAGCAACGTCGGCTTCAAAAAAATGAGTTGCTGGAGCCAGACGGAGTTCCTGACAATAAGGTGCAGCTTCTTGAACCGGACGTGGGCGGGCCATGTGTGAGAGCCGACGGGCTCTCCAATGATGTCGCGCCATTGCTGTTGAAGACGGAGCTCAAACAGATGGGACTGCAGGCCGAGCCGTTTCGAAAGGCCCGAGAGGATCACGCCGAAGGAATCGAGGGATCCGGAAGGGCGCATGGCGAATCTTAGGCGGCAGATCGGCTCAGGTCAAGGGGACCGGCTCGTGAGGATGGCATGACCGAGCGCACCAACGCTTCTGAGAAAGTGGTCGCGACGAACCGCAAGGCGTTTCATGACTATTTCATCGAGGAGCGCTATGAAGCCGGCATCATGCTGCAGGGGACCGAGGTCAAATCGCTGCGCGAAGGGCGGGTGAATCTACAAGATAGCTATGCTTCGGTGCGTGGAAGCGAAGTGCTTCTGCACCAGTGCCACATCAGCCCCTATAGTCATGGCAACATCATGAATCATGATCCCACAAGAGTCCGCAGATTGCTGCTGCATAAGACAGAGATCCATAAGCTGCTCGGCAAGACGCAGCAGAAAGGGTTGACCCTCATTCCCCTCCGTATTTACTTCTCCAAGCGCGGCTATGCCAAGGTGGAGCTCGGGCTCGCCAAGGGCAAGAAGCTGTACGACCGCCGGGAGACCATCAAAAGCCGTGAAGCCGGCCGAGAAGTCCAGCGGGCCATCAAAGAAAGAAAGTAATATTCGCGGGTCCTAGTACCTAGCCCATTTTCGCACCCCGCCCGGTGTAGGGCATTCATAGGCCCCCTTGACTTTAGTTCTAGCTAGAACTATCTTGCAGCCAACGGCGCTGCTCATCGGCGGGTTCTTCCCCGTTCCCGCGCTGCTCGCTGGGCTTCCTACCTGTTCTCCGCCATAAGCCCCGCCGTTAACATCCTAAGAGCCGTGACGATGGGGCATGTCGCATGGGCTTTTCAAGAACGCTTCGGACGCAAGCCTAGGATATCTTACTGAGGGGCCGGGAATCGCCCGTTAAGGGGATGGGCAAGGAGGACCACCATGGCCACGAATGTGACGGCGACGAAGGAAGTGCTGGGAATCTATCAGGCAGGCTCCTCTCATATGGTAGGAGACGGCTTTCCCGTGCGTAACCTTTTTCCAAGCAACGATCTGGATCGCGTCGTCGATCCCTTTCTCATGCTCGACTATGCCGGTCCTCAGCATTTCCCGCCGACGGACCATCCCCGTGGAGTGGGTGAACACCCCCATCGAGGCTTTGAAACCGTCACGATCATGTATGAGGGCGCCGTAGCCCACCGGGATTCCGCGGGAAACGCCGGCGTGATCGCCCCGGGCGACGTCCAATGGATGACCGCCGCGTCGGGCATCGTGCATGAGGAACTCCATGAAGCTCGCTGGGCGGCAAAAGGCGGCATGTTTCACGCGATACAACTCTGGGTCAATTTGCCGCAAACGCACAAGATGTCGGCGCCGCGATACCAAACGCTCCTGAACGCGGATATCCCATCTGTGGCGTTAGACGGCGGGGCGGCAAATCTCCGTGTCATCGCCGGCACCTTTGAGGGGCAGAAGGGACCGGCCCGAACATTTACACCCGTCAACCTGTATGACCTACAAGCACGCGACGGCGCACGAGTAGAGCTGTCCCTGCCAGAAGGACACGGCACGTCGGTCTTCGTGCTTCAAGGTCGTGCATCGGTCAACGGGGCCGCGCCTGCCGGAGAGGCGGAACTCGTTGTCTTGAGGCGGGAGGGGTCGCTCGTCACCATCGAGGCCAATCAGGAGAGCCGGCTTTTGATCATGAGCGGAAAGCCGATTGAGGAGCCGATCGCGCGTTACGGTCCGTTTGTCATGAACACCAAAGCCGAATTGATTCAGGCGGTGGAGGATTATCAGGCGGGACGGATGGGACACTTGTCATGAGCGATGCCGTCACGATTGACATTTATTCCGACGTGGTCTGTCCGTGGTGTTACGTCGGCAAGCGTCGGCTGGATCGGGCCCTGTCGCAGCTGGCGACGATCCCGACACAAGTGACGTGGCGGCCCTTCCAGCTGAACCCGACCATACCCAAGGAAGGAATGGAGCGCAGTGCGTATCTCGAAGCGAAGTTCGGGAGTCTCGACGCTTTCAACCGTCTCGAGGAGCAGGTCCGCGACGCCGGCGCGACGGAGCGGATCTCATTTGCCTTCGATAGGATCCAGAAGACGCCGAATACGTTTTTGGCCCATCGCCTGATCTGGCTTGCCGGACAACAAGGCCGGCAGGATGCGGTCGTCGAGGCGTTGTTTAAAGGCTACTTTGAGGAGGGCGTAGACATCGGGTCTTCATCGGCGCTCGCCGATCTCGCCGGCTCAGCCGGCGTCGATGCAGAACGGTTTCTCGAGAGCGATGAAGCTGCCCAGGCCGTCCGAGGCGAGGAAGCCGAAGCGCACAGGCTTGGCATCCGCGCAGTCCCCTATTTCGTGTTGAGCCACAAGTATGGCATCTCTGGCGCACAACCGGCGGAGGTCCTTGCCGGCGCAATCGAAAATGTCCATGGGCGGCAGGCGGAAGCCCGGCCGAGCAGAACGTAAGCCATGGTCCAAGTATACGGCTGCAACCATGTTGTGATTGAGGTGACCGATGCGAGGAAGGCCGTCAAGTTTTACTCCGACGTCTTTGGATTGAAAATGTTGCGAGGCGGTGAAGGCGCCGCCTGGTGCCAGCTTGGAGCGCATCAGTTCATGGCGATCTTTGAAGTCGAGAAATTGCAACCCGACCGCGTCAAGCATTTTGGCCTCATGGTGCGGGATGCTCAACAGATCAACGAAGTGAGGCGCAAGCTCATCAACAAGTACAAGCTGAAATTGCACCCAGACTTCCGTTGCGACTTCAGAGATCCATGGGGAAACCGCATCCAGGTTGGAGATCTGTCCGATGAGTCTTTGGTCTGGCTGCTGCCGTATCAGGAAGTGCAAAAAACAGGTCTGGCTTTCCGTCCGGGAAAACATCCGCGAAAGCCTGGGTGATGTGAAATTGAGCGCGGCGGTGGCAAGCGTCCCGCATCAGACCGCCGAAAAGCGAGGACACGAACGATGAAAGCCCATTATCTTGGCCATGTCGTCTTCTACGTCAGAAACCTCGACGAATCATTGGCGTTCTATCGAGACCTGCTCGGCTTCAAGGAAGTCGGACGGATCTTCAACGGCGCCGCTGCGGCCTTGACGTCCGGCAGGACGCACCACGAGTTGCTGCTGATTCAAGTGGGTGACGCGCCCGGTCCTCCCTCCGGACCAAGACGAGGCCTCTACCACATCGGCATCAAGGTCGGGGACAACCTGGATGACCTGCGCCGCGCCAAGCGCGAGCTCGAACAAGCCGGCGTTCCCATCGAGGGCATGAGCGATCACACCGTCAGTCAAAGCCTGTATCTCCGCGACCCAGACGGCAATGAAGTCGAGCTGTACGTCGATGCGGACGAGGCGCTGTGGAAAGCGGATCCGGCCGCCGTCCTCTCGCCAATCAAAGCCTTGCGGCTGTGACCGGTCCCCCTTGAGTCGCCGTTGACCGATGGGCGATACTGACCGCCTATGGAGAACGACTCCTTTTCTCCTTGCGAGACGGTGGCCGAACGTTATCAGGCTCTGCTCGAAGTCGCCGAAGCGATTTCCGCCTATCGCGATCTCCACGAGCTCTTCCGGGATCTCGCGCGGCGCCTGCCGCGCGTCGTCCAGGTGAATTTCGTCTCACTCTCGTTGCACGACCCTGCGGGCAACCGCATGCGGCTGCAGACCATCCAAGCGAACGTGCCGGCAAATCTCGTCGGCGGCCACGAAGAGGCCCTCGACGAAACGCCTGCCGGTGCTGTTTGGCAATTCGAGCAGCCCATCCTCGTACCTGATCTGGCGAACGAGACGCGTTGGCCCAGGGTGCGGGAACGCATGGAGGAAGACGGCATCAACTCCTTTTGCGTCGTACCCCTACGGACTGCGGTTCGCAAATTAGGCGCGATGGGGTTTGCGAGCTTGCACAAGCAGGCTTATGGCGTCGGTGATCTAGAATTTCTTCAGGAGGTGGGCAAGCAGGTGGCCGTCGCCGTCGACAACGTCCTGCATCATCAGGATCTTGCGCATGACCGCGATCGCCTACGCCTGCTGCTCGAAGTGACGGAATCCATCGCCTCCCACCGTGATCCCGGCGAATTGTTGAGGGATCTCGCCCAACGTCTGCCGTCGATTGTCCCGTTCGACTATATCAATGTGTTGCTGCATGAGCCCTCGCGAAATGTGATGCGGCTCTGGTTGTTGGTCGCGTCGGTTCCCACCACCATCAATCCCGGTTTGGAGATGCCCGTCGAGGAATCTCCAGGCGGGTGGGTCTGGACGCATCAGGAACCCTTGACCGTCAATGACGTCGCGAATGAGCAGCGCTTCCCCAAGTTGATGGCGATGCTGCGCGATAACGGCGTCAATTCGTTCTGTGCGCTGCCGCTGACGACGGCGCAGCGGCGGTTGGGTGCTATGGGCTTCGGCAGCATTCAACAAAGAACCTATCAGGAAGTCGATCTTCGCTTTATGCAGCAAGTCGCCAAGCAGGTGGCGGTAGCGGTCGACAATGCGTTCAACTCTGAAGCGTCGGTGGCTTATCAGCGACAGCTGGCACGCGAGAGGGATCGCCAACGGCTGTTGCTGGAAGTGAACAACGCCGTCGTTGCTCATCTTGAGCTACGGGAGTTACTGAAGGCCATTTCGGTCGGCCTGAGTCGGGTGGTCCCTCATGACCTGGCAGGTTTCGCCTTGTTCGATCACGAGAACGAGCGGCTTTCGGCGCACGCCTTGGACTTTCCGGGTAATCAGGACTTTGTCGAAACCGGCGAGCCCATCCCGCTCCAAGGAACGCCGGAAGGGCGGGCCTTTACGTCGCGACAGACTGTGCTGATCCGCAAGCTCGACCTTGCCGAATTTCCGGCAGAGATCATGAAACGGGCCACTGCGGCGGGCTTGAGATCGGGCTGCGTCGTCCCCCTCGTTTCGCATGGGAAAGCGCTTGGGACGCTCAGCGTCGTCAGCATGCAAGAGGAGGCATTCACGGAAGAAGATGCGGAACTGCTGACTCAGATCGGCGGGCAGGTCGCTCTTGCCGTCGAAAATGCCTTGGCCTACAAGCAGATCGCGCAGCTCAAGGACAAATTGACGAAGGAAAAGCTATATCTGCAGGAAGAGATTCAAACCGAATACAATTTTCAAGAAATCGTCGGTGAAAGCCAAACACTGCGGCGAGTCTTAAAGGAAGTCGAAACGGTGGCCAGGACGGCTTCGACCGTCCTCATCCTTGGCGAAACAGGCAGCGGCAAGGAACTGATTGCTCGGGCCCTTCACAATCTCAGCGATCGGCATGAGCGTACGTTCGTCAAACTCAACTGCGCGGCAATCCCGACGGGATTGCTGGAAAGCGAACTCTTCGGACATGAAAAGGGGGCCTTCACGGGAGCAATTGCGACGAAAATCGGGCGGTTTGAAACGGCCGACCGAGGGACGCTGTTCCTTGACGAAGTCGGAGAGATCCCGCTTGAGCTTCAAGTCAAGCTGCTCCGCGTGCTTCAGGAGCAGGAATTCGAGCGCCTCGGAAGCACCCGGACCGTTCGCGTCGATGTAAGGGTCATCGCAGCCACCAATCGCGATCTCGAGCAGATGGTCGAGGAGCACACATTCCGAAGCGATCTCTATTACCGGCTGAAAGTCTTCCCCATCATGCTGCCCGCATTGCGCGAACGGGCGGAGGATATCCCGGCCTTGGTTCGGCACTTTGCCCAGAAGTTTGCCCTGCGAATGAAGAAACGGATTGAAACGATTCCAGCCGACGCCATGAAGGCGATTCAGGCGTATCCATGGCCTGGCAACGTGCGCGAGTTGGAAAACTTCATCGAACGTGCGGTGATCTTGACGACAGGAACGGATCTCAATGTGCCGCTTTCGGAACTGAAAGCCTTGTCTTTACCGTCTAACGGTTCACTGAAAACCCTCGAGGATGCGGAGCGAGAGCACATCCTCAAGGCCCTCCGTGAGGCCAAGTGGACCATCGGCGGCGCTGCCGGTGCCGCCGCCAAACTGGGCATGAAGCGTACGACGCTCCAGTCCAAAATGCAGAAACTCGGCATCGTGCGGCCGCAGTAACGCCGAGGTTTCGGCAGCGCGCCGAGATGTCGGCACGAACCACCGTCTTCCCTCATTCCTTCTCTCCGCCTCTTCAGCACCGAGTTGCAATCTTTGTCTGCAAGATCGCTTAGTTGCGTTCATGTTCGGCCTTGTGTGATGCGCTGGAACATGACTTGCTGAAGGCCTGTTGTCCGTCGCAGTGATCTGCATGGGAGATGGAGGCTGTATGAAGCGAAAAATCTACAAGGGGGATCTCCTCACGGTGATCGGCATGATGGCCACCATTGCCGGGATTTTTGTGTGTCTCTTTTTCCTGTTTACGCCCATCACGTTCGGCGCAATGGAAACGCACATTCCTATTGACCGGTCCCTCGATCTGCATCTCGCGATGCGTTGGATTCAGCCGATATTGGGACAGGCGATCGTTGAAGACGCGCTGATCAGACATCGGTCGCATGAGCCGGCCGACGCCAGCCAAGCCGTCGACGGATCCATGAAGCCGGCGTACGGCAGCGTCCAGTGGATGGTGGGACGTGTCATTGTGGAGCTGAATCGATCACGCGTGGTTGGCGCCGACTCGGACGAGCAACGCATCGTCAGCATCGCCCGGCATGCGGCCGAGCAGCTCCTCTGACGTTTCAACCGGAGCCCATCATGGACCAAACATTCGACTTTCTGGCGCAGCATGGTTCGGTATTGCTGGCCGCGGCCGTTTTTGCCGAGCAGGTTGGACTTCCTCTGCCTGCCCTCCCGTTTCTGATTGCCGCCGGTGCGTTGATCGGCACGGGCGAGATGGTGGCCGGCACCGCGGTCATCGCGGCGGTGGTTGCCGCCATGGCCGGCGATCAAGTGTGGTTCGAACTCGGCCGTCGCCGAGGCCGCCTCGTGTTGAACTGGCTTTGCCGGATCTCGCTGGAACCGAAGAGCTGCGTGCGTCGGACCGAGGACTTCTTTGACCGTCACGGGGTGAAGGCGTTGATCATCGCAAAGTTTGTCCCGGGCTTCAGCACCATTGCCCCGCCGTTGGCCGGTATTGTCGGAGTCTCCCTGCCGCGGTACCTTCTGTTGAACGGGCTTGGAACCCTGCTCTGGGTCGGCACGGGTATCGGTTTGGGGATCGCGTTCAGCGACCAGCTTGAACGGGCCTTGGTGGTGAGCGCTCAGATCGGACCGACGGTCGCTCTGGCCATCGTGGCTGCGGTCATCGGGTATGTCGCGTACAAGGCGATTCACCGCTACCGTGCAGACGAAGGCATCCCACGTGTGAGCGTCGACGACGTCAGCAAGAAAGTTGCGGCGGGAGAAGCGCCCCTCTTTGTCGACCTTCGTTCGCTGGCCGCGCGCGAGCAGGCGCCGGGCATACCGGGCGCCATTGCATTGAGCCTGGACGACCTCAAGGCGTGGCCGCGACGCCTTCCACAAGATCGCGACATCATTTTCTATTGCGACTGCCCAAGAGATGCCTCAAGCGTCGAAGGCACGAGGCGGCTTCGTCAGTTGGGATGGACACGGGTGTGGACGCTTCACGGCGGTCTGGAAGCATGGAATGCCGCTCCTGCTGTCGCCTCAGCCGGCACTGTACGCGAAAGCGCCCAAGTCGTTACGGCCTAGCATCATCAAGACACAGATGCGCCGCCTTGGAAGGAGAGCCTCATGGAATTGAAGATGCCGACGAAGGAGCAAGCGTATTGGGGACTGCGCGCAATGAAAACCGTTGCCTTGGCAGACGGTGTGCTTAACGATGCGGAAGAGAAGATGCTGGCTGCGGTGCAGACAATCGTTGGGACCAACCATCCGGTCGAAGCGCTCAAGCCAGTCGCCCCCCATGAGCTTGCCTCAGCAATCACAGACGCGCAGATCCGGCAACAGCTGATCCAAGGAATGATCGTCGTCTCGCTCATTGACGGCACAACCAACGAACGGGAAACCGAAGTCATCGAACGGTTCGCAGAGGCATTCGACGTAGACGCCCCGGAAGTACGGGACCTCCGATATCTCTTGAATGGCGAGATGCTGCGCCTTCGTCTCGACCTGGCGCGCCGATTTTGGCTGCGGGAAAAAGTCAAGGAAATCTGGCGCACTGAGCGGCTCAGAGGTCTCGTCAAATTCGTGCGCGGCATGCTGGGACGGTATGAAGACGCGGCGCTGGCCCGCCGCTATCGTGCCCTCGAGCATTATCCTCCCGGATCATTGGGGCGGTCCTATTGGGAGTATTGCCGGAAGAACGGCTTTCCGTTGCCGGGGGAGAAGGGTGGAGCGGCCGAACAAGTGCTGTTTCATGACTGTGCGAATGTTCTATCCGGATATGGGACGACCCCCGGCGAAGAAGTGCAAGTCGCCTGCTTCAGCGCCGGGTTCCAACGGAGGGATCCCTGGACGTTCGTCTTTTTCGTCCTGCTTCAATTCCATGTCGGCGTCCGTTTGACGCCGATCACAGGCGCAAGAACGGGATTCTTCGATCCCGTGAAGGCGATGGTCGCCATACAGCGCGGCGCAGCCATGACGGTCGATCTCAACAATGGCTGGGATTATTGGCCGGTCATGGGCGAGCAGGTCGACGACCTTAGACGGCGGTATAACATTCTGCCGATGGAAGCCTACCTTCCGGCCAGCCAACCCATGGCGCG
>DATJGE010000093.1:0-7001 GCA_035495295.1 Nitrospira sp. | reverse complement strand
ACGGTCAACGCCCGGTACAAACGCCGCCTTGCGGTGGCCAGTCTTAAGCAACCGTGGGAAGGGTTGATTCAGCTCGAGCGTCAGGGACTGCTGCTCGCGGAACTGGCGGAAGGCCGCGCCGTCAATCTGCCCGTGCTTCTCGACGTCTTGGAAGCGGGAATGGACAGAACGTCGACTTTTCACAAGCCTGTGCCGCTTCAATCCATTGCCACGATTCAGGATCTCGTAACTGGCATGCTCGAAAGCCTTGAAGAAGCCTCCATCCATCGGGAGCGTGCCGTTGCGCAGTTGACGCAAGATGAACGGCGGTTTCTCTTCCGCCATGCCCGGACACTGGCGGAGCGGTTCACACCTCAGATTTCCAGTCTCTCGGCAGACTCCATTGCCAAAGCTCAGGCCGATCAGCAATACGCCGAACTCCTCGAGGAGCAGGTGGACTACGCCGATTTGATCGCCGCCGCACAGGTCTTGGCCCGACTCGCCAACGAGCCATGGTCCCGACACGTGCTCGCGCTCTTCGGCCAACCGGCGACTCCGGCGAAGGCGCCGCCCGGCATCACGGGCACGGTCCTGTATGCCGAAGACACCCCCTATGGATTGATCGTGATCGGAGGTCCGGGCCCCAACACTTATGAATTGGATCATCGCTTCGGGCTGGTGGTTGATGTGGGCGGCGACGACCTGTATCGAGGCATGGTCGCCGCGTCCGCGGACGAGGACCACGGCAATGCCGTCGTCATCGATCTCAGCGGAAATGATACGTACGACGGGTCGGCAATGGGTCTCGCCACAGGACGGCTCGGCGTTGGTCTATTGATCGATCAATCGGGCGACGACGTGTACCAATTGGACGTCGGATCCGGCGGTGCGGGATTTGGCGGCCTTGGCATCTTATTCGATGCCAGAGGGAATGATGTCTATATAGGAAGCCGGTTGACTCAAGGGGCCGCGATCGGCGGGCTCGGGCTTCTGTTCGATGCCTCGGGCAATGATCGCTACACCAGCTATGGCTACTCGCTCGGCTTCGGCGGTCCGCAGGGAGTGGGCGCCTTGATCGACTTGGAAGGTGAAGACGAGTATCAATGCGGGAACAAATTTCCCAGCGCGTACAACGCGGAGGATGCGCCGGCCGCCAAACCCGGCGACCTGATGTTTCAATATGATTGCTTCGGTCTCGGGGCAGGGTCAGGTAAACGCGTGTTGACCAAACGCGGCGACGAGCAAACTTACAATCTGGCCGGAGGCTGGGGCATCTTGCTGGACATGGACGGCAACGACCGGTACCACAGTGCCAATTTTTCACAGGGGCATGGCTATTTCTTCGGCACCGGTCTCTTTCTCGATCTGAACGGCAACGATGAATATCTTGCCGCCCGCTACGGCCATGGATCATCCGCACATTTCGGCGTGGGGTTGTTCAGTGATAGGCAGGGAACCGATCGCTACGGCTCGTCGGGGCCGTTTTACAACGGCGGCGTCGCCTGGGACCATTCCGTGAGTGCGATGATCGAGGCCGGTCTCGAGGGCGACCGTTATGCCTTCGCCGCATCGACCGGCCTGGGAAAAGGAGATTATTCTGGCTGGGGACTCTTTATCGAGGAGGGCGGAGACGATCACTACGAAACGAAGGACGGGTTCGGCCGTTCGTCGCAACAAGGCGTTGGCGCGTTCTTCGATCTCAAAGGACAAGACACGTATGAGTTTCGGCGCGATACCAATGTCGGCGCCGAGTATTGGGCGTCGGAAGGAAAGGTTATTCTCTATCCCGACGGCGGACTCTTCGTCGACCGTTAGAAGCCGCTAATGACCTGCTCCAGGCATTTTCCTTGACTTCCCCTTACATCGACACTATCTGTCCGCTACAACACTGATCGGCTTACATCTTGAGCGGAGGTCGGCCACATGAATAGCCCCAATTTTTCCGTGACCTTACCCGTGCTTCCCATTAAACGTACGGTCCTCTTCCCCGGCGTGCTCATACCGGTCACCATCGGACGCGATCGATCCGTGGCAGCCGTGAACGCCGCCATGAAGACGGAAGAGAAAACAATTTTGGTCGTCGCGCAACGCGATCCGGGAAAGGAAAATCCTGGACTGGATGATCTGTACACAATCGGCACGAAAGCGGTCATCAAGCAGGTCGGCCGCACGGAAGACGGGACTATTCAGGCGTTGATTCAGGGCCTCGAGCGTGTGGCGTTGCTCAAGGTCGAGCAGTCCCTGCCCTTTCTCATGGTACAGGCGCGCCGGCTCGAGCTTCCGACAGACCAGGATCGGGAAGTGCAGGCGCTTCAACGGTCAATCCAGGACTTGATGACGGAGCTTCCCCGCTTGATTCAGGCGCCGGGCATTGACGAGGCAGCCGCCGCCTTTCGGAATGAAGAAAATCCGGCAACGTTGGCCTATCGCGTGGCCTCACTTTTGAATTTGACCGTTAAAGAAGAACAGACGCTGCTCGAGAGTTCGTCGACGATCGAATTGCTCCGCGCGCTGTATGCGTTCCTCTCGAAGGAAATCCAGATTCTGCAGCTGCGTGAGAAGATCAACAGCGACACGCAGGCCAAGATCGGCAAAAACCAGCGCGAGTACATCCTGCGAGAGCAGCTCAAGGCGATTCAGCAGGAACTTGGTGAAGGCGACTCCGACGACAGCGAGGTGGCGCATCTGAAAAAGCGGATACAAGAGGCCGATCTGCCCGAACACGTGCGCAAGGAGGTGGAGCGTGAAATCGGCCGGCTCGCCAAAGTCCCGCCGTCGTCGCCCGACCACCAGGTTCTGAGAACGTATCTGGAACTGGTCTTGGAGCTGCCTTGGAACAAGGGCTCCGAAGAGCACATGGATCTCGGCAAGGTCCGCCAAGTCCTCGAAGAAGATCACTACGGCATCAAAGAGGTGAAGGAACGGATCGTCGAACACTTGGCTGTCTTGAAATTAAATCCCGCCGCCAAGGCGCCGATCCTCTGCCTCGTCGGACCGCCCGGCGTCGGTAAGACAAGTCTTGGTCAATCGATTGCAAGGGCGATGGGACGCCGATTCGAGCGGTTCAGCCTGGGCGGCGTGCATGACGAAGCGGAACTGCGCGGGCACCGCAGAACATACGTCGGCGCGTTGCCCGGCCGCATCATTCAGGCCATGCGCCGCGCCGGCGTCAATAACCCGGTGCTCATGTTGGACGAGGTCGACAAGATGGGCCGCGATTTTCGCGGGGATCCCGCCGCGGCTCTTTTGGAAATCCTGGATCCGGCCCAGAACCATACGTTCCGCGACCACTACTTGGATCTGCCCTTCGATTTATCGAAGGTGTTCTTTATTACGACGGCCAACACGCTGGATACAATCAGCCAGCCGCTGCTCGATCGGATGGAGATCATCAGGGTTCAAGGGTACAGTGAAAGAGAGAAGGCAGAGATCGCCCGCCGCTACCTGTGGCCGCGCAGACTCAACGAAGCGGGTCTGGACGGTCAGCAAGTGGGGCTGCCGGATGATGTCCTGGACCATATCATCAGCCGGTTTACCCGTGAAGCGGGAGTGCGTCAACTCGAACAGATGCTGGGACGTTTGACGCGAAAAGTCGCGCTGACGGTCGCCGAGCGGCCTGAAGGCCAGGAGCGGCAGAAGGTCGAGATCAACAAAGCCGATCTTTCCGAATGGCTGGGGGCGGAGCGGTTCATGCCTGAGGAGGCGAGAAAGAATATTCCGGTGGGTGTTGCGACCGGTCTTGCCTGGACGCCGACCGGCGGAGACGTCCTTTATATCGAAACGACCCTGTTGCCGGGCAGTCATGAAGTGAGTCTGACGGGGCAACTCGGGGAAGTCATGCAAGAATCCGCGCGGGCCGCGCGCAGCTATCTGTGGTCGCATGCGGAGAGCATGGGGCTGGACATCTCGCGATTCAAGCGAAACGGCGTCCACATTCACGTGCCATCCGGTGCGATTCCAAAGGACGGGCCTTCGGCCGGCATTACGATGGCGACCGCGCTGGCCTCGTCGTACGTTGGAAAGCCCGTGCGAAGCGATACCGCCATGACGGGGGAAATCAGCTTGAGCGGCCTGGTCTTGCCGGTCGGCGGGATCAAGGAAAAGGTGCTGGCCGCCCACCGTGCAGGGATCAGGCGGATCATTCTTCCCAAGCCCAACGAAAAGGACTTGAAGGATGTGCCGCAGGAAGTACGCGACGACCTCACGGTCATTCCGGTCGAGCGGATTGAAGAAGTGCTCCGGTTGGCGTTCGACCAGGAATTGGCGCCAGCTGAACTCCATACTTAAACACAGAGGCCCGCTTTCGTGGAATTGGGCGGCGGCATGATGCCGCCGCCCGCTTGCTCCACGGCTCATGCCTGTGTCAGGATGTTGGTGCCGACATTATTGAAAGCGAGACTGTCACGATGGCGCAGAAGATCACTATTGGACCGATTGCCAAGGTTGTAAAACCCGATGACGAATGGAAAAAGCTGCTCTCGCCTGACAGCTATCAGGTGTTGAGACACGAAGCAACCGAGCGAGCCTTTACCCATCCCCTCCACGACAACAAGGAAACCGGCGTCTATCACTGCGCGGGCTGCGACCTCCCCGTCTATTCGTCCGAACACAAGTTCGACAGCGGCACCGGATGGCCGAGCTTTTGGCAGCCGATCGATCCGAAGGTCGTCGAGACCAGCACCGACTTCAAATTGATCTTCCCTCGCACGGAGGTCCATTGCGCCCGGTGCGACGGCCATCAAGGTCATGTCTTCAAAGATGGCCCTAAACCGACCGGCCTTCGATATTGCATCAATGGTGCAGCGTTGAAATTCGTGCCTGCCTGACACGATGGCGCCCCGGCGGCTGCTTATCGTCTGTCTCGCCATACTTCTATCCTCTGTCGCGTGCGAAGATCGGCGGGCGGACAAAGCCTACGTGCGTGGCGATTACGACAAGGCGCTGACCGATCTACAATTCTTGGCCGATGGCGGTGAGCCTCGAGCTCAATATGATCTGGGCCTGATGTATGATCGCGGGGACGGGGTCCCTCAGAGCGATGCAAAAGCGATGCACTGGTATGAGCGTGCGGCCGAGCAGGGCGAACCACGGGCTCAGTACAACCTTGGCCTGATGCACTTCAATGGGCAAGGCACTCCCCCGGACCTGGTCAGAGCCCACTATTGGATCAGCCTTTCAGCCAACCGCGGCAACGCCCGTGCGCGCGATGCCAGAGACTATGTCGCGGAAAAAATGTCGGCCGAACAGATCGCCGAGAGCAAACGACTTATCGAGGCGTATGAAGAACGAGCGGCAAACGTAAAGACATGCGTCTTTTGTAATCCCGCCAATCCAAGTTACTGAGCCACCATCCTTGCACACCTTTCCTGGCCTCCAGCCTTGACGATTTTCAAGTAATTGACTATCACAGGATCTGCATCTACATGGGAGAATGCACATGACACAAGTGGGTTTTGTCGGCGTCGGCCGCATGGGCGCCAACATGGCGCGCCGCCTTCGCGACAAGGGATATCGCATCACAGCCGTTCAGGATGTACACCAGGCAACTTCGCAAGCGCTGTCACGAGAACTGGGTTGTGAAGCGGCTCGCACGCCGGCACGGGTCGCGGAACTGTCAGACGTCATTCTGACAGTGGTCTCCGATGATGCGGCAATGCGCGAAATCTACGACGCCGACAGGCCATCCGGCCTTTTGGCCTTTGCCGAAGGGCGGCTATTCGTGAATTGCGCCACAATCACGCCATCCTTGCATGTCGAACTTGAACACACCCTCGAGCGGCGTGGAGGCGAGAGTCTCGAAGCCTGCATGGCGAGCAGCATCACGCAAGCGCGTCAAGGCAGTCTCTACCTCATGTGCGCCGGAAAAGCCGGCGCTTTCGAGCGGGCCAAACCCTTGTTGGAAGCGCTTGGCTCAACGGTTCGCTATATCGGTCAGGCCGGTGAAGCCGCGAAGGTCAAGGCGCTGGTGAACATGGTGATGAACGGCAATACCGCCGCCTTGGCCGAGGGATTGGGTCTTGGGGAGGCGCTTGGTCTTGACCTCACCCTTTTGCGTGAGGTGTTCGGCCAGACAGGGGCCGCGTCCCGGGTCTTGGAGACCGACGGAAAGGACATGCAGACGCGGGCCCATGACTGTTATTTCTCCGCGGGTCATGCCGCGAAGGATTCCGGCATCGCGCTCGAGCTGGCCAGGTCGGTACGATTGACGCTGCCTCTCGCGCAGGCGACGTACGAGCAGTACCAGCGATTGGTGTCCCTCGGCAAAGGCGAACTCGACAAGTCGGCAATCGCCGAGCTCACCTTCAAGAGTCGAATGGCTTGAAGAACCGGATGATCTCCTCCGTCGGCACGCAGCCGACAAGCATCTCTCCATCGGGCGAGACGATCAGTGGAACGCCGGCTTGCCCCGTCGCCTGCCAGGCGGTTGCCCATGCCGTAAATAATTCGCCCAGCTCGCTGTTCCGCGTGACATCCACGCACTCCCTCGCGACCTGATCGAGCACCTTTGGATCGGACAGATCCTGTCCTTCGCACCAGAACACGCGGTAGGCTTCACGGACAAACTCCATTCCCTTCGTTCGATCCTGGGCGAGGAGCGCGATGGCCCGCTCAATCGCCGCGCCCGTATGAGGCTTGCCGGCGGGCAACGCAATCGGTAGGTCGGGGGCCAGGCGTCGCACGAGCGCGAGTTCGTGCCTCAACTCAGCGGCCATCGATCCCTTCGATCCCTCCCATGGTTTCATAGGGCGCGGCAGATGCGGTGCGTGCTGCACGCCTCGCCATTCGCATCGCGACAGGAGCCGTAAGGCATACAGCCGCTCATGCAGCGCATAACAAAAAGGGCAATTGAAGTCGCTGTAGAGCGTGAACACAGGTCGGATGGTCATTATTGTTATGGCAGCACCGCGATGATTCTGACCGGTCCGCCGGTGCCTCCTTTGATTTTGATGGGCAAGGCGATAAGAATGGCGCCTTTGGGCGGAAGCCTTTCAAGATTCGCGACGTTTTCGAGGCCATAGAGG
>DATJGE010000092.1:0-57864 GCA_035495295.1 Nitrospira sp. | reverse complement strand
GGAACTCTCCCGCCGCTCGCGCTTTCGCGACCGGCTCGTACTGGAAGCGCGCCTGGCGGGAGAACAGGAGATCAATGGGCGGAGACTTGCTGCCGTGCTTGAGCATCCGATCGGATTCCCGGGTTTGACGCGCGTTCTCATGATCCAAACGCTGCTGGCCGTCACTACGATTGCGCTCGGCATCGGCGCACTGTTGGATTGGCTTCCGGGATACTGGATGCTGAGCTTCGGTGCCTATGCGCTCATTTATCTCATGACGGACCAGGGGGAAGAGTTGCTCGAACACGCAGTGGGATTGCATCACGAAATGGAACGCCTGAGCCGCGTCTTGCATTTCGTGGAACGGCAGGCCGCTCTACCGGGGTCGGTCATGGCACACACCTGCGCGCCGCTGCTCGAGGCGGGACGTGCGCCTTCCTCGTTCGCGCGGCACATCGCCCGGATTTTTCACGGCATCAGCGTCAAAGCGCATCCGCTCATACACTTGGCGCTCAATGCGCTCTGCCCATGGGATTTGTTTTTCGCGTTTCGTCTGCGGCAGTTCCAGGAGCGGGTCAAAAGTCGGCTGCCGGTATGGCTGGATCGCTTGGCGGAGGTTGAGGCGGCTTCGGCACTCGCGGCATTTGCGCATTTGCATCCGGACTATGCCTGGCCGCGGCCGGCGACGGCCATCGGCCTGCGCGGCCAAGCGCTGGGACACCCGTTGATTCCGCCCACTATCAGGGTCGCCAACGACATCGCGCTCGAAGGCGTCGGCACCATTCATTTGATCACCGGGTCCAATATGTCCGGCAAGAGCACGTTCCTGCGCACGATCGGGATCAATGTGTGCCTCGCCCAGGCCGGCGCGCCGGTCTGCGCCGTCAATTTTTCCTGGAGCTGGAGCCGTCCGGCCTGTTGCATCCGCATCAACGATTCTCTGGATGCCGGCCTGTCGTATTTCTATGCCGAGGTGAAGCGGCTCAAGACGATCTTGCATGCGACGGCCGACCACGCTTCACCGCCGGTGCTCTTTCTGATCGATGAAATTTTCAAGGGGACCAACAACCGCGAGCGGTTGATAGGCAGCCGGTCGTACATCAACGCCCTCGCCGCCGGGAACGGCTATGGCCTCGTCAGCACGCACGACCTCGAACTGACCGACTTGGACAAGGAGATTCCCTCCCTCATGAATGCTCACTTTCAGGAAACGGTCGACAACGGTGCCCTGGCATTCGACTACCGCTTGCGTCCCGGCAGTTGTCCGACGACCAATGCGCTCCGCATCATGGAACTGGAAGGACTGCCCGTCCCAAAACCCGCATCGCCGGAGGCGCGCTAGATCGCACGCATGACAAATCCTCTGCGCGGCCTGCTCATCGCCCAGTTTTGCGGCGCGTTCAACGACAACGCGTGGAAGCTCATGGTCGCGCTGCTGGCCATCCGTCAGCTGGCCTCCACGACTGCGCCAGGTCCTCAATTCGAAACCGCCTCGCAGACACAAACCACGCTCGCCTTTGTGGTGTTTACCTTCCCGCTCGCCGTCGTGTCGATTGTCGCCGGTCTCTTGGCCGACCGCGTCAGCAAACGCACGGTCATTATTTTGATGAAATCGGTAGAAGTCCTCCTCATGGGTGCGGCGACGCTCTCCCTGTGGGTCAACCCGGCAGGAGGCCTGTTGCCGTTGATCGTCCTCGCCGGGATGGGCGTTCACAGCGCTCTCTTCAGCCCAGCAAAATACGGGATCCTCGCCGAACTGCTGCCGCATGAACGGCTCGCGGCCGGCAACGGGCAGCTGGAGATGTGGACGTTTTTTGCAATTTTGACCGGTACGGCAGCCCCCGGTATTTTGCTGTCTCTCACCGGCGCAGCCGTGTGGACGGCTCCGCTCCTGCTCACCGCCCTGGCCATCGTCGGATTCGGATCGGCCTGGACGATTCCGTTCGTGCCGCCGGCGCGGGAGAAAGGCGGCCTCGCGAACACGCTACAGGGAGCCTGGTCGGCGATTTCCAGTGATCGCCTGCTGCGGCTGGCGATCTCCGGCGCCGTGTTTTTTTGGACAATCGCCAGTCTGTTCGCCCAGAACATTCTCGTCTATGCGAAGGCGGTGCTGCTCGTCTCGGACTGGCAATCCGGTCTGCCGCTGATGTTGTTGTCGATCGGCATCGGGCTCGGTGCACGTTTAGTCGGACGCCTGTCTGAGGCGCGGGTCGAGTACGGACTTATTCCGCTCGGGGCAGCGGGGGTCGCGGTCATGCTCGCAATTCTAGGCCTCGTGGCCCCGGGACTGACGGCGACTCTGGCGCTAATGCTCCTGCTTGGCGCCTGCAGCGCACTGATCTTTGTACCGCTCAATGCGCTCATTCAATGGCGGGCTCCGCATGACCGGCGCGGATCGGTCATTGCTTTCGAAAACACCTGCGTCTTTACCGGGATTTTGCTGGGATCGCTCGGCGCTGGCGCACTGGCGGCGTCCGGCGTCTCGACCACTGGTATTTTTACGGCGGCCGCTGCCTTTACGGTGCTCGGCACCGGCTGGGCGCTATGGCTGCTGCCGGAAGCGTTGCTGCGTGCCGTGCTGGTGATCTTGACCAACAGCGTGTACCGTCTGCGGATCGTGGGCCATGACCATGTTCCCAAGGTCGGCGGGGCGCTGCTTGTGCCCAACCATGTGTCGTTCATCGACGGACTGCTCCTGGTTGCGAGTCTCGATCGGCCGGTCCGTTTCGTCGTGGACGCCCAATATGCGGAGCAGCCGTTCTTTACACCGCTCGCGAAGCTGTTCGGCGTCATCCCGATTTCGCCGTATCGCGGGCTCCGCGTCGTTCTACGCGCGTTGCGAGAGGCCGGAACGGCGATTGATAAAGGTGAACTGGTCTGCATCTTTCCCGAGGGCCAGATTACCAGGACCGGGACGCTGCTGCCGTTCCGGCGGGGATACGAGCGCATCATGAAGGGCAGGGCCGCGCCGATCATCCCAATCCATCTCGATCGCCTCTGGGGCAGCGTCTTCAGTTTTGATCGAGGCCGCTTTTTCTGGAAGCTTCCGGAACGGCTGCCTTACCCGGTTTCGGTCTCCTTCGGCGAGCGCCTGCCGCCTTCCACGCCAGCATCTGAGCTGCGCGACGCCATTCGGACGCTGGGCGAAGCGGCCTGGGCCCTCCGCAAACCCGACCGCCGGCCTCTGCATCGAGAATTCATCCGCGTCATGAGACGGCGACCCTTCCGTTTCGTGATGTCGGATCAGCGCCGCCCCCACGTCTCAGCGGCGCAGGCGCTGGTCGGATCGATCGCGCTGGCTCGCGCGCTGCGCCCACTCTGGGAAGGCCAGCGCAATGTCGGGATTCTGCTTCCTCCGAGCGTCGCCGGCGCCCTCGTCAATGTCGCGGCGCCACTCTGCGGAAAAACGAGCGTGAATCTGAACTACACGGTCGGCCGATCGGGCTTGGATGCGGCGGTCCGGCAGGCCGGTCTGCGCACGGTCGTGACGAGCCGCGCCTTCATCGAGAGGGCCAAACTGGAATTGCCGGGGGGACCCCGCATCGTCTGGATGGAGGATCTGGCCGAGGAGATCGGCTGGAAAGACAGACTGACCGCGGCGTTGCTCGCCTTCGTCACACCGGCGCGTGTCATCGAGCGGACCTGCGGACAGAAGGTGCCGGTTACCGTGGACGACCTCGCTACCATCATCTTCAGCAGCGGCAGCACGGGAGAGCCGAAAGGCGTCATGCTCTCCCACTACAACATCGACGCCAATGCCCAGGGCGCCAGTCAGGTCCTGCACCTGTATCAGCAGGAGCGGGTGCTCGGCATCCTGCCGTTCTTTCACTCGTTCGGGTATCTCGTCTTCTGGTTCGTCATGTTCAATAACGCCGGCCTCATCTTTCATCCGTCCCCAATCGACGTCGCCGCGATCGGAGAAGTCATCCGGCGGCACCGCGTCACGTTTCTCGTGACGACGCCGACCTTTTTGCAGCTCTATGCGCGCCGATGCACGCCCGAGCAATTCAGTTCGCTGCGGGTCGTCCTCACGGGAGCGGAGAAACTACCTTTACGGCTGTACGAAACGTTCAAAGACCGGTTCGGCCTCGAGCCGATCGAAGGCTATGGAGTGACCGAATGCGCGCCAGTCATTGCCGTGAATTGTCCCGATTATCGTGCCGCCGGCTACTACCAACCGGCGTCACGGCGCGGAACCGTCGGCCAGCCGCTGCCCGGCATGTCGGTCAAGATCGTCGACCCTGACAGCTTTGCGCCTCTGCCGCCGAAATCGTCCGGCATGCTGCTGGTGAGAGGTCCGAATGTGATGAACGGCTATCTGGGACGTGAAGATCTCACGGCAACCGTAATGCACGACGGCTGGTATATCACCGGCGACATCGCCATGGTCGATGACGATGGATTTTTGACGATCACCGACCGGCTTTCCCGCTTCTCCAAAATCGGCGGTGAAATGGTGCCCCACGGAAGGGTCGAAGAAGCGCTGCAACAGGCGGCGGAGAGCGAGACACAGGCGTTCGCCGTGACCGGCATTCCCGATGAGCGCAAGGGCGAACAACTGGCGGTCCTGCATACGATGGACGAGGCGCGCATTCCGGAAATTCTCGCCCGGCTCTCATCGAATGGACTGCCGAATCTGTTCATCCCGCCGCGCGGCAATTTCGTCAAGGTCGACGCCTTGCCGGTGCTGGGAACCGGCAAAATGGATCTGCGCGCGCTCAAACGAATTGCGTTGGAACGACTCGGCGCCGGGACGTGATTCACATCTCAAATAAAACGACACAGAGTCCGACCGAATCTCATCAGAAAAGACATGCCAGGATTTGAAATCTGAAATATACGCCCTGGATTCATCGCACCTATGGTCGAACGATCCATGATCGACTGTCATGTGCATCTGGCGGCGCTGCCGGAAGGCGGCAACGGCTGCTTCATTTCGCCGAAGATGCTCAAGAGTCCGCTGTTCCGGTTCTTGCTGTGGAAACACGGCTTGCCGCACGACAATCCGGGCCAAGCCAACAGGAAATATGTGGAGGATCTACTGACCGAGCTACGTGCCTCCAAGCACGTGCACCAAGCCGTCCTCCTTGGAATGGACGGTGTCTATGATCACGCCGGGCGTCTGGACCGGAACGAGACCCATTTTCTCATCAGTAACGACTATGTGCTCGACACCGCTCGAGCGCATCTGGACGACTTTCTTCCGGGAGTGTCCATCAATCCGCAGCGTCGCGATGCGGTCGATGAGGTCCACCGTTGCGCCGATGCGGGCACGGTGCTCGTAAAGGTCCTACCCAATGCCCAGCAGTTCGATCCCGCCGCCAGACAATACAGACCGTTCTATCGGGCACTGGCGGAGCGCCGATTGCCGTTCCTTAGCCACGTCGGATACGAGTTCAGCTTGATCGGCAAGGACCAATCGGTCGGCAATCCCGACCGGCTCGAACTCGCCCTGGACGAAGGCGTCACGGTGATCGCCGCTCACGCATGCAGTTACGGGTTGATGGTCTATGAGCGTTTTCTGCCCGTGCTGCTGGATTTTTCAAAACGATATGCGAATTTTTACGCCGATATCTCTGCCCTCACGCTGCCGAACCGTCTCGGCATGCTGCTCCACCTCCGTCGCCATCCAGAGATCTACGATCGCCTGCTCTTCGGCACCGATTATCCCTTGTCGGTCACCCATGTGGCCGCCTGGGGAAGGCTGGGGCTGCGGACGCTCGGCAGGATCATCCGCACGACGAATCGGTTTGACCGGCAGTATGCCGTCTGTACATCCCTGGGCGTCGGATTCAGATCGTTCGAGATGCTGCTTCGCAAGTGAAGATGTGACCGATGTAGCTTATCTCGTCATGTGGTACGGCACGTCGGTCACCACAACTCGATCTTTGAACAACAGCGCGCCTTTCAGCAACAGTGCGCGTTGACCATGTAAGACATTCTGCCACCAGTGAGCGGGCAAGATTTCTGGTAACACGACCGTGATCCAACACTCCGGTTCTTTCTCAAGGTGATCTTCAATGTAGTCCAAGAGGGAACGCAGCACGGAGCGATACGGCGAGGGAATGACGATCAAGGGCACCCCGCAGCCCCACTGAGCCCACTTCATCTCTACCAAGGCCGTTTCCTCTGGATTCACATCCACAAGAACTGCCCGCACATCTCCTCCTCGGCTCCTCGCATAATCAACGGCGCGGATCACCGCTTTGTTGACTCCTCCTATGGGAATGATGACCAAGTTGCGCCTTGGACGGGGTGGTCGGGTGTCTCTGGTCAGTGCAATCTCTTGGGTAACGGTCATGTAGTGCGAGTGAATAGCCCGAAACATGATCATCAAGGCCGGCAACAGGATAATAACGATCCACGCACCATGGATGAATTTGGTGCTGGCAATAATGACCGTCGCGGTGGCCGTCGCCAGTGCTCCGATACCGTTCACAACGAGCTTCTTTCGCCAGTGCGGACCTTTTTGGATGAGCCAGCGTCGAACCATCCCGGCCTGCGAAAGCGTAAATGAAAGAAAGACGCCCACGGCATACAGAGGAATTAAGGCATGTGTATCTCCCCGGAACACCAAGATCAGAAACGCGGAGAAACCACCTAAGATGATGATGCCGTTCGAAAACACTAAACGGTCGCCCATCTCAGCCATTTGGTGCGGCATATATCCGTCGCGGGCTAACAACGAGGCCAACCGAGGAAATCCAGCGAAGGCGCTATTGGCCGCCAAAATCAAAATAGCCATCGTTGCCGCTTGAATGAACAAGTACATCGCCCCCTCTCCGAAGGTCAGGCGGGCAATCTGGGAGACTACGGTCTCGTCTTCTTTCGGGAGCACTCCATAGTGCAGAGCTAGCACACTAGTTCCTACGAAGAGTCCTCCCAATATTGCGGCCATCCCCAGCATGGTGACAGCCGCATTATGTGGTTCCGGCTTTTTGAAGGCGGAGACTCCATTGGAGATCACTTCAACGCCGGTCAAGGCCGTACATCCAGACGAAAAGGCTCTGAGAATAAGGAAGATACTGATTCCCTCTACCGCTGCCTTCTCTACAGGAGGGCCGATAGCCGGTGACTGTCCTGTGTATAGTTGAATCAGTCCAGCCCCGATCATGATGAGAAACGAACCAATGAACAAGTATGTGGGAATCGCAAAAATGCGACCCGATTCACGCACGCCACGCAGATTCATGACGGCTACCATCACAATGGTCACTAGGCATAGGGCTTCACGATGGGAGAACAGGACAGGGAAGGCCGAAGTTACGGCAGCGATGCCCGCGGCAGTGCTCACGGCAACGGTCAGCACGTAGTCGATGATGAGCGCTGCGGCCGCCACGAGTCCTGCCCAGGTCCCGATGTTTGATTTGGCGACGATGTATGCACCTCCGCCTTCCGGATAGGCATAGATAATCTGGCGGTACGAGACCGTGAGAATGATCAACAGAAGAACAATGGCTACGCTGATCGGAATGGCGAGCGACAGTGCGAGAGTACCGGCAAGGATTAGTACTAAAAGGATTTCCTCCGTGGCGTATGCCACCGAAGACAAGGCGTCTGAGGAGAAAACGGCAAGGGCAACAGTTTTAGAGAGGCGCTGATGCGCGGCCTGAGACGTTTTGAGAGGATTTCCAACAAGCCAACGCTTAAGCATTGCCTGATCATCCCCCACGCATGTGCGGCTAAATTACTCTACACCCGCAGGGGAAAAATCACTTTGCTCTTTGGTCCTTCTTGTTTTGGCTCTTAAGACCCAATTGTTACAAACCAAATGGTGCATGCACTGGTAAAAGCGATAGCGAGCGGTACGTGTTGTTGCGGCGGGTCTCAGCGGTACTTAATTCGCCTCGGCCAAGGACGTGAGCGGAGGCGGAAGGGTCAGAAAGTTCATTAAACTCTGACACAAAATCATTTATTTTTTAGCGGTGAACAGCGTGTCTTCGCACGCTGGGGCGGGCGGGTGAGATCAGCCGCCGCCAAGAGTCCCTACGAAACATTTCCGTGCATCCTGCCGAACAGGTCCCAATCAAACTGCTTCGGCGCGACGGCATGGAGGGGAATGGTTTCAATGGCGCCGCGTTCACGATAGGCCATCATGCAGCCGACGACTTCTTCAGGCCGTTCCACAAGACGTTGAACGGTTTCATAGGCGAGGTGTTGGGCGATCGCCTTGTCCTCGGGAACCGGTTTCGCGCCTCTGAGCGTATGGCCGAGAATCGTGGCCTTGGTCGCGAGCGTCAGCGGGTATTGACCGGCGTGTGTCTGGCGCTGCGGCCATTGCGCCGTGACGCCGGCCACATAATCAACAAGCCCGTGGACGCCGCCTTCGCGGTGGTGCCGGTGAGGCGTACGTTCGGCCACGACGAACAGATGGCTCTTGTTCGGGACGCCCAACGTCCGCTTCAAGGTGCCGAGAATGATGTCGTCGATATAGGCATCGGGATCCGGATGCTCGTTGACCAGTACGCCTTCGGCCCGCGCTTGATAGGCGCACCCAAGCGCAAGATGGCCGGAACCCGCGCCCATGACTTCGACGAAGAAAATGCTGCCCATGGCCGCGCTCGTCGCCTTCAGGGATTCGATCGACTGGTCGGCCAGCGCAATGGCGGAATGATAGCCCAGCGAGATGGTTCCCTCGATGTTATTGTCGATCGTACCGGGAAGGCCGACGACCTGGACGCCGAATCCTTCATACACCGCTCTCGCACCCCGCAGACTTCCGTCGCCGCCTAAGACCACGACCGCCGCATCTTCGAGGTAGGGTTGCAGATTGCGCATCGCCGCCTGCTGTACGCCCTCTTCCTTGAAGTCTTCGAATCGGCTGCTGCCGATCGGACTGCTCGCGTGACTGCTCATGCCGCGCGTATCTTCTTCGGTCACCGTTTCGATCCAATTGTTCGCGAGCCCGAGGAATCCATGCCGGACGAAGTGCACTTTGAGCCCATGGCGTTGTCCCGCGACCCGAATTTCCTTCAAGGCGGCGCCGGCCCCGGCGAAATCTCCGCCTGACACGAGGGCCACGATGCGCTTGATCTGACGAGGCTTCAGCGTGACGCGATCTTTCCGTACGCGTTCGAGCGACACCCAGTGTTCGCGGGCCGCCCGCTCTCGTTCCGAGAGCCCCACCGCGGTGGAATAGCCCGACAAGCGGCCTTGCTCGTAGGTCAGGAGGACGACGTTGTCCTGGCTTTCCTTGTAATCGCTGAATTCGGTGAAGGCCTCGTGAAACGGGCGCGGATCCAAATAAATCATCAACGCGCGAAGCGTCGAGCTGTGCGTATACAAACAGGCCACCTGCCCACGATGAGCCTCTCCGAGTTCATGCAGACCGTCGATGACGTCCACATAGAGGTCGAAGAAGGAGTTGCCGCCCGGATAGCAGTACAGGGGATCTTTGATGAGCCGCTTTGCCGTCGAGACGTCGACACCGAACGCCTTGGCCAGGGCCTCGGTTTCCTCGGCTTTGCCGACTCCGGTGACCCATCCGAAATCCGACGACTCGAGCGCATGCTCAAACATAGGTTCCGGGTGCGAGCCCGACGCGGGAGTAAGCGCCTGGACGACACGCTCATAGAGTTGCCGCGTGTTTGGACTATGGCTGATGAAGTGAAGAAAGCGGCGTGGCTCAAGGTAGTTCGTGAGATGGAGGAAATCGAGCTGTTGCCCGACCACACCCACCATGCGGGCGAGTGCGGCGCCGACGGCATCAGCACGCGGCACGCCGCGCCCCTCGTCGAGTCGATTCGAGAGCCGCCGGCCGACGCGATGGGTCTTGCTCTCCACGCGGGAGATGCCATGCCGCATCGTGAACAGCAGCGTGCGATCGGCGAGGTCCCGGGGGAGCAGCCAGAAGCGGTCGTCGCCTAAATCAAGCACGATGCGCCCTTCGGCTAGCTGCGGCGTCAGCTGGGCACGGGGCACGATCGCGACCGGCCGGCGATTAGCCGGCTTCTGCACCGAGCCGATCGGCGCGCGCAGCAGCGGCTGCATGGCGCCTTCCGCCACGAGGCGGTTCCAGGCCGCATAAAACACTAAGGCATCGCCGTTGCAAGCTTCTTCGAGGACGGCGCGCCTGGCTGCACGATAGGCCGCGGCGCCCGAAAATCCGTTCTGCGCGTGTTGGATAAAGCGCCGAAGGCGATCAATCGCCGCCTGCACGAGCCCCACGCGATCCGCGGTTCCAGGCGGCGCAGCCGGGGCCTCAACATCGGCCGCAGGTAAACGCCGTGTAAATTCTTCCCCATAGGCCAAAAGTCCTTCAATCGTCACGAAATCAAGTTGATTTGTGGTAATCTTCATGCTCCCTCACATATTGCGCCGGCCATTGCACCGCCGGGTGTGAATGAGATGTGGTGTAGCATCTTTTGGACCTCTATCCTTCTCTTGTCAATACCTGAGGAACTCAGATGCGTAAAGCAAAAATCGTCTGCACGATCGGGCCTGCGAGCGATGACCTCGAGACGCTCGATCGGTTGATCGGGCAGGGCATGAATGCCGCCCGGCTGAACTTCTCCCACGGCACTCACGCCTCCCACGCCTCCGCCATCAGGACCATCCGCGAAGCGGCGGACCGCCGACGATCTCCGGTGGCGATCATTCAGGATCTGCAAGGTCCGAGGATTCGTGTCGGTGACCTGCCCGACAGTGGAATTGTCTTGAAGGATCATGAGGCCGTTCGGTTGCAGACAGTCCTCGCACGATCGGGGGGACAGCTGGGGCACCAATCGATGGCCTCCTCTACAATCCAGGAAATCCCCGTGACCTATCAGCACCTGTCCCGGGACGTCAGGCCGGGCGCTCGGATCCTCATCAATGACGGCCTTGTTGAACTCAAAGTTGAACAAATCAGCGGAGGCCATCTCGATTGCAAGGTCGTGGTGGGAGGCACAATCACCTCGCACAAGGGCATCAACCTGCCGGGGACCCGCGTCAGCGCGCCGACGCTGACCGACAAGGATCGCGAGGACATTCGATTCGGCGTCTCCCAAGGCGTGGATTATGTGGCCCTGTCCTTCGTCCGGGGCCCGGACGACATCCGTGCGGCAAAACAACTCATCGCCGGATACGGCGGCAGCCTACCGGTCATCGCGAAAATAGAACGGCAGGAAGCCATCACCTGCCTGGACGCTATTTTAGAAGAGGCCGACGGCGTGATGATCGCCAGAGGCGATTTGGGCGTTGAAATGGGGCCGGAAGCCGTTCCCCTGCTGCAAAAGCGCATCATCGCCGAGGCGAATCGCCGCCGTCGGCTCGTGATCACCGCCACACAGATGCTGGAATCGATGACGCAGCATAAGCGGCCGACCCGCGCGGAAGCGTCCGATGTCGCCAACGCCGTCTTCGACGGCACCGATGCCGTCATGTTGTCCGCGGAGACGGCGATCGGCGCACACCCGGTCGAAACGGTCCAAGTAATGGACCGCATTATTCGAGCCTCTGAAGAAGGCTGCGAACCCGGGATGGTCCCCAAGCGTCAAAGCGACTTCGGCGATATGACGCTGCCCGAAGCCATTTGCACGGCAGCCTCATCCGCGGCATCGGCAACGAAGGCCACCGCAATCGTCGCGTTCAGCGAACTGGGATTGACCGCCCGCCTTATTTCAAAGCAGCGCCCTGCGGCGCCGATCATCGCCTTCACGCCCTTCGAACCCGTGCGCCGTCAAATGGCGCTGTATTGGGGCGTACAGCCGCATACAATGCAGGAGATCGCCCAAACGGACGAGCGCGTGGATGAAGCGGAACGCCGGCTCAAAACGGAAGGACTGGTGAAGTCCGGCGAGCGCATCGTCATTCTGTCTGGAACGAGCATCGGAAAGCCTGGAGGGACAAATCTGATCAAGCTACAGGAAGTGGAGTAGTGATCTCGACGTCGTTGCACGTCAGGCTCGCTTTTCGGTTTGCCGTTAAATGAGGCCCCTTCCTCGGGAAGCGGCCTCCGCTCTTCGCATCCCACCTAACTGCTGCCAAAGCTTTACCTCGCGGTCTGTTAGAATTGGTCTGAATGAACCTCAGCGAGCTCGTTAGCTATCGAGCACGCTTTCGTAAGCCGCCAGTCTGAGCTCGCGACCAACCTTGATTGGGCGTTTATAATGAAACATGGAACTCGCCCGTCTCGTCGAGGCTGTAGAACAGGTCCGCGCCACCACCAAGAAATCTGAAAAAATCCGCATCCTGGCCGAGACGCTTCGCGCCACACAGGGCGCTGAGACGGCGTTGTCAGCGATGTATCTCAGCGGGTCGCTGCCGCAAGGGAAGATTGGGATCGGTTGGGCTCTGATTCAACAAGCGATGGAGGAGGCTTCGGCTTTCTCGTGCGGCGAAGCGCTCACTCTCACAGATATCGACCAGGCATTCGACCGATTGGCCGCTGAGCGCGGCGCCGGTTCCACGGAGCGCCGCATCGCTGAACTGAGGACGCTCTTGAGCCGCGCCCGTCCGGGCGAGCGTCGATTTCTTTCCCAGCTCCTGATCGGGGAACTGCGACAGGGGGCGCTCGAGGGCGTGCTCCTCGAGGCGATTGCCGTAGCCGCGCAATTGCCGGCGGCCGATGTCCGCCAGGCCTTCATGTTCGCCCCGACGATCGGCGAACTGGCGTCGACGGCGTTTCGAGACGGCGCTGCGGGCCTCGCACGCTATTCACTGCGTCTGTTCGTTCCAGTCGCGCCGATGCTCGCCGCGACCGCCGAAGACATCGATGCCGCGATGGAGCGTCTCGGTCGTGCGTCCTTTGAATACAAGCTCGACGGGGTGCGCATCCAAGTGCATAAAGGACGCGACGACGTGCGTCTTTTCACGCGCCAACTCCAGGACGTCACGTCACGGTTGCCTGACCTCGTGGAATGGGCGCGTCGCCTCCCGGTCAATGACGCCGTGCTCGACGGCGAAGCGATTGCGCTTCGGGTAGATGGGAGACCCCAGCCATTTCAAACGACGATGCGCCGCCTCGGACGGGTCAAAGACGTGCCGGCGCTGGTGCAATCGATCCCTTTGTCACCGTTCATGTTCGATGCGCTGTATCTGAACGGCGAGTCGTTGCTGACTCGCTCCTATGAGGATCGCACCAGTCTCCTCGCCGAAATTGCGCCGAAGGCCCTGATTCCCCGCGTGATCACTTCAGCAACCGAAGACGCGCGGCGCTTCCTCGCACAGTCGCTCGCAGCCGGCCATGAAGGCGTCATGGCCAAATCGCTGACCGCTCCCTACATTGCCGGACAACGGGGGTTCCATTGGCTCAAGCTGAAGGAGGCGACGACGCTGGATTTAGTCGTGCTCGCCGCCGAGTGGGGGAATGGCCGCCGCCAAGGCTGGCTCTCGAACCTGCATCTGGGGGCGAGAGATCCGGCCAGCGGCCAGTTCGTAATGCTGGGCAAGACATTCAAGGGGCTCACGGACGAGATGCTGCGCCTACAAACGGAACAACTCCTTAAACTCGAAACCCATCGGGAAGCGCAGACCGTATTCGTTCGGCCGGAGCTGGTCGTGGAGATCGCCTTCAGCGACATTCAGGAATCGCCGCGCTACCCTGCCCGTCTCGCACTGCGCTTTGCGCGTGTCAAACGCTATCGCCCCGACAAAATGGCTCAGGAAGCCGACACGATTGAAACCGTGACCGAGCTCTTTCGCGCTCAACGTGCGTGATTCCGCACTTCCCCGATTCAGTACTCCTCCCGCGTTCTTCCTAGGGAAGACTCCAGTATGGTCAGTTTGCCAAGCGCCTGATGATGAACACAGGCGATTTCATGAGGCCAAGGAGGACGTCATGAGCAACAGGTTTGTGATCACGCTGATGGGCATTGCGATCGTGGGGGCGACAACCGTACCTGGCCTCGGAGGCGAAACCAAGGCCAAGATGGAGAAGGCCAAAGGTGAAATGAAGGCCGATTACCAGGAGACAAAGGGAGAGGCGAAAGCGCTCACAGAAGAAGCGAAGGGCAATAAGACGCAGGCCGAATTGGAACGGGCCAAAGGCAATGTGAAAGGCGCCGGCGAGCGCGTGAAAGGCAAAACAAAAGAGTTGAAGGCGCGGGCGGAGTAGCAGTGAAAAGCAATGTGAGACATCATAATTTCAGATTTCGTGCGCACACTTAGGCCGATGTCGCAAGTTTCAATCCGATGATGCCGGCAATGATCAGCCCTACGCTGATCAAACGCGCAGCGTTGGCTGGCTCCTCAAGGAGGACAATACCGAGCACGACTGTACCCACCGCTCCAACGCCCACCCACACGCTGTAGGCCGTCCCGACCGGGAGCGTCTTCACCGCAATTCCGAGGAGCCAGAGGCTGACAATCATGGCAAATACCGTCCATACCGTCGGCCACAGCCGCGTAAATCCCTCGGTGTATTTCAACCCGATCGCCCAACCGGTTTCAAACAGTCCAGCGAGAAACAGAATGAACCAAGCCATTGGCCATTTCCTTCCATCCAGGATGGTACGAGTTCGGAGGGTGCTGCGCGATTCTTGCGTCATGTCTGGAAGTTGTCAACACCGTCACAGACGGCATGCCGCTTGACTACGCCTTGATCCGGCTGGCGTTCTGCACTAGAGTGATGGCGACCGAGTAGCGCTGTCGACGATCATTCCCAACTGTGGAGGTAGTCATGATGCACCGCAGACAAGTCTTCACCCGTTGTGCTGGAGCCGCACTGCTGGTCTTCTCTCTTTCAGCCTGCAGCATCACCGAGACGATCAGCAACTTTCTCTCGTCGACCTCGGGGAAGTCGTGGTTTACGGAAGATGGCCTGATCAAGACTGATCATCGCGTTCAGGCGTTCATGGCGTTCAACTTTGAATACATCAAGCAGGATATGGCCAAGGGACAAGGTGAGTTCCTCGACTCTTTGAGCACGTTGATGGAGATTCCTCAGGACCGCCGGCCCGCATTCTATGCCCACGCGCAATCGCGCTACCCCTTCGTGGTCGAGCACCGGAGTACGGCGCAGGAGACGCTCATTCAGCTGGTAGGATATGACACGGCCGCGACGATGTGGAGATAACGGCCCGAGGGACGGCGAACCCGCACTTATCCGGCCGCGGAAACGCCGCCTGCCAGTGACACGATCGTTCCATCCTCCGAGCGCTGGCCTTTTGCGCTGACAACGCGTATCGGCAGGCCGTCTCTGAAGACCATGAATGTACTGGGTACGGCGGGAATGCGCGGGCCCGGCAAAATGACGCCGCTCAGGTTCAGCGGATCGCAGGCGGAAAGCTTGACTTCACTCCCGGGCGCCTGGCCCGGACTTCTTTTCACAGCACGAAGCGCTTCGACGGCTTCCGAGAGGGCGAACTGCTCGCCGACAAATCCGGAGACGAAGCGCCCTCCGCGGACTTCGCCCTTCAATTCAAGGCGGCGGTAGACGACAAGCAGGTCACGCCAGGACCGCACCAGCACTTCACGGGCCAGGAGATCCCGGAACACCACTCCATAGCGGCGAAGCAACTGGCGGGCGATCCGTTCATCCACCGACTCGCCACTAGCCTGTGGCCTGGGAGTTCTTGCCTCACGGGTCCGCAGCAGCGACCAACGACCCGCGGCATGGCGCGGCCGGCGGGACCGCTCGCGACCCTGGGCACGCCGGCGGCGGGGATCCATCAGCGCGCGTAGATTGTCGAACCCGTCCGCTGTCACCAGTCCGGCGGCGACCAATTCCCAGAGTCCGCCCTCCACTTCCGTTGCCAAATGTCCGGTCGCGCCGACGAGGTCTGCAAAAAAACTTGCTCCCCGCTCTTCCAGCACCCGGCGAAGGTTCTGCGCAACAGGGCTCAAGGCGGCATATGGATCTGGACCTGCGTTGAGATCGTGGCGCAGCGCGTCGAGCAGCCACCAGCCCTCCTCGCGGGGAAACAAGCTGATCGGCGCGACGCTGGTCGGCGTGATGCGGCGTCCCTGTTCGCGCGCGGCCGACTCCATCAGCCGAGGATGAGGCGACAGCCGTCCCCAGCTGACGGCGCCGCTCAGGCAGAGACGATCGAGCAGCGCCGGTTCATACTTGCCCATTCTGACGCGCAGCAGCTGCGGATCCCAACTCGATGCCGCCGCCTCGAACCCGGCCAGTTGCTTCACCACCTCGAGCAGGCCCGAATCGCCGTGCTGGCGGGAACCAGGTACGACGTGCTGCCATTGGAACAAGAACCGCATGAAATCCGCGGTGGCAACCGGCTCGATTTCCTTGCGTAGGGTGCCAAGCGTGCGTCGATGAATCCTGGCGAGCAGCCGGCGATGACACCATTCATGTGCCGCTGGCAAGAGGCCAGTGGCTGTTGGCAAGGGGACATCGTCTTGATCGCCATTCGTCTCTTGCCTCCCGTCCTTTGCCTGGCCCTCCGGCCGGAACCGGCCGCGCAAGATGAGGCCCTGCGCCTCGAGGCGCATCAGTGACGCTTCCACGCGTATTTCAGATAGGGAGAGCCGCGCGCTTAATTCGGCTGAGGTGATCGGGCCAACGCTTTCCATCCAGCCCGACAGGATGGCGTCCAGCGTGCGTTCGTCGCCGACGCCGGCCAGTGTTTGCGAAACGTCCGACGCAAGCTCGGCGGCCGACCAACCGTTGATCTGAGAATCTCTCTGGACGGCGGTCAATTCGACGGCTCGGCCGGCATGCGTCAGTTCCGGAATGAATTGCTGCCATCCAGCGACTTCCCTCGTTGGAACCCAGACAAGTGTCAGCAGGGCATCGTGCAGCTCGTCGGCATCGCGTACGACCGGCCAGGATTCGCGAACGACGTCGTCAATGGCGCGCGCATCGAGCGCCCCGAGATCGCCCGCGACGTCCATGGGAAGCGTCCGGCGCAGTTCCACGGCTCTTGCCCGGCGCTCCTCGAGCGGCGCATCATCGAGGTAGGCATACGGATTGGCATTTAAGATTTCGTGCGAGAACGGTGAGGGTGTGGGCGTGTCGATCGCGACGCAGCGGATCTCGTCCCGTTCGATCCGCTCGAGGACTTGCGCGAGTCCCTCGACGTCCATGGCTTCGGTCAGGCAATCGCGCAACGTCTCTTGCACCAGCGGATGGTCGGGAATCCGGCGCTCCCGCCCGCCCGTCATATTGTCCTGACAGGCCATCGCATCCGGGAAGACCGCGGCGAGCAGATCCTCGGCTTTCATCCGTTGAATCTGCGGCGGCACTTTCTTTCCGTTCGAGAAGCGCAGCAGCGCCAGCGACCGTGTGACATTCCACCGCCAGCGCGTCGCAAACATCGGCGCGGCCAGAACGGCGTGAAGCAGGACGTCCTTCACGGTGTGAGAGTGCAGGTATCCGAAGACGGACTCCAACGGGAAACTATGCTTTTCGCCGAGCGAGAGGACGAGCCCATTGTCGGTCGCGGCAGCTTGAAGTTCAAAATCGAAGGTGACGCAGAAACGCTTCCGCAAGGCCAGCCCCCAGGCCTTCGTGACCCGCCCGCCGAAGGGCGCATGAATGACGAGCTGCATGCCGCCGCTTTCGTCAAAAAAGCGCTCGGCGACGATGGTCGTCTGTGTCGGAACGGTGCCGAGCACGGCGCGGCCACCGAGCACGTACTCAATCGCCTGCTGACCGCCTCGCGCATCGAGGCCGCATTCCTGTCGCAGCCATGCCAGAGGCGAGAGCTGAGCGTCTTCGTTTCCGCCGCCGCCGGAGCGCCAGGCGATCTCCTCGCGCAGCTTGGCCACTTCCGCCGACAGCTCCGGAGTTCGCGACGGCGCTTCCCCCCGCCAGAAGGGAATGTTCGGCGGTGCGCCCTGCGCGTCCTCCACGCGCACCTTGCCCATTTCGACGCCTTTGATGCGCCAAGAAGTGTTGCCGAGCAGCATAATGTCCCCGGCCAGGCTTTCCACGGCAAAATCCTCATCCACCGATCCCACGACCGTCCCTTCCGGCTCCGCGACCACTGCATAGTTGGCCGTATCGGGAATGGCGCCCCCCGAGGTAATCGCCGCGAGCCTTGCCCCTCGGCGGCCCTTGACCGTGTGATGAATGCGGTCATGGTGAAGATACGCGAGCCCACGTCCTCGATTCGTCGAGGTCCCTTCCGACAGCATTTGGACAATACGATCGAATTCCCGACGGTCGAGTTCACGATACGGAAAGGCGCGGCGGACGAGTGCAAACAGACTCTCCTCCGACCAGGTGTGGGATGCGGCGGCCGCAACGATCTGCTGCGCCAAGATGTCGAGCGGCGCCGCTGGAATCGAGAGGCGATCCAACGTGCCTGCCTTGATCGCCCGGATCAGCGCCGCGCATTCCAACAACTCATCGCGGGTGGTCGCGAACAGACGGCCTTTCGGAATCGCGCGGATCCAATGCCCGGCACGGCCGATGCGCTGCAAACAGGTGGCGATGGCCCTGGGCGAGCCGATCTGGCAGACAAGATCGACTGTGCCGACGTCGATGCCAAGCTCCAGCGAAGCGGTGGCCACGACGACGCGGGTCCTGCCGCTTTTCAGGCGCTCTTCCGCGGAAAGCCTGATCTCGCGCGACAGGCTTCCGTGGTGCGCCGCCACGCTTTCTGGGCCGAGGTCCTTGAGGCGCTCTTCCAGATGATGCGCCAGCCGTTCGGACAGCCGGCGGGTATTGACGAACACGAGCGTCGTCCGATGTTCACGGACCAGCGCGGCCAGACGGTCGTAGACGTCGGACCAGATCGCATTCGTCACGACGGCGCTCAATTCGTCCTTCGGCACTTCGACGGCAACATCCATGGGCCGCTTGTGGCCAACGTCGATGATCGTCGGAAGCGGACGGTCGCCGGCGAGAAAGCGCGCAACGAGCTCAATCGGCCGTTGGGTCGCAGACAGTCCGATGCGCTGCGGCTTGCGCTCCGTCAAGGCCTCGAGGCGTTCGAGCGAAAGTGCCAAATGCGCGCCGCGCTTGTTGGGCGCCAGCGCATGGATTTCGTCCACAATCACGGTTTCGACGGTCTTGAGAAGATGACGGCTTTTCTCGGCCGTGAGCAGAATGAACAAGGACTCGGGCGTCGTGACGAGGATGTGAGGCGGCCGTTTGAGCATCTGCTGCCGGTCCGCCATCGGCGTGTCGCCCGTCCGCACCAGCACGCGCAGCTCCGGCATCAAGAGTCCGGCTTGCAGCGCCGCCTGACCGATTTCACCGAGCGGCTGCCGAAGGTTTTTCTGGATGTCGTTGCTGAGCGCCTTTAACGGCGAGACGTAGAGCACGTGCGTGCAGTCTTCGAGTTCGCGGGCCAGGGCCCGGGTAAACAGACGATCGATGCTGGAGAGAAATGCCGCAAAGGTCTTGCCGGAGCCGGTGGGTGCGGCGATCAGCGTGTCCCGTCCGGATTGAATGGCCGGCCACGCCTCGACCTGAACGTCAGTCGGCACTCCGACGGACGCTTGAAACCATTCGGCGATGAGGGGATGGAAACGGGTGAGCGGCATCGCGTGCGATTTTAGCACGCGGGTCGCGGAGGACTCTATCGGTCAGGGCCGACCCGGCACAGCAATACCCAAGGGATTTGTTCCGCCCGTCGAAAATGTACCGGGAACAGTCGTCGTCAATATCCCACCTGCGCCAATCGTGAAAGCCGCAATGTTGTCGGGCCCTGTATTGGTGACGTATACGAACTGCCCGTTCAACGACACAACCACACCGAACGGCGCTGTTGCAGCTCCGAGAGGAGTGACTGCTGGAACTGTCGGTGTCAGAATCCCTCCACCAGCAACCGTGAAACTCGCGATATCATTGTTTCCAGTATCCGCTACATACACAAACTGACCGTTCGGGGAAATCGTAATCCCCCTTGGGCTTGATCCTGCTCCTGTCGTAAACGTTGGCGTCGAGGCAGGAGACAATATCCCTCCAGCACCGATTGTGAAGGCTGCGACCTGGTCTAAACCATTGTTGGTGACGAAAACAAACTGTCCATCCGGTGAGACTATGATGCCAAACGGTGTTGCACCAGGTGCGCCGGTCGAAAATGTCGGTGTTGTCATAGCCGTAAGGGTCCCGTCAGCACCTATGGTAAAACCGGATACGTTGTCGCTACCGCTATTGGCTACATAGAGAAACTGTCCATTTGGGGACACGGCAATGCCTTCAGGCGACGTCCCACCTGTAAAAATTGTGCCTTGGGCAGTTGGAGTCAACACGCCTGTTGAGGTGTTTATTGTAAAACCTGAAACCGCTGCCGTCCCATTGTCTGCCACATACAGCAGTTGTCCGTTTGGCGTGACGGTAATACCCCTCGGGACGGAGCCAGGGCCCGTTGAAATGGCCGGTGGGGTGGTCGCCGTTAGCGCGGCATTACTTTGATTCACGGTAAATGACGAGACATCGTTTGTTCCGCTATTCGACACGTAGACGAACTGCCCATTGGGTGAGACAGCGATCCAGTTAGGGGTTGTCCCTCCGGTTGGGAATGTGGCTGGAGAACTTGAATTCAGAAATCCTCCCGCACCGATCGAGAAGCCGGAGACGTTGGCACTGCCGCTATTTGCGACATACAAGAAGGGAGGAGCAGTGGTCCCCAGTGAGCCGCCGTCACTGCCTCCATCGCCACCGCCCGGGCAGGCCGTCAGCGATAACGCTGCAGCGGCAATCAGGAATAGCAGGAACTTGTGGCTCATGGCGTTACCATAGGAAAAGATCTGAGGAAGGAACAAGTCGTATCTGTACTTAGTCGGGTTATACCACCAGAGGCCCAATGTGCCAACGAAAGAGCGAATCTGCTCCAATGATGTGAGCGGTCGAAATCCGGCACAGAACAAGCCGGATCTCGACCGGGAGGCGGGAGCTGCTCGGATTACGGACGTCCCGGCGTCGCGATCGCGCGTGGCGTGACGCCGCCGGAGTTCACAAGCGCAATGCGTGACAGCGCACCTGAGGCGCCGTCGATGGCAAATGTCACGACATCATTCGAGGCCTGATCGGCGGCGTAGAGAAAGCGTCCATCAGGCGATACAGTCACCGCTGTCGGCGTGGTCCCTGCAGGGAACGGGTTGCCGGGCGCTGGCGTCAACGCGCCAGTCGACGAATTGACCGTAAAGGCGGATACATCATTAGACTGTTCATTCGCCACATACAGAAATGATCCATTGGGCGTGATCGTGATGCCGGTGGGACGCAACCCCGCGGCAGAGACCGACGATTGGGTCAACGCACCGGTGCCCTGGTCGATCGAGAGCACCGATACAAAGTTGGAAATTTGATTCGTCACATAGGCGAAGGCGCCGTTCGGCGACACCACGATTCCCATAGGCGTGGTGCCAACCAGGACGGGCGATCCGATCTGCGTCAACGCTCCTGTCGTCTGGTTGACCGAAAACGCCGACACCTGATTCGAACCCTGATCGGTGACATAGAGAAATGCGCCGTTCGGACTAAGGGTGATGCCAGCGGGCGTGAAGACCCCTGGCCCGAGAGAAAAAGGAGACCCAGCAACTCGCGTCAATCCTCCTTGCACGTTGATGCTGAAGGCAGAGACATCATTTGAATTTTGATTGGTCACGTAGACGAAACGATTTGGAGATACCGTGACTCGAAACGGAGCCAGGCCATCACTCGCGAACGGCGACCCGGTTACTGGCGTTAACGCTGCGGTGGCCGGATTTGCCGTGAAGGCAGCAATACCAGCTGGAGCACCTTGACTAGTGACATAGACCAGCGTTCCGTCGGCGGATACGGCAATCCCGAATGGAGCGGCGACGGCGACCGCTGGGCCGGCCGGCACTAATTCACCCGTTGATCCGTTGACCGTAAAGCCTGAAATGTTGTTCGACGCTTGGTTGGCAACAAAGGCAACCGCCGGCGCCGCCGACGATTGAGGCGGAGCAGTATTGTTCTGATTATCGCTCCCGCCGCAACCAGCGAAAAAGAAGAGGACAACTAGGACAAGTCCCGGGACACTTTGTCTCGCGCCCGTGGTGATTTTCATAGGAAATCCCTCCTAATACGAAAAGCGCATGGTTTGTACTCAAAACGCATGCCAATGCCCCTAGCGGATTTCCGTAGATTCTCTTGAATGAGCCCGTGCAAACTGTCCTCAAATCCAGACAGAGTTCGACCTTGATTCCTACGCAAGAAGCCCTCGTCATCCTCGGATCCGGCTATGTGGCCCGCTTTATGCCTTCTCTTCACCGCTTTTACACCAAGATCCTCTATACGAGCCGAGATCCAGACCACCATCTTGCGTGGGTTCCTCAAAACCGGCGCATACGTTTCGATCTTGCGCAGCCGGAAACGTGGACGAACGTTCCATCCCGCGCGGACCTCCTCTGGTGTTTTCCTGCTGCACCACTCAAGGCCGTTGAGGATTTCGGTCGCGCCGCTGGATTATTCCAAACCTACGGCCGCTTGCTCGTCCTAGGCAGCACGTCGGCGTATGACGCTGGCCTCTCTGCGGAACACCCGCCGCCATGGCTTGATGAAACGGCGCCAGTCGACTTCAGCAAGCCGCGTGTGCAAGGGGAGGAGTTTCTTCGGAAGGAATGTGCAGCAACGTTGTTACGGATTGCCGGCATCTACGGACCTGGTCGGAATCCTTACCAATGGATCCGGAGCGGCCGCGTGAGCCTCTCAGAGAAGTACGTCAATTTGATCCATGTCGAGGATCTGGCAGAGATTTGTCTGGCGGCGCTGCGCTATGGCGTTCCGGGAGCAGTCTACAATGTCAGTGATGGGATTCCGCGGACCTGGCGAGAAATCGGCAGGCAACTTGATGCGAACGCCGGTGCGCATCGCGAGGCACCCGACGCCAACCAGCAATCAGGAAAGCGCATCAATACTGCCAAACTTCGCTTGCTGCTTCAGCAAGCCGGGATCTCCATTCGTCATCCGGATTTGTTTCTTTCGCTCGAACGCCTTGATGACGAGAAACCCGGCATCCACCCGTGAGCACCATCAGTCTATCCGAAGCGCAGCAGCGACATCACCGCCAGACACACCAAAAGATTATTGATGGCGTGGGCGAGGATTCCTGGTCCGAGGCTCCCGGTTTTTTCGTAGATCCAGGCCCACAAGACGCCACTCCAGCAGACGCTGATCAATCCGATGGCACCATAGCCATGCGCTAAGCCGAAGATGGACGCGCTGATCAGCGCCGCCGGGAGAAATCGGAACTTACGGCGAAGAATGGCAAACAGCAATCCGCGAAAAACCAGTTCCTCGAACAGCGGGGCCAGGATCACGTACTCCAGCAGACTGACCATCGTCAATGAACTGGTGCCCCACACCAAATCTTCGTCGAACCACTCCGTCCAATGGCTCGCGAGCTGCCACTGCTCCGCCACGCGGTCCATACACCACTCACCCCACAGGCCGGCCGCTACTACCGCCAGCACCGCCGTCAGAAACCGCCCGACGGAGGCCCACGGAAGGCCAAGGCCGAACCCTTCCTCGAAGGTCATGCCCGCAGGTCGGAACAGATGGTAATAGGCCAATCCGAGGAGCGGCACATTCGTCAGCGGAATCGCGAGCGCTCGTAGTGAGGCATTTTCCGGCGGCATGTAGAGCAGACACAGTGCCATGATGATGGCGCCCAGAGCACCGCCACGCAGCAAGACCGCTGCGCCGACTCGACCCGGCCAAGGCGGCGGAATCCCCGGATCGTGGAGCCGGACCTGATTTCTTCCTGCCCGGGCCGCGCGCCAGATCAAGAGCAGACAACCGGAACCCACGATCATGAGCGTGAGTTCGATAAGGGTGAGTCTGCGTGAATACACATAGAGCCGGTCGGCGCGTCGGTCGGCCTCAGTTTGCAGAACGGAGGCAAGTTCAGCATGGCCGGCACGCTGAGCCAGTTTGATCATCAGACGGTCGTAAAACCATCCGACGGGCAGCACGTCGGCCAGACGGCCCTGCAGCGCCTCAACGGCGTCGGCATCCGGCGGACGCTCGGCACCATAGGCGGCGCGTACGATCTCCGCATACTGCGGAAGCGGATTGGCGAGGTGGTTCCACGCATCGGCTGACGATAGCGCTTGCGGCGCCTGTCCGGATTCCGCTTGAAGTACGGCAAGCTCTAGGGGCACGGCTGGATCTTCCGAGCGGCCCGCGAGCTCCTGATACCAGGCAATCGCCTGAGCCCGCTCAGAGGCGCCGTCGCCCGAAACCCATTCCATCATCCGCTGTTCCCAGCCGGACGCACGCTTGAGTCCCTCTTGAGCATCCATCGTCCGGCCGACCATCAGGCTGAGCGCCTGCTCGGGCGCCTCGAACCGGTCGATCTTCAGGGACGAAGATGCCATCGCCACAACGGCGCCGAAAGACAGGACCAGGAACAACGCAGAAAGCCAGCTCACCGTCGCCGAGTAGTGGCGCCGGAAGGATCCGACGGCCGGCGGCGCATGGGTTTCACGCCACCAAGAGCGAAGAGGTGGAGCAACAGCAGAAGAACCGGTCGGCACGGATTCGTCCATGACGGCATGCACTATAACATGCACATTTTCAGGCCAAAAACCCCTCAAAAGTAACGACGCGATTCGCGGCCGTCGTCAACTGGCTGGGAGAGGCAGGACTCCGCTATACTGACCGGCCGGACAATGAACCGTTCGTAACCGTCCTCTGACACCATGGCCCTTGACGAATTCGCGCCGCCACGCCGCCTCCTCCTAGGTCCAGGACCGAGTCTCGTACATCCGCGCGTCCTGCGGGCGCTTTCGACGCCGCTCGTCGGCCACCTCGATCCCATCTTTCTGAGCGTCATGAACGACATTCAATCCGCCTTGCGCATAATGTTTGAGACCAAAAACGCGTTCACGATTGCCCTTTCTGGGACCGGGTCTGCCGGCATGGAAGCGTCGATCATCAATCTCGTTGAGCCGGGAGATGCCGTCATCGTCGGCGTGAACGGCGTCTTTGGAACAAGGCTGGCGACCGTTGTCGACCGCTGCGGCGGCAAAGCGATTCGCATCGACGCGGCATGGGGAGAATCCATTCAACCGGAGGCCGTTGAGCAGGCGCTCGCTCGATCGGGCCCCGTCAAAGCGGTCGCCGTCGTCCATGCCGAGACCTCTACCGGTGTCCGGCAGCCGCTCGAGGACATCGGCGCGCTTTGCCGACGGTACGGCGCCCTCTTCGTGGTGGATGCCGTGACCTCCCTCGGCGGACTCCCGGTCGGCGTCGATCGGATCGGCATCGACGTGTGCTACAGCGGAACCCAGAAATGTTTGAGCTGTCCGCCCGGCTTGGCGCCGTTTACCATGAGCGATCGGGCGCTCGCAGCCGTGAAAGGCCGCAGAACAGCCTGCCAGAGTTGGTATCTCGACGTAAGTTTGATCGCCGAATATTGGGCGGAAGGGAATCGAGCCTATCACCACACGGCACCGATCTCGATGCTCTATGGATTGCGGGAAGCCCTGCGCATCGTCGACGAAGAAGGTTTGCCTGCGCGTTACGCACGCCATCAAACGAACAGTGATGCCTTGCTGGCCGGCTTAGCCGAACTCGGACTCATGCCGCTGGCGCCGGCCGGCCGTCGATTGTCGATGCTCAATTGCGTGACGCTTCCCTCCCAGATTCCTGAAGCCGACGTCCGGGCCCGTTTGTTGTCGGAGTACGGAATCGATATCGGCGGCGGCCTGGGACCCCTGAAGGGCAAGGTCTGGCGGATTGGGCTCATGGGCGAATCGTCCACCGAAGCGAACGTCTTGACGCTCCTGAATGCCTTGGAGACGGTGTTTCTCGAAAGCGGCTGGCTGCGCACGCCGGGAGTCGCGCTCCAGGCCGCATCCCGGCTGTACAGCGGCGGATCTTGACCGGAGGTCTGAGAAGGTATGGACAATAAACCTTTGCTCTGGGTGCTCGGCGGGGGAGCGTTCGCCATTACGGCGGTCATCTCGTACTGGATCTTCGCGATCACACTGGCCAACCAACTCAAATCCGATCAGGTCTCGCCGCAGAAAACGGCTGAGTTCATCCACGCCATCTTGGAGGCCAACAGGAATAACTATACGGACAACGTTGTGGTCAAACTCAGTCGCGATGGCATCGAGGCTCATGAACACTGGAGAGACGAGCGCGGGGTCCCGCTGCCGGCGCAATTTCTCTTGGAATCAGGACGGCTCGTGGCGATCAAAGATTTGGGCTTCTCCTTTCGTTTGGCGAGCTTGACGCCAATCTATGCGTGGAACGGCGCCAATAGCGATCTCGAGCGCGTCGGATTGTCCGCGGTGCAAAAGGATCCCGCGGCGCCTCATTATGGTATCGTGCGACGTGGCGACGTTCGTCTGTTCCAAGCGGTCTACGCCGACAGGGCCGTCTCACAGGCCTGCGTCGATTGCCATAACCATCATCCCAACAGTCCCCGCAGGGATTTCAAACTCAACGACGTGATGGGCGGCATCATCATCACCTTTCCGATCGGAAGCTGACCATGGCCATTGCGATTCAGCAGGTCCGGCTCATCGACGGGACGGGACGAGTCGTCCAACCCGCAACGGTCATTGCACGTGAGCAGCGGATCGTGGCCGCTGGTCCGAGCCGAACGGTCTCAATTCCGCGGGGGGCGACGCGAGTTCATGGACGGGGACTCACGGTGCTCCCCGGCTTGATCGATTGTCACGTACATCTCTGCTGGCGAGGTGAAGCGGATGTCGTAAAAGCCACTGAGCGAGAGACCGCAACCGAAACGCTCTTGAAGGCCAGCCGATCGGCGGGGCAGACGCTGGAGGCAGGCGTGACCACCGTTCGGGATGTCGGCTCGCGGGATCATTCGATTTTTGCGCTCAAAAAAGCGATCGAGAAAGGGCTGACTCCAGGGCCGCGAATCATCGGAGCAGGCCTTGCGATTTGCATGATTGGAGGGCATCTGCGGCGGGTCATTGCGAAGGAAGTCGAAGGGGTCGAACAAGTCCGCCAGGTCGTGCGCGAACAGATCGATGCAGGTGCCGAAGTGATAAAAGTGATCGCCTCGGGAGGGGTCCTCACGCCTGGCACCTCCCCCGATCAGGCACAGATGACGCCGGAAGAACTCAGCGCCGCCGTGGATGAGGCCAAGGACGCCGGACGCAAAGTCGCGGCCCATGCGCATGGCGCCTCCGGTATGAAAAATGCCATTCGGGCCGGCGTCCATTCGATCGAGCACGCCACCTTAATGGACGAAGAAGCCGCCGGCTTGTTCGAAAAGTATGCCGTCTATATCGTCCCGACGCTATCCGCGCTCGCCACAACCGGCGCTTGTCGACGAGGCTGTGGTATTCCGGACGACGCGCTCGAGAAGGCGAAGGCCATGACCAAGCGTCATCAGAGCAGCTTCAGGCAAGCCCATCATCGGGGCCTTCTCATTGCCATGGGCACCGACGCCGGGACGCCCTTCAATCATCATGGGGACAACGCCCAGGAGCTTGAACGGATGGTCGCACTCGGTATGAGTCCAATGGAAGCGATTCTTGCGTCGACGTCCGCCGCCGCACGGTTGCTCGGCCTCGAAACGCAGATCGGCACCATTACGCCGGGGAAAGAAGCCGACCTTCTCCTCGTCGAGGGCAATCCCCTGCGCAGGATCGACGTCTTGCGCGACCGGCGACGTCTCGTCGGTGTCATGCAGGCCGGGCGATTTGTGGCCGGCGACCTGGCCACATAGGCCGCATCCACCAGAGGTCGGCCACGATCTTATCGTCGCTCGTAGAACAACTCCAGCGCCGCCGCGAATCCATGCAGACGGCCTTTGCGAAACTGCTCATCGAGGCGGGCACGGAGCGAACGAATGCCGCCTTCGTCGTTTCGGCCCACGACGCCCTGCGACACCATCATCTGTGTGGCCACTTCGACCAGCCGTTTCTTGCGGCCTTCCATGTCCTCGGTCGCCAGTTCCGGCATAATTTCCGCGGCCCGCGCGTGCACGAGCGATTCCTTGAATGAGTCGTAGCCCTGGTCCTTCACCACCCGCTCGCGGAGGAGCGCGAGCTCAGCCTTAATCTTTGCGACATCCTTCATCAAGAGCGCAAACACTTCTTTCCGCCCTTCATCGAACAGCTTCCTCTCCATTTCTTCGAGGAGCGCGCCGACGTCGACGACGTCGGGGGCGAATTCGTCGCCCCAATTGAGCCGGTCGTAATTGCGGCGCGCTTCGGCATCGCCGATGACCTCGTAGGCGGCGTTGATCTCGCGGATTTTTTCTTCGGCGTCCTTGCTGTCCGGATTGCGATCAGGATGATGCTCGAACACCAGCTTGCGGTACGCCTTCTTGATGACGTCGTCCGACGCCTCACGCGACACGCCCAGGATGCGGTAAAAATCCACGCGCGGCATGGCCGCGACTATAACACGGCTTTTTCCGCGGCTTCACCTTGACTCGCGCCCGGAACCTCCGTAGCCTGGCGCGCCATGCCTCCTGCAGCAACTGAACTTCCGTCCATATTTCCCAACCGAACCTGGTTTCGCGGCGTGACCTCGTATCAATGGCTGGTGTTGTTCGTGGCCTGGCTCGGGTGGGTCTTCGATGCGATGGACGCCACCATTTATGCGGTCGTGCTGCATCCCGCGCTTCACGATCTGCTCCACACCTCAGGCGGCCAGGCCTCCGCAGAACGCATCGGATGGTACGGCGGCATCATTTTTTCGATTTTTTTGATCGGCTGGGCCTGCGGCGGCATCGCCTTCGGAATCGCCGCCGATCGCTTCGGCCGAACGAAGGTCCTGATGGCAACAATTCTGATATACGCCAGCTTTACTGGTGCCGCCGCGCTGGCGCAGGACTGGTGGCATCTCGCGATTTACCGCTTTCTGACGGCGCTCGGCATCGGCGGAGAATGGGCGGCGGGCGCCTCGATTGTCGCTGAGACCTGGCCGGAGGACAAACGCGCCAAGGCAGCGGGCATTTTGCAGAGCGCCTGGGCGGTCGGATTTTTCCTGGCCGCCGGTTGCAATCTCGCGTTCAAAGATGCGTACGGATGGCGGGCAATGTTTTTGATCGGCATCCTCCCCGCCTTCGTGGCTTTGTTCGTTCGGTGGTGGGTGAAGGAACCTGACCGTTGGACGCACGCCCATGCAGAACGCGTTATCCCCCTCTCGGCGATTTTTGAAGGAGATCTCAAGCGGGCGACGGTGGTCGGATCAGCGCTGGCCTTCGTGGCCGTCTTCGGGCTATGGGGCTCGACCAATTGGGCACCGACCTTGGTGCACGAGTTGCCGGAGTTTCAAGGCGCAGACGCAGCCACGCTGACCAAGGCCGTGAGCTATGCCATCATGGCGCTGAATGCGGGCGCGATCTTTGGCTATATCGCTTTCGGACCGTTGGCGGACCGCTTCGGACGGCGGCCGGTTTTTGCCTTCATGTGCGCGGGCAGCTTGATCATGCTGCCCGCCGCCTACCTGCTGCCTTCGCACTATGCTGGTGTCTTGATGCTGTTACCCATCCTCGGCTTCTTCAACAACGGCATCTTCAGTGGCTTTCCCATTTATCTGCCCGAACTCTACCCCACCAGACTCCGCGCCACGGGTGCCGGTTTTTGTTTCAACGCCGGCCGCATCCTTGCCTCCATTTCGCCATTCATGACGGGTTGGCTGGTCACGGCGTTCGGTACGTTCGGCCGGGCCGCCAGCACCGTGGCACTCGTGTACCTTGTCGGCTTGGGCGTCCTCTGGTTTGCACCGGAAACCAAAGGACAGCCGTTGAAAGACTAGCCTCTTCCGACTGTTGACTTTGCGTCGAACGACGTTATTTGTTCCCTTATGGACATCACACCTCGTGCCCTTTCTCATGACGAACGTCATGCAGCTGATGCCGCATTTGCCGGCCGTCCGTTTAATCCTCGTTGGTCCGCCCGGGCCAAAGCCATCTATGACGGTATCCTCAAATCGCTGCCGACGCCTCCACAAACAACAGAAGCGCCAGCGGAGGAAGAGCATGCGGCGACCGGACCACTTGCGGCGCAGGCACCGGAAGGCTCCCAGCCAGACACGATTCGCGGGACGCCCACCCCTATTCCGTTTGAACAGGCGCTCGCCGCAGGGTCCTTGATCGACGTCAGTTCGACAGCCAAGGAATTAGGGTTGTCATTTTCGGTCACGGTCACGAAGCCGCTGTGGGAGACCGGCATCGCTGCGGGAAGGACGGAAGAAGAACGGTCTGCCAGATTACGCGATGTCCTGATGGCCTTTAGGCTTCGCCTTACCGCACAGCCGACGATGGCGCCGTTGATCGACTTTCCGGCTCTATTGGCGTTTCCTCACGGCGCGATTCCACAGCCCGTTCCGCTGTTCGCCCTCATTCAACCCGACGAACAACATAAGACGATGGCCACCCTGCTCCTGCCCACGGAAATCGCCACGACGATCATCCCAATGAACTGATCGAGACACGTGTGTGCCCCAATAAGGTCACGGGCGTTCGTCAACCGCTGGGCGACGCGAAAAAGAAGCGAAATCTGTCCGACTCTAACGGTACTGCTCTGCCAAATCACGCGCCCGATCGCGCTCCTGTTGGGCACTGACGATCTTGCCATCCAACCGCTCATCCAACAATCGGTCCAAGATCGTTTTGAAGCGGGGGCCCGGGCGGAGTCCGAATCTGTGCAGCGTGTCGCCGTTGACCTTCGTCGTCACATGACGATCCCGTATCAGAAATCTCGCCAGCCGCCGGGTGAGTCGCTCCTTGGCCGCTCGTCCATTGACCGCCAACCGCCTCGCGAGAACCAAGATCACCGCTTCATTGGGAAGGCCGGACAGCAAACGGTAGACCTGCGAGCGGCGCAGCGGCGCACAGCTCGAGAGCATGGCGGCGATGCGGCGAGACTTCTCTCCCGACCATCCCAGTATTCTTGCCTGTGCAGCGGAGAGCTGCAACCGCTGAATCGCTCCCGAGAGCGTCGAAGATCCTGCCGAGGCCAACAGCGTCATCAATCGCAAGAGCCCGCGATCGATCGGTGTCTGCAAACACCGGCGTTCCCACCAGCCGATGGCCTTGGGAAGCACGGCCATCAGTCGTTCGGTCCGTTCTCCGAGGACAAGGCCCGGATGGACAAACCGCAGCAAGCGCCATCGTCGCAGCCGGCCGATGACGCGCTCTGGGTGCTGCTCGTTCATCAGCGCCAAGATTTCATTCGCCAGCCGAGGTCCGGATAGATGCGCCACGACATTCGTACGGGCCGCCTGTGCGAGCAGCCGTTCAGTCTTCGGCTCCAAACGAAACCGGAATCGCTCAGCGAAGCGAATCGCTCGAAAGATCCTTGTAGGATCATCGACAAAGCTTCCGTCATGCAGGACGCGAAGGACTTTGTGCTGCAGGTCGCGGCGTCCGCCATACGGATCGCGTAATTCTCCCCAGCGGGCCAGGTTCAGTTGAATCGCCATCGCGTTGATCGTGAAATCGCGGCGGCGAAGGTCCTCGTCGAGTGTGGAACTCAGGACGTCGGGAAGGGCCGCCGGATTGGCGTAGGTCTCGCGTCGTGCGGTCGTGATGTCAACTTTGAGCCCGCCGGGAAGTGCGAGGCGGGCCGTTCCAAAGCGTGGAAACAACGCCATCCCCGCGCCATAACGGCTCGTGACCAGACGGGCAAACGACAGGCCGTCGCCCTCGACGGTCAAGTCCAGATCCCAGTTCACTCGCTTGAGCAGGAGGTCGCGAACGACGCCGCCGACGAGGTATAGCGCGATGGCCTCCTCGTCCGCCAACTTTCCAAGCCGGCGGAGCATTCGCGTAATGCTTCGAGGTAGCCGCTGCAGCACCGATCGAGCGGAGTCATCGGACGCCATTACAGGCATTGTAGCCTTTGCCCGGCGGTGTCGAAATGGCTTCATGCGTTGGGCCCTTCCTTCTCGGCACACGCCATCGCTCTCCCTCGGCCAATCGGATTCCGCTTGCGTAAGCTGACGGCCGGCGATGGCTTCATCGATGCGCGCTTCATGCTTAGCGAGGCATGACCGCGTTCGATGTCACATCGGCACAGACGGTCATATTTGGACAGGTTTCTGCCGTTTTTTTTCCAATGGTAGCCGCCACCGTCTCGCACTGGCGGTGCCACGGATCGCAACCTCCTGATTTTCTTGAATATGATGGCCATGGGATTGGGCACATGCCTTGCTGAGGAAACGGATTTGAAGTCATGTCCCTTAAGGAGGTTCCCATGAAGACCAGACTGCAAACGAGCATGATCGCGATCGTCGCAACGATCGCCGCTGCGGCCTTTACCGTAGCACCGGCGATGGCGAAGGATACGAAGAAAGCGCCACTCTCTCATAAATCCGCCGCCGCAGCGGCCGCCTCGATGGGGCAGGTGCCGGCGGTTCAGGAAGCGCCTAAACGAGGCCAGCACGATGAAAAGCCTGGTCCGGCCTGGAGGACCGTCGGCGGAACCGTGAAGGACATTCAAACGAATTCCTATACGGTCGAAGATTTCGAAGGCAATCAGGTGAAGCTGTACGTCGGCCAGGGGACGAAGTACATCAAACAGAAGAAGGTTGGAGACACCGTCCGCGCCGAGATCACGCGGGGCGGCTTCGCGAATTCGATCCAGTAACCCCCTTGAATCCGAGCACCCACTCCGCGCGCGGTGGTGTCCGCGAAGGGGCCGGCCGTCAACTGGCCGGCCCCTTTCGCTTTACGCGCCGCCGTGTCACCGTGGGGACTGCGAAAAGCGAATGTCTCCGTAGTAGGCGATGGCTCGTTCTTTCGTGTTGTCGGTATCGGTCATGATGGCAACGCCGTTGATCATGGGCGGGTCCTCTCCAAACGCCTGCTTGTAATCCTCATAGACGTTCCGGGACTCGTGGACCCATTGGCCCACTTTGACCTCGCCGCTTTCCACAACGATCATCTTGGCGAAATCGGTGAAGGCATTGTCAACGATCATCCCAACGGCCGTTTTTGTGTCCCAGATGTAGTTCAACGCCGCGATCGGGATGTCGCCGAACAGCGCCCGGCCGGCTTTGTACTTGAGCTTTTTTCCGAAGCTGACCTTGGCCGGATCATATTCGAAGGTGATGTACAGCCTGGCGGGATAGTCGTCGCCGCTCTTGCGCGTCACATCGCTGTGCGTGAGGAGATTTTGAACCTTCCATCGCCAGTGGACGATCGGAAACACGGCGGGATTGATGTTGACCGCTTTGGTGAGGCCGGAAGCGGCGGCGTCACTGGTCGCCTTGACGACCACCGCGCCGTCCTCTAGAACGAGTTCGTACTCGGTCGGCTTAGGAATCTTTTTGAAGGTCAACGGCTTCCAGCCGTCTGTCTGTGGCGAGCCTGGATGACTGCCGGAAAACCGCCCGATCTCAATGATCGTCGGAGAATCGTCGGTCGAAGCGGCCGAGGCAAATAACACGCCCGATGCGAGCAGTCCAAGCGCCCACCGGCGGTGTAAACTTCCGTGTCGTGTCACCGGCGCATCCAGGCGAAGAGCCGAGTCAGCTTGTTCTTGGTGCCCGGACTGAAATGCGCCTTTCGCCAGAGATTCACAACCTTTTTATTCACCTCCGCCACCGTGGGATACGGATGAATGGTTCCGGCGATGGTCTTGATACCGGTACCGGCCTTCATCAACAGCGAGAACTCGTTGATGAGATCGCCGGCATGGGGGGCTACGATCGTCGCGCCGAGCAGCTTGTCGGTGCCCTTGCGGAGATGGATCCGCGCGAAGCCCTCTTCCTGGCCGTCCAGAATGGCACGATCCACTTCCTCCAATCTGGCGGTGTATGTCTCAACTTCGATACCCTTGGCCCTGGCATCCTTCTCATACAGGCCGACGTGAGCAATCTCCGGCTCCGTGTAGGTGCACCAAGGGACAACGAGTGAGTCCACGCCCGCATATCCCAGTCCAAACGGATGCGGAAAGAGGGCATTCTGCACGACAATCTGGGCCATGGCGTCGGCGGCATGGGTGAACTTGTAGCGTGAACACACGTCGCCCGCCGAAAAAATCTTCGGGTTACTGGTTTGGAGCCGGCTATTAACGCTCACACCCTGCGCATCGAAGGCGACGTCGGCGGATTCTAGGCCCAGTCCTTCGACATTCGGCGCTCTACCGGCTCCAACCAGAATCTCGTCGACCATCAGTTCGTACGCTCGGCCGTGCGACTGCCCCGTCAATCGTTTCCCTTCAGGCGTCGTAACGACCTCAAGTGCCTGCGAGCAACAGAGCAACGCGACACCGTCGGTGTTTAGCTGGTGCGCGAGAATTTGAGCCGCGTCGTGGTCCTCATGCGGCAGAATTCCGTGCATCGCTTCGATCAAGTGGACTTGGCTGCCAAACCGCGCAAAGGCCTGCGCCAGTTCACAGCCGACGGGACCTGCGCCGATGACCGCAAGCCGTCTCGGCAGTTCGCGCAAGGAGAAGACGGACTCGTTGGTAAGGTAGCCTCCCTCTTTCAAGCCCGGAATATCCGGCGAGGATGCACGTGCGCCCGTGCATACGGCGGCCCTCGCAAACGTGAGGGTGCGGTTGCCTGCCTCCCCTTGGACCTGGATGCGATCTCCACCCGTGAACCGCCCGTGGCCGAAGTAAACGTCCACACCCAGCTTGGCATAGCGGTGGGCAGAATCGTTATAACTGATTTTCGCCCGTATTTTTCGCATCCGAGACATGGCCGCCCCGAAATCATGAGTCACGCCGTGAGGAATACTGAGGCCGAATTCCGGCGCTCGGCGAAGATCGGACCACATGCGGGCCGCGCGAATGATGCCTTTGGATGGTACGCAGCCGACGTTTAAACAATCGCCGCCCATGAGATGCTTTTCGATTAATGCGATCTTGGCACCGAGACTTGCCCCGACAACAGCGGTGATTAAGCCGGCGGTTCCGGCTCCCACGACGACGATGTTGTAGCGGCCGGACGGCTGCGGATTTACCCAGTTCGATGGATGAACATTTTCGGCTAGCACACGGTCGTGTTCATCGTCCTGCAGAAGCCCGTAGGCGTCAACCATCGCATCGCCTCATGCCCGCACAGTGCGTCATGTCCCGGCTATGATGGGGACTCGCGCCCCCACTGTCAACGCCATGAGAGGAGCTCTAACCGGTACCGAGAGTGCAAGGGCTGGTTACTGCAACGTGCGCGTAGGGAGGTCGCGATCCATATCGATGCGGCCGAATGCGCGTTCCACCGGATCGATTTTGCCGTCCTGATTTCGATCCAACTCCTGGAAGTGATCATGGGTGAGATCCAGGGCATCAGGATGGAGGACACCCGCGGAATCTGCAGGCGGTCGGGGATCATAGCGCTGCGAATCCTCCAGGACACCGTAGTGGATCAGATCGGTCCTGGGTTGGACAACGGCCTTCGGAACGGTTTTCTTCAAAATCTTCGTCGGACGATGGCTTTTTCCTCTGGAAGAAGAGACGTGAGGCGAAGCCGCAGGCCGGACGGCGGGCGCCGGTTTGGGGTGCGGCGAGGCCGGCCGAACGGCGACCATGCTCTTGGAGTCAAGGGCGGATGTCGCATTCGGCGGCTTGCGTGCGGCCAGGCTTTCGCCTGAGGCCGTAAGCGTGATGATGAGGCTATACAGAACGAGAGCGTTTCCTAAGGCGCGCTTCATGTCCATCTTCCGCCGGGCGTTGGCACTGTCTTCAAGTGTAGCAGGTCACCGGGATGCCTCGGGAAGACAAGCATTTAGGCGGTCGTTTCAAGGTTAGAACCTGTAGCCAGCATGACGCAAACAACTTGTCAGAGAACACCCTCCTGGCCTACCCTGTAGAAGGGAGGCCGCTGATGGACGAAGCCAGCCGATTGACAAGAACCAAGGAACAGTGGGCAAAAGCCCGGCGAGGCGGAGAAGAGCGCGAAGTGTTTTATGAGGGAGATGATCGACTGCCGCCAGGGCAACACGTCGTCGAGACGTTTCCGATCCTCGATCTGGGACAGAAGCCCGATATCGCACTCTCCGATTGGAAGATCACGGTCGGAGGCTTCGTGGCCCATCCTGTGACATGGACGTGGGAAGACTTTCTCTCTCAGCCGCCGTTCAAGAACATCTCGGATTTTCACTGTGTCACGTCCTGGAGCCGCTTCGACAACCAATGGGAAGGAGTCAGCTTCCGGCATCTCATCCATGTCGTCAGACCGTTGTCATTGGCAAAATACGTACTCTTCAAATCGTACGACGACTACACGACAAACTTGCCGCTCGACGCCTGCGACGACGATGATGTGCTGCTCGCCTGCAAATGGAATGGGCAGCCGCTCACTAAGGACCATGGCGGGCCGGCCCGGGTCATTGTTCCGAAGCGTTACGCATGGAAAGGTGCCAAGTGGGTCAAGGAAATCACCTTCTCAGACAAGGATGAGAAAGGGTTCTGGGAGGTCCGGGGGTATTCCAACACCGCCTTGCCGTGGCAGAACGACCGCTACGCCTAATGTGGAGACTTAAAAAGCCTTTCAGCATCCTCCTCGCGCCGCTTCGAGCCGCTCCGGGTCTTCGCTCGCTGCCGCCTTGCTTTTGAGAACCCACCTTATTTTTTTGTCCATCCGGCCTGACCTTCGACGAAATGCCCTGGTTTCGTGTTTTGGATGGCTTTCTGCCCGGCAAGCGCTTCCACGCTCTCAAGGTGCGCTTTGTTCCTCGCGGCAATATCCTCGTATGCCTGCCGCCGCTTCGCGTTGACTTCGTTCGCCAATGCGTGCGCCTCCGATGAGCCCTCCTGGACGACACCCAGATAGCCGTTTGATTTTTCGCCGACGAGGCCTTTCTTCTTCGCTTCTTCGAGCGATAGACCGGATGCCGTTGCCCAGGCTGCCGACCATACAATAATGAGTCCGATCAACCATCGCACAATGATAATAGGCATGCCCACCGCCGGTCAAAATAACCCGCTGTTTTTCGACAGGACCTGATCGAGTTCCTTGTCGACCTTGACGCGGATTTCATGATCGATCTTCACATTCAGATTGATGGTAATTGGTTTCTCGGGAGCCGTGACCTCAACTCTCGGCGTACAAGCCACCAGCATCAGACAGCACACACGGACGACTGTGACGTGCATCATACCTCGTACCCTGCTCCTTCCCTGTCACGTCAGGGCTTCGAATATCTCCGACGGACGGAGTCTTCGAGATCGCCGACCAGCCGAAGGCTTTTCAGGAGGGCGGGAATGTTTTCCTGCACCGTGAGATTGAAACGGATCGGCGGGCTTTTTTTCTGATCCGGGTTCTTGCCTTCCAACCGCGCCTCCAACTGCAACACGCCGCTCTCGGCGTACTGCGCCCCCACTTGTAGCACATTATAATGAAAGTTGTTGAGCGCCTGGAGCACAATCTCCATATTGGCATTGGCCTGCGTCACCGCCTGCGCAGTTTCGCTAGAAGCGGCATAGTGAATGACGCCGCCCGGCGGACGCGCCTCCAAGCTTCCGTCCTTCACTGAAACGCCCTGGGAGGTGACGGTGACTGGAATCGTCCCGTCCAGTATGCCTGTACCTTCCAGGCCGTTTTGCTGCTCGAGGCTTAGGATCTTGTGCAGATCAAGTTCGCGAACAAGCACAGTGAGCCCATAGGGAGGATAGCCCAAATCGGCGCGGAGGCCCTGGCTTGTTGCCGTGCCGCCCAAAAGGCCGCAACGGATGTTCCGCACTTCGACGAGCGGCAGCTGTTCATGCAGATCCCACTGGCCGTCAACGGTCATGGTGAGATCGCTCACCTTGACGCCGGCCTCGATGGAAGCAATGGCGACTTCAGCGGGGCGTGAGATTGCAATCCGTTCAAGCCCCTCAAAGGTCATTTTCAGCTTGGTCGATATCCCGCTGAGGACGAGATCGCGGTAGTGACCGCCGAGGCGCTCCACCACAAGATCAGCAGATCCTCCCTGAAGGTGGAACTCCTGCTGCGCATTGCTCACCCAGCGCCAATCAAACGTTCCTGCCACGCTTCCTTCTGTGATGTCCGCCGAAGAAGTCCATGGAGACCATAACTGTGCGAGCCGAAAGGTGGCGCGGGTGAAGGTGACTGGTTCCAAGGCCGCACGGCCGGAACCCCGCCCCGTGGACCATTCATGCTCCACGTCCGCGGCGAATTTGAGTGGAAGCTCGGAGCTCCGGCTGTGAATTTCCGCCTTCATCGTCTGGGCATCTGTCTCGATCCGAATCGAGACGTCAAACGGGGCGCTCCGTGCCGTCGCATACTCGACCTGAACACCTTCAATGGACGCTGTGAAGTCGGCGCGAGAGGTTTTTTGAGAGCTTTCGATCCTTTCGATCCGGAACACCGCCCGCTGCATCGCCATGTGAGAGCGGCCCACCTCGAGGCGAGGCGAGCGCCAGACCCAATTCGCGGCACTAGCCGACCAGCGTCTGGTCCCCACATCCAAGTCGATGCGCAAAGGGTCTTCGAGGTGAAACGCGCCGTGCGCAATCCGAAGCGGGCCTTCATTGGCGTCCGCAAAAGCCACCGATGAAGGTGGATTCAGCATCCCGCGAAGCGTCGTCCCGGTCCACGTCAGCATGCCGTGGAGCTCGCTCGTGACATGTTTCGCATTGAGCCGGTGAAGCCAGGGAGCTGGCAGACTCCCTTTGACAAACATTTTCGCTTCGGCGTGATCCAGTGCGAGTCCACGGCCGACCATCTGCGTGACGACGAATTCCGCAAAGACCGGTCCGTCATGTGACCCGTACGTTATGTTGACCGGTCCTGACGCCGTAAACCGTGGCGGCGATTCATTCCAAAACAGTTCGCCCGTGCTCTCTTGTGCGTTGTCGAAACGCAGGGGCTGTGATCCGTAATGAAACACCACCCCGAGCGGCTCGATCGCTTTCATTGCCGCACCGCTGACCGTGGCCGTTGCGGAGGCACCGGCGGTCAGCGTCCAATGGATGAGCCGAGCGTTCCCAGACAACGTTCCGGTGGTTTTTAGAGCAAGGTCCCTGCCGTACCCTTTGAGTTCTGGAAGGACAGCGGAAATCTGCACGGTCGCATGGACCTCCGTCCCGGGGTCTTTGAGTAGAGCGGAAACGGGGACGCCTGCTGCCGCAGTGCCCGCCCAGTGGACTGTCACGTTTCCGTCCACCTTTTGCAATTCCTGTCCCACCGGAACGACGAGAGCGAGAAAAGGCGCGAGTTCCCGGACGTTAATTTCCAAGACGCCCTCGATATGAATCTTCGCTTCTTTTGGAATCGCCTGTGAGCGCCAAAGCACGAACGGTGACGCATTTGGTTGAGCCGCCCGCAGCTGCAGCGACATATCCGCGGTCGATTGACCGCTGATCCGCAGTTCATAGGGAATCGTATCGACGCCCTGAAGCAGCATTTCCGCGACCAACGTCTCCCGCTCGTGTTTGATGGTTCCCGCGATAACGACCGTGCGCAGCGGGCCGGTGGCCTGTTCACGAAAAATCTTCACTTCCTCGAGCCGGACTTCATCCCAGGGGAAAAACGGCAACCGTCGCACCGCATCGCTGGCCGTCAACGCATTGAGCAATGAGTCGGGGGCGTCTTGAATGGGCTCGGTCGCGTGCTCTCCCTGATCTCCTGGCGTAGGAGAAGTCACGATGTCAACCGACAGCTGCTTGAGCGTGAGGAGATCGACACGACCCGACGCCAGCCCAAGCAAGGTGTATTCGGCTTGCGCATCGCGAAGGGAGAGGGTGACCATCTCGCCCGTCAACCGCCGTGCCAGCGCGATGCGAGGCACGGTCATCGACCGCAAGCCGGGGTGCCCCAGCCGCACCTGGACCTGTTCATACCCTTGGCGTTCGAGCCACCATTCAAGAAGGCCAGAGGCGAGCGGCGGGAGAGCGAACCATCCTCCGACGAGAGTCAATAACAACAGGATCAGCAGTCGCATCGAACGAAATGCGTCGCTCATGACCTCAGATCCGGTCGTTCCGTGCATAACCGCTGTTGAGGAAGCACGCGTCGCATTGGCTTCATGATCATTTCTGGCTAAGATGCCTCCCGATGAACGGACGGACGAGGGTCATCGAGCGAATCGACTGCTGGCCGATGGACATTCCCCTGACGGATCCGTTTGTCGTGGCAACAGGGTCCCGAACGCTCGCGGAGACCCTCTTTATCCGGCTGACGTTGGCCGACGGGACGCGAGGGTACGGCGAATCCGCGCCATTCCCGGAAGTCGGCGGCGAAACTCGTGCCGCGAGTCTTGCCGCTGTCGACCGGCTGGGCCGCACCATGCTGGGCTATCCGGCCGATCAATTCAAGGACATTGCGCGGCAGCTCAGAGACGAGGCGCCTGACGAACCCGCTGCCCGCTGCGCGTTGGAAACAGCGCTCCTCGATGCCTACTCCCGCGAGCATAACCTCCCCTTGTGGGCTGTGTGGGGCGCCGCGGACGTGCGGGAGCGTGAAACCGATATCACACTTCCCATTGAAACACCGGACAAGACATTGGCGCTAGCCCGAGGCTGGTACGCCAAAGGATTCCGTCTCTTCAAGATGAAGATCGGCAAGGATGTCGACGGCGATGTGCACCGCCTCGAGGCGGTGCAGCGCGAGTTTCCAGACGTGGCCTTCATCGGCGATGCGAATCAAGGGTTTACACGCGAGGAATGCCTCGCATTTGCGAAGGGAGTGTCGGCTTTCCGAGATCGGATCGTTCTTTTGGAACAGCCCCTTGTACGGGAAGATCTCGAGGGACTGGCCGAGATTCGGCGGAAGACCGGCATTGCGGTGGCGGCCGATGAGTCCGTCCGCTCACTGGCCGATGCGCGGCAGGTAGCGGCGCAAAACGCCGCTGACTACATTAACATCAAGATCATGAAGACCGGCGTCTTGGCGGCCCATGAGATCGCTTCGTTTACCTTGGCCTCCGGTCTCAAACTGATGGTCGGCGGCATGGTGGAGACGAGGATTGCCATGGGCTGTTCGTTTAGCCTCGCCTTGGGCATGAAGGGATTTGAGGTCATTGATCTCGATACGCCGTTGCTTCTGGACCACGATCCGGTCAAGGGCGGCTATCAGTACAGTGGCTCACGCCTGCTGCCTTGGCAGGATGCAGGTCTAGGCATGACGGTACATCCGCCAGACCGGATGCTGACCTTGTGTCTGTGAAAGGATTGCTATTTGATGGACAAAGCTGGACCGGAAGCTCGACCCTGCTGAACGGTACGCGTCCCGCCACCGCACGGAGGTGTCCCGTTGCTCGATGAGGCAATAGTTTCCTCTCCCTCGATTCGTCCGCCTTCCATGGATCCCCAGCCATTCCAAGCAGCGCAGCCGGAGGAAGATCCACCTTTTGCAGCCGCTGGCGTGCCGACATTCGAGACGATTTGCCCGTCCGGTCTCTGAGAAACATAGGAACCGCCGGATTTCGTTTCGCCATTGGGCATCAGAAGGACCATGTAGCTCCAGCCTTGAGGCCCCTTTTCAACCTGTACAAACGCGGTGTGATATTGCAACGGAGGAACTGGTTGGTAGCCGATTTGAGTCAGATCTGACGAAAAAGTTCCCGTACGAGCAAAGAAGTCGTTTTCGAGCCGTTTGACGTCGGCTAGAGCCAGTTCCGCCTCCGCTGTCTTGGCCTTTTCGACATAATGCGGGAACAGCACGGCGGCAGCCGCGGCGAGTAGGGACACAATCGCGACCGCGATCATGAGTTCAGTAAGCGTGAACGCTTGCGCCTGCTTGCACCTTGAGACGACCACAGCAGCAAGAGTATCGGTCTCGCACGAAAGTGACCACAAAATTCCGCTAACCCGCCGGTTCTTCACACTTTTTACAATTCAACGTCTCGCCCAGATGCTGCCGGCGGCCATCTTCAGTGAGCACCCATGGACGATTGCTCATCGGCGGCTGGTGGCGGACATGTTGTCCATGACCGCAGGCCAGATCGGCCACCCAATCGCCCTGTTCGTCTTGGTGGTATCCAACGATCGGCTGCTTCATGGGGACAAAGGTTCTTGTTCAGAGAGGCGGAAATGGCCGCTCCGAACGCATCTCGGCAGGGAAGAATGTCCAGTGACCCGATACATCAGTATCGAATGATCCAGCATAGATGAGACCGCTCTCCACCATTCGAAATTCCATGAGCTCAATCCGGCAGCTGCGCGGATCGAACCGGCGGACGTCAAACTGCCCGATGACATACACGCGGTCCGCCGATCCTCGATAGACATTGCGCCGGCTCACTCCGCCCGTATCCGGAAATAGGTCGCTCCTGACCGCACAATCGCCGGCCGATTTGGCCATGAGCTGCAGATTGAACCGAGCGAGAAAGGGATGAGTGGCGACCCGCGTGACTGTCACTTCTACCCCGGGGGGAACGATATGTGCTACGGCAGGGACCGGCACATCACTGTTACAGCCTGCGAGCAGGCATACGGAGGCCGAAAGAACGCTGGACCGCCAATGGGCAATCACTTGGCGGAGGGAACTTTGGGAGCGCCTCCTATGGCATCGAGGCCGGCCTGCGCACAGGCGTCATCCAAGTGCGCCCCAGGCGCGCCGCCAACTCCGATCGCTCCGACCACGTCACCGCTGATTTCGATGGGAAGACCCCCTCCAAGAATCAGGATCTCACCATTCATATCTCGCAGCGACTGCAATGCCTGCATCTTCGTAATCAATTCGGCCAGTTCCGTAGTTGGACGGCGGAGGCTTGAGGCGGTATAGGCCTTCTTTCGACTGCTTTCGACCGTATGAGGTCCGGCCCCGTCGGCTCGTCCCATGGCGCGCAGCACTCCGGCGCGGTCCACCACCGACACGCTGACTCGATATCCGTCCTTCTTACAAGCCTCTAAAGCCGCCTGTACGGCCTTCGTGGCCATGGCCAACGGCAGCACGGCTTCTTTGGGCAATTCGTCCGCGCCGGCGCGAAATGGCAGAGAAAGGACGGCCGCCAGTCCCAGGCCGATCACACCTACGTGCAGGCGATTCAACCAATTGCGACAGATCATGCGCACGGCTCCTTCCGTACAAATGTATGGCTGCTGGGAGACTACGAACCGGGAAATGAACTGTCAAGAGGAAGAGAGAAAGGCAGAACTGGAAGAAGGTCTAACTCCAGACGACACGCTCCTGATTGAGAAGATAATCGATGACTTCGATGCTGTCCCGCATTTGAGTTTGTGCGCGTTCGGACATCGGGATCACCGCACCGCAGATTTTTCCCGGCTCAATATCATCAAGCGAAGGGATGCCTTCCGGCCCGCGTTTTTCCAACTCCTGTTTGTAGCTCGCCACGCTTGATCCTCCTTATGATGAGGCAGCAATTTTTACGCCAGGAATCATCATCTTCGTGTCCGTGTACTGATAGCTTAGCACATGGTCGCGCGATGGCCGGCCAGGACGTGTAAGGCATTGATTTATCGTACTTATTGAAAGTTTACGGGAGGGAGAGCCCCAAGAAACGGAAATGAACCCACTTTGATCAGGGGCGTATCGGCGCGAAGACGAAAGTCATCTTTGGCAGGATCGACAAAATACGGGTCTCCTGTGATGTCCGATTGAGCTTTCAGTTCAGGAGCAGGCTGATTGGGATTACCGGCGCGGAGATAATCACCGTCACTGTTATAGAGGGCATTGTAGGAGATGGCGGCGCGGCTCGATGCGCCCACGAGAAATCCCACCCGATTCAACCCAACGACATTGCCGCTGACATCGCTTTGAGATTGACCAAGGAAGGCGGCTCCGCCTCCGTTTTTGACGAGGGTATTGCTCAGGAGCACGGCCTTCGCCTTGTCATTCACAACGACGGCCTCAAACAGACTCCTCGTGATCACGTTCCGCTCCAGACGGACGTTTGACTTGCCCGCCACGTTGACCCCGTGATCATTGTCGTGAATAAAGTTCCCGATCACCACCGCCTGGCTGTCCGCGAACTGCACGCCGGTGGTTTCGCTTCCTCCGATCGTACAGTCTTCGATCCTGGCGTCCTCAACTTGCTGGCTGAACAGCATGCCGTTCACGGTCACGCGCTTCAGCACGACGCCGCGGCCGTTGAACAACCCGACTGCATGACCGCCGTGCTCGTTGATCGTCATGTCGCTAATTTCGATGTTCGTCGCCCCGTACGGCCATTTGCCGACGTGCAGTACTCCGACTAAATCTTCGCGGCCGATGAGGACGACCTTGTCCTGTCCCGCGCCGACGAGTTTGAGTTGGTCCTTGCTGTGAATGGTGAGATCCTGCTCGTATCTCCCCGGCTTGAGAAAAACCGTGTCGCCTTTTGCGGCGGCATCCACGGCCTCTTGGATCGATCTGAAATCGCCGGTCCCGTCGAGGGCCACGACAATCGTTCTCGGTCCCGGCGCTGATCCGCCGTCCGCATAACAACAGGGCCCGGCCACGAGGACCGCCAGAGCCAACGCTACGAGGATCCGTGTTCGCGTCATGGCCAGTTCATACAGGCGCCTGCGGCAGGAAGTCAATCACGGAGCCAAGGAAGCATGGGTCAACGACGCACCTGCATCCATGCTATTCTTCGCCGCATGATCGTGGTCGGACTGACCGGAGGCATCGCGACGGGCAAAAGCACAGTCGCTCAGATGTTCAAGCGCTGCGGCGCAGTTGTCATCGATGCCGATCAACTTGCCAGGAACGTCGTCCGGCCGGGAAAGCCGGCCTGGCGGGATATCGTAAAGGTGTTCGGCAAAGACGTCCTCGGCCCAAACCGATCCATCAACCGCAACGCGCTCGGAGCGATTGTCTTTCACAACCGCCCGAAGCTGAAGAGACTTGAACGTATCGTCCATCCCCGGGTGGCCAGAGAGCAACAGCGACTCCTGCGCCGGATCACTGCACGCTCACCTGATGCTGTGGTCGTCTATGAAGTACCGCTCCTGTTTGAATCAGGCGCTCATAAACGCGTGGACAAGATCGTCGTGGTCACGGCGGACCGTGAGACACAAATCGCACGCTTAAAACGGCGCAATGGCCTGACCAGGGCAGAGGCCATCCGGCGCATCAAGAACCAGATGCCGCTCGCTCGGAAGGTACGTCGAGCGGATGTCGTGTTGGACGGAACGGACGAAAAGGCCGTCGTGAGAAAAAATGTCCGCCGGGTCCTGCAACATTTACGGCAATCGGCGGCCCACCTGTAATCCCCTTCTTTGCTGTGCTAGATTGACCTGATGCGCAACGTCGTCATCATCGGTTCCGGACCGGCTGGTCTCACGGCCGCGATCTATGCCGCACGCGCTAATCTGGCGCCGCTTCTGATTGAAGGTTGGCAGTCCGGAGGGCAGCTGACCACCACCACGGAAGTCGAAAACTTTCCGGGATTTGCGAAGGGCATCATGGGTCCTGACCTGATGAAGGAAATGCGGGCCCAAGCCGAGCGGTTCGGTACCGAGTTCCTGTGCGGGGACGTGACGGCGGCCGAGTTCCGCAAACATCCCTTGACGCTCACGGTCGACCACGAACGAACGATCGAAGCCAGGACAGTAATCATTTCGACGGGGGCTTCCGCGATCCAAATCGGCCTGAAAAACGAATTGCGGCTGACCGGTCACGGCGTTTCCACCTGCGCCACGTGCGACGGATTTTTCTTTCGGGGGAAGGAATTGGTGGTCGTCGGGGGTGGCGACAGCGCGATGGAAGAGGCGAATTTCCTGACCAAGTTCGCCACGAAGGTGTTCGTCGTCCACCGCCGTGACAAACTGCGTGCTTCGAAAATCATGCAGGAGCGCGCGCTCAAAAACGAACGGATCTCCTTCATTTGGAACTCGGTGGTCGAAGACATCCTGGGAGATGACGTCGTGACCGGCGTCCGCCTGAAAAACGTCGTCATGGGCACGACGACAACGCTCGCCTGCTCCGGCGTGTTCGTCGCGATCGGTCATCGTCCGAACACGTCCCTGTTTACCGGACAGTTGGACATGGACGCCAAGGGCTATATCGTGACTAAGCAGGGGACCGCGACAAGCGTCCCGGGCGTGTTCGCTGCTGGGGACGTCCAGGATTCGACCTATCGACAGGCCGTCACGGCCGCAGGCACCGGGTGTATGGCGGCGATCGATGCCGAACGGTACTTGGAGCTCACAGGGCACGGCTGAGGGCAAGCACCGCGGCAGATGAGATGCGCTGCGCAATCGTCCACTATCATGAACTGGCGCTGAAAGGCCGAAACCGCGACTTTTTTGAGCGCCGGCTCATCGAAAACATCCGGACGGCCCTTAGAGATCTCGGCGCCACTCGCATTGAAAGTCTTCGTGGCCGCCTTCGTGTCGTCCTGCCCCACCGCCTTTCCGATCACATGGTCAAGGAACGCCTCTCCGCCGTGTTCGGCGTCGCGAATTTTTCTCTCGCTCACGGTGTGCCGCTGAACCTTGCCGAGCCGAATCTGGACGAGCTCTCGCATGAGATCGGCGCGGCGCTGGCCGAACGGTCGTTCAACACGTTCCGTGTCACCGCCAAGCGGGCGGATAAGCGTCTTGCGCTCACCTCGATGGACGTGGAGAAGGCCGTGGGGAAGTATGTCTGCGACCTGACGGGCAAAACCGTGAACCTCTCCGCCCCTGATCTGACCATCTACATCGAGCTCCTGGCCAAGGACGCCTATCATTACCTGGAAAAGATTCAAGGGCCCGGCGGCATGCCGGTGGGTGTGAGCGGAACGGTCGCCTGCCTCATTTCGGGCGGCATCGATTCCCCCGTGGCGGCGTATCGGATGATGAAGCGCGGCTGCAACGCGGTGTTCATCCATTTTTCCGGCCGCCCCCTCGTCAGCCGGGCGTCGGAAGAAAAAGTGCGCGACCTCGTGGAACTCCTGACCGCGTATCAATACCGGTCAAAGCTCCTTATTGTTCCGTTCGGCGAGATTCAACGCGAGATCGTGGCGCAGGCGCCCGCCGCCTACCGCGTCGTGCTCTATCGGCGGATCATGGTCCGCATTGCAAGTGAGCTCGCGGTAGCCGACCGCTGCTGGGCTCTCGTCACCGGAGACAGCTTAGGACAAGTTGCGTCACAGACTCCGGAAAATTTGTCGGTCATCGAAGAAGCGGCGGATTTACCGCTGCTGCGTCCGCTCATCGGCATGGACAAGCTCGAAATCACCGACCAGGCGCAGCAAATCGGCACCTTTTCCACGTCGATCGAACCGGATCAGGATTGCTGTTCGCTCTTTGTTCCGCCGCATCCCAGCACGAAGACCCGTCTCGACGACATCCGAAGAATTGAGCGAAGTCTCGACATCGGCGCGCTGGTCAAACAAGGCTTAGAGAGGGCCGAGTCGTCCGAATTCACTTTTCCGGCCTGACGGCAGGCACTCTGACCTTCTCCTTGACGATGCGAAAGTGCGTTTCGAGTTCACGCCGGGTCGCCATCGCCACCAGCCAGTCGGGAACGATCGATTCGATGGCGACCGAAAGCTCGAAGTCCGCAGAGGTTTCCCGTCCTTCATTCATCGGTGAGAGTTTCCACACGCGGTGATAGCGTTTAAAATCTCCGCCGACGAGATCCGTCACGATCCTCCCATTGGCCGTCGTCCGTGACTCGGTCACCAGACGCCGCTCACCGGGCAAGAGCGCGTGCTCGATGCGCAGATCGGTCGTCGCGACGCCGTTGCGGATTTGCAGGTCGACCACACGCATGCGCGTTTCAAACAGCTCCGGCCAGCGAGGAAAGTCGGTTAGGAGCGACTGCACGGTCGCAGGGCTGGCGGGGAACAGGACACGTGCCGTTGCGATGACTCCACCGGCGGGATCCGTATGGACGTCAAGAAATTCAGGAACAGCGTCACCGCCGAGAGCGGGAGTGGTGGAGCAGTACAACACACAAAGAAACGGCAGCAGAGCGCCCAAACCCGCGCGCTTACCCGACGATCGCATCGAGCAGCCGCTGGTGAATCTTTCGCACCCGCTCCAGCTGTCCTTTAGCGGCGAACCGCTCGTAAAAGCCTTCGGCGCGAAATTCCTTGGCCAGCGCCGCCCAGGGCTTGACGATCTCTGCGAAAGGCTTGGGCGACCGCTGAGCATCCCAATCGCCCATCAGCTTACGGTCGACGATGAGATCGTCCAATACGCGGATCAAGGCCTTCAGCGTCACATCGCGCGTAAACATATACCGCTCGTTGTTCCCCCACACCTCCTCCATCACCTCTTTGACGCCTTTCAAATAGTCTCTCAGCAAGGCGTAGCACCGGTCCGGCTTCATGCCGAGATGGGATTCCATCCAGCGCTTATGGACTGTCACCACCTTCAACAGTTCATTGAACACTTCCGATTGTAGAATCCATTTTTCCTGCTTGCTTCGTCCGCCCAGCCGGTTGATTTTGTATTGGAGCGGGGAATCGTCTTGGGCATACAGCAGATTGACGACCTTCGCGGAAAACTTCTTCTCCGGCGTTTCCCATGAGACCTTCTCGTAGAGATCGACCAAGTGAGAGCGGTTGATGCGCGTGTGGGTGCTGTTGATGATGACGAACATTTCCGTCGCGAAGTCGCCGCTTCGCCCGTCGAACAACACACATGGCACTTCGACATTGGCAATCTGATCAGGATGCTTGGCGCGAAAAAAATGCAGGCCGGCCAGGCGATGCTGACCGTCGATCACGAGGTATTTCCCCTTCGGCTCGCTGAGATGTCCGACGGACTCCGACTCGCCGGACCGCTGGAAGCGGAGCGTCTCGTCGGTAAAAATGAGCACGGTCCCAGGGATCATCGGCTGGGCGACCACGGTTTCGTAGAAATTGACGATCTGTTTGACTTTCTGTCTATTCAGCTGACGCTGAAAGCCCTTTTCGCTCCGTTCGATGCCTGCAATGAACTGGGCGACGTCGTCGTGCTCGGAGATTTTCGCCTGAGCGATTTCTTCGCCTTCAAAAAAATACCGGCTCGTGAATCGTACCTTGTCCAGGAGGTCAACCGCGTTGTAGGCGATGAAGTAAAACGTGCCTTCCTTTTGGCGGATCCGCGTCGCAAGCATGGGTGACCTCCCCTAGTTGTTCCTTCGAATCCTGACCGAAGCGCTGGGCGCTTTGCTCACCGCAATTTTACGCACTCGCGCGGGTGGCCGCAAGCGAGCACGCTGTGATAGCATCGCGACGTGCATGTCACACGGATAGTTTTTATCGGCACTGTCGTGTTCATCCTTTGGTGTCTGGCCTTGCCCCCCATCGACGCCGGTGCACAGATGCCCTCGGAGTTTCCCGCCACGACCGAGCAAGCCTGCAGTTTCGGCATGGCCAAAGGCGAGCCGTCCCACACGTGCCAAGTGCCCATTCCGGCCGGCTGCCTTGTCGCCCATGCGCCCGGCACGAGCAAGCCCTGGACGACGATCTCGAAAGGGGGCAAAACGTTTTGCCGTTTCGACGAGAAGCAGACGGATTGGAAAACCAAGATCACCGGGACCTGCGGCCGCTGCAGCACGGCACAGTGCTCTGTCCAATTCATCGTCCGGTTCGACTGCAATCCCCGCTGATCCGTTGAGTTCAGTGCGCGACGCTCTAGCGGCCGGCGCGTCAACACCTATTGCGTGATGTCCCTTGTCGAGAATATTAAGCGTACGGCGCAGTCGCTTGGATTTAGCGCAGTAGGCATCGCGACGGTGAGTGCCACCGTCCCGAGCGACCGTTTGCTCGGTCGGCTCCAAGAATGGTTGCGTCGCGGGTATCACGGCACGATGGCATGGATGGCCCGCGATCCAGCCCGCCGCTCAGATCCCCGCGCCGTCTTGCCCGGCTGTCGGTCCGTTATCGCCGTCGGAATGAACTATGACACCGGCCATCGCGCCACCGAGGGGCTAAGTTACGGCCGTATTGCCCGCTACGCCTGGGGAGAGGACTATCACCGGATTCTCGGCGACCGGCTCGCGTGCCTGGAAACCGCGCTGCGCGAGTGGGCGCCGGACGCCAAAACCCGATCTTACGTGGACACTGGGCCTATCATGGAAAAAGCCTGGGCCCAAGAGGCCGGGCTCGGATGGATCGGCAAGCATTCGAACCTGGTCTCTGCCGAACACGGCAGCTGGCTGGTGTTGGGCGAGATTTTAACGACGCTCGATCTCCCGCCGGATATTCCTGCGGCGGACCTTTGCGGAAGTTGTTCACTCTGCGTTCAGGCGTGCCCCACCGGCGCGATTACGGAACCGTACGTCGTGGATGCGACCCGCTGTATCTCGTATTTGACCATTGAGTTCCGAGGAGGAACGGACGATATTCCCACTGACCTTGCCGCAGGCATGGGAAACCGTATCTTCGGCTGCGACGACTGCCTCGATGTTTGCCCCTTCAACCTGCGCGCAGAACCCACGACGGAACAAGCGTTTCATCCTTTGGCGGCAGCGCTGGCTCCGCGGCTGGACGAACTTGCCAGACTTGACGAAGACGCTTTCCGTGAACGATTCGGCCGGAGCCCTGTTCGACGGGCAAGGTTGGCCGGAATGCGCCGCAATGTCGAAATCGCTCGCCGCAACGAATAGACGGCTGCACCTAGCACCAAGCACTTACATGATCGCGGGCCGCAGCCCCTTCCATCAGTCTGGGAATAGGAGTAGGCTAGCGCTGAATCCTGCGGCGGTTCGCGGTGGAGCCTAATCAGGGAACGCTCCTATGCACGCCATGGTTATCGCACTGATCTCGGCCGAGTCGGCATCAAGAACGGCTCTCGAACAAGCGTCCTTCGACCAAGCCTCCACTCTCCTCGTCGCGACGACCACTGACGCCGGCATTCGCCTGCTCGCCGAACGGCCGGACCTGACCGTCGTCGTCTGCGACGACAGCCAGGGACGAATCGATACAACCGCAGTGCTCAGGCAACTGCGTCGCACCGAGAGTCCGGTTCCCGTCATCGTACTGGGAGATTCAGATACCGCGAGAGCGGCGCTGGACGCGCTCCGGCATGGGGCGGCGGATTATCTGCCCAAGCCCGTGACAGCCGACATGATCAAGACCTCGCTGCGGTCGCCCCATATCAAGCAGGCGCAGACCGGCGCTCCCTCGGAACGGGTTTTGGGATTCGACCACATCGTGAGCGTGTCCCCGCAGATGCTGTTGGTGAAACGGCTCGCCGCAGAGGTGGCGGTCACCGATGCGACGGTGCTCATTACCGGCGAAAGCGGCACGGGCAAGGAGCTGTTTGCGCGTGCCATTCACGCGGCAAGTCCGCGGGCGAAGGGCCCCTTCCTCGCCTTGAACTGCGCCGGCATTCCCGAGCCGCTTTTGGAGTCGGAACTCTTCGGCTATCAACGGGGGGCCTTCACTGATGCGAAGCAGACCAAGCCAGGCAAGTTTCAACTGGCCGCCGGAGGGACGTTGTTCCTTGATGAGATCGGCGAGATGAGCCCCTCGGCACAGGCCAAATTACTCCGCGTACTGGAAGACCACGTCGTCGACCCGCTTGGCGATACACACAGTGTCACAGTCAACATCCGTGTCATCGCCGCCACCAACGAAGACCTCCCGGCCCAGATCAAAGCCGGACGTTTCCGGCTCGATCTGTTTTATCGATTGAACGTCTATCAACTCCGCCTGCCGCCGCTCCGTGAACGGCCAGATGACATCGAGCCGATTCTCAAGTCGTTCCTCGAGCACGCCGCACGGCATCGAGGGTGCCGTACTCAAGGAATCACGCCAGAAGCGCTCGCCCTGCTTGAGCGGCATGATTGGCCCGGCAACGTCCGGGAACTTCATAATGTGGTGGAAGGACTGACGATCACCTGTAAGAGCCCGACCATCCGACCCGAACACTTACCGCCCACCTTTCGAACGAGAGCATCCGCCTCGCCCACGGCGGAAAAGACGTCCCTGTTGGCATTCGGGCTGTCGTTTCAGGAGATGGAGAAAAAGATCCTCGAAGAGGCCCTTCGTAAAGCGGCCGGCAACGTGTCCGAAGCCAGTCGTCTGCTCAAAATCACTCGCAATACGCTCCGCTACCGCATGGCCAAATACCGCATTTCCTGACATTTTGCGCAGCGGCCACCTCAGGCCGCACGCCGCCTAACGAATGGTCACGATCGTCACGCCGTCGCCGCCTTCCGTTCGGTCGCCGGGGCGCGCCTGGGACACATAGGGCGAATCCTTCAAATAGCTGCGCAGGGCCGTCTTGAGCCTTCCGGTTCCATGACCATGAATGATCCGCAAGGACGGCGCCCCTTCGAGGGTCGCGCGGTCTAACGCTGCCATGACTTCATCCACCGCTTCGTCCGCCGCTTGCCCGCGCACGTCGACCACACGATGTTCCTCGGCATGGTAGGAGCGGACTGTCGACGCGGGAGGGGACGCCGATACCGCGGTCGGCGGCGTTGATGCATCTGACCGTCGTGCCACTCCAACCAGATTGGCCACGGTCGCCAGCAATTCTCCTTCTCCGACTCTGACACGGACGCGTTTTTTTCCTAACGGCGCCTCCAGCAGGGTGCCGGTCATGCCAAGCCCGCCAATCTCCACCTGATCACCGGCCTCAAGCTGCTCGAGCGGAATCGCGACGACCGGCGGCGATAAATCCGCACTGGTGCGAGCTTCCAGTTCGACCAGGCGCTGCTTGGCCTCTTTGGCCTTAATCAATTTCTGCTCTCGCTTCACCTCGTCCACGGTCGCCTGCACTTCGGCGCGCGCGCGGCTGAACTGTTCCTGCAAGCGTTTCTTGATTCCTTTGCGTTCCTCCCGCTCCGTCGCTTCGAGCTTGGCCAACTGTGCTTGCGCTTGCGCCGCGGCGGCTTCCGCTTCCGCCCTAGCCTCCACAGCGCGGGCGAGATCGAGAGTCAGTTGCCGTTGCTTTGCCTGGAGATCACCGAGCATCTCTTCGACGCTTCGATCCTGCGCGTTCAATTTGTCCCTCGCCTCATCGAGCACGGCCTGATCCATCCCCAGACGTCCCGCGATGTCGATGGCCGACGAGCCCCCGGGCACTCCCATGAACAATCGATAGGTCGGCGAAAGGGTCAAAATATCGAACCCTACGCTCGCATTTGCAAATCCCGGCGTCGTCTGCGCCAGAATTTTCAACGAGCGGTAGTGCGTCGTCACAATGACCTTCATGCCCAAGGCGGCGAGCCGGCATAGCAACGCCTCGGCAAGCGCCGCGCCCTCGGTGGGATCGGTCGAGGTGACCGGCTCATCAAGCAGGACCAGGACTTGACGGCCGTCGGCCGTCCGCCTCAGCAACCCAACCATCTGCGTCATGTGGGCGGAGAAACTCGACAAGTCGCGGCCAAGGTCCTGCGCGTCGCCGATGTCCGCGAAGAGATCGGGAAAGACGGCCATCTCGGATTCCGGCGCGCAGGGCAAATGCATTCCAGCCCTCACCATCAACGCAAAGAGTCCGATGATCTTCAAAGTGACCGTCTTGCCGCCTGTATTGGGACCGGAAATGACCAGGACCTGGATGCCGGCATCGAGCAAAAGGTCGTTCGCCACCACGGACGGTTTAGAGGCAACCAACAGCGGGTGCCTCGCCTGCTTCAGCCGAATGCGTCCGTGATCGTTCAGGGATACGGGATGGCCTTTCAATTGCCGTCCCAAAGCCGCACGCGCCGCGATGGCGTCCAACTCCGCAAGCGCATCCAGGCCGGCAAGAATGACTTCGGCTTTCTCGGCAAGACGGCTCGAGAGTTCACGAAGAATGCGCATGACCTCCCGATCGATCTCGCGATCGGCCACCTTGATGGCATTGTTGAGATCCACGAGCTCGCGTGGCTCGAGAAACACCGTGGCTCCGCTGGCGGACACGTCGTGCACGATGCCGGGGACACGTCGCTGCATGTCGATCTTGATGGGGAGCACGTAGCGCCCTTCGCGCTCGGCAAAATACCGTTCCTGAAGGGCCTCCGCGTACCGCGATGACTGCAAGATGTCGTCGAGACGATGCCGGATTTGCTGCTTGAGATCGTTGGCGTGATGCGTGAGCCGCCGCAGCTCCGTGGTGGCCGACTCGCAGATCGATCCGTCCGGTTGAATCGCGGCGTCGAGCAGCGACCTGATGCCGTGCAGTTCCTGGCCGACCACCGCAAGCGGCGACGCGACGGCGGTTAAGGCAGGCGCATCAGCTCTGTGCCTCGTCAGATGGCGTTGCACCTCGTCCCAAAGCGCAAGGACAACGGCATGATCACGCAACTCGTGTGTGTCGAGCACCGCCCCCTTGCCGGCCCTTCCGAGCATGTCCTGCACGTCGGGAAATGCCAGAACCGGCAAAGGATCGGGCCCGTCCTGAAGACGCACCATTTCTGTCGTCAATTGCTGGCGGCGCAAAGCCTCAGCAAGATCCGTCGTCAACGTGCCGGAGCGCACTCGGGCTGCGCCTCTGGTCGAACGCGTGTGGGCGGTGACCAGCGACAGCAGCTTGTCCCACTCCAACAGGTCGGTTGTCGTCTGATTCAGCAAGCGGATGCTCCTTGCAGCGAAAGACTGCTTGGAAAATGTAGCGAACCGCCCGACTGACGCGCAAGGGACGCGCATGCCGCCGGCCATGAGAAGCCCGCCGCCCATTGCAGGAGCCGCTTGTGCTCGACATGTCAGAAAACGCCAAGACAACGCGGGGTTACCACTTTTGTATCGCTTGACTCAGGGGGGCGGGCGCCGATACTATCGCGTTCGTTGCGAGACCATCTGGGCGTTCTTGGAGGGACAGTTCCACCATGGCTATTAAAGTCGGCATCAACGGCTTCGGACGCATCGGGCGCAACGTCTTGCGCGCTTCGCTCGGCGATCCGGAGTTGCAGTTCGTCGCAATCAACGACCTCACGGACGCCAAGACATTGGCGTATTTGCTGAAATACGATTCGGTGCACGGCACGCTCAAGGGAAGCGTCGAAGCCAAAGACGATCAAATCCTGGTCGAGGGCAAACCGATCAAAGTGCTGGCCGTAAAGGATCCGAAGGAGTTGCCCTGGAAAGAGCTGAATGTCGAGGTCGTCATCGAATCGACCGGACGTTTTACCGACCGCGAAGGCGCGGGCAAACATTTGTCGGCGGGCGCGAAGCAAGTCATCATTTCCGCCCCGGCGAAAGATCCTGACGTCACCATCGTGTTGGGCGTCAACGAAGACAAGTTCGATCCCAAGACCCATCACATCGTGTCTAATGCCTCCTGCACGACCAATTGTCTCGCCCCCGTCGCCAAGGTCCTTCTTGAGACCTTCGGTATCAAGCATGGGGTGATGACCACCATTCACTCGTACACGAACGATCAGCAACTCCTCGATCTACCGCACAAAGATCTGCGGCGCGCCCGGGCCGCCGGCATGTCGATGATTCCGACAAGCACCGGCGCGGCGAAGGCCTTGCACCTCGTACTGCCCCAGCTCAAGGGCAAAATGGACGGGCTCGCCATTCGTGTGCCGACTCCCAACGTTTCTCTCGTGGATTTGACGGTGGAAACCGAGAAGGACTGCGATGTCGCGGCGGTGAACGACGCATTCCGCAAGGCCTCGAACGGCGCGCTCAAGGGCATCCTGCATTACTCGGAAGATCCCATCGTCTCCATCGATCAAAAAGGGGACGACCATTCCGCCACCGTCGACGCGCCGTTGACGACGGTCATCGATAAACGGCTCGTCAAGGTCACGGCCTGGTACGACAACGAATGGGGTTATTCCTGCCGCGTGCGCGACCTCATCAAGGTCCTCGCGGCCAAGTCCAAAGGCCGGTGAACCGTCACCTCTCCGCATGATGGTCAGCCCGTTCCAGGTTGACACGAGAAGGACCGCTCATGAATTTGCATAAGCAGACGATTGACGACATCTCGCTGTCCGGCAAGCGGGTCATCATCCGCGCGGACTTCAATGTCCCGCTCGACGACTCGCTCCAGATCACGGACGACACGCGGATCCGGTCGACGCTGCCCACCATCAACCGCGTCGTCGACGACGGCGGGAAAGCCATCGTCTGTTCTCACTTGGGACGTCCGAAGGGAAAATTCGATCCGAAGTTCAGCCTGGCTCCGATTGCCAAACGGCTCGGCCGGCTGCTCGGCAAGGACGTGATTTTCGCGCCGGATTGTATCGGCCCCAACATCGAAAGCCTCGTGGCCAAGATGAAGGCCGGCGACGTCATGCTCCTCGAAAACCTTCGCTTTCATGACGGCGAAGAAAAAAACGACGAAACGTTTTCGAAGTCGCTTGCTGCCCTCGGGGACATTTATATCAACGATGCCTTCGGCGCAGCGCACCGGGCGCACGCCTCGACCGTCGGCATCACGAAGTACGTTCCCGTGGCGGCAGCGGGATTTCTGCTCAAGAAGGAGATCGAATACCTCGAGGGAGCAGTCGAAAATCCGGTGCGGCCGTTCGTGGCCATCCTTGGCGGCGCCAAAGTCTCGGGAAAAATCGGCGTCATCGAGAACCTGGGCAAGCGCGTCGACAAGGTCATCATCGGCGGCGGCATGGCGTTCACGTTTTTGAAAGCAAAAGGGCTTGAGATCGGCAACTCGCTTGTCGAAAACGACATGCTGGATTTCGCCAAAGGCATCGAAGACCATGCATTTTCACGCGGCGTCAAATTCTATCTCCCCGTCGATTGCGTCGTAGCCGCCAGCCGCGAACCCGGTGCGGAGACCAAGATCGTCCCCGTGCAGGAAATCCCAAAAGGCTGGTACGCCCTCGACATCGGACCGGCATCGGTCAAGCTGTTCACGGAAGCGGTGCAGAATGCCAAGACTATTCTCTGGAACGGGCCGATGGGCGTGTTTGAAGTCGACGCATTTGCACGCGGCACACTCTCGGTCGCCCACGCCATCGCCGATGCCTACGCCCTGACTATCGTCGGCGGCGGTGAGACCGCCATGGCGATTCACCGAGCGGGCGAATCCGAGAATATTTCCTTCATTTCCACAGGAGGCGGCGCGGCGCTCGAATTATTGGAAGGCAAGCCGCTGCCAGGCCTCGTGGCCCTGCCTGAGCGCAAAGACTAAGCGAACCAGCCACTCGTGCGCACCACGCTCATCGTCGGGAACTGGAAGATGAACAAGACGGCCTCGGAAGCTGCGCGCTTCGTCCGCGAATTGACAAGCGCACTACCCAGAGACCCCGCCGTCGAGATTGTACTCGTTCCCCCGTTTACCGCGTTGGAATCCGTACGCGCCGCCCTCGGCTCCGCCTCGCACCTCGGCCTCGGTGGCCAGAACATGCATTGGGAAGCACAAGGCGCCTTCACCGGTGAGATATCCGGGCCGATGTTGCGGGACCTGGGCTGCACCTATGTGATCGTCGGGCATTCGGAGCGGCGGGCGTTGTTCGGCGAGCGGGACGGCGATGTGCATAAGAAAGTGCGATCGGCGCTGCTGCACGGACTTCGACCGATTCTTTGCGTGGGAGAATCGCTGGAGGAGCGTGAATCCGGACGCACGGAACCGCTGGTCACCGGTCAGGTCGCAGCCGCGTTGAACGGGTTAAGCCAACGAGAGCTGGACGCCATCACCATCGCCTATGAACCAGTATGGGCCATCGGGACGGGGCGCGCTGCGACGACCGAACAGGCGGTCACGGTACACCGTGCCATTCGCAAGCACATTGCCGCCGGCTGGCATCACGACACGGCCGGGCGTATGAGGATTCTCTATGGAGGCAGCGTTACGCCGCAGAATGCGGCATCACTTTTGAGCGAACCGGACATCGACGGCGCGCTTGTCGGCGGGGCTTGTTTGAAGACGGACTCGTTTGCTACAATCGCCCTCGCCGCGAAGAACCGACCCACACACTGAGCTCATGCACACACTCGTCATCATCATCCACGTCATTGCCTGCTTTCTCATGATCGGCGCCATCCTCTTGCAATCCGGAAAAGGCGCGGAAATCGGAGCGGCGTTCGGGGGCTCCAGCCAGACGGTGTTCGGCAGCCGTGGGCCCGCGAACTTTCTCAGCAAGTTTACCGTCGTGGTGGCCGTTGTCTTTATGGTGACGTCGCTCAGCCTCGCGATTCTGGCAAAGGAACGAACCTTCTCCTCGACGGTGATCGACCTCAAGAAAAAAGAGACCTCGCAACCAACTCCGGCAACTCCGCCGTCTCCTGCTCCCGCCGACAAGCCGGCGTCTGATTCCCACTCCTCCAGCGACCCCGCCGCCGCCCACTAGCACACGACTCCACCTCGTAGCGTTCAAGCAAAACGTCGGTGACGTGCGACGTGCACGTCTGCGCCGCTGAACCGCGGCGCAGGGCAATGAAGTTATGCCAAGCTAAGCATGGACTGGCGCTCTCAACACATTCA
>DATJGE010000091.1:0-4371 GCA_035495295.1 Nitrospira sp. | reverse complement strand
GCTTCGCTCTGGACCGCCGCGGTGATCGATCATGAACTGTTGCATTTCTTTCGCCGACACCTCGCCGGAGACGGTGACCAGAATTTCGTCCGGGAGTGACGGCTCGGCAATCGCAAACGGCATCAGCGCCTCGCAGAGAGTATGTGAATGATCGGACCTGAGTGTGACGGTGGTTAGTCTACTGTCGCCGCCCTATTTGTGCTACCGCAAAAACGATCAGCACTCCAATCTTCACCGAATCCCAACGCAGGGACGCAGGGGCGTCGCGAGTCTGCATTGAATTCAGTGAGCTCGAGCGTCGCGCCAGGGCCGCACGAGGCTAGCGGCTTCGGACGTACACGTCCTTTCCGCCGCCATAGTTCGAGGTGATCGGGGAATAGCCGTGCTGGACGATGAGAACGATGTCGACGAACATCTCATTGCCGTCAGCGCTGAGCGTTCGCGTTTCCTTTGCCGACACGGCCTGATTCTGGACTAAGCCTGTCACTTCGGTCACCAGCGCCGGACCGTCCCAGTGGGCCTTGGACGTCCAGCGGGCAGTCTTCAGCTCGGATCCGTCGAGCTTATACGTTACCTCGTTCGTCTCACCCGCTTTCGTCGTGTCGATCTTCACCTCGACGGGAGATTGCGAGATGACCACTGTCACCGGACCGAACGAGGCGCTCCGCGCAGAATCCATCTTCCACGTCCCGGAAAAATCGACCCTGGCTTGAGCGTGCGAAGCGGGCTGGAGGAAAGTCGCCGCCAGGAAAACGGCCACGAGGAAGCTCTTCATAAATCCTCCTTGAGTTGCTACAGCTAGTCCCTACGTTAGCGGTTTGTCCGTCGCATCGCAACAGAAGTCGACCACACGCTTGAACGCGACGGCATCGGCCGATATATCTGGTGCGTGCGCCTGAAAGTCGAGCTTCACACTCATACGGACGCCGACCCGATCGACACGATTCCTCATACGACTGAGGAGCTGATCGAGCGAGCCGCGCTGCTCGGCTATCACGCGCTTGCCATCACGCTGCACGACAAGCAGCTGAACGTCGCGCCCTTCACGGACTATGCGTCCCGCCGGAACATCGTGCTCATTCCCGGCATAGAACGCACGATAGCCGGCCGCCACGTCCTCCTGCTGAATTTCAGCTCCCGCGCTGAATCGATCGACACCTTCGAGCAGCTGGCGGTTTTGAAAACGGAAGAACGGGGCCTCGTAATCGCGCCTCATCCGTTCTTTCCTCTCGGAAAATGCGTGGGCGGCTTCCTCGACGCCTTCCCCGATGTGTTTGACGCCGTCGAAGTGAACGCCATGTATGCGAACGGCTTCAATTTCAACAAGCGGGCGATTCGATGGGCAGGGCGCCGCGGTAAGCCTCTGGTCGGCAACTGTGACGTGCATCTGCTGGCGCAGCTTGGATCAACGTACTCGCTGGTGGAGGCTGACGCCGACCCGGACTCGATCTGCGAGGCGATCAGGGCCGGGCGGGTTGAGGTCTATACCCAACCCTTGCCCTGGGCCAAAGCCATCTCACTCTTCGCGGCCATCGTCGGTCTCTGGCCCCTTCGCAGAGGCCCACGGCGTCAGAAGACGTCTTAACGCGCCACACCGAACTCAGTGCGCACGGTCCGCGGTCAAGTCCCCGCTCACCGCCCGGCCGGAGGAGGCGCCTGACCGGCAGGCGGGGTGCCTCTACCCCGGCCTCTTGCCGGAGGCGGATCCTGAGGCGGCATGGCGGGGCGAGTGGCGGGCTGGTCCGTGGCCAACGCGTATTTCACCGCCGCACTCCAGAGTTTCAAACCGTCGGGCGTCATCAAGTTCGCCGTACCTGTTTCGTTGTCGTTCTCGACGAAGAACTGGATGCGCAATCCGGGAGCGGGGCTCCCGTCATACAGTTTCGCGCCCTTGCGAACCAGATAGATCAATTTGGCGGTGGGATAGTCCGTCAGGGTGGCGATGGCTTCGACGCCGGGGGCAGTCTCTTTGCCCCAATTCATTTCCCTGGGGAAGCGATAGACCTGCACGCGGCCCTTGAGCCCTGCTGCCAGCGGATGTCCAGGATTCACGATGGTGATGGCAGATTGGTTTTCTATGGCGCCAAACGCACCCGCATCGGGAAGGCCAGGATCGAGCGGCTTGCCTTGCGGATTCACGAGCCCGAATTCGTCTTGAAGAAACGCTTCCGACGTGAGAATGGGCGTTGGCGTGGAGACGAGCTTTTTCCCGACTGTGCCGGAGCCCACCGACTCGACGACGATCACCAAATCGGCGGCATTGGCAAACGCCAGCATCTTGTCGGCCTCGGTGCTGTCCGGAATCCTTATCACCTTGTGACCCAGGTCGAGTTCAAGATGGTTTTTGATAAAGACGTCGGAGATGCTGGTGCCCGGGAGGACCGTTCCATTCTCATTGCCGACAATCATCACGATGTTCTTGCCGGTGGGAGGTGCGCCGATCCGCTGTTGCTGCCCCCGTTGGGCGTACACCGGCGCGACGGCCAGCAGAGATAAACAGACACCAGCGATGGTTCCGACACGATTCCTGCTCATAGACGCATCCTCCTCAACGCGGTCCTTCCGAACGGTCGAAGTGTAGCGAAAAACCGGCGACCGAAAGCAAGAATTTCAAGCTTAGTCCTTGCGCTGGCCATGTTTCATGTTGGATAGTTCAGCCGTTCCCTAGTTCCCTAGTTCCTTAGTTCCTTAGTTCTCTAGTTCTCTAGTTCTCTAGTTCTCTAGTTGGGAGGCTCCATGTCCGGGTCGATACGTCGCCGTGATTTTCTTATCAGGGCAGCCGCGGCGGGCAGCGCGTACCTCGCTGCGCCGTTGGCGGGAGCGTTTGGCCGCGAGCAGGCCGCGGATCCCGATCCGAATTTCCATGTGTTCCTCGCGTTCGGCCAGTCCAACATGGAAGGCTTCCCAGGTATTGAACCTCAGGAGAAGGCCGGTGTGGACCCGCGATTCCGGATGCTGGCCGCCGTGGACTTTCCCGCCCTCGGCCGTCAGAAAGGGGAGTGGTACGACGCGATTCCGCCGCTCTGCCGCAGTTCGACCGGGCTCTGTCCGGCCGACTATTTCGGCCGCACCATGGTGGCGGCCATGCCGGAACGCTTCACAGTGGGCGTGATCAACGTCGCCGTCGCTGGTTGCAAGATCGAGTTATTCGACAAAGATACCTTCGAAACGTATGCGTCGACGGTCGCGTCGTGGATGACCAACATCATCACCCAGTACGGAGGCAATCCCTATCGGCACCTGGTGGACATGGGCAGACTGGCGCAGCAGAAGGGCGTCATCAAGGGGATCCTGCTCCACCAGGGAGAATCCAATACAAATGACACGAATTGGCCGAACAAGGTCGCCAAGATATACGGCGATCTCATCAGGGATCTGGAGCTCAAGGCTGAGGACGTGCCGCTGCTCGCGGGTGAGACCGTTAGTGCTGATCAAGGCGGAGCCACGGCCAGCATGAATACGATCATCGCCGAGCTGCCGAAGGTGGTTCCTAACTCGTACGTGATTCCGTCGAAGGGCTGCGAATGCAGGCCGGACCACTTGCATTTCACACCGGCGGGCTACCGCGAGTTGGGCAAGCGTTACGCCGACAAGATGCTGGAGTTGCAGGCGGTCCGGACTCGCTGATGGCTTAATGCGCGGTAAGGGTGTGGCGTGCCTTCGGCACCAGCCATGCGAGCGCTGCCTGTGGCGTCTCGAAGAACTCAATCGCGTCGAAAAGCTGACAGACGAGCACCTCGAATATCTGCATCGACTCATGAAGTTCCAGCTCGGTGACAATGGCGCAGCGCCCGAATTGCTTCGGGCCGATCTCTTTGTTCAGTTCCGTCGCCGCTTCTTCCAAATCCCTCAGCGTGGGCAGAGAGATCTGGTCTCTCAGGTCCAGCAGCACGTCGAGCCGGTGGACGGGTGGCCAGACGCGGGCGAGTTCCTGGAAATGCTCCTGCACTTCGGCGAGTGTCACTTGCCCAAAGCATCGTGTGACGATCAGGGCTTTGGGGATGGAGATCGTGTACGTGACGGGCATGTCGCAACCCTCACCTAAGGTTACGCCGGAGCCAGACCCCTGAGCCAATGATTCTGCGAACCGCGCAACGACTCGCCAGACTCCATCTCCGCCGGGTCGGAGCTTCTCTCGACGGCCGGAGTGCCCGGAGCGGGATACCGCTGTCCGCTTGCCGTTGTTGGATGGCGGCCGATTTGCAGATGATGCGGCCGTGCGCACCACTCATTGCGTGGCCACCGCATTCGTCGCCATCATCGTGGTCGCCGCCGGCATCGCCGCCGCGCCGAATACCTTTCTCTCAACGTGGAAGAACCCTGGCGCCGGCCCGCTCAATTTCGCCGGCCGCAAGGTGGCCGCCGTCGTCA
>DATJGE010000090.1:0-2001 GCA_035495295.1 Nitrospira sp. | reverse complement strand
TCTCCACGACACCAGCCTGATCAATCGTGATGCCCCCTTGCTCCTCATGCAGGAGCGGGCGCTGGGCGCTGCCTCCGCCCAATACGACATCATCCACTCGCATTTGGATTTTTTGAGCTTTCCCATGAGCCGTCGCGCTCACGCGCCCGTCGTGACCACACTGCACGGGCGCCTGGACTTGCCAGAATTACAGCCGATCTTCAACGAGTACTCGGAAATGCCCGTGGTGTCCATTTCCAACGCGCAACGAAAACCCTTGCCGCAAGCGAATTGGGCGGGCACCGTGTATCATGGCATTCCGAAGAACTTGTACTCGTTGCACGAACGGCCGGGATCGTATTTGGCGTTTCTTGGACGCATCTCGCCAGAGAAATGCCCCGATCACGCCATCGAAATCGCAAAACGCGTCGGCATCCCGCTGCGCATCGCCGCGAAGGTCGATCCTGCAGACCAGGCGTATTTCAAGCAGAAGATCGAACGACTCCTGGATCACCCGTTGATCGAATACGTCGGCGAAATCAACGACGCCGAGAAAAATGATTTTCTGGGCGAGGCGGCGGCACTCCTCTGCCCTTACGATTGGCCGGAGCCGTTCGGGCTTGTCTTGATCGAGGCCATGGCCTGCGGCACGCCGGTGCTGGCCTATCGTCAGGGATCGATCCCTGAAATCATCGACCACAGTGTGACAGGGTACATTTGCGACAACATCGGCGAGATGGCCCAAGCTGTCGCCGGCCTGTCGCTGATCGACCGCGCGCGATGCCGTGAAATCTTCGAAGAGCGATTCACGGTCGAGCGCATGGTGAAGGATTATGTCGCGATCTACGAGAACCTGGCCGCTTCACACCGACCACGTTTGCTGGCGCATTCCCGAGCTTCGGGGCACGTACGGGCCGGCACGGTGCTGAGTCTGGCACCGCAGACCGACGTCGCATAGCAGGTTGGGACCTGTAAGCATGACGCGTCGCACGGAATCTGGGTGCGGGCCTATTCATGGCCCGCACCCAGAATGCGACTACCGAGAAGACAGTGCCGGCTCCACGGGAACGATCTGGGCCATGCTGATGGCCTGTCGAACCATTTGGCTCGCATAGCCCCATTCATTGTCGTACCAGCTCATGACTTTCACGAGATCACCATCCACGACCTGCGTCATCTCGCGGTCGATGATCGAGGCGCGGGGATCTTGAATGACGTCCGACGAGACCAACGGATCCTCCGTCACGCCGACCACGCCCACATACCGCTCGCTCCTCGCCTCCTCGAGAAAGAGCGCGTTGACCTCGTCAACCGACGTTGACCGCTCCGTCAACATGACGACATCGCAGAGTGAGCAGATCGCCACGGGCGCTCTGACCGCGGTCCCCTGAAATCGTCCGCGCAGCGCCGGCAAGGCGCGTGCCGTGGCGGTGGCCGCTCCCGTCGTCGAAGGTACGAGATTCGCTGCTCCGGCGCGCCCGCGTCGCTTCTGGTGATTGGGGCCGTCCACGAGACCTTGACTGGCGGTGTAGGCATGCACGGTGTTCATGATCGCCTTCCGAATCCCGAAGTGCCGGCCGATGATTTCCACGATCGGCGCCACGCAGTTGGTCGTACAGCTCGCACAGGATAGGATGGGGCCGGCCTTTTCGTCGTAGACGTTCACGCCAAACACCACCGTGGGAACATCGTCGTCTTTCGCGGGCGCCGAGAGCATGACCCGCTTTGCTCCCGCCTCCAGATGCTTCGAGAGCTCGCCCCGCCTGTCGAACCGTCCGGTGCTCTCGAACACGAGATCCACATCCAGGCGGCGCCAGGGCAGACGCAAGGGATCCGGCTCGGCGTAGACGGGATAGGACCGATCCGCAACGACCAGCGAGTTGGTCTGGAACGTGACACGATTGGGATAGCGGCCATAGACCGTATCATGGTTCAACAAATACGCGAGATTGTCGGGCGGGATCACGTCATTCACCGCAGCCAGTTCCAGTTCCGGGGTGGCGACGAGAAGTTTGAAACGGC
>DATJGE010000089.1:0-5352 GCA_035495295.1 Nitrospira sp. | reverse complement strand
TCCGCCGAGATCCAGGATCCTATGCTCAGCACCTGCAAGACTTTCCGAGGAGGTAATCCCTGAAAGGCAAGTCGGCTAATTTCCTCCTCCTCGGCCGTCAGTTTGACTGGACGACGCTCGATGAAGAGCAACCACGATTGAAAGAGATTGATCGCCGCAAAGACAACGCTCCAGGCAAGCGGTGCCCACAACACAGTCGGCTGGAGCACATAAAAAGGGATGGCTATCAAGGAAGCCGACACCGCGAACAATCGCAACCACAGCACGTCGCGAACGCTGTAGGCAATCAATAAGAGGATGTTTGCGGCGTGTATGAAATAATCAGGCGTGATGAAGCTCATAATTCTCCGTGGATAGTGCTCATACGGAACGCACGATGTGGACCGTCGAACGGTCGGGAATTCTTCCCAACGAAGCCCCATCCTTGCGCGTGATATGTTCAATCCGTACGATAGTCCCCCGCTGACAGTCATCCCACGCCGAGTTCATGTCAGTTTTTGCGCGATCCAGTCTCCCTACTTCACATCGACCAAGTTCATTACACAGCCAGGCTCTGGTATCTCCTTTCAAGTTCCGCAATTCACTGACCATCCGGAATGTCTCCGGGCTGCGTGGAGTGATCGTCCGACCGTCGGTTCTCAGGAGCAGGTAAGAGAATTTTAGCGCGTCTTTGATGAAGCCGACTTCGCGATCGATCTGCATGATTGAAGCAGGAGGCTCCCAGGCACGTTCCTCGTGGCACCAATCGTCCATGTTGAGCAAGGCCGGGCAACCCTTCTCGTGAAGACAGGGGCTGTAGACCGTACATCGTTTCTCCGCAAGCAACTGATCCCGGACCTGATGCAACGCGCGGGACGTCCCACGCAAGGCAGGCTCCACGATCATCAAAGTTCCATGCGGCGACAGCCACGACAGGGCTGTTGTAATAAGACCGGCTCGGGCAGCGGTCTGATCGGAAGACTCGCTCCACATTTCATTCAGGCAATTGCCCAGAACGATGAGATCAAATGGTCCCGCTCGACCAATTTTTTCTCGCAAGGAACCGCTGTGGATACGTCTGAGATCGGCTTGCTGTGTCTGAAGCCTGGAGCTTGTGATACAGGCCATGCGGGCATACCTATTCCACAGCCGCTCAGCCTGCCGCAGCGCCAGGCCCGAAATGTCGATAGCCATCACTGAGAGGTGTTCAGCCAAAGTCCTCCGGCCATGATGAAGCCAATCGAGAACGGCCAATCCCGCCGTGCCTGGCCCAGCACCAAGATCCAGAACTGAGAATCGATGTGCCTCTTTTCCGAGGAAGGTCTCGTCAGGCAATTCGTCGAGCAGCACTTGGATCTTGGACAGATTGACCGGCAGGAAATATTGGAGATAAGCCGCAGCCGAGGTCGTATCCTCCAAGTAAAGACGAGTCAAGTCTGCCCGCCCTTTGGTGAAGAGCCGCGAAAGCTCGGCAACAGCCCGCGCGAGCGTCTCGTGCGAAAGACCCTCTTTCTCAACGTGTGTATTGATCGCGTCGAGTAGCAGCGGCGAGACGGTGGCGTTGAGGCTACGCATCAGCCTAGTGTATGCTCACCCTATTACGGAGGACAACCATGACGGATGAAATTCTAAAGGCCTACAAAGAGGTCGAATCGGCTGTGGAACGCTACATTCGGCTCCTGCATGACCACGTCACGATGCTACAGAACGTGGAACCTCCGGGATCGGATAAGGTCGTGCGGCTCACGGCAGGATCGAAGGCCATGACTGACAGCGCATCGATTTACTTGTCCTACGCGAAGTATGTGGCCTACGGCATGCCGGCCAGCGAGGAAATGATGGAGGACGAAATCCAGGGATAGGCGGGTCTTCAAGAGGAGATAATGAAAGAGCCCGTCAGAATGGAATCCTGACGGGCTCTTTGTGTTTCAGCACGAGCGGTTCAGATGCTGCGCATGAAGTGCGCGACTTCGTCGGGATTCACCGCGCCGCCCATGATCGAGGACAGTGCCACGTTCGTGGACTTCTTGCCCGTGAGACCTGATTCCACCTCATCCACGATCAATTCCACCGGCATCGACTGACCTCCATAGACGCGAGGGCCGCCGATAATCTTCGCCTTGGAATACCCATAGATCGCGGTGGCCACCTCCTTCGCCAGCCATCCCACGTAATTGAACTCAGGCACGACGATCAACTTGACCTTGCCGCAGAGTTGACGAAGTTCTTTGGTTGGGAACGGGCGCAGTGAGCGGACCTTGATCAATCCGATCTTGATGCCCTTTTCCGCACAGAGACGGACGGCTTCGCGAGACTGGGCAGCGGCGCTACCCGAGGCGATGATGACCGCCTCGGCCCCATCCACATTCTCGGCCGTAAGCAACCCGCCCATATACTTGGTAATGTATTTGCGGGACCGTTCCACGGCAGCCCAGACTTCTTGCTGCCACACCGCATGGATGTTGTAGGCCATGAAGTTGGATTTTTGTACCGGGGCATCGCGTGAGAGTCGGGCGGGAGGATTCTCCGCATCCAGCACAGGGACAGCCCCACGCCAGGCCTCGCGCGGCGGAAGTTTGATGCCGCGATCCTGCATCCGCACATAGCCGCGCGCATGCGTGACGAAGAAGCCGTCGCAGCACACACCGACTGGCAGCGTCACATCGTTTTTTTCGCTGATCGTGAACCCGGCCATGATGAAATCGAACATGTCCTGCTGATTCTCGGCATGGAAGACGATCATGCCGCAGTTCAGGAGATAGGCCACCTCAATGTTGTCCGGTTGGATGGCCAGCGGCGCATTCACGACGCGGCAGGTGAACATGGCCACGGCAGGCAACCGATGACCAGGCCAGGAGGCAATGCCTTCCATGCCCCGGAGCGTGCCCGGTCCGGCTGTCGCGGTGAAGCACCGTACGCCGGCGCGTGACCCGCCGGCAATGGAGGCCATGACACCGACCTCTTCCTCGCCGCGGTAATATTCCTTGACATAGCCTTCGCCATAGAGCACGCCGACCAACTGCATGGTCTCGCTTTGCGGCGTGATGGGATAGGCAACCGCCAAATCGACGTTAGAGCGACGAATGGCCTCTTTGGCCGCTTCGCTGCCGGTGATGAATTCCTTTGTCCGGGGCGCTTCATGGAACATGTACTCAGGCGTCACGACCTTCTGCCGCTTAGCGTCGGCATGCGGATCCTTTTTCCCATCCATTTTCGGAGCCGCGACGCTGGTGATCGGGTCACCCTGGGGATTGGTCTTTTGTTGAGCCTCTAGAGCTTCACTCATGATGTTACCTCATTAGGCAGGATGTTGAAAAAACCCGCCAGCGGCGTTCTCGCATCGCGCATAGGCTCAGCGTACAGGACAGAGTACGCTTCACCTCTCCGCTCGCTGCTGCCTTGCTGGACGACCTTTTTGAACATCCTGCGTGGCTATGCGTTGTCTGCTAACCCTGAATGAACCTGCGCCAATTAGCCTTCGCGTTTCATGTTCTCTGGGGAATGACCGAACATCGCTGCACTTCCCGTTCCGCCTGGAGACGGAGCAAACGTCGTCGGATTGGTATGGGTCTTGCCACCGTGGACTTTCGATTGCGTGCCGGTAAAGCGGACGTTCTCCCCGTTCTCCGGCAGCTTGATGCCCATCTCCTCGCGGACCTTTTTGAAGATCTGCGCGACCCGCTTGATCTTGGCGGTATCGGAATCGCGAATCGTGAGCATCGCGTCTTCGTGCCCTTGCTCGGCGCAGACCGCCATCGTGCAGCAGTTCGTTCCTGCCCGGATCATTTTCAACGTCAGATTCGCATAATGGCAGTGGACGCCGATGAAAATACAGGCCTCGATCTTGTTGCCCCAGATCGTCAAATTCGGGTGGTTGGGATTGATCACTTCTTCCGGATCGATCTTGGGGTACTTCGGCCGGTAATCCGGCATGGGGATAATCATGACTTCCGGAATCTGCGCTGCAATTTCGAGCGTGGCCTTGGCTTTTTCCACCGCGTGGTCGTTCCAGGCCCAGAGCAGCAAGGGACCAGGGAAGATCGTCGCGTTCGGGCTGGTTAACATCTTGCGCGCCATCTCTTCGATGACTTTTTCCTCGTTCGGCTCGAGTAGCCCGTAAAACAGCCCTTCCCCTGGATCGGGTAACGCCACGCCTAGCTGAGCGGCGGACGGAGGATGAAACCCTGCCGGTCCTGGAACAATGATTTTCTCTCTCGTGTCTTGCGTCGTTGTAGCCACGCCCTTACCCCTTTCTGGATACCCTTGCTTACCCGACGACGGGACTCGCCAACACAGCCGTCGTGCTCTTTTCCCCATAGGTGATATTGTCGGTCAGCGCCGCCTTCGGCAGCTGATCGATCATGATCATCTTGATCGCGTTGTTCTTGGCCATGTTGTCGCAGACCCACACGCATTGCGCGCAGCCTTTGCACCGATCCACTGCCACATAGGCGGACCCGTACTTGAATCCCTGATCCTTTCCCATCTCTTCGCTGTACAGAATGGTGTTGGCTTCGGGACAATACTGCGTGCAGAGCTTGCAACTCTTGGAAGCACAGATTTCAACATTGATATCAGCGACAAGATACATGGTACTCCTTTACGCGCTGGCAGCGGCGGCGGGCTCTTCGACTCGCTTGACGTCTGCCGACGCCCAGCCGTGATCGACGGCGTAGTTCCACCCCGCCCGCATCACAGCGACATTTTTATCAATCAATTCTTGCTTCTTCTTGAATTTCCGCTCGACGACACTGTCCAATGCCGCGGTGCCACCCGAGACCACGAATCCTTTGCCGAGGAATCGGTCTTTCACCGCCTGCTCCAACCCCGCCATGTTCGTCAGCCCCGTGATCGCACCGATGCAGCCCATTAACGCCATGTTAGTGGCGAGGTCCATCCCTGCAACTTCCAATGAAAGCTTCGTCGCGGGGAAATAGTAAAGTTTTGCGCGCCGCTCTTCCAACTCGCGGGCTTGATCTTTGTGCAGCTTCATTGGCCCGTCGTTGTTGATGAGCGCAATCCCGTCTTCTTTCAACCCAAAGTAGAACGGCATGGTATAGGATTTGCCGTGGGTGATGACTTGGGGATGGAAGATGATGATGATGTGCGGGAACGTGATCTCACCGATCTCGTAAATTGGTTCATCCGACACTCGGACGTAGCTCTCGACCGGCGCCATGCGCTTTTCCGATCCATAGAACGGGACGATGGTGCTTTCGCCGCCGGCGTTAATGACCGCGGTGCTCAGAATGTGCGAACCGGTGACGACACCCTGACCGCCGACGCCTGCCATTCGAATGTTAAAACGCTTCGCCATGATGCAGCCTCCCTTTCGTCGGCTTAGGCCTTGCCAGGAATTGCGGCAGGAGCAGC
>DATJGE010000088.1:0-3102 GCA_035495295.1 Nitrospira sp. | reverse complement strand
GCCAGAGCGGTGGATGCCTTAATTGAAGGCTTATTGGGAAACAACTGGATGGTCCGGCGGCACGCGGCCGAAGCGTTGGGAAAAATCGGCGACGCTCGCGGCATCGACCCGTTGATTGAATCTCTCAGGGACGAGGACTGGCTCGTCCGCCGCAATGCGGCCGAGTCGCTGTCCCGGCTGGGCGCAAAACAGGCCATTGATCCCCTGCTCCCCCTCCTGGAAGATGAAAATACGATGGTCCAAGAAACCGTCGAAGGTGTGCTGGCGAGTCTCGGATGGAAACAAGCGGCTCAGTAACCATGTTCGACATGACAAGTAAAGGATAGACACTATGGCTGACGAAGCACCGGTGAAACTGATTCAAATTGGACCAAAAGGCGGGCCGAAGAAAGACGGCTTTAACCTCGTCACTGAACGGGTGGTTGCGGTCAATCCCGAAGCCAAGCAGGTCGAGGTCGAGCTCTTGGCCTATGATGGCAAGACCGTCGTCCTCGACGTCGATGACGCGGCGCTTGAAGAGTTGAAACAGCTCAAGGCGGGGGATGGCGCGACGATCCGCGTGGTCGAGGAGGGCGGCAAGCGGATCGCCAAGAGCTTCAGGATTCGCGCCAAAGACCCCGACGCGGCCAAGGCCGACGCCATGCTGCTTGATCTAAAGGACAGCCATTGGCTCAATAGGAAATACGCCGCTGAAGTGCTTGGAGAACTCAGAGAGCCTCGAGCCGTGCGTCCTTTGGTTGATGCGCTGGCCGACGAAGTCGGCGATGTGAGGCAGCGAGCCTATGATTCATTGATCAAGATCGGCGGTGCGGCCGTTCCCACTCTGGTGCCGCTCCTTGTTTCGGAAGAAGATGAACTGCGCCAATCGGCGACCGAGATCATCAGAAAAATCGGCAAGCCTGCTGTTGAGCCGTTGGCCACAGCTCTTGCGGAGGCCGACGACCGCTTGAAAACGCGTGTCCTGAAAGTGTTGGACCGAATGGGGTATAAACCCAAGGCCAAAGAGGCGGTGAAGGAAGAACTGCCTCGACTCACCCAGTCCCCGAACTAATTCGCGTCTTTGGACGGACGCCCGACGGAGACATGACGAAAACCGAAGGACGTCACGCGGCTTGATTCGTAGACGTTGCGCAGGTCGACCAGGAGAGGTCGGCGCATCAGCGTCTTGAGCTTGGCAAAATCCAGGTTTCGAAACTCATTCCATTCCGTCATCAAAACCAAGGCATCAGCATCGCGTGCCGTTTCGTAGGCGTCTGGACAGGGCGTGAGCCGCGGCAATATCTTAGAGGCTTCCTCGAGGGCGGCGGGGTCATAGGCACGCACGGCGGCACCTTGTTCCATCAGTTCTTGAGCAATGGACAGCGCCGGTGCTTCGCGAAGATCGTTGGTGTTGGGCTTGAACGACAGGCCGAGGATCCCCACGGTCACGCCCTGTAATCCGCCGAGCGCTTCTTTGATCTTTCCGACCATGCGGGTGCGTTGGTGGCCGTTGACGGAAGCGGCGGCACCGGCGATTTGCATCGGATAACCGGCGCGCTCGCCCATTTGCACGAGTGCGGCCAGATCCTTCGGAAAACAGGACCCTCCGAAGCCCGGTCCTGCATGGAGAAATTTCGAGCCGATCCGCTGGTCCAAGCCCATGCCCTTTGCAACCATTTGAACGTCTGCTCCTACCCGTTCGCAGAGCGTGGCGATCTCATTGATGAAGGAGATCTTCGTAGCGAGGAAGGCATTCGAGGCATATTTGATCATTTCCGCCGTGGCGACGTCCGTGACGACAAACGGTGTTTCGATGAGATACAGGGGCCGGTACAAATCTTTCATGACCGCAACGGCGCGCTCGCTGTCCGAACCGATGACGACGCGATTGGGCCGCATAAAATCTTCGATCGCGGAACCTTCGCGAAGGAATTCTGGATTGGAGACTACGTCGAAGGCCATTTTCTTGGACTGACCTTCGGCAATGACCTGCTGCAATAGCGCACCGGTGCCGACCGGAACCGTGGATTTAGTCACGATCACCTTGTAGGAAGCCATCTTGCCGGCAATCCCGCGTCCCACTTCTTGGACAAAGGAAAGGTCCGCCGAGCCGTCTTTCCGAGGCGGCGTCCCGACCGCGATAAAGATGACCTCCCCGTGGTCAACCGCCCTCGTAAGGTCCGACGTGAAGCTGAGCCGGCCATGGCCGAGTCCTTTGGTCACCAACTCCGTAATTCCTGGTTCGTAGAACGGAACATCCCCTTTTTCCAGACGGGCGATGCGCTTTTCGTCGTTGTCCATGCAGACGACATTCACACCGAACTCGGCGAAGCATGCTCCGGTGACCAGTCCGACATAGCCCGTCCCAATGACGCTGATCTGCATGAGTGAGAAACCTCCTCTTCAATGTTCGTTTTAGGGTGCAGTATACCCATGAGGTGAGGGTTGGGCAATGAAGAATCTATTTGCTTGCACATCCGCATTACTAGCTGAGGTTCGCGTTGACAGCTTCGTGATCCCGTGGGTACTATGAGCGCCCTTCTCGAGGTATGACGAGACCTTCCATCGACGTGGAACCCATGATGACCACCGTTTCTCCCGCATGACGCCTCACTCGCCGATGCACCATCCCCGCTGGTTCTTGTTTCTCACAGCGTTCATTACCGGTGCTGTGGTTATGGCGTTGGAAATTCTGGGCAGCCGGCTCTTAGCTCCGGTGTTTGGCAACTCACTATTTGTGTGGGGAGCGCTCATCGGCGTGATTCTCGCGGCCATGAGCAGCGGCTATGCGTTTGGCGGCTGGATCTCGGATCGTCGTCCCGGCGGGCAGGTCCTCGCGGGACTCCTTCTGGTTTCGGGCGGCTGGACATTTCTTATTGCGTGGATCGGACAGGCCGTTTTGTTTAAGGTCGCCGGCGCTGTCGATGACCCCCGGTGGGGACCCTGTCTGGCCGCGGCTGTCTTGCTTGGGCCACCGGCGTTCGGGTTGAGCGGCGTCCTCCCGGCCATGTTGCGGCTAGCCGTGTCCGATTTGGAGTATCTAGGCCGGCATACGGGTCGCATGATCGCGCTGTCAACCGTGGGAAGCTTAGCGGGAACATGGGGAACGGCTTTTTTTTTCCT
>DATJGE010000087.1:0-4592 GCA_035495295.1 Nitrospira sp. | reverse complement strand
CTTCTCAAACGGCAAGAAAGTCCCCCCGCAGATTCAGCGGATGAAAGCCGAGGATCTACTCGCGGCAGTCTTTCCCGATGCGATTGCCTGCCAGGACAATATGACGGCTGATCGGGAGCGCCGGATTCCCGACCATCCGTTAGTTCAGGAAACGCTGCGCGATTGCCTGACTGAAGCCATGGACGTCGAAGGACTGGCCCACGTCCTGCGAGACATCGAGACCGGAGCGATTCGCTGCGTCGCTGTCGACACGCCGACACCCTCGCCCTTTTCGCACGAAATATTGAATGCCAATCCCTACGCCTTTCTCGACGACGCGCCGCTCGAGGAGCGTCGAGCGCGGGCCGTCGAACTGCGCCGGACCCTGCCGGCGGAGCTGGCTGGCGAGGTCGGGGCATTGGATCCTGCGGCCATCGACGAAGTGGTCAGGGAATCCTGGCCGGTTGTGCGTGATGTCGATGAGCTGCACGATGCGCTGCTCTCGCTCGTCTGGCTTCCGGGCGGAGAGGTGTCGGGTTGGCATCAGTTTATGACGGAGCTGAAGCATTCAGGTCGCGCCGCCGAACTGACTGCCATCGATGGAGCACATCGCATCAGCGGATGGGTGGCCGCGGAGCACGCGGCCGACATTGCACGGCTGTTAGCAGGAGACGGCGATGAACGGACTCTCGATGCCATTGTGCTGGGCTGGATGGAGAGCATCGGTCCAACGACGGCGCGCGAATTGACCGCGCGGTTGCATCTGCCGAAGGGAAGTCTGGATGCCGCTCTGGTCCGCCTCGAAAGCCAGGGCCAAGTCCTCCGGGGTCAGTTTCGGCTGAGTGGCCAAAATGCAGATGTGACATCTCAAATGGCAACTGATGAAGGGCAGACCATGGCGCTTGAGTGGTGTCACCGCCGGCTGCTCGCCCGGATTCATCGCCGCACCGTCGGGAAACTGCGCAAGGAGATCGAGCCCGTCGCGACGGCGGATTTTATGCGGTTTCTCTTCCAGTGGCAGCATATTGCACCCGGTTCCCGCCAACACGGGGAAGCCGGTTTGCTGGAGGTGGTCAGGCAGCTGGCGGGATTCGAGGCGGCGGCCTCAAGTTGGGACTCGCAACTGCTCCGAGTACGGATGGGCAAGTATGACCCTGCATTGCTCGACCGTCTGTGCCTGAGCGGAGCGGTGAGCTGGGGACGGCTGGCGCCTCATCCCAGGTTGATGGACCAAACACAAGGCCGCCGGATTACGCCGACCAGCGTGGCTCCGATCAGCCTGTTTCCCCGTGAACAGGGCGTGTGGCTGCTGGACGCCTTACGGGACGATTTCGCGGTTGGGCCCGACCCCTATGCTGCCTTGAGCGTCGTCGCGCAGAACATTCGACGGGCATTGGAAGAGCGAGGCGCCAGTTTCTTCGCGGATCTCCTAGAAGCGACTGGTCATCTGCCGGCGGAAGTCGAAGAGGGACTGTGGGAATTGGTGGCGGCCGGATTGGTCACCGCTGACGGGTTCGATAATCTGCGTGCGCTCATGGACCCGCGGCGGCGGCGTGCCGAGGGTCGCGAGCGGGGGCGTCGGCCGAGACATGCCGCTGGCCGATGGTCTCTGCTGAGAACGATGAAAACGTCTGTGGCCTCAAGCCAAGGTCTGGCGCATTCGCATTCCGCATCGGCTGAGCGAGTTGCACGGCAATTGTTTCATCGGTATGGGGTGGTCTTCAGGGATCTGCTGGCTCGTGAAGTGCTGGTGCAGTCTTGGCGCGACCTGCTCGTCGTGTATAGAAGGATGGAATTGAAAGGAGAAGTCCGCGGCGGGCGATTCGTCTCTGGGTATGTCGGAGAGCAGTTTGCCTTGCCGGAAGCCGTTGAGGCGCTCCGGGCCATCAAGAAGCACCCGGGGTCTGCCGTCGGTGTGGACATCAAGCTCTCTGCTTGTGATCCCTTAAACCTCAGCGGCGTGATTCTGCCCGGTCCCCGGATACCAGCCGTGCCGAGCAACTTCATCGTGTTCCGCGATGGCCTGCCCGTTCGTACTGTAACAGCGCGGAACGACGACCTTCACGCTCGCGAAGTCCCGCAACTCTCCCACGGGTTTTAATTCGGTCCGTGATCCAATGCGGAGCCGGCCTTCCCGGTCAACGGGATACAGTCGCAGCTGGCGATGGATTTGTCACGAGCAGCGCAAGCGTCTCCTGGGGATTGCTCTGGTGCTCCATCACAAACGGATAACGGGATTGCGCATGGGCGTAAAATGATGCCCGTCGATCCTGCGGGATCCCCATCAACGTGCTCAAGGAAGCAAGATATTCACCTTGCCCATGTGCCATGTCTTGCTTGACGTTCTCGAAGTTCAACGCCATGAAGGCATTGACCCTTTGATCTTCCTTGACCATGCCATCCTCTGTGAACCACGATCTTCCGGATGTGGAGGAGAGGATATTGTTGATCGTTTCGGTAATACTGCAGGCCGACAGAGAGAGAACCAGCACTGCGGCACCGGAGAGAAGCGTCAGGATATGTCTCGGTTGTCCCATGGCGGCCTCCTGATTGGTGATTGATCAGATTGTGGACCTTACTCTAGAGCAGACCGTGATGACGGATCAAGTCACTATCTGCTCATGAGGACAAGGGACGCCCAGAGTTGCCTCTGGCACGCAGCACAGACACTTTCTGTGCCGCAGCAGGATTCAATTGTTCCATAACCGCTGATACCACTTTTTCTCGTCACTCGTCGGGCGGGCGGCGAGATTCATGGCCTTCCGGATCTCACTGATATTCCAGCCGGTCAACGTCGCCAGCGTCTGTGCCTGTTGCTCGTAGCGGCCATACAGGTGCTCACGATAGGCCGCAGCCGCGGTGCAGTCGTCCTGTCCCGTCCAGGGATGGCGCAGAATGTATCGGGCCTGGAAATTTGCTCGATCGGAGGTTTCCTGAAACAACAGGTCTTCCGGAAAATGCGCCTCATCATAGCGGACGTGAAGGCGCGTTAAAAATACATTCTGTGCCTGCGGGCCCCTGCCGGGACGGCCGTGGGCCTCCTGCCAGAACACGCCGAGACTCCGGAGCTCTTCCCCTGAAAGCGGATCTGCTGCGCAGGGATCGCACCAGGCCATATCCCAGGCATACTCCAGGAACACTCCACGGTGCTGTTCCCGCTTCACCTGTTGGGCAAACAGGTCGCGGTAGAAGTCGCCGAACCGGTCTTTGACGTACAGCGGAATTTCTTGTGCCTCCGGCAAGCGCACTGTGCGGTAGTTCGTGGTTTCGACCCTCCCTTGCCTCGTGAGGAAGTACACGAACAGTTCTTGCGGGCCGTCCGCATTGACGGTTCCCAAGCGGATCGGCAGCATGAACCTCGGTGACTCGAAGGCGATCTGAAGCGGCCGTAAATGCGTAAGGCCCAGTTTCGCCTGTTCGCCCAAGTTGACCTTGGCGACGAAGAATTTGAGGTTCTGTTTGATGTAACTGTGCAGCACGGAAGAGGCGGCTTTGGGAATACGATAACCATTCTCGGTCAGCCAGGTTTCGAGTCCGGCGCTCTCATTTGCCGAGAGGATGAGGATGTCATATTCGCCGACGGTGTATTGCGCCTCTACCGTCACGCCGAGCGCCTTCTCCCGCTCTCGCTGCAGCGAAGGACTGGCTTTCCCCATCATATCCATGGACCGGCTTTCGGGGTACAGGAGCCGGCAGGGATTGGCATCGAAGTACTCGACGAGCCTTGGAGCGGAATAGTCAGCCAGATGCTTCAGCACCGCGGCATCGCCGACATGGATCTGCGCCCTCTCGAGCACTGTCGGCACGGGCACGACTAGTGCAAATTCCTTCACGTCACCCTTGAAGTCGTTCGCCATCGTGATGACCGTTTTGTCCTCAGCCCTGGCAATGGCCACCTCGGACGCTTTATTGAAAAGTTTGCTGTCGGCCTTTGCGACATAGAAGCCGCAGAAGGCGGAAGCGGTGCCGTTCCAAAGGAGCAGAGTTACAAGGGACAATACGGCGGGAATGTAGAGACGCATATTCAACATATGCGGATCCTGCCGCCAACCAGCCCATCCGTCCTCGCACGCCTCATAATCTTGACGGCTCATGAAATCCTCCTTTGTTGTGATGGTATGGACAATGGAACGAACACAGGAGCAGAAAGGGGTGGTGTCAATTCACCCTTTGAAGGCCTGGCCCAGTCGTAGCGCGAGCCCGGAAAACACCGATCGATCAAAGGCACGAGCGGAGAGCAGATGAGCAAAGCCCAGAGCGGACCGTGGGGACGAAACAGGACAAACTGCACGCCTAGCGCAGCCAGCGCCACCAACAAGGTGAAAAGGAGGCGCCCCAGGCGGGAGTCCGGGGTGGTCTTCGGATCGGTGATCATGAAGAACGAGAAAATGAGGAGTGTGCCGCTTTCGATCTGATGCAAGGGAATCGTGAGCGGATCGCCAAGCCAAAGCGCCCGCGCCGTCAAGAGACCGATGTAAAAGCCGAGAAACGACAACGTCACATCCGCCCGCACCGCGCGGGTGACGACGAGGCTGCCCAGACAGGCAATGAGAAATCCGAACCATGCGGCCTGTCCCCATTGGCCGGGAGAGATCCAGCCGAGGCTGCCGGTG
>DATJGE010000086.1:0-2708 GCA_035495295.1 Nitrospira sp. | reverse complement strand
GCCATCAACGTGGCCTGCGGGGCGCTCAAGGGGTGTGGATGGCCGGCTGTCGGCTCGCCGATCCCGTACTTGGCTTGCAGGAGAGACAAGACTGGCACAAGGACGACCGCGCCGGTCAGCACGCCGACGACTTGCATGATTTGCTGCTTCCAGGGTGTTGCCCCGACCAAGTGACCCGTCTTGAGATCCTGCAGATTGTCTCCGCCCATCGCCGCAGCACAACACACGACCGCGCCGATTACGAGGGTGGCCGCCGGCCCGGCTGGATGTCCGGCGCCCATGAACAGCACGAGGAGAAGCGAGGCGACCATAATGGTGGCAATGGTCACGCCGGACACCGGATTGCTGGAGCTGCCCACCAGCCCGGCCATGTAGGCGGCGACAGAAGAGAAGAGGAAGGCCGCAAGCGCCATGATGGCCGTCATCAGGAGGCCGATGGGCAGACTGCTCACGACCGTCGTGTAGATCCAGGCCATCGGAAGCAGCGCCAGGACAAATGGAACGACGATCCAGGGAAGCGGCGCATCCTGCTCCGTCCTCGGGATGGCGGCCGAGTGGGACGATCCAGCAGCGCGATAGCTATCACGCAGCGTCTCAAGACTTTTCCACACCGGCTCGCGGAGCTTCGTCAACGTCCAAAGGCCGCCGGTGAGCATGGCGCCGATCCCGACATAGCGGATCTGGCCGCTCCAGATGGTCATCGCTGCAGCCAAGCCGGTCTTACCCGGCGGCAGTCCGTCGAGGATCCCATAGACCGGCATCAGCAGCAGCCATCCGATGACGCCGCCGAGGAAGACCACGACCGCCGTATTCAAGCCGATGATGAATCCGACGGCGAGCAAGGCAGGCGAGAGGTTGAGTCCCGCATAGAGCACGGTGCGGCCGATATTGACCGCGCCTTCGAGGGATTCCGCCCACAGGCGCAAGCCGCTCTCGCCGAACTTCACCGCACCGCCAAAGAGGGCGGCAGAAAGCAGCGTCCGGAAATCGCCGGCCGCTTGAGTCGGTGCCGCGTGGCTTCGGTCGACGACCTCGCCTTCAGCGGGCGCCGCGACCTTGAGGACTTCGGCGGTTGCCACGCCTTCAGGGAATCGCAGGCGTGCCGTGACAATCAGCGCGCGCCGCAACGGAATCGTGAAGAGCACGCCGAGCAGGCCACCGACTGTCGCAATCGAGACGGTCTGCCAATAGTCGAAGGCCGACCAATAGCCGACGAGCAGCAGCGCGGGGATGGTGAAGATCACGCCGGCGGCCAGCGCTTCGCCCGAGGAGGCGGCCGTCTGGATGATGTTGTTTTCGAGGATGTTGGACCGTTTGAAGAGGCGGAGAATCGCCATCGAGGCGACTGCGGCCGGAATGGAGGCGGACACGGTCATGCCGGCGAAGAGACCCAGGTACGCGTTGGCGGCGGCCAGAACTGCCGCAAGGACTACCGACAGGACGACCGCTTTCACGGTGATTTCAGGAAGCGTGACCGCGGCGGGGACGACGGGCTGGTCGTCGTGTGTCAACATTGAGGTGGGCGCATGATAACGCAGTGGCATGATGGAGGGTAGTGGGGTGTCGGGGGATGGATGGTAGCAAGCTCAGAAGGCACATCATTGATTGAGACGAATCGGGCTGGACTGATATAGGGTTGAGAGGACGAGAAGGGTTCGGTCATGAATGTTGAAGAACGTGACCCGTTGGGAACGGAGTTCCTGATAGCAGTCTATGAAGTGCCGGGGCCGGAGACCGAGGCTCGAGCCCGGGCCGAGCGCATTTGTCTTGACCAAACCATCGAAGCGGACGCCGAGCTCCTTGCGCCTGCGCTTCGCCCCAAGATTCTCGGTCGTCTCGAACAGATTCAGCCGCTTACCGCAGGGCGCTACGAAGCCACGATTCGATATGCAGGCGACCTGGTCGGGAAGGACCACAGCGATCTCCTGAACTTGGTATTCGGAACAAGCAGTCTGCGCTCGGACGTACGTCTGCTGTCCTTTTCGCTGACGCACACGCTTCTCTCGTCATGGCGTGGCCCTCGGTACGGTTTGGTCGGTCTTCGACAGGCAGTCGGGGTGTCGAATCGGCCGCTGGTTTGTGCGGTCCTCAAACCCTTGGGGTGTTCGCCGAAGAAACTTGCGGAGCTGGCAGCGCAGTTCGTGCGTGGCGGTGCCGATCTGATCAAGGATGATCAAGCCCTACTCGATCAGCCCTTCTGTCCATTCAACGAGCGAGTGGCCCGTTGTGCCGAAGCGATCGCCGACGCGAGTGTGCAGAGAGGGCGGCACTGCCTGTATTTCGCGCATGTGAGCGGAGCATTGGATTCGATGCGGCGGCGTGCCGTCGAAGCGAAGCGTTTGGGAGCGACTGGTCTGTTGGTCGCGCCTGGAGTGACCGGCTTCGATGGGCTGCGTGCGCTCGCAATCGATGAGACGCTGGCTGTTCCAATTGCGAGTCATCCGACCTTTCTCGGCACCTGCGTCTCTCATGAAGGGGGAGGGCTTGCCCCGGCCGTGGCGTATGCGTTGCTGCCTCGATTGGCGGGGGCGGACATGACCATCTATCCCAGCTTCGATGTCGGCTATACCATGTCGAAGGAAGACTGCCTCTCCGTGGCGGTGAATTGTCGGCAGCCCTGGGCGCATATCATGCCCACGATGCCGGCGGTCGGCGGTCGAATAGGCGTTGATCGGATTCGCGAGCTGACCACGGCGTTGGGTCAGGAT
>DATJGE010000085.1:0-6174 GCA_035495295.1 Nitrospira sp. | reverse complement strand
CCCTACCGCCGCGGGCAGATGCCGTTGCCCTTTCCCTCGCGCATCAGCCGGGATGACAGCATGGTGACAATCCCTGCGGGACTCGCCACACTCGGCCAGCCGCGCGTCGATGACGCGGCGTTCGGAGGTCGTTTCGGCTGGGACAACGAATTCGACTCGCACACCGTTGACGTGCCCTCGTTTGCTATCCACCGCTATAAAGTCACGAACGCGCGGTATCTGCCGTTCGTCGAGGCCGGGGCACGCCCTCCCCATTTTTGGCGGCGCCGGGGGAGAGCCTGGTACTGGCGAACGTTGACCGGCGACATCCCGTTGCCGCTTGAATGGCCCGTCTACGTGACTCAACAGGAGGCCACAGCCTATGCCCGCTGGGCAGGGCGCACCCTGCCGACGGAAGCACAATTTCATCGGGCGGCCTATGGCACGCCTACGGGGGACGAGCGGTCATATCCTTGGGGAGACGACCCGCCGACGCCGTCGCATGGAAACTTCAACGGCCGCCGGCGGGACCCGGTCGGGGTCGCGTTCACGCCGCTCGGAGACAGCGCATTTGGGGTGGCGCAATTGGTCGGCAACGGCTGGGAGTGGACGTCGACGACCTTCGCTCCGTTTCCCGGCTTCCGCGCGCATCCCTCTTATCCCGGCTACTCGGCGCCCTTCTTCGACGGCGATCACTTCGTCCTTAAAGGCGGCTCACCGGTGACGGCGGCGCGGTTTCTCCGCCGCTCGTTTCGCAATTGGTTTCGAAGTAACTACCCGTATGTCTACGCGACTTTTCGATGCGTTGAGCCATGACGCGGCTGTGCCGACCGAGTCTCGGGAGGCCTTCGCTACCGCAGTCCGGGACGGCTTGACCCGGGCGCAGCGCGAGCTGCCGTCTCGCTATCTGTATGATGAGATCGGGAGCGCCCTCTACGACGTCATCACGGTCCTTCCCGAATATGGGTTGAGCCGGGCGGACGAACGTATTCTCTCCCGTCACGCGGAAAGCATTGCACAGGCGTTGCCCGACCAACTGATCGTCGTCGAACTAGGCAGCGGCAGCGGGCGAAAGACGAGGCCGCTCCTGCAAGCCCTGACCCGTCGAGCGGCGCCGCTGGTCTATGTACCGATCGACATTTCCGCCTCCGCACTGAACAACTGCCGGAAGGAAATGATCGGCCTCGGCGGGCTGAGTCTGGTGGGACTTGAGCGGCCGTACCTCGAAGGCCTGCGCGAAGTAGCGGGACACCGGCCGGCGGACCACGCGCTGCTCGTCCTATTTTTGGGCAGCACGCTGGGAAACTTCGAGCGCTCTGCCGCCGAAGTCTTTCTCACGGAGATTCGCCGCACCTTACAGCCCGGCGACGCATTGCTGCTGGGAACCGATTTGGAAAAATCGGAAGCCGACCTGCTGCTCGCCTATGACGATCCGCTCGGCGTCACGGCGGCGTTCAACCGGAATATTCTCGTCCGCATCAACCGCGAACTCCGCGGCGATTTCGCACTGGCGCACTTTCAGCACCACGTCCGCTACGACCGGACCCGCCGGCGGATTGAAATGCATCTGCGCGCGAGTCGGCGCCAGCAGGTCTGCATCGAGAAAGCCGGACTTACCTCCGAGTTTCAGGCGGGTGAGACGATTTGGACCGAGGCTTGCCACAAATTCGATGTGGATGAGCTGCGGGCAATGGCGTGGCGAAACGGGTTTCACTGTGCGGCGCAATGGGTAGACTCTGAATGGCCGTTTGCCGAGAGCCTCTGGATGGCCTCGTAGGTGGCGGATGCCTGTCGTCTCCTATCATGGGGTGTCCTACAGCCTCGGCCGGCGCAGCATTCTCAGCGGTTTCAGCCTGGACGTTGAGGCGGGCGAGACGCTGGTGCTTTTGGGTCGGAGCGGATCAGGCAAAACCACGGCTCTGAAGGCCGCCAACGCCATGATCCTTCCGACGGCCGGCGAAGTGCTCGTCGACGACCGTCCCACGACGGCGTGGGACCCTATTCAGTTAAGGCGCCGGATCGGCTACGTCATTCAGGAGGGCGGCCTCTTCCCCCATTACACCGTCGCGGAGAATGTGGCGCTCGTCCCGAGGCTGCTCGGATGGCCGCCGGCGGCCGTCGAGACCCGCGTCATGGACTTGCTGAAAAAGATCGGCTTACCAGCCGAGGAATTCGGATCGCGCTATCCCCGCGAGTTGTCCGGCGGGCAGCGCCAGCGAGTCGGAGTCGCACGAGCGCTGGCAGCCAATCCGCCCCTCCTATTGTTCGATGAGCCGTTTGGAGGGCTTGATCCGCTGACGCGGCTGGAGCTGCAGCGGCAATTCATCGCCTTGCGGCGCGAGATGGGCAAGGCCGCGATTTTTGTGACGCACGATGTGCATGAAGCACTCTTTCTGGCGACACGGATCGCGGTGATGGCCCACGGATCGCTCGAATTCATCGGAACGCCTCGCGAGTTCCTGAACGCGTCGACCGCCGAAGCCCGAATGTTCCTCGAGTGTCTCCATGCGATGGAAGTAGGCGATGATCGGCAGTCTGCTCCATGAATTGCTGACACTGACGACTCAGCACGTCGTCTTGGTCGGCGTGGCCATGCTCTTCGCGGCCATCATCGCGATTCCGCTCGGCATCCTCCTCACATGGCATCCGGCCTGGAGGCCCTTGACGCTCGAAGCGGTCAACGTCGTACAGACGATTCCGAGCCTCGCGCTGTTCGGATTTCTCATTCCGCTGCCGCTGTTGGGAGGGATCGGTCCGCACACCGCGATCATCGCGCTGGTGCTCTACGCGCTCCTCCCGATGCTGCGGAACACCGTGACCGGCATCCTGACCGTGGATCCCCTGGTGCGGGAGTCTGCCACTGCGCTGGGCATGACGGCGGCCGAACGCCTCCGGCAGGTGGAATTGCCGCTGGCCGCCCCGACCATCCTCGCCGGTGTCCGGATCGCGGCGGTCACCACAATCGGCACGGCCACGATCGCGGCCGCCATCGGCGCCGGCGGACTCGGCGTTTTGATCTTTCGCGGGCTCGCGGCCGTCGACGGCGTACTGCTCTTGGCTGGAGCGATTCCCGCCGCCCTGATGGCCATTGCCGCAGATCGAGGGCTTGAATGGGTCGAACAGCGCTGGTCGCGGCACTGAGTCTGGCGGTCGTCCTGGCGGGATGTCCACGGGATGAGCGGCCGATCACCGTGGGCTCCAAAAACTTCCTTGAACAGGTCCTGCTGGGTGAAATCGCGGCGCAGCATTTGGAGCACCGCTTGGGCACCCGCATCGCGCGCAAACTGAATCTGGGCGGCACCCTGCTCGTGCACAAGGCCATCACCAATGGCGATATTGATCTGTATCCCGAGTATCTCGGGACCGGTGCCACGGCTGTTTTGAAGATGACGCCCTCCCACGACGCGGGAGAACTATTACATCAGGTGCGTAAGGAATATGAAGCCAGGTTCCATCTCTCATGGCTGGAGCCCCTCGGCTTCACCAACACGTTTGCGATGGTCATCCTGAAGGCCGATGCGGAGCGTCTGCATGTGGACACGCTCAGCGCGGCAGAGCGCCACTCAGAAGGATGGGTGCTGGGCGTAGGCTACGAATTTCAACAACGTCCCGACGCGTTGCCGAGCCTGCTGCGAACATATGCCCTGCCGTTACGCGGAACGCCCAAGGTGATGGATTTGGGACTGCTCTATCGCGCGCTCGGACAACGCGACGTCACAATGATCGCAGGCAATTCCACCGACGGCTTGCTGATGTCGCTCGATGTCACCATGCTCGAGGACGATCGGAAATCCTTCCCGCCGTACGATGCAGCCTTCGTGGCCCGTGATGAGACGTTGACACGCGAGCCTCGCGTGAAGTCGGCGTTGCAAGAGCTGAGCGGACGATTCTCCAATGACCTCATGCGTCGCCTCAATGCGAAGGTCCTGGACCGCCATGGCCGCGTCGAGGAGGTAGCGGCCCAGTACCTAGTCGAGATCGGTTTGGGAGAAAGCCGTTAAGATAACGGCGGCCACGGGCAAGGCCATCCCGACCCAGCAGCTTGCTGTTTTCATACAGCGCACTGACAGGAGCAGAAATCAATCGATCGCGAGGCCAATACATCTCGGCATTTTAAATGAAACACATGGCCGCTTTGGAGTAGACTGAAACCACACGTGAGGGCAAGCGGCATGACGGACAGAAAGTATGGTCAGCGCGGCTACCGCGAATCCGAAAAGGAGGGTGGAGGAAAGCTCGGGGGATCGTCGGGAGCGCGCCAGGCCGGCATGCTTCCAAGTCGAACGGTGTTCCGATGCGCCGACTGCGGCACGCTTCTCCCCTCATTGACTGATGGGTTTGGCCAGTGTCCCAAGTGCCGAGCAGAGCTCCATGCCTGCCAGCAGTGCACCCACTTTGCTCCAGGCCAGCGGTTCGAGTGCAGCCAGCCGATTGCAGAACGCATCCCCGACAAGCGCGCTCGCAATGACTGCACATTCTTTTCTTTGCGCGCCACCGTTGAGCGGGAAACGTCGGCGGCATCAGGGCGCCCTGACGATCCGCGCCGCGCCTTGAACGATCTCTTTAAGAAGTAGGACGTCAACGACCGTCTACGCCGGCCGCCTTACAGACTCAACAAGCAGGGACTCTTCCATCGTTTTACGACATCGACACCCGGCTCTCCCTTCGACGGCTGGCCTTCGGCGGATTCGCGCATTGCGGCGCCGCGGAAGCCGCGATGAATCAGGATACAATTGGGCATCCGCTGATGGCGGATCAGTATCCACGACGCCGTGGAAGTAACTGTTTGCAAACCGTTAAGCATGGCTGCCTGAGAGCCAGTTGACAGAGCGATTGTTAAAGCGTAATTTTGCGACCTGACGTTCTAGTGAGTGTGGCTGCTACTTCTTGGTTTCAGCCCGTCACCTGCGTATCAATCTCGCCGCAGCCCTTTCGCTTCTACGCCAGATTCTTCAGAGGCACACTTCAATATTCGCAGTGAGCGTCCGAACGAGAAGTGGAGGAGCTATGGCGCAGTCACAACCTGTCACCGATCGCATTCTGCGAGCGGTCAAACAAGCGCACCGGTGTGATTTGGATAGCCTGGCGATCGATCTCCCGGAACTCACCTGGAATCAGGTGTTTATTGAGATTGATCGCTTAAGCCGAAATGGCGAGCTGATTGTGACCTGCGATAATCGTGGTCAGTACATGATCCAGCTGCCGGGCCATAAGAAAGGCGGCATCCACCGTCACGCCAGACCTTGATTGGTGAATGTTATCGACGTACCCGCCGATGACGACATGGTTGAGTGGATGAGTGTGTTCTCTCCTGCCCACAAAGTCCCACCATCAATTTCTTGAATCGTCGCCCTAGATCATCCGAGAACTGAAGCTACTGACCGAAGTCACGCGCGTGTTTCTGTATCCGTTAAGGTGGACATTGTATTTTGCTTCACGCCATCGCTGCCATCTTGACCTCAAAAAGCAGAATGTCCGGTTTCTCCTTCACCGAGGCGGACTTTCAAGGAGAAAAGACTCCCGACCCCTTTGTTTTGCTCGCGAGCCGAGTGTCTCCTAAATGTGATCAGATGCGAAGCCGCCATCAGAGCGCTGCGGTCTACAAGCGACTGCAGCACTCCACCGTTCGCATTAGCTAACGGGTTAGCCGGTTTGTTTGCGGGTGGCGTGGCGAACGGGGCGTCTTTCTCACCCGCCCACCCTGCCGCGCCGAGACGCGGCCTTCACCAAGCGCCCGCAGCGTTCCGACATCTCGCAATTGCTCTCTTCAGGGGTAGCTCGTTTAGCCTCAAACGTGCGCGCGTGAAGGAGCACCGCCTAATTGAAAATATGATCTGGTCTGGTGTGCCGCCTTCCGCGAGCACAAGAGGCTAACGGGCCGCCCCTGCTCTCCCTACACGGGGCGGGGTGCGAGGACGGTGGGGCTGTTCGCCGCGACAGGACCCGCTCATTGTTCTTCCTATCCTTGGAGTTTCTTGGTGGGAAAGTAGTCGTCGCCGCCTTAGGTTACAAAAAAGCAAGAGCCCGATGACCTTTCGATCATCGGGCTCTCTTTTGTAACCCGGCAGCGTCCTACTTTCCCACTGCCTCACGGCAGCAGTAGCATCGGCCTTGGAGGGCTTAACTTCCGTGTTCGGGATGGGAACGGGTGTGGCCCCTCCAGTATGGCCACCGGGAACATTCTTACTGAACAGG